>NZ_MAXA01000213.1 GCF_001854695.1 Parafrankia soli
ATCCACCCCACCCGCCACCACATCCCACAACCCCTCCGCCGACACCACCCCACCCGGCAACCGACACGCCATACCCACGATCGCCACCGGCTCGTCCGACACTGCGCGCCTGTTCCGGACCGCCACGGCGGCGGATGCCTCGCCGAGCAGCCCGCGCCGCAGCTCGCGGGCCAGCTCGAGCGGGGTGGGATGGTCGAAGGCCACGGTCACGGAAAGCCGCAGGCCGGTGCTCGCGGTCAGCCGGTTGCGCAGCTCGACCGTGGTCACCGAGGTCAGTCCGAGGTCGCGGAACGCCGTCCCCGCCTCGACGGCCGCGCCGGCGGACCCGCCTGCGACCCGCGCGACCTCGGTCCGGACGAGGGTCGTCAACAGCCGCAGAGCGTCGGCCTCGGGCAGGCCGGCAAGCTTCGTCCGCAGCTCGACCGCGACGGCGTCGTCCGGGGGCCGGTGCGCCATCGGGACGTCGATCAGTCCGCGCAGCGGCGCGGGCGGGGCGTCGTCGGCGAGCACGGCGGCGTCCGGGCGCAGGACCGCCAGCACACTCTGATCGGCGCCGAGGGCCGCGTCGAGCATGGCCAGACCTTCCCGGACGCGCAGCGCGCGGGAGCCGGGCAGCTCGGGCAGCTCGCTGCCCTCCCACGGCCCCCAGCTCACGCTGGCAGCCGGCAGGCCGCGCGCGGCGCGGTGCTGGACCAGCGCGCCGAAGAACACGCTCACCGCGGCCGGCTCGGCCAGCCCCGCCCCGCCGAGCAGGCCGGCGGCCGAGGAGCACAGGACGAACGCCCGGGTCTCCGGCCCGCCGATCAGGTCGTGCAGGTTGAGCGCGCCAGCCAGGGTCGCGGCCAGTCGCTGCTCGTCGTTCCGGAGCCCGCCGACCGGTCCCGCGGCGCTCTGGGCGTGGAAGACCGCGCAGACCGAGCGGGCATGCCGGTGCAGCACCGCCGCGAGCGCCGCCCGGTCGGCAAGATCGCATGGGACATGCGTGACCGTCGCCCCCGCGTGCGCCAGTTCGGCCCGCAGCGCCTCGGCGGAGTGCTCACCGGTCGCGCCGCCCAGGCCACCCGTGTCACCCGCGACGCCGGGACGGCTGACGAGCAGCAGCCTGCGGACTCCGTAGTTCGCCACCAGGTGGCGGGCCAGTGCGGCCCCGACCGGGCCGTCCGCGCCGGTGACGACCACCGTCCGCAGCGGGTCGGCGAACAGGTTCCCGCCCGTCGGTGAGTCCTGGTCGGTCGGGACGGCGGCCACCCGGGCGAGCCGGGGCAGCAGGACGACACCCTGCCGCACCGCGACCTGCGGCTCGCCCGACTCGACGACGGCCGGCAGGGCCGCCGCCCCCGCCGGGTCGTCGACCGTGAGGTCGAACAGGACGAAGCGGTCCGGATGTTCGGTCTGCAGCGTGCGCAGCAGGCCCCACAGCGGCGCGCGGATCAGGTCCTCGATGTCGTCGTCGGGGCCGACCGCCACCGCGCTGCGGGTGGCGATCACCAGTTTCACGCCGGCCAGGCGCTCCTGGGCGAGCCAGCCGGCGATCTCGCCGGACAGCCAGGTGACCGCCCGCGCCGCGTCGTCGGAGAGAACGCCCGCCTTGCCGAGCACCGACCCGCACGTCAGCACGGCGAGGTCGGGAACCTCGTCGCCGTCGGCGGCGGCCCGTCGCACGGCGTCCAGGTTCGGGTACTGGGAGACCAGGATCCCGGCTTCGGTGAGCACCGGCGCGAATCCGAACGCGTCCGCGCCGATGATCGCCCACCTCCGCTCGCCGCCGGCCGGCGGAACGGGCGTCCCGACCGGCGGAGCTGAAAGGGGCTGGCGGCCGGGCCCACCGGCCTGAGCGGGGCTCGACGTGTGGTCCGGGCGGGCGCGGACCGAGGAGGACGTCACCGACGGGCGCGGGATCCAGTCGACCCGGAACAGCGTGTCGTGGTGCCCGCTGCTGGCGGCACGCAGCCGTGCCGGACGTTCCAGCAGCACGTGTCGGGTGATCTTCCCCGAGGCGGTCCGCGGAATGCGGTCGATCTCGTAGAGCTCCTCGGGCACCTTGAAGTACGACAGCCGCTCCCGGCACGTGGCCAGGAGGCGGTCGGGGTCGAGGCCCTCCGGGCCGGRCACCAGAAAGGCCACCGGCACCTCACCGAGCAGGTCGTGCGGGCGGGCGACGACCGCGACGTCGGCTACGCCCGGGACACCGCGCAGCACCTCCTCCACCTCGCCGGGGTGGATGTTCTCGCCGCCCCGGATGATGAGCTCCTTGATCCGGCCCGTGATGGTGAAGTAGCCGGCGTCGTCCCGGCGGGCCAGGTCACCGGTTCGGTACCAGCCGTCGCGCAGTGCGGCGGCGGTGGCCTCGGGCTGGTTGTGGTAGCCGACCATCACGTTCGGCCCGCGCACCCACACCTCTCCCTCGGCGCCGGCTCCCACGTCGAGCCCGGTCTCGGGGTCGACAAGGCGTACCCCCAGGCCGGGTACGGGCAGTCCGCAGGAGCCCTCGACCCGCGCGCCGGTCGGCCAGTTGATGGTGATCGACCCACAGGTCTCGGTGCTGCCGTAGGCGTCCAGCAGCGGGGCGCCGAACGCGTCCTCGAAGTCGCGGCGCAGCCGCGCGGTGGTGATCGCACCCCCGACGAGGCACATCCGCAGGCTCGGCGCGCTGAAGCCGCTCTCGCGCGCCGCCCGCACGAGGTAGTGGTACATCGTCGGGACCCCGGCCAGGAAGGTCGAGCCGTCCTCCTGGATCGCGGCGAGTACCTCGGACGCGGCGAATCCGTCCAGCAGCCGGGCACTGGCCCCGACCGCCGTCACCCCGAGCACGCAGGCGATGTGCGACAGGCTGTGGAACAGCGGCAGCGGCCACAGGACGCGATCCTGCTCGGACAGGCCGGGGATCGGGGCGTAGCAGGCCGCGACCGACCACAGGCAGCTTCGCTGGGTCGACAACACGCCCTTTGGACGTCCCGTCGTCCCCGACGTGTAGAGCATCCAGGCGACGTCGTCGAGTCCCAGATCGTCGCGGGCCGCCGAGCGGGGCTGGGCGCCCGCCAGCGCCGCGAACGACAGCGTCCCGGCCGGGGCGGACGGCGGCGGGGCATGGCCGCCGGTCACCACGACTCGCAGGCCGGGCCGGTCCCGGAGGACGCGACCGACCATGTCGATCCGCGCCGGGTCGGTGACGACCAGCCGAGCCCCGCAGTCGTCGAGGAGGTAGGCCAGTTCGGTCTCGGTGACCCGAGGATTGATCGGCACGCCCACCACGGACGCGCGGGCGAAGCCGAGATAGCTCTCGACGACCTCGACGCAGTTGCCGAGCACGATCGCGGCCCGGTCACCCGGCTGCAGCCGCAGGTCGGCCAGGTGGCCCGCCAGCCAGCCGGTGCGCCGCTCCAGCTCCACCCAGCCGACGGCACGGCTGGCATCGCGGAATGCAATCCTGTCACCGAGACGCTCGGCGTTCCCGCGCAGCAGCTGGGGCAGCGGTGCAATCAGTTCGGTGCGCAGCATTCGCATTCCTCCGTCGGGTTGGTCCGTCGGGTGCGAGGCCCGGCCGGCGTGCCGGGGGATGATTCAGACACGACATCGCGGCAACTTGCGGCCTTTACCAGTCTGACCGAGAAATACGGATCCACCTCCCCTGCACCACCCCTGTTCCGGCGCCCGGCTTCGGCCTCCGCCCCCCTGCTGCCCGGGGCTCAGCCGACGCTCGCCGGCTGCGCCGGCAGGACGGCCAGCAGGTCCGCCGGCCGCCGCAGCACGAGGTCCGGGCCGGCGGCGAGAAGCTCGGCTTCGTCCGGCGACCCCCACAACGCGGCCGCCGCGCGAACCCCCGCGTCGTGGGCACTCCGCAGGTCGGTCACCGCGTCACCGATCATGAGGGCCCGTTCCGGGCGGGCGCCGAGCAGATCCAGCGCCCGCAGCACGATGTCGGGCGCCGGTTTCGGGCGCGCGACCTCGTCGGAGCCGACGACATGGTGGAAGAAGCGGAGCAGGCCGAGATGCGCCAGCAGGTCGCGTGCCCGCGAGCCGGTCTTCCCGGTGGCGACGGCGAGGCCGTACCCACGGCGGCGCAGGGTGTCGAGCAGGTCGACCACGCCGTCGTAGACGAGAACCTCGGCCCGCAGCCGATGGCTCTCCCGGACGAACGGCTCCTCCATCTCCGCCGGAAGTCCCATGATCCGCATAATGTCGCGGAAATATCTCCCCTGGTGACGATGGTATTCGTCGAAAGGCGCGGAACCTGCGCCGACCACCTCCGCGTAGGCGATCCGGAATGCCTCCCGCATCACGGCGAAACTGTCGACGACAACGCCGTCCAGATCGAAGACGACAGCATGGGCGAAATCAAGGCGAGCGTTTCCGCCGGTGCCGGAGCGAACGGGATCGAGAGCCCCTGACTCGTGCCCCATCAGATCCGTCCCGACCGGTGGTCGCCCGCCGCCGCACCTGGCGGGCGCGCCGAACGGTAGAACCGCTCCACAGCATCGACGGCACGCCGCGCCTCCGCGACCGCGCGTCCCCGCGCTCCCGGGTCGGCGAGCAGGTCCGGGAGCTCGTCGAGCTGGCGCCGGTACTCGGCGCCCACCGGCTCGGACGGCACCGGCACCCGGACGGTGTCGCCGTCCCGCGTGTACGTCAGCACCGATCCGTCGCACCGGTTCGGACTGAAGCCGAAGGTGCAGGTCAGCGTGGCGGTTCCCGCGCTGCCCTCCACTCTGATCACCGTGCTGTCGAGCGCCTCGTGGGAGGCCCAGCTCGCCCGCAGTGACACCGACACACCGCGCTCGGTGACCAGGAACCCCCGGGCCGTGTCCTCGACGTCGCCGCGCCGGCCGCGGTCCGTTTCGCGCCGGCCCGAGCCGGGGCCGGGGCCGCCGGCGTGGCGCCAGGTGGCTCCCCCCGCCCCGCTGCGGACGAAGTCCGCGGAGACCGTGCCTACGACCTGGGTGAAGTCCGCCGTCCCGACCAGTGGAGCGACCGTGTCGAGCAGGTGCCAGCCGAGGTCGAGCAGCGCCCCGCCCCCGGCGCGCGTGGTGTCGGTGAACCAGCCGCCCGCGTCGGGCACGCCCCGGGCACGTACCCAGGCGAGATCGACGTGCCGGATCGTCCCGCAGGCCCGCGCGAGGGTGTAGAGCGCCCGGACGTCCGCCCGGCAGCGAGCGGCACTGCCCGCGAGCAGGACCGCCCCACCCGCCCGCTCAGCACGGGCCAGTTCCTCCGCCTGCGCGCCGCTGAGGCAGACCGGCTTCTCCAGGAAGACCGGCAGGCCCGCGGCGAGCAACCGGCCGCCGACCACACTGTGCAGGTGGTTCGGCACGGCGACGACCGCCAGGTCGATCTCGTCGGGGCTCAGCAGATCCGGGCTGGCAAGCAGCAGGGCGTCGACGCCGTCCGCCGCAACCGCGGCGCGGGCGTCCGCGTCGAGGTCGACCGCCGCGGCGACCGCGAACCGCGGGTGGTCACGCAGCCGGGGCAGCCAGATCGACCTGCCGGCCCAGCCCAGCCCGACGACGGCTACCCGGACGGCGCCGGTCGCGGGCCGCGGCGGCGCCAGCCGAACCGGCCGCGGCGGCTGGGGCGGCTGGGGCTGGAGCTGCGGCTGGGTCACCCGCGACTGAACAGGCACCAGCTGCGCGCCCAGTGCGCCCGTCAGCGGGGCGCTCACCGCCCGCTCCGGCTCTCGGTCAGCGCCCACGCGATGATCTCGGCGATCTCGTGGATCTGCTTCTCGGTGCCGAGCAGCGTGCGGTGGTGCAGCCAGATGCCGTCGGCCGCGACCGCCTCGGCGTTCGGGCATCGCCGCGCCAGGTCGTCGACGGATACGTCCGGTGCCCCCGTCTCCCAGAAACCGTCGGAACGGTAGATGACCCGGAACGCGGCGAAGGCGGGCAGGCCCGCCGCCACCAGCCGGTCGACGAGCTCGTTCCGTTGCTGTTCCACCAGGCCGGGAATCCGGAACATCGCCATGTAGTGCGGTTTGCGGTCGCACCGTGTGTCGCGGCCCTGCGGGACGACACCATCAATTTCCGCGAGTAGTCCCGACAGCAGCGGCCAACGCTTTTCGCGGGTGTCGATCTGGCCGTCCAGCCGAGCGAGCTGAGCTCGCAGGACGGCCGCGGAGAACTCGTTGAGGCGGAAGTTGGAGCCCGAGGTCCGGTGAAAGTAGAAGCGGTCGGTCCTGGGGCGTCCGCAGCTGTGCCGCAGGAAAGCCTCCTCCCGCAGCCCCGCCTCGGGGAAGAGAACCGCGCCGCCCTCGCCGGCCGTCATGAGCTTCCCGTTCTGGAAGCTGAAGGCCGCGACCGAGTCCAGCTCCCCGATACGCCGCCCCTGCCACCGCGCGCCGTGCGCGTGCGCGGCGTCCTGCAGGAGGGGGACGCCGGTGTCGGCGGAGATCTTGCCAAGCGCGTCCATGTCCGCGACCTCGCCCGCGATGTGCACCGGCATGATCGCCCTGGTTCGCGGGCCGACCGCGGCCGCGGCGGCGACCGGGTCGATGTTGTAGGTGACCGGATCGATGTCGACCGGCACGGCGACGGCGCCCAGTCGTTGCGCCGCCTGCGACGAGGAGATGAAGGTGAAGGCCGGGACGATGACCTCGCTTCCGGGGCCGACCCCGAGGACCTGCAGCGCGAGCTCCAGGGCATGTGTGCCGTTCGTGACGGCAAGGCCGTGGTCGGCCCCGTGGTACCGCGCGAACTCGTCCTCGAAGGCATCGACCTCGCCGCCGCCCATCCGCCACCACTGGCCCTGCTCGAGCGCGCGGGTCAGACCCGCCCGCTCGCCGTCGTCGTACTGCGGCCACGCCGGAAGGGGTGACCGCAGAACCGGGGCAGCACTCATCGCTCTCCTCATTTCTCACCACTGTCCGGAGCCGTTTCACGTTCACACGGGGAATTTCCAACCGCAGTCCACCCGCATTTCTCCGAGATTCGCCGTCACCCACACCTTTTCCAGCAGGAAAGGCGGGGAGGCRCACGATTCGGATTATTTTTCAGGCTAGCCGAGAAGAAGTTTCGCGTCAGCCCCAGAGGAAACCCCTACCACCCCCCTCCAACCGATCCGAAGAGATCACGTAGGCGCCACAAAACGCCGCCCGGAAGATGACCGCGGGACGGCCGGGAACAAGGGAATTCGACGGTCACGATTCGTTCACAATCACCGCTTTGAGGCCGTCCGACACCGACGGGTCAGCGCAGGCCGAAATCAGGCTCAGGGCACGCGTGTCAGAGCAGTCCCGACCGCCCGTCGACGCGCGGCTCCCGCGCCGGGCCAGGCCGGGCCGACCGGCCGCACCAGCCGGCCGCTAGCCGGCCGCGGCGGTGAGGCTGTCGGCGCGCCGGTGGTGGTGCCGGCGGAGATCGTCCTGTGTGACCCGCCCGTGCTCGTCACCCAACCAGCGGGCGAAGCACAGGTGCCACCCTCCCCGGACGGCACGCGGGATCTGCGAGTAGGCGACGTCCCGGACGAAGGCATGCCGGAACTCGTAGTGCGGGTCGGGGTCGGCAACGGCCGGCATCTGCCGCAGCACGCCCCGGCGTTCGAGGTACTCCAGCTCCCGCAGGACGTCTTCGCGGGTCAGCTCGCACTCGGCCGCGACCGGCGCGGCCCAGACGGTCGCGCCGAACACCGCCGCGCCCTGCAGCACCAGACGGCTGCGTGAGGGCAGAGTGTCCAGCCACGCCGCGATCACGCCGTGAACCGTGCGCGGGATCGACACCATCGCGGAGCCCGGGCCGATCGGGCCCGCACTGTCGATCAGCAGAGCCGGGGAGACTCCGTCGCCCTCGGCGGCCCGTGCCGCGCGGAGCATCTCGACGAGGGCGACCGCGAACAGCGGATTGCCGCCGACCTTGGCGACCGTCCCGCACTCGTGGGCCGCGGTCTCGGGTGCGGGCCCGCGCCCGCCGCCGCCCGCGCCCGCGAGCGGCGGCGCCGACGACGCGGGGCGCAGCCCGTACAGCACCGCCAGATCGACCATCAGATGCTGGATGGCGGCGGCGGAGAGCTGGTCGAGGGACATCGTCGTCGCGTCACGCTTGCCGCCGGCCCAGCACGGCCGCCGTTCGAGCAGGTCCGGCCGGGTGCTGGCGACGACAAGCAGCGGAACGCGGCCCAGCTGCTCGTCGAGCACCTCCAGACAGTCGAGCAGCCGGTCGTCTCCCCGGTGCAGGTCCTCGACGACGAGCACCGTCGGAGCCACGGCCGCGATCCTCCCGAGCGCCCGGCGCCAGGCCGCGAGCACGCGTGCTCCGTCCTCGCCGCCCGGCCAGGCTGGGTCCAGCAGAGGAACCAGCTCGGCCGCCAGGCGGCGGGAGACTTCGAAGGTGGCGCCCGTCATCCCGACCGCGGCGGCGAGCTTCGTCACCGCCAGTTCACGGGAGTCGTCCTCGGTGATCCCCGCCCACGTGCGGGTGATGTCCGTAAGAACCTCGAACGGGCCGCTCTGGAACCTCCCGATCCGTCCGTGCAGGAACTGGACGTCGCGCGAGACAGCCGCGTCGCCGGCCTCCCGGCAGAACTCCCACAGCAGCCGGCTCTTGCCGATGCCGGGCTCGCCGAAGATCGTCACCAGCCGTGGCCGGCGGCGGCGGGTGGTCTCGGCGAGCAGCCGGTGCATCAGGTCCTTCTCGTGCTCCCGCTCGAGGAATGGCACGTGGAGGGCTCCTTCACGGCCCGCCGGACCGGCCCCGAACGCACTCGCCAAGCCGCCCGAGCGCACCGCCACCACGCCGCCGACGCCCCGGCCGTGCCCGTCCGTCGAAGCATGGGTGAAGGCCCCGTCGGACGCCGCCCTGGTCGCCTCGCAGACCCGCAGCTCACCCCTGGGCGCAGACGCCAGCAGGCGCATGCACCGGCCGGTGACATCCCCGGACATCGCGGTGGCAGCCGCCGAAGCCGCGGCCGCCGGCGTGGCCTGGGTGAGGGTTGTGAGGACCTCCCCGGTGGTGACGGCCATCCGCAGGTCGTACTGTCCGACACCGCACGAGGACGCCTTCGCCGATGTGGCGACCGCCCGCCGGATGGCCAGGCCCGCGCGGACGGCACGCTCCGCGTCGTCCTCCCGGGTTCGGGGAAGGCCGAAGACCGCGATCCACACCGAGCCGAGCGCCGTGTGGACCTCGCCGCCGAAACGGGCGGTCTCGGCCCGGACCGTGGCGGTGACGGCCCGCAGGAGCCGGTCGGCGTCCTCCGGATCGGAGAGCTCCGCCCCCGAGCCGATGTCGAGTCGACCGGCGAGGACACTGACCCATTTCCGGGCGGCGTGCACGCCGGGGGCCCGGGCCGGGAGGACCTCCGGCAGCCGCGCACCGGCCGCGCCGCCGTCGCCGCCCATGCCAGCCACTCCGGCCGCCGCGACCACACCGCCGGCCGCCAGGCCACCGGTTCCCGCGACCGCACCGGCCCTCGCGAGAGCGCCAGTCCCCGCGAGAGCGCCGGTCCCCGCGATCGGGCCGCTGCCGGCGATCATCCGGCCCGGAGCGAGGACCCCGGCGTGGCGGGAGGTGAGCGCGCCCGTCGGCCGTGAGGTCAACCAGGGCTCGTGGTCGAGGATCGCCCGTTCCAGGTGCTGCAGCTCGTGCCCGGGATCGAGACCGAGCTGGTCGACGAGAGCGCCCCGGGTGCGCCGGTAGCGCTCGAGCGCGTCCGCCTGCCGGCCGCAGCGGTAGAGCGCCAACATCAGCAGCCCGGTCAGCCGCTCCCGCAGCGGGGTCGTCTCGACGGCCGACTCCAGTTCGGGCACGAGCTCCTGGTGGTGGCCGAGGGCGAGCTGCGCCTCCGCCCAGTCCTCGAAGGTGACCATGCGGGCGCTGTCCAGGGCGACGGCCTCCGGCCAGGCCAGGCCCTCCTCTGCCAGGTCGGCCAGCGCGGGCCCACGCCAGTGGCCGAGCGCGGCCGACAGGGTCGCGGCAGCGGCGGCCCACGAACCGGCGGCCAGCTCCGCCCGGCCACGCGCGCTCAGTTCCTGGAAGGCGGCCAGATCCACCTGGTCGGCGCGGACGTTCAGCTGGTATCCAGGTGGGCGGGTCAGCACGTCCGCCCCGCCGCCCAGCGTCCGGCGAAGACCCGCCACCGCGTTCTGCACCATCTTGCGCGCGGTCACCGGCGGCTCCTGGTCCCACAGGGCCCGGAGCAGCCTGCTGGTGGCCACCGCCGTGTTCGGGTGCAGCAGCAGGAAACCGAGCGTGGCACGCTGATGGACGCCGGGCACGACGATGGGCTGGCCGTCCCGGATCACTTCCAGCGGCCCCAGCACGTGGAATCGCACTCTGTACTGCCTTCTGCACGCGGAACGGCCCGCGAGGCGGACCGGACGGCCCGGCTGTGGCTATGGGGGACGTTCCTGACCGGCTTGCGGGGAAGGGCGAAGTCTCGGACCAAACGCTCGCGCCGTGCGCGCGGCCGCCCGGGAGAAGCGTGTCGATCGACCGGCACCACCGGCCGCGGCAGGCGGCGGTGCTAGCGACAGGTCGCGCCGCTGATCCGCTCGCAGTCAAGATAAATACGGCGAGTTAGGAAAAGATCACCGCACACGTGGGGAAGTCTAGGCGCCACAGCGAGTGGCTGTCCACAGCGTGCGCGGCGGGAGACCGCGTGGCAGGCCCGTCGACCGGAGGCCCGCGCGATGTCGATGTCGCAAGAATCCCTCGATCGATGCCCGGAACGGGAAGAGAAAGCGGTCGAAGCATGTCCTAGGTGAGCAAGGTGATGCGGGCGCGCGGCGCGGAGGCGAGCCCGCGAGAAGCGTGTCCTCCGGCCGGAGACACGAGTGGTCGCGGGAGACTCCCGGCGAGAGGAGACCTTGGATGGTCAACGCGCGGCTGACCGCCATCGACGCCACTGCGGTCGACCAACGCCTGCTGCGTACGACGTTCGGCTGTTTCCCCAGCGGGGTCACCGCTGTCTGTGGGCTCGCCGGCCGGGAGCCGGTCGGGATGGCGGTGAGCTCGTTCGCCTCGGTCTCCCTGGACCCGCCGCTGGTCTCGGTGTGCGTGGCGAACTCGTCCACCACCTGGCCCCGGCTGCGGGCACTCGGCCGGCTGGGCGTCAGCGTCCTCGGGGAGGCCCACGACCTGGCGGCGCGTCAGCTCTCCGCCCGCGACGGTGACCGGTTCGCCGGCATGGAGCTGACCTCGACGTCCGGTGGCGCGCTGTTCGTCGCCGGGTCCGCGGCGACCCTCGAGTGCGAGCTTGTCAGCGAGGTGCCCGCAGGCGACCATCTGATCGCGCTGTTGCGGATCCACGCCCTGGATTCCGACGCGAGCGTCACCCCGCTGGTCTTCCACGGCAGCCGGTTCCGGCAGCTTGCCAGCATCTGACAACCAGCCCGTCGCCCGGACCGACCGCTCCGCGGAGGACAGCATCGTGGATCTCGCCACCGGCCTGCCGATCTGCGTCACCTGCGGGGTGCAGTACGCGGCGCCGCGACCGGACTGCCCGGTCTGCGAGGACGAGCGGCAGTACGTCGGCTGGGACGGGCAGCGCTGGACCACCCTCGGCGAGCTCCGCTCGGACGGCTTCCGCGGCCGGCTGGAACCCGAGGGCCCGGGCGTGTACGGCATCGGCTCGGCGCCGAAGATCTCCATCGGCCAGCGGGCCCTGCTCGTCACCACGGCGAGCGGCAACATCCTCTGGGACTGCGTGCCCTTCCTCGACGACCACCTGATCGCCCAGGTCACCGAGCTCGGCGGGATCACCGCCATCGCCGTGAGCCACCCGCACTTCTACGGCTCGATGGTCGACTGGAGCCGCGCCTTCGGCGACGTCCCGATCTACGTCCACGCCGCCGACGAGCAGTGGCTCGGCCGCCGCTGCGCCGCCGTCAACCTGTGGACGGGTGACACCCTCACCATCGGCGACGGGCTGACCCTGGTGAACGGCGGTGTGCACTTCGCCGGCGGCACCGTCCTGCATCACGCCGCTGGCGAGGACGGGCGAGGCGCCCTGTTCTCCGGGGACATCCTCCAGGTCGTCCTCGACCGTAGGTACGTGAGCTTCATGTACTCGTACCCGAACTACATCCCGGAACGCCCGGAGACCGTGCGCCGGGCCGTGCGGCTGCTGGAACCCTTCGCCTTCGACGCGATCTACGGCGCGTTCTGGCAGACCATCGTCCGCTCGGACGGCCACGGCGCAATGCACCGCTCCGCCGAGCGCTACCTGCACTTTGTCGCCGACCCAGCGCCGGCGGCAGCGGAACAGACGCCGCGGGCCTAATACCGCGACGGAGCCGGTCGGCACCGGCGCTCCAGTGTTCCGGTGTTCCGCGGAACACCATGATCAACCGTGGCCTGCGGCCGATCGGCCACAGCGGGCCACAGCGGGCGACGGCGCGTCAGTTCGTCATCGCGTCAGCTTCGCCTGGGGCGCGGGCATCCTCGCGGTCGGTGCGATCATCTGCGGGCTCCTGGTGCGCCCCGGCGCCCCGGACACCAGCCAGGCCACCGCGCGGACGGCAGTGCACATGTGAGACCGCAGCTGTGAGACCGACGGGCAGTCCCCGGCCGTGGACCGGGGACTGCCCTGTTGCGGCTGCTTCTGAAGAGCCGATCGGGGCCGGATTGGTTGCTTCCAGCACTTCCGCGACAGACGATTGGGCGGCCGGCGCCCCCGCGCCCGCGCGGGGGGGGGGAGCGGATGCCGACCGAGCCCGGAGAGGGCCGTGCCGGCGGCGACGTGGCCGCGCGACGTCAGGTCCTGCTCACCTGCCTGGCCGCGATGTTCGCGACCACCTTCACCGCGACGCTGCTCACAGTCTCGTTGCGGACAGTGGCCGACGACCTGGGCTCCAGCACCGGGGTGATCTCCTGGGCGGTCACCGGTTCCCTGTTCGCCCTCGCGGTGGCCATGCCCATCCTCGGCCGGATCGGCGACATCCGGGGCCACCGCCGGACGTTCCTGATCGGCACGGCCCTCGCCGTCGTCTTCTCGCTGGCGACCGGGCTCGCGTGGGACGCCGCGTCGCTGATCGGGTTCCGCATCGTCGCCCAGCTCGCGGGATCGGCGACGATCCCGGCGTCGTTCGCGATGCTGTTCGCGGTCTTCCCGCCGCAGGAGCGGGTGCGTCCGTCGGCGTGGGCGTCGGGGGTGCTGTCCGGGGCGGCGGTCACCGGTCTCGCCGTCGGCGGGCTGATCATCGACGCCGTCGGGTGGCGGGCGGTGTTCTTCATCCAGGCCGGCATCGCGGTCGTCCCGCTGATCGCGGCGCTCCGCGTGCTGCCGCCGGACCGGGACGGGCTGCGCCGTCCACTGGACCGCACCGGCGCGGTGGTGCTCGCGGCCGCCGTCTTCGCGCTCACCTTCGGGGTGAACCGCGCGGCGGCGTGGGGGCCACGGCCGATCGTGATCGCGCTGCTCGTCGCGGTGGTCCCACTGTTCTGGCTGCTCACCGTGGTCGAGCGGCGCAGCACCGACCCGGTCGTCCCGATGGAGCTGCTGGCGAAACGGGACGTCCGCACCGCCGGGCTGGCGTCGTTCATGATCTCCGCGGCGCACCTCGGGAACTTCCTGGTGACCCCGCTGCTGCTGGAGGGGCTCTTCGGCCTGTCGGTGGCCCTGACCTCGGCGGTGACGATGTGCCGCACGCTGTCGATCGCGCTGGCCGCGCCGTCGGCGAGCTGGGTGGGGACGAGGATCGGGCCGCGCGCGCTCGCCTCGGGCGCGGGCGCGGCCTACGTGGTCGCGCTGGCCGTGATGGCGTTCGGCACCCGGTCGGACATGCTGTGGCTGGTCATCGTCGGCCTGATCGGCAGCGGCCTGGCCTTCGGGCACGCGCAGCCGCCACTGATCGTGATCGCGAGCGGCTCCGTCCCGGAGGACAGCTTCGGGCTGGTCGCCTCCCTGCAGCAGACGGCGGGCCAGATCGGCGGCGTCGTCGGCACGAGCCTGCTCTCCGCGGTCGTCGCCGACACGCTCCATCCGGGGCCGTTCGCCGCCGCGTATCTGATCGCCGCGGGATTCGCCCTGCTGGGCGGGGTGACGATCATGATGAGCTCACGGCACGCCGCCACGGCCACGGACTCGGCTGCGGCTGCGGCTGCGGCCGAAGCGGCCGACGTCCCGGCGGGCCGCCGCAGGCACGGCGTCCGGTCGGTCCTCGGCGTCCGCCGCGACCCCGGGCAGGCGGCTCGGCGCGCCCAGCATGTGAGCGAGCGTGACCCCGGCGATGCTCTCCGCCGCGAGCAGGCCGACCAGCACGATCAGCTGGAAGCGCGCCGCCTGCCCGGGTGAGGCCCCGCCGAACAGCGCCCCGACGAACGCGCCGGGGAGGGTGACCAGCCCGACGGTGCGGGTCTGGTCGAGCGCGGGCACCAGCGCCTCGGAGACGCTGGCGCGGGCGATGTCCAGGCACGCCCGCCGCGGTGTCGCGCCGAGAGCGAGCCAGGCCTCGACCTCGTCCCACCGCAGCCGGAGCCCCGCGGCGAGCCGCCGCCCGGTGAGCGTGCAGGACGTCATCGTGCCGCCGACGAGGCTCCCGGTTAGCGCGATCAGGTTCCGGGTGGACGGCTCGAGCGCCCCGACCGCGAAGACCGCCCCCATCGGGAGACCGGCCCCGATCACGCAGGAGACGAGCACCGCCCGGCCGGCGGGCGCGAGCTCGGTGAGCCGGCGGGTCGCAGTCCCCACCGCCGCGGTGAGCATGAGTACGACGACGATCACCGTGGTCGGCGGGGCGGCGAAGACCCCGCGCAGGGCCAGACCGATGACCGTGAGCTGGACGGCGGCACGCAGCGAGGCGGTGAGAACGTCCCTGCGCCGGGCGACCCGGGCCCAGGTGAGGGCCCCCACCGCGAGCGCCAGCAGGAGCAGGAGCCCCGCGCCGAGGCGCAGATCCGCGTGACTACCCACCGGCGGGCGACCGCGGTCCACCGGCGGTCGGGTGCGGTCGGGCCATCCTGGCAGTTTCCCGCGTCCTGGCCCGCGGCGTGCGGCCTGATAACCCTGTGTGCTCGCCACCGCCGGTTCGCGGGGACGTCACCAGGCCGACCGGGCGCCGTTTCCAGGACTTTGCGACACCGCTTACGGTGCCGCCTATCCTTGACAGGTCGATGGTGGTTCCCGTTGTGCCCTGCCGCCCTGCCCGCCACCCGCTGGGGAGATCGCGACCGCATGAGGACTGACACCATCTACGTCAACTCTGCCGCCACCTGGCTTCCCCCGCGCCGGCAGCCGCCCTCCGAGGTGGGCGGAACACCCGAGGACACGGGCTACACCATGCTGGCCGTGTCGGACGGGCCGTCCGCGCCGGAGATGGCGGTGCTCGCCGCCAACGCGGCGCTGGCCCGGGCCGGCTGGCGCGGCGCCGAGCTGGATCTGCTTCTGCACGCCTGGAGCTACTACCAGGGGCACGACTTCTGGTCACCCGCGCACTACATCGCCGACCAGCTCGGCGCCCACGACGCGATGCCCGTCGGGATCCAGCAGATGTGCAACGGCGGTGCCGCCGCACTGCAGTCCGCGGCTGCCCACCTGCTGGGCGATCCCACGATGACCCGCGTCCTGGTCACGACCGCGGACCGCTTCTGCCCCCCGGGATTCGACCGCTGGAACAGCGACCTCGGCGTCGCCTATGGTGACGGCGCGAGCGCGGTGCTGGTAAGCCGGACGAACCCCGCGGAGCTCGCGGAGCCTGCGGCTCCCGTGCCGGCGGGGCTGCGGCTGGTGTCGGTGACCTCGGTGTCAGCGCCGAACCTCGAGGCCATGCACCGCGGCGACGACTCGTTCGGCGCCGCCGCGCGCGCGGCGGCGGAGTCGGTCGACGTCCGCCGCACGAAACGCGCCTACCTGCGCCGCAACGGCAGCTCCGGCTACCGGACGGCCGAGCGGGAGCGTCTCGAGACCCTGCTGGGGCTGGCCATGAAGGAGGCCGGCGCCGACGTGGGCAGCCCGAGGCTGCGGTGCGTGGTGCTGCCGCGGGTGCACCGGAGCCCGTTGCTGTCTGTCTTCGGCCCGATCGTCGAACGGCTGACCGGCGCCGAGGCGATCGATTTCGGCCGCTCGACCGGGCATCTGGGCGCGGGCGACCTGACCGCCGGCATCGCCGACCTGCTCGACCGCGAGATGCTCGCGCCCGGCGAGACGGCCCTGGTCATGAGCACCGGCGCCGGCTTCACCTGGTCCTGCGCGGTGCTGACCGCACCTGAACCGGCCTGACCCGCGGCACGAGCCGGCAGCCGTGGCGGCTGCCGGCTCCCCGCCCTGGATCAGGGGGCTACCGCTCAGGTCCTACTTCTTGATCCACAGTTCCTCGGGCAGCAGCGAGCCGAGTCCGTACTGCGCGAGACCGCCCACATTCTTGCCGGAGACGGCGCTGAGCGCGACCCGCTGGAGGAAGATCCCGGGGGTCAGTGCGGTCAACCGCTGCTGGACCGTGTCGTAGGCGGCCTTGCGGTCCGCCTCCGCCGACGCGGTCCGGCCGGTGCCGAGGGCCTCGTTGAGCTGGGGGTCGTCGACCCCGGGCACATTGGTGGCCCTGCCGCCACGGAAGGCCGTGTACAACTTCGGTTCCGGGTCCTGGAAGAACGCGGACGTGATGAACGTGTCGAAGTCGTGCGTCGCGTTCATCTTGCCGTACTCGGCGAGCTGGACGACCTTGACCTGCACCTTGACGTTCTTGAAGCTGCTGAGCTGGGCCTGGACGTTCTCGGCGATCGCCCGGCTCTCGGAGCTGGGGAAGCTGGTGAACGTGAAGGACACCGGCTTGCCCTCGGCGGCGAGCTCGTCGAACAGCCGCTGCGCGGTCGCCCGGTCCGCGCGCCTCAGGGGCGTCTGGGAGTAGAAGGGTGAGGCGTCGTTGAACAGCGTCTCGGCGGGCTGCCCGTCGCCCTCGTAGACCGCGAGGTTCAGCGCCTCCAGGTCGAGCGCCGCGGCCACCGCCTGGCGGGCGCGGATGTCGTCGAACGGCGCCCGGCGCATGTTGAGCGCCATGAAGATGCCGCCGTTGACCGGCCTGCTGATGCTCGGCTGGCCGCTCTCCGCGGCTTTGTGGAGGTTGATCCAGTCCGACTCGATGGCGACGTCCGCGCCTCCGGTGAGCAGGGTGTTGTAACGCTGCCTGGACTCGACGGCCGCGCGGATCGTGAGGGCGTCGAGGTAGGGCCGGGGCGCGTCCCAGTAGCGCGGGTTCTTCACCAGGTCGATGTCGGCCTGCCGGGTCCAGCGCTCGAGCTTGAACGGACCGGCGCCGACGGGGTTCTGCTCGAACGCCTGCGGGCCGCGCTGCAGGGCCGCGGGCGAGGCGATCCAGTTCATCCCCGTGGTGAGGACGACGTCGGCGAAGTTCGGCACCGGGTCGGCCATCGAGACCTTCAGGGTGCGGTCGTCCACCACCTCGGTGGAGGTGATCATCATGGCGTCCCCGCGGTAGCTCGACGCGTTCGCGGGGTCCTTGAGGCGCTCCCAGTTGAACTTCACGGCGGCGGCGTCGAGCGGGCTGCCGTCGGAGAAGACCAGCCCCGGCCGCAGCCGGAGCGCGAAGGTGGAGCCGTTGTCGCTGCTCGTGAACGACTCGGCCATCTTGTAGACGACCTGACCCTTGTCGTCGTCGATCATCAGCGTCCCGTACAGGGCGTTGCCCAGGACGGCCGTCGCCGCGTAGGCGTTGCCGAGCTTGGCCGGGTCCATGGAGCTGGTGTCGGCCAGCATGAGGATCCGTCCCCTGCCGCCCGCCACCGGGTCCCCGGTGGCACCCGTGGCGGCGGCGCCCGTGGCGGCGGCGCCATCGCTGCCACCGCCGCACGCCCCCAGGAACATCGCCACGGCGCACACGGCGGCGGTGGCGAGTAATCGCCTCGTACGGATCATCGTCGTCCTCTCTCCAGTGCCAGATGTCCGGCCCGCGGAAGCGGGGGTCGATGCCGGAGCGGTGTGAGGGCAGCCACCGCCGAATCGATTGGCCGCGCGCGTCACAAGGGCCGTTGGGGAGTGAACTGTGTCACGCTGTTTTAGCGAAGTCAACGTCTACTCAAGCGTGCGGCTACGTACTTTCATTAGCGAGAACTACGTTCTACATGACGAGTCCACCACGGTGTCTGACGAGCCGCCGTGACGACCGCCCACCGGGTCGCTCCGGAGCCCGGGTCGCTCCGGAGCCCGGGCAGCGGCGTCCCAAACGGCCGGGCGCGTTGGTGGCAGCGTCCGCGCACTGTCGATCGGCGTCCGGGCCCTTGGCACATAGCGTTTCCCTGCCGAAGGCGTCCACGCGCCGACGCGTCGCGAGCGGGCCGCGAGGTGCGGGCACCCGACGAGCGGGACGGCGCCGCGGGCCCACCAGCCCGGGAGCGCCCACCCGACGAGGGGGTACCGATGTCATCCGCGCCGCGATCCCAGGAGGGGGCGTCCGGCGACCCGCCGGTGACGCGGCCGAGGCACACGACTCGAACCACGACGGGTGACACAGATGGCTGCAGACGACAACGCCCCCACGGGCACCGACACGTATGCCGGCTGCGCGCGCCCGCAGCCTGTCGGGGTGTTCCCGCTGCCCGCGGGATTCCTGCTGGTCCCCGGCGGCGAGACGACGTCCGGCCTGCGCCGCACGCTGGCGGATGGACGGCTGCCCTCGGCGTGGCCGCCGGAGCTGGCCGCGCTCGAGCTCGCCTACCGCGGCAACGTGATCGCGGCGGTCGAGCTGCTACGCGGCGACGACCCGGTCACCCGCTACAACCGGTTCGTGCTCCGCCCCGCGGGCCGGCCGCCGGAGGACCCGGCCGCGCTGCGCGAGGCGCTCGGCGCCGAGCTGGGCATCCTGGTGGACGTCGTCCGCTTCGCCCTCGGTGAGCTGGACGAGCCGCCGCCGCTGACCAGCGAGACCGGCGAGATCGCGGCCCTGGCGTGGTCCGCGCACGCCGCGCACGCGATGGCCGCCGGCCGGCTCGACGACGCCGCGCGGATGCTGGGCGAGGGCATCGCCGCCGCCGCCGATCCCTCCCCCGGGCTGGCCGCCCAGCTCATGGCGACGGCCGCGGGCCTGCGCCGCGACGCCGAGGGACCGAGCCCCGCGGTCGCCACCGACCTGACCGCCGCGCTGGCGGCACTGGAGCACACCGACCTGGCCACCGGGCGGGCCGAGCTGCATCTGACGCTCGGCTCGGTCCACCACGAGCTGGCCGGAGACGACCTGGCCGGCCTGCGCACCGCCGCCGAGCACTACCTGGCCGCGCTGCGCCTGATCACCGTCGACACCGCCCCGGAGCTGTTCGCGTCCGCGCAGGTCAACCTGGCCGCCGCCTACCTGGCCATGCCGATGAACTCCGCGTCCGACCAGCTGCGGATCGGGGTCGCCATGCAGGGCCTGCGCACCGCGTTGACCGTGTACACCCGCCAGTCCTATCCCGAGCAGTGGGCGAGCACCCAGCTGAGCCTGGCGAACGCGCTCGTCTACGCGCCGTCCGCGCACCGGCGGGACAATCTGGTCGAGGCGGTCGGCCGCTACCAGGAGGTCATCACGACCCGGGAAGGCCTGGCCGACCCGCTCAGCTACGCCCGCGCGCTGGCCAACCAGGGCAACGCGCTGGCACACCTGGGAGCCTTCCCGCAGGCGACGGCGGTGCTGCACGAGGCCCGCTCGATCTTCGAGCAGAACGGCGAGACCGGCGCCGCCGCCGCGGTACGGGAGGTGCTCGACGAGATCACCCGCCACGTCGCGATGAGCCGGGCCACGTGACAGGCCGGATCCGGCGGCGGGTGACGGTCGAGGGGGTCGTCCAGGGGGTCGGCTTCCGGCCGCATGTCCACCGGCTCGCCACCGCGCTGGGGCTGGCCGGTCTCGTCGGCAACGAAGCCGGCTGCGTCGTCGCCGAGGTGGAGGGTGACGGGCCGGCGGTCGCCGAGTTCCTGCGCCGGCTGGCCGCGCCGGCCCCGCCGCTGGCCCGTGTCGACCGCGTCGCCGTCACCCACCTGAACCGCCGTGGAGACGACGGATTCCGGATCGTGGCCAGCACCTCGGCGGCCGGTGCCCGGACCATGGTGGCGCCCGACGTCGCCGTGTGCGCCGACTGCCTGCGGGAACTGTTCGACCCGGCGGACCGGCGGTACCGCCACCCCTTCGTCACCTGCACGAACTGCGGGCCACGCTTCACCATCATCGAGGCGCTGCCCTACGACCGCGCCACCACGACGATGGCCCGGTTCCCGATGTGCGCACGGTGCGCCGCCGAGTACACCGACCCCCGCGACCGGCGGTTCCACGCCGAGCCCGTCTGCTGCCCGGCCTGCGGGCCGCGGCTGTGGTTCCGCGTGGCGGTCGCGGCCCAGGCCGGCCGGGAGGGACCCGAGACGCACGGCACGGACGCCGCGCTGGCCGCGGCCCAGCGCGCCCTCGCCGCGGGACGGATCGTGGCGGTCAAGGGGATCGGCGGCTTCCACCTGGCCTGCGGCGCGGACGACGACCGCGCCGTCGAGCTCCTGCGCGCGCGCAAGGGACGGCCCGACAGGCCCTTCGCGGTGATGGTGCGCGACCTGGCGACGGCGGCCGAGATGGCCGATCTCTCGGCCGCCGAAGCCGAACTGCTCACCTCCACGGCCGCTCCGATAGTGCTCGCCAGGCGCCGGCCCGGTGCCCCCCTGTCGGACCGGGTCGCGCCCGGGAGCCCCCTGGTGGGCCTGCTGCTGCCGTATACGCCGGCGCACCACCTGCTGTTCGCGCCGGTGCCCGGCGGCGGCCCGCCCCCGCCCCGGGCGCTGGTGATGACCAGCGGCAACCGCTCGGGCGACCCGATCTGCTTCGCCGACGCCGACACCGACGCCGACGCCGGGCGGCTGGCCGGGCTGGCCGACGCGTACCTGCTGCACGACCGGCCGATCCTGCAGCCGTGCGACGACTCGGTCGTGCGGTGGGACGGCGAGCAGGTGCTGCCGCTGCGCCGCTCCCGCGGCTACGTGCCGCTGCCGGTGGACCTCGGCCGTCCGGTGGAGTCCGTGCTCGCCGTGGGCGGCKACGGCAAGTCCGCGTTCTGCCTGACCGCCGGTCGCCGGGCGATCGTCTCGCAGCACCTGGGCGACATGGGCGGACTCGACGCGCTGCTGGCGCTGGAGCGTGCGAGCGCGCGGCTGACCGACCTGTACGCCGCCGAGCCGGCGACCGTCGCCGCGGACCTGCACCCCGGCTACGTCACCCGGGCCTGGGCGGGCCGGCGGGCGGGCGGCCAGAGCGGCCGGACCCACCTGGTGCAGCACCACCACGCCCACGTGGCCGCGCTGCTCGCCGAACACGGCCGCCTCGGCGACACCATCCTCGGGATGGCCTTCGACGGCACGGGCTACGGGCTCGACGGCACGATCTGGGGCGGCGAGGCACTGCTGGTCGGCCCGGACGTCACCCACGCCGACCGGGTCGCGCACCTGCGTCCCGTCGCGCTGCCCGGCGGCGACGCGGCGGCGCGCGGCCCCTACCGCTGCGCGCTGGCCCACCTGGCCGCCGCCGGCGTCGAATGGACGGCCGACCTGGCCCCGGTGCGGGCCTGCTCCCCCACCGAGCTGCGGGCGCTGCGGGCGATGGTGGACCGCGGCGTGTCCTGCGTGCCCAGCAGCAGCATGGGCCGCCTGTTCGACGCGGTCGCCTCCCTGCTCGGCGTGCGCCAGCGGAGCACCTTCGAGGCCCAGGCCGCCCTCGAGCTGGAGGCGCTCGCCGCCACCAGCCGCCGGCCCGGTCCCGCGGTCGCCTTCGGGTTCGACGGCCGCGTGCTCGATCCGGCGCCGGTGATCGCGGAGATCGTCGACGGGTTGCACGCGGGCCTCGCCCCGGACGCGCTCGCCGCGGCGTTCCACCTGGCGGTCGCCGACGCGGTGACCCGGGTCGCGCAGACGGCCCGGCGCCGCCGCGGTGTCGGCCTGGTTGGGCTGACCGGGGGGGTGTTCGCCAATGTCGTCCTCGTGCGGGCCTGCCGGGCCCAGCTTGCCGCCGCGGGATTCGAGGTGCTCGTCCACCGTGTGGTCCCGCCGGGTGACGGCGGGCTGGCCCTCGGCCAGGCCGCGATCGCCACGGCCGCCGCCCGGGCCCTTGTCGACCCTTGTTAGGCGAATGCCACTTCTATACGGTTGTTCAGCACAAGTCCGCCCGCGGATGCCGCGATGCCACGGATGCGGCTTGCGGGCGAGAACGCGGGCCGCGCGCTCCTGTGGATGGCCCGGCGGCGGCGACAGAGGGGTACTCCGACATCGGCCACTGGCTGCGGGCGCTGTTCGCGGGCCGGGAACCATGACGGCGACGACTCCCGCGCCGGGCCCGGCCACGGAGACCCGGCGGCCACGACCACGGCCGTGTGAGGCCACAAGTGAGGCGACCGACGAGGCCCCGGGACGGATCCGCCAGGCGGCGACGTCTGCACCCAGCTCGTGAGAATTTGATACTTAACTGTGAGAGCGGGATTTCTGCTGGTCGTGGCACCAAACCGCGATCAGTCACGTCACCGCGGACAAGGAGGACACAGGGTGCTGACACTCAAGGCCGCCGGCTTGCTCGATGTCGATACCGGGGAGATCACCCGGCCCGGGATCCTGAAGATCGAGAACGATCGGATCGTCGGTCTCGGCGGCCAGCCCGAGGGCGAGGTCATGGACCTCGGTGACCTGATCCTGCTGCCCGGCCTGATGGACATGGAGCTCAACCTCCTGATGGGCGGCCCCGGCGAGCACCCGCTCACCGGGCAGATGCGCGACGACCCGCCGCTGCGGATGATGCGCGCCACCCAGAACGCCCGCCGGACCCTGCGGGCCGGGTTCACCACGGTGCGCAACCTCGGCCTGTTCTGCAAGACCGGCGGCTACCTGCTCGACGTGGCGCTGATGAAGGCGATCGACGCCGGCTGGGTCGACGGCCCGCGGATCGTCCCCGCCGGCCACGCCATCACCCCGACCGGCGGCCACCTCGACCCGACGATGTTCGGCGCGTTCGCCCCGCACGTCCTGAAACTCACCGTCGAGGAGGGCCTGGCCAACGGCGTCGACGAGATCCGCCGGGCCGTCCGGCACAACATCAAGCACGGCGCCCAGGTCATCAAGATGTGCGGCTCGGGCGGGGCCATGTCCCACAGTGGGCCCTCGGGCGCGCGGCACTACTCCGACCAGGAGGTGCTGGCCCTCACCGACGAGGCACACCGACGCGGCCTACGCGTGGCCGCGCACACCCACGGCTCGGAAGCCGTCCGGCAGATGGTCGAGTGCGGCGTCGACTGCATCGAACACGCGTTCATGATCGACGACGACACCATCAACCTGCTGATCAAGCGCGGCACCTGGGTGGTCGCCACCCAGGCCCTGATCGACAGCATGCCGGTGCTGAACGACGCCGAGCCGGAGATCCAGGCGAAGGCCGCCCTCATCTTCCCCCGCGCGAAGGCCTCGATCCGCAACGCCATCGAGGCCGGCGTGAAGATCGCGGTGGGCAGCGACGCGCCGGCGATCCCGCACGGCAAGAACGCCCTCGAACTGGTCGCCCTGGTCGACCGGGGCATGACCCCGCTGCAGGCGATCCAGGCCGCGACCATCGTGGGCGCGGACCTCATCAACGTCACCGACCGGGGCCGGCTCGCCGAGGGCCTGCTCGCCGACGTCATCGGCGTGCGCGGCAACCCCCTCGAGGACATCCGCGTCCTGCAGCGGGTCCCGTTCGTCATGAAGGGCGGTAAGCAGTTTGTCTACTGAGCCTGCCACCGGACCCGCAGTGACCGGGCCGAGCCGGACCGAGGACCTGGTCGAGATCCAGCAGCTACTCGCCCGCTACGCGGTGACGATCACGCAGGGCGACGTCGAGGGACTACTCAAGGTCTTCACCCCGGACGGCACCTACACCGCCTTCGGGGACACCTTCGCCCTCAAGGACTTCCCGACGCTGGTCGCYGCCGCGCCCAAGGGCCTGTTCCTCACCGGCACCTCGTTGGTCGAGCTCGCCGACGACGGCCTCAACGCCACCGGAACCCAGCCGCTGTGCTTCATCGAGCACGCCAATCACGACATGCGCATCGGCTACTACAAGGACACCTACCTGCGCACCGCCGAGGGGTGGCGGCTGCGCACCAGAGCGATGACCTTCATCCGCCGCAGCGGTGTGCACGACTCGGGTATCCCGCACGTCATCGAGCGCCTGTCGTCATGACGGTGACCGGCCTGGTCCCAGCCGGTTCATGATCCAGCGGGAGGTCGTCGTCGACGGGCAGGCCGGGCTCACCGCCGCGATGCGTCGGCTTCCCGCCTGCCCGAGGCCGACGCCCGCGGATCCGCACGGTGCGGGGACGGCCTCAGTCCTTCGCCGGCTCCTCGATGTTCTTCCGTTGCATGAGAACGCCGGATAGTGCGCTTCAGGCCGCCTCACCTTGCGGTGGGGCACTCCCGGTCTGACCGGCCCTGGCCGTACCGGGTTCCCGCTTCGCGGCCACCTGCCGCACGAGTGCGGTCTTACGGTCGGCTCCACGGGCGTTTCGCGTCTCCGACGTACTGGCGGCGACAAGGTGTGCCAGGTTGATCGCGGCGTTGGCGTCGCGGTCGATGGCCAGTCCGCAGGACTGGCAGTGGAAGGTGCGCTCGGCCAGGGTCAGGCTTGGGTTTCGCCAGCCACAGCCGGAACAGGTCTTCGAGCTTGGGTACCAGCGGTCCGCGACGTGCAGCGTCGAGCCGTACCAGCCGGTCTTGTAGGCAAGCTGGCGGCGGATCTCTCCGAAGCCGGCGGTGGCGACGGCCTTCGCGAGGCGCCGGTTGCGGACCATTGCGGTGACGTTGAGGTCTTCCACGACCACGACGTCGTGGGTCTTCGCGAGCCGGGTCGTGAGCTTGTGGAGCCCGTCGCGCCGCTGGTCGGCGATCCGGGCGTGGACACGAGCCAGTTCGGCGGCGCGCTGGCGGCGGCCAGCGCTGCCGGGCTTCGACCGGGCGTGGGCCCGGGCCGCCCGGCGCAGTTTCCGCTCGGCGCGCTGGTAGTGCTTCGGGTTGGGAACCGTCTCGCCAGTCGACAGGACAGCGAGGTGTTTCACGCCCAGGTCGACCCCGACCGTCCCGCCCGCCCGCGCCCGGCGCGATGGCTCGGCGGGAACGTCCCGGTCGGCCTCGGCGGTGAACGACACGAACCAGCGGCCTGCCGTGCGGGACACGGTAGCGCCGAGCAGCCGAGCCCGGCCCTCCGCCAGACGGCCGGTGAGCGCGCCGGTCGGCTCGTGGACCTTCACCCGGCCGATCCGGGGGAGCTTCACGTAGGTCGCGTCGGCGGGGCCGTAGGCGCCGGTCGTGTAACGGAACGAGTCGCGGGTCTTCCCGCGCTTCTTGAACCGGGGAAAGCCGACCCGCCGGCCCTTGCGTTTTCTCCTGCGGGAGTCGGTGAAGTTCTTCAACGCGCGGGCAAGCTGGTCCAGGCCGGCGGAGAACGCCTCCTTCGAGCACTCGTCCCACCACGGCGCGATCTCCCGCTTGGCCGCGTTCCACGCGAGGCGTAGCGCGGGAAGCGTCCACGGCACCGGGGTCAGCCCGTCGCCGGTGACGCCGTAGGTCTCCTCGGCGGCGCGCTGCGACAGTGCTGCCTTCACCCGGGCCAGACCCCAGTTGTAGGTGAACCTCGACGCACCCGCGTGCCGGCGCAGGCCGGCGAGTTGGGTGTCGTTCGGGTCGAGGGCGAAGCGGTACGCCTGCAGCGTCTTCACCCGGCGCAGTCCTCGGTGGCGGCGGCGACCGCGCGGGCGGCCCAGTTCGCCGCCGCCCGCCGGCCGTACAGCCGGGCGCACATCGACGTCAGAATCTCCGTGATGTCGCGGACCAGGTCGTCGTCGACCTCGGCCGGGTCGACCACCAGCAGCCGCCGGCCCGACGCTTCCAGTGCGGCCTGAACGTATTCGGCGCCGAACCGGGCGAACCTGTCGCGGTGTTCGACGACGATCGTCGTCACGTCCGGGTCACCCAACAGCGCAAGGAACTTCCGCCGATGCCCGCCCAGCGCGGACCCGACCTCGGTGACGACCTTGCCGACGGCCAAGTTCTGACTGGCGGTCCAGGTGACGATCCGGGCGACCTGCCGGTCAAGGTCCGGATTCTGGTCGGCGGACGAGACACAGGCATACACCGCCACCGTCTCCGACGGGACCGGTCGCGCGGACTGGTCGACGAGGATCAGCCCGCCCACCCGACGCGCAGGGACCGGGAGCTTGCCGTCAAGGAACCACTGACGGGCAGTGGAATACCCAACCCCGTTCACGGCGGCCCATTCCTTGAGGTTCAAGCCACCACTATACGGCTCTCACTGGCATTATCTGGCGCTAGACCGACGGCAGTTTCACCCCACCAGCTTGAAGGTCGCCCCCGTCGGGTCGGTCGCGATCGCGAGACGGCCGTACGGAGTGTCCATTGCCGGCTGGACGACCGCGCCCCCCAGCTTGACGGTGAGGGCGAGCGCCGCGTCGGTGTCCTCGACGGCGAAGTAGACGCCCCAGTGCGCCGGAACGCCCTCGGGGAGGAAGCCTGACGCGTCCATGATCCCGGCGTGCTGCTCGCCGGCGTCGTCGACGAGCACGGTGTAGCGGAACTCGTCCGTGTCGCTGACGACGTTCGTCTTCCAGCCGAACACCTCCTGGTAGAAGGTGACCGCGGCGGCGTAGTCCCGCGTGAGCAGCTCGAACCAGCCCGGCGCGCCCGGCTCGGCCAGCACTCCGAACCCGCGGTGCAGGCCCTGCTGCCACATGCCGACCACGGCGCCGCCCGGGTCGGTGAGGACGGCCATGACGCCCAGGTCGGCGACCGGCATCGGCGAGATCATCATCGTTCCGCCGTGCGCGGGTACGGCCGCGGCGGTCTTCTCCGCGTCGGGGGTCAGCAGGTAGACCGACCAGACGTCGGGCAGCTCCGGCTGCTGCTTCGGCATCCCCCCGGCGACCACCTTGCCGTCCTTGGAGAAGTTGAAGTAGCCGCCGAACGCCTCGTTCGGCTCCTCGGAGGTCCAGCCGAACAGCTCCGCGTAGAACTCGCGGGCCTTCGCCGCGTCCGAGGTCATGAGGTCGACCCAGCAGGGCGCGCCGGGCAGGGTGGTGTCGTGAGCGGGCATCGTGGGCTCCTTCGCCGCCGGGCACGTGGTGGGCGGCGCGGGGTTCGCGGCCGCTGCTCGCGTGCAGTCGACAGAGTGGACCTACCCACCGACAGAAACTCATCGCCGCCGCGCGGCCTGTCTCGAACTTCCTCCGCGGCGGGTGGACGGGCGGTGCCGCGGGCCGACGTGAGGTCCCCCGCGGCACCCGTCAGGTTAGGCGGAGCAGGCCCAGACGATCGAGCCCGCGAGCGTGCGCCCGCCGGACGTGCTCGCGCTGAACGACACGGAGCCGCCGGCCGAGGTGATCTCGACGGTGGCGGGAACCGCGTCGATCGCGTAGCGGCCGGAGTCGGGCGCGACGACCGAGACCGTGATGACGGCCGGGTAACTGCCCGGCCCGTCGTAGCCGGCGACCCGCACCCCCTGCGACACCGTCCTGCCCTCGACGGTGGCCGTCGAGGACTCGACGTAGCGCCGCGCGGTGGACTGGCAGCTCACGGCCGTCGACACATGCCCCGCGACGTCGACCGGCGAGGTGATGTCGACGGTCAGCGAACCGGGACCGCCGGCACCCGCGCCGCCCGCCGGCGCCGCCGGCTCTGGCGACTGCGACGCGGTCGTCGCGTCAGCCGTCTCGGCGCCGGTACCAGCGCCGGCAGGCAGCGGTCGCGGCCCCCCGCTGGTTCGTCCCTCGTGACCCGCTCGCGCGCCGCGGCGGCGGCCGCCGCCGCCAGCCCGCCGATCCGTGCGGTTCCCCCGGTCTGCCATGTTCGTCCGGTCCATCCTGTCGCTCCAGTGATGATGTCGCCGTCCGCCGAACCGGCCGACGTGCCGGCCCGGCCCGGCAGGAAGGACGACATCAGCCGGCCGTGTGAGCCGGATGTGAGCGAAGCCGAGACAGACACAGGAGCCGATCATGAATGTCACCGGGGATGGCGGCCAGGCAGCGCGGTGGAACGGACCGGCCGGGCAGGCCTGGGCCGAGGCGCAGACCCTGACGGACCGGATGTTCAAGCCGTTCGAGGACCTGCTCGTCGACGCGGTCTCGGCCACCGGTGCCGGGTATGTGCTCGACGTCGGCTGCGGCACGGGCGCCACGACGGTCGCCCTCGCCCGGCGGCTCGGAGCGCAGGGGCGCTGCGTCGGCGTGGACATCTCCGACCCGATGCTCGCCGCCGCCAGGGCGCGGGCCGAGCGGGACGAGGAGGGGGCGCGGGCGGTCTTCATCCGCGCCGACGCGCAGGATCACGCGTTCGAGCCCGCCGCCTTCGACGCGATCGTCTCCCGTTTCGGGGTCATGTTCTTCGGTGACTCCGTCGCCGCCTTCGCGAACCTGCGACGGGCCGCGAAGGACAGCGGCGAACTCCGCTTCCTCGCCTGGCGCGCGACCGCGGAAAACCCGTTCATGACGACGGCCGAACGCGCTGCGGCCCCGCTTCTGCCAGGCCTTCCCGCCCGCCAGCCGGACGAGCCTGGGCAGTTCGCCTTCGCCGACCCGGACCGGGTCGAGCGCATTCTGACGGAGAGCGGATGGGCCGGGATCGACATCCGGCCGGTCGATGCGTCCTGTGTGTTTCCCGAACACGAGCTGGTCCCCTACTTCACCCGGTTCGGCCCGGTCGGTCAGGCCCTGCGGGACGTGGACGAGCGGACTCGCGCGCAGGTCGTCGAAACGGCCCGCGCCGCGTTCGATCCCTATGCGCACGGCGCCGAGGTCCGTTTCACCGCGGCCTGCTGGATGGTCGGCGCCCAGGCCAGGTGAGCCGGACCTTGGCTTGGCTGCCCTGGCGAAGTTGCTATGACGCGGCCGAGCGAACGAACTGCACGATTGCTGTTCCACCTTCCGTCCGGGATATCCGTCCGCTGGGAACGAAGCCGACCCGACGGTAGAGGCGCAGCGCGCGGTCGTTGTCAGCTCCGGTCCACAGCTGCAGCCGTACGTACCCATGGCTGCCAGCCCGGTCCGCGAGATGCCCGATCAGTTGCTCTCCCACTCGTCGCCCCCAGCGGTAGGGGTGGACGAAGACCATCGAGATGTGACACAGCCCGTCCAGCTCCGCTCCCTGCCCGTCCTGACCGCGGCCCGGTTCGGCYAGCAGCATGCCGAGAACCCTCGTTCCTGCGCAGGCGATAAACAGGAGAGCATCGGGGGCGGCGAGCTTCGTCTGCACCCTGGCGATCCGCTGAGCGTCGGGAGGTCGTCCACGGGCACTGTTGGCCTCACGCCAGACGTCCAGGGCGGCGGGAAGATTATCTCCATGCGCGAGACGAACCATCACCGGGTCTGGTTCCAGCACAGGTTCCACTGGCTCAGGATCGCCGCTCCGCCGGACGGTGCGGACCAGATTCAGTGAGACAGCCAGATCTGCGGATCGGGCCAAGTTCGTCGAGGCGGGACAATCAGGCGCTGCACGGGGAGCAAGACCTCAGTGTCAGCTGGACTTTAGGACGTGGCCAAGCGCGCCCCGCGCACCGTGAACAACGCCCTCGCCCTCACCCCGTTCTACGCCGGCACCCGCATCGCCGAAACCGTCGGCCTCGACATCAACGACGTCGCCCTGTCCGCTCACAGAGGCAGCCTGCGTATCCACGGCAAAGGCGACCAGACCCGCCAGGTCCCCATCCACCCGCCGCTGCGCGCCGTGTTCACCGGTTGGCTCAGCGAACGCGCGGACTGGCCTGGCGCCGAGGGGCCCGCACTGTTCCTCAACCAGCAGGGCAGCCGGCTGTCCACCGCCGGCGCCCACACCATCATCACCATCGCCGCCGCAGCCGGCCTCGTCACCGTCGCCGAACTCCTCGGCCACGCCCGCCGAAGATCGCTATAGCGGCTTCCGGTCGTATTCCGGTCGGCACGGGCGCCGCAGTGTTCTGGGGGGCTCTGCGGGGTCCGCGGGGTTCTACGAGGTCCGCGGAGGTCCGTGCGGTTCCGTGCGGTTCCGCGGAACACCATGATCGACGACGGCGTCATGATCGGCGATGCCGGGGGTCTCGCCGGTGTCCCTGGCCGGCCCGCAGCCCCGGGCCCCGGGCCCCCTGGCCACCCGCGGGCTCCTGACCAGCGGGGAGGAAAACTGTCGGTGGCGGATGCGAGCCTGCTCGTGTCCACTGATCGACGACACCCCTGGGCCCGGTGATCACAGTGATCGAACAGGTACCTTCCCCGACAGCCGCGTCCCCCACGCCTGACATCGGCCTGATGCCGGGCCTGGACCTGATACCGGGCCTGGACGCGCAGACCGCGCCGCTGGCGGATCTGGAAGCCGCGATCTGCGGGTGGGCAGGCCGGCTCGCGGCTGCGACCTGCGGCTGGCTATGCGCACGATCATGCCCGCCATCTACGGGCCCGCCACGTCGTACACTCCGCACATGTCCGGTGACGTCCCGGTTGCCGTCTACGTCCGGATCTCCTATGACCGGTACGGCAAGCGGCACGGGGTCAGTGACCAGACCTCCGACGTCATCGACCTCATCGAGCGGACACCCGGCCTGGTCCTCGGCGAGGTCTACGAGGACAACGACATCTCGGCCTTCAACAAGGATGCTGAGCGCCCGGAGTACAACCGGCTGATCCGGGACATCCAGGCCGGCAAGTACGCGGCCGTGGCCTGCGTCCGGGGCAGTCGCCTTGTACGGCAACGCCTGCAGCGCGCCGAGTTCATCGACCTGATGCAGTCGGTGCGCGGCAAGGTCTACACGACCGACGGGACCATCTACGACTTCGCCAGCGAGGTCGGCCGCGGGCAGTTCGACTCCGACGGGGTGAAGGACACCAACGAATCGGAGAAGATCTCCGCGCGGGTGACCCGGGCGCACGTCCGGCTGGCGGACCAGGGCCGCTTTCCCGGGGGGAAGCGGCCGTACGGCTACCAGCGCAAGCGCGAGATCATCGGCGATGAGATCGTGGTGACCTGGCTGATCCAGCCGGACGAGGCCGAGATCCTGCGGGACGCGGCCCGCCGGGTCATGCGGGGCGAGTCGCTACACGCGATCGCGATGGACCTCAACCGGCGCGAGGTCCCGACCGCCAACGGCAAGAGGTGGTGGGACGGCCCGGTACTGGGACGGATGCTGGTCCGGCCGGGCATCGCGGGCCTGCGTAGCTTCAAGAGCTACGACAACATCGTCGCGCCTGGGGACTGGGAGCCGATCCTGCCGGTCGAGGAGTGGCAGGCGCTCAAGGCCACCATCGAGGACCGGGCCGCTCGCCGGGTCGCGCCCGGCAACGAGGTGAAGCAGCTACTCGCTGGGTTCATGCGCTGCGGTACCTGCGGTATCCGGATGCACAGCACTACCAGCAGCCGGCGGCCGGATGCCTTCCGCTGCTGGGCCATCGGCGACGCCTGCACCATGAAGGTCTCTGTTCCGGCCCGCCCGGTCGAAGATCTCCTGGCCGACCTGATCGCACGACGGCTTCGGGAGTACGCCGAGTACACGGCGGAGGAGGGGCCGTCCGCCACTGCGGCGAAGCTGGCCGAGCTGACCTCGCGGATGGACCGGCTGGCCGGCAAGTGGGCGCGCGGGGAACTGTCGGACGAGGCGTACGGCAGCGCGCACCGCGCCGCGGAGACGGAACGCACCGAACTGCGTCGGCGGGCCGAGCAGGAGGCCCTGCGGCGGGTCGTCCTGCCCGGCCCGGACGCGATCGCCGCGTGGGAGTCGGGTGATCTGATGCGGCGCCGGTCGATCCTCACGTTGCTGATCGACCGGATCGAGATCGCGCCGACCCGGCGGGGCCGACAGCCATTCGACCCCAACCGGGTGACGGTGCACTGGCGCCACCACGACACCGAGACCGGCGAGCAGGGTTAGTCGGCGGCGGACGGGGCGCTGAGGATGCGCGCGATCCGGGCCCGCACCGACGCGGGTAAGTCCGGCGCGCGGGCCAGCGTCTCGGCTAGCCATCGCTCCCGCGCGTCATCCTGGCCCGGGGCGGGAGCCGGGTCGGGTGTGCGCTGAGTGGGGATCGTGGTGGTGCGAGCCGCGCCGGTACCGGCGCGGCTCGCGCGTTTCCGGGTGCGGGATTGGGTTCGTCGTGTCGTGCGTGTGCAGGCAAGGTCGGGCGGCGCGACCGTGATGGGCCTCCAGGACGAGCGAAACGGGCAGACACACGGCCGCCCGCCGGGCAGTCGATGACGGCTGCCCGGCGGGCGGGTAGAGCACTGGAGGATTCGCCGATCGCCCCTGACCGGTGGTATCCTCTACCATTTTCAACGAATGGTGGCTGTGGATGGCTCCCACGCGCGGGAGCGGACGTCCTGCCGCCCGGTCCGGCGGGGTAGCGACGCGGGCCGCTACCGGTAGCGGCGACGCTACCCAGGCCGCTACCGGTCGGACCGGGGCTGACCTGCGGACATCGGCGAAGGTAGCGGGTAGCGCCCGGCTCCGCCGACCGGCCGCCGTCGGCCGTAGACGGGGGTGCGGCGGGCAACCCTGCTGCTACCGCTACCGGCAGCAGCGTGCTCGACCCATAGTCGCGCCCATCTGCACCTCCAACCGTCAACTACCATAAGTGACGATCGAAGGTCGGGAGGTTGGTCGCTCACGCGGCCCGTGGCCGGACACAGGGAGGGGTCAGACACCCTGTTTTCCCGGGTTTTCGCCGCTCCGGCGACCTGGCCGCTAACACGCTAACCCGCAGGTCAAAGGCAGTCTGACCCGCTATACAGGGGTGCTAACGTTAGCGCCCGCCCTGCTAGCAGGGCGCACCCCTGACCAGGCTACGGCCGTCACCTGTAGTAATCGAAAGTCTGGTGCGGCACCGACCAACGCGACCACGATCCCGAGCTTCGGGGGCGCCCGATACCCGCCACCTGGTGAACCGTCCGCCCTCGCCAAGGCGCGCAGCAGCCCACGATCGATCCGCCACGGCACCTCGACGGTCATCACGTGATGATCGCGGGTCCCGCGTACGACCGGCCAGCGCAGACACGACGGGCCACACCGCGTCCGGCGAGTACGCCGGTGCCACCTCCGGGCACGCCGCGAGATACCCCACCCGCTACGTTCGGTAGCCGTTCGTGCGGCGGCTGTCTGATCGCCGGTTGGCCCGTAGCTGGATGCTGGGAGGGGCCACGAGACCGGTTTTCACCGGATTTGGCCGCTCCGGCAACCAAGCCGCTTACACACAAACTGCCAGCTCAGAGCCAGTTTCCCCCGCTTTACAGGGGTGCTTACGCAAGCACCCAGGCCGCTTACAGTAAGCACCCCTGGACTGCGCCCAACGCATCCTCATCTGTCACTGTCCGCCAGCTCCCCAGGGACGAAAGGCCGCCCGGCAGCGTCCGCGACCGCCGCCCGGTCCAGCGTTCACGCCCCGTCTTCAGCCACAGGCCGATGCCGGGAAATCCACGCCTGAACATCCGACGCGCGCCACAGCCGGAAGTGCCGGACGGTCTGCACCGGCGCTGGGAAGTCCGGCCGGTGCGAGAGCTGACGCGCCCGCTCGGTCGTGACCCCAAGCTGCTTGGCGATGTCGCCGGTCGTCCACAGCGATTCGTCGGTCACGCGCGCGATGCTATAGCCCTACCCCAAACAGCCATCTACCATTGTGGTTGCCCTACCCCAAACAGTCTACGAAACGGCCCGAGGCCAGTGCTGGCACACCGTCCCCGGACCTGGACCACACCCCTGCCACTGACAGGAGACGTGACCCTGTKCCCAGTATTCAGCCCCCCGACCACGGCCCTTGGCGCAACCCGTTCGACGGCCGACGCTTCGTCTCCGTCCGCCGCACCGACCGGGGACTCTACGAACTCACCCTCACCCACGGCGCCGACCTCCACGACCTCATCGACGTCACCGCGACCCTGCCCAGCGTCGTCTACCTCGACCACCGACCCGCAGAACCCACCGACCCGACCGTCATCCTGACCTTCGGCCCCACCCCGACACCCGCCAACCGGCGGGCAGTCCGCCCCAGCACCGACGGCCCCGTGGGCTGGACACCCACCGTTGACACCACCATCGACCCCCCGACACTCACCGAAGCTGACTTCTGGGCCGTCCTCGACGCGCGTATCTACCGGCTCTATGGACGCCACCTCAGCGACATCAGACGGACCACACCGTAGATCACCTAGCGGACGGCCAGGGGCGCCCCAGGGCGCCCCTTTTCGCGTTCACGGGGCACTCAGGCAAACAGCCGCTAGACCGCTAGAGCCCAGCTCACAGACCAGTTCAGCCGCTAGAGGAGCTGCTAGGTCTAGCACCCCTGCCCGCTAGACCTAGCAGCCGTGCGGCAGGCCAGAGGATGCCCATCCAGGAGCGACCAACGGTCAAACCGAGAGGCGGGCATCAGCATCCGAGCCGGATCATCCTCGACTCCGTTGAGGCCGACCCCTGCGCCCTTGGTTCCATCCACCTGACCCGTGGTCGACGCCCATAGACCTTCGCTTGCTCCCACCTGCGGGGCATCTCTTCTCTACCTGGAACGTTCGCGGGAGGATGCCCCTCCTCAGGCAGAGCCTGTGCCCAGCTCCCACCGTTGCCGAGATACTCGCTCTTATGATCAAGCACTGCGCCGCGCGACGGCTGCGCGCGGCGCTGACGCGCCGTGCTCGCCGGCGCGTCGCGTCTCCTTCATGAGTACACGCCGCCTTGGGGACGATCGACTATCATGGTTCGACCGACGGTGTCCGATCATGCGCACCGTTACGCGGCCAAGACCAGAAAGGCACAGTTGCGGCATGGCGGAACGTCGCGAGACCCGCGGCCACAAGAAGATTTCGGGCGATGCATATCAGGCTCTACGATCCGCCCTTGCCCTGTCTTACTGGTTTAAGCCCTCACTTGAAAAGCATCTACGAGCGAGCCTACGCGATCATCCCGAAATTCTTTCCGGCATCGATTTTAAGGCCGCGAAAAGAGATGTGGCCGACATAGTCGTAGACCGCCTGATAGACGGCGAGCTGAGATACCAAGACCTCACAGTATCGCTTATGGTGGAGTTCGCCAACAAAGAAAGCTTTACCGAAATCGAACGGCACGAAGATTCCGACAAGTGGCTTCCGCTAGCTAAAGGGGCCATTGCGGAACTGAAGCGTCATACCGTCTTTTACGAAGATTCTCTCCGGGATCGCGAGAGGCTTGCCGAGTCCGAACGCACCCAGTACCAGGATCGGACGGCGGCCCAGATCAGATTCTCTGATGAACTGGCCGCCCTCAAGGCCCGGTTTATTGAAATGACGCAAATGGAAGACCCTCACGGTCGGGGCTTCAAATTTGAACAGTTTTTGAATGACCTGTTCCATCTTTTTGATCTGTCGCCGAGGCTGGGATACTCGCTTGAGACCGAACAAATAGACGGCGCATTCACATTCGACACCGATAATTACATAGTGGAAGCTAAGTGGACCCGGGAACCCGTCAGTGCACAGCAAGCCGCCGCATTTGCTTCCAAAGTTGATTTCAAGGGCAGAAATGCGCTCGGACTAATCGTTAGCGTCAACGGACTAACGGCGGCAGCCCGAAGGAAGTACGAAGTATCGAGTCCATTTATAACGATAGACGGCAGCGACCTTTTCTTTATATTTGAAGGTCACGGCTCGCCGGCTGAACTCCTTCGGCGGAAAAAACGCAACGTCGACGAAACCGGAAATTGCTATTTCCCGGCGGCGCAGATCATCGGCTAACCTATACGTTAGACGGGTGGTCGGCGGCGCCCGCCCTGCAGCCAAGCCGGCACAAGAGGGCAGCGGACGAGCGTGGCCTCTATAGCGGCTCTGACGAGAGCGCGAGTTCCTAGAGCGCCTGCCTTCGTGCGACATCGAGCGGTCGTCGGCGCCCATGGATGGTCGAGGGCGGTGCGGCTAGCCGGGCTAGTACTGCCTGAGCAGATAGACGGTCGTACCCATGCGATATAAGTATCGCCATGACCGTACCATCAGACGAGGCTGCCGCCGGGAACACACGCAAGGTCGCTAGGCAGCCTGTCGGGCCTATGCCTGATTTAACTTCGACAGGGAGCACCACCGGTAAGCGTRCCTCACGCGGTGATCAACGTCAGCTGACACCTGAACGCCGCCGTTACTATGAAGCGTGCTTCTGGGCCCGGGTGGACATGTCTGCCGGGCCGGTCGCGTGCTGGCCGTTTCAAGGTCCAAAGTGGGCCAGCGGGCACGGCGTCTACTACAAAGGCAAAATCAGCTTCGATACCCGCTCAGCGCATCGCATTGCCTTCCTCCTCGCTTACAAAAGCGAACCGGGAGATTTGATGGTGCGGCACCTCTGTGGCTATCCTCCATGCTGCAATCCTGCACACCTAGTTCTCGGCACCCAGCTTGAAAACATGCGCGACCGCTTCATCCTGCACGGCGACGAGCGAGGTCCGCACCCCGTTCCGAATCCGGCACCGGAGCCTGAGGACGGGTGGCACATTGTGACCGGCGAGCTTCCGGAACTTGACCGGGCCGCTAATGAGGCGGAATTTTGGCAKAGTGTCAACCGCAGCAGCGATGAACTTGTCTGCTGGCCTTGGATTGGCGGTTCATGGCATGGGTTTGGATACGGCGCGCTGTATTGGGAAGGCCGCCACACATCGGCTCACCGCGTCGCCTACGTTCTTCACCAGGGGCTAACGCTGGAGGAGCTCGGCAGTAATGTGGTCCGGCATTTGTGTCCCGGCGAGGCCAATCCCGCTTGCTGCAATCCCGCACATCTTATGCACGGTAGTCCGTTGGAGAATATGCAGGACCGCCTACGCGACGGCAAATACGCACGCGGCGAATCGCATTTTGCTGTGAAGTTGTCCGACGCCGACCTAGTCAAGATGAGGGAGGAATATTGGCTTACCGAACCTAGCCGGAAGCCAACTCTGGAGAATCTCGCGAAGAAATACGGTTTGGCAGACTGGAGGCACGTCCACCGTCTAGTCCACGGAGATCTACGTGAGGAGGCCGGAGGACCCATGGCCGACCCAGATCCCCAACACCGAACACAGCACGCGCGCGGCGAACGCCACAGTATGGTCCGTCACCCTGACGCATTGATCAAGACTCTTCGCGAAGAATATTACGCTACCCCGAAGCGGTTGCGACCCACCACAGTTGCGCTCGCAAGAAAATACGGCACCGACTCCAAAACGGTCTGGAACTGGCTACATGGGAAATCGCGAAACACTGCCGGTGGTCCGACCAGGGATTAGCGAACCCGAGCCCGTCGAGTGAAATGGCGAGACCACCAATAAAGCCCCTCGCCAAGTTGGCCACTCATCATCTCTCGATTGTGATCTCGCAGTGTCCCGACCCAGAACTAGTCGTTTAGCAATCCAGAAATTGCGTTTTCAAGCCGAGGAGTGTCGGCAGGTCCGTTCCACTCGACAATCCGAACAAGATTTTGAGATTGAGCGACTCGGTCTAGAATTGATGGACTTACTCTCCCATTTGTGACGACAAGCGCCGCGGCTCCACGAGGAACCTTTCGTAGAAACTGGTCGATCCGATCCGCGGATAGCAAACGTCTGTCAGTATATTTCGCCTCAACGTAAATCGTCCGTGTCGGAGTACGAACAATCATATCGAAGACGTCTGGACCACTCCGACTTTCCGTCTCTACATTCGACGCCGAAATCTTACTAATCGCTTCTATGACATTCTTCTCGAACCTTGCCGCATGAACCCAGACGCTCTTTCGTGGGATGGTAGGGCCGGACTCGGCCGGCTCAACCTCATCTAGAGGGAGCGTCACGGTGACAGGCTCCGGCGATGCCTCATCGGYGGGTAGCGCGAGCTCAACGACGACCCGCCGTCCAGTGCCGCCCTCGTAGACGTCGACGAYCCGGCCCTCGACCTGGTCGAAGCCCCACGCCACCCGGACGTGGTCCCCGGCCTCAGGAGAGCTAGCCATTGGACCTCCCTACCACGGTGGCTGTGTTACTAGTAGCCGAGCGAGATGCAGCGCCAAGACTTCGTCCATGGTCGGTGCCAGCTTGTCTAGCATGCCCTGCCACCGCCTAACTGTCGCGAGAGTCAGCGCACGTCCCTCAGCGCGAAGCTTGGCGATCTCGGCTGAGTTGTCGTGAACGACCGCGTTCCGCGCCTTGTTCAACAGGTCAAGTTCCCGCAGCCATCTGTCTGCGGAGGGGTCGGCGGYCCGGAGAGCCGGCGAGAAGCGAAAGCCGAACCGGCCGTAGTCGTCACCCAGTGACCCAGGCTGTGCGTTACCGTGATCTAGTTTTCGGTTGCGCGTCATCTGGTCCCGCAACACCTTCTCTAGCGTGCTGTTGGAGCCCGCTACTGATCTTGCAAAATGATCAACGCCAAGGTCGTGCAGGTCGCGGGCGAAACCCTGGAACTCGCTGGCGAGTCGAAGCACGAGCGCCCAGTTAAGTTGCTCGGTGCGCCAACGGCGGCCGCGGCCAGAGCCGCCGACTGCTCCATGGGCCATGATCAGCTGGTCGATCCGGGACCGCCTTCGACCTTCCCACGCTGCAAGTGCGCTCGACGACACCTTTAAGATTATATGGCACTCGTTGGGATGTCAGGAGCAGGGCCCGGTAGGTGGCAGCAGACGGGTTCGCAGCCGAGGCGCTGCACCCAACCGTGTACCCGAGCCGGCGGACATCGCTGGACGTCTGCGGACGTCTGCGGACTCGACGAGCTGGTAGACCGGACTACATGGACGTCTACGGACGTCGGTGGACGACGCACCCGCTTCTCTTAATCCGCAGGTCAAGTCAAAGCTGGATTTCGATTTGTGTCCACCCGCCGCAAGAGTGCCACACCGCGGGTGCACGCTAACCCAAAGTAACAGCTGATCGTGCGCGTCGTCCTGCCCTTATGGTTCGCCGTGTGCTTGGTTTCGTACGCTGCATAAACGCGGGATCATTTACCCTTTCCCCGGGGCCAGTCCGTTTGGCGGGAGTCCTCGTGTCAGGAGGGTGGCGCGGACGCGGCCCCCGATACGACCGGTCAGCTCGGTCAGCGGAGTCCAGCGGAAGTCAGTGACCTCCTCCAGTTGCAGCACCACGTCAGCGTCGCCGTCTGGAGGGGCGATGGCCAGCAGGAAACGGAGGTCGTAGTGGGTGTGCTCGGGCTCCAGCTTCGTTGGGTTTGGCGGGATCACGTGTGCGTCCACGTCCACGGGCCGGTCGAGGACCGGGGTCACCCAGGCGCGGGGAACGCCCGCCTCCTCGGCCAGCTCCCGCAGAGCCGCGTCCAAGAGCGAAGCGTCGTCCGCCTCGATGTGCCCGCCGGGCAGCAGCCATCGGTCCAGACTGCGGTGCCGGATCTGGAGCACTCGACGATCAGGGGCGACCGCGACCACTCCGCAGGTCACGTGGCCGGGGGTGGTCGTCCTGGAGGCCAGGGACGCGCCACTTCCGCCGGCCGCTTCCAGCAGGGGGACCAGGGGCTCGGTGTCCTCCGGGTAGACGTCGAGATACGCGCTGATCGTCTTGGCGATGTCGTCGTTCGTGACGGGCACGGTGGTCACTCCTCGTTGAAGCATCGCAGCCAGGACCGGGCGATGATTTCACGCTCCCGGTTGCCGACCTCGTGCAGGCCCGGCTCCATCACCCGGCCGGACGACAGCAGCGCGAGTGCTGCGAGGATCTCGCCCTGGATGAGGAAGATGAACGGGCCGACCGCGGCGCCGTGGACGAAGTTGACCGCATTGCCATCGTTGAGCAGATAGAAATGATGGTTCCATGACGTCATGCGGCTGAGGTGGGGGCCGAGCCGGTCGACACGGTACGCGCCGCGGAGTGAAGCGAGATTCAGTTCGTCGTCCGACGACGTCACAGAGGCCACGTAGGAGCCGGGCCGCAGGTAGGTGAAATCTTCCCCGTCCAGCGCCCGGTTGCCCGTGGCGCACACGACGACATCCGCGCGGCCCAGTGCCTCGGCTTTCGACCACTTCACCGCGAAGCCGTGCGACATGGCCTCGACGGCGCGCACCGGGTCCGTCTCGTACACGGTCGTGCGGACCGATTTGGCGCGGAGGGTGTTCGCGACGCTGCGGCCGATCTTGCCGTAGCCAATGACGCATGTCTCGCGGCCGTGCAGGATGTCCCCGTGTGCCCGGAGGAGCGATTCGGTGGAGAACACGATGGACTGGCCGACCAGGTAGTCTTCCGGTTGCTTCAGCGGACTGCGCGCGACCGAGAAGACCGGGCAAGGGAGCTTCCCGCACGAAAGGTACTTACGGTACCCGTTCTCGGTGTCCTCGATGACGCCCACTATCCGCCCGCTGAACTGCCGGCACAGGGAAGTCAAGGCGGGCGCGAAGTAGCCGCCGATGTCCAGCAGGACGAGGTCCCGTCCCGCGGCTCGCTCCTCGACGTAGGCGAGTACTTTTCCCGTGTGGGTAAAGCGGTCGCGGTCCAGATCATCGCATTGGTATCGGCTGCTGACAGCGGCTCGCGTATCCGGGTCGCAGGATCTGGGCTTGGGGAGAACTGATATCAGATCTGCGCCTCTCGCTACTCCATCCAGGAAATATGGCCGGTCGGGCAGCATGTGTGTGATGACAATGCTCGCCACGTCGCGGGTCGCCGGAAAGGCGTTGTTGATCGTCAGGAAGTACTGCTCTATTCGACTTCTCACCGACGGCTCGGTGACGATTGTCGCGGGTGAGGCCCGATCGGCGGGACGGTTGACGGCTAGTTGATCCATGTTCGGTCGACTCCCTGGGGCCGGGGGCTTACAGGCTGGTCTTCTCGCACCTACTGACCGTCGGGAACGCGGGAAGAAGCGCCGGGCGTCTCGTTCGTCGGCTCACAGCCGCCGATCTTCGTGAAGATCGTCCACGCGATCAGCTCGCAGGTCTCCCGTGTGATGCGCCGCGTGATCCGCTGCGCCCGGTCTTCCACCTCCAGGGGAAGAACGGCGTCCGGGTCCTGTAGTTTCTCGTGTGCCCAGACGTGCGCCTCGTTCCAGGTGGCGAAGGTGGCCATCTGCTCGCCGTAGCCGTTCACGACGGCGTAGGGCCGGACGCGCCGGGCGGCCGCCGCTCTGAATTCCGTTCCTCTCGGCCCGCGATCTTGGCCAGCAGATCCCTGATCCATCGGGCCTCCTCCGTGACGTTTTCGATCCGCTCCATCAGCGCGGCGTACTCGACGGACTCCACGGGCAGCCGGTTCCTGCAGGCGATGAGCTTGGCTTCCAGCTCCTCCATCTCTGCCACGGAGAAGTCACACTGCATGTGCAGAATCCTGAAAGGAAGAGTTCTCGACGGCTCCGGGCTCCCTGAGCAGCCTCCGCTTATCCATCCGCCCTCCACTGCTTGCCCTCCTCTCCTGCCTGATGTCCCGTGTCGAGTGGCGCCCGGAGCCGAAGAGTCGCACCGGCCGCATCTGGATCGCGGCCTGCCTCGACCCGGCTCCGAGGCCTGGGAATGATCGTGGATTCAACGACCGATGATCACTAGACGTGGCGCGCATAGTCGCTATGCGCTGGAGGTATGGGCGATCCGCGGTCCTGGGTAGACTGCGCGGGCAAGATCCGGRCTTAGGAGGCCACGAAAGGGCGCTACTACGATGAGCGACCAGGAAGGCGATTCTCACTACTGTCGGTGCGGTACACGCCTCGCCAGGGACAATGCTCGGGGCGTGTGCGGGCCCTGTCAGCGCCGGGCACGGGATCTGGGCACCGGCGCACCCGAAGTACCGGCCGGGTTCTGGGACGCTTCGGACCAGCTCCGGGACGCCCTCGATGAGCGGCATATGGGCCGTGTGTTCGCGGCCTACCGCAACCATCCCCATCACACCACCGCGCTGTCGCAGGAGACGCTGGCCGGGTGGTTGGGGATCACCCAGACACGACTGAGCCGCATCGAGTCGGGCGAACCGGTAACCGACCTGACCAAGCTCATCCGCTGGGCCGAGGCCCTGGGCATCCCGGAAGACCTGCTGTGGTTCAAGCTGCCACGGCCACGCCGAAGCGAGACGCCCTCCACCCCTGCCCCCGTCGCTTCTCCTGCCCCTCCGGCAGCTCCCGGTCTCCTCGACCTCTCGCCTGGAAGCGGCGCAGGCCCGGTTGCCGACCCATACCGAGTGATCGCAAACATTGGGGAGGTGGTCATCGTGGCCATCGACCGGCGCACGTTCCTGGCGGGAAGCGGCGCGGGATTCCTGGTCGGGGGCAACGTCATGCCCCTGGCCTCGTATCAGCGGGTCGCACCCGAGGCCATCGAGCACCTGGCCGCCCAGCTTGACGGCTACTACCGCGCCGACGCCGCACTCGGCCCCCACACCGTGATCCCGTCGGTGCTCGTGCAGCAGGAACTGATCCGGCAGTTCCTGCGGGTGGCCAGCGGGCCCGCGCGGCATGCGCTGCTGCGCACGAGCGTCGCCTACGCGGGTCTGACCACCTGGCTCTACCAGGACGCGGGAGACCTGGCGACCGCGTCGCACTGGGCGAACCAGGCCCTCGAACTCGCCCACCGGGTGGGTGACACCCAACTCGTCCGGCACGCCCTGACCAACAAGGCGATGATCTGTACCGACCAGCAGGACGGGCCCGGCACCCTGGACCTGACCAGCGCCGCCCTGGCGGACGAGGACGGCCTGTGCGCGAAGGTCCGGGTTCAGGCGATGCAGCAGACCGCCCACGGCTACGCCCTCATCGGTGACCGGCGCGGGGCTGACTACGCCCTGGACAAGGCCGCTGCCCTGCTCTCCCGAGTCGATGACGACTACCCGTGGTTCAACGCCTGCCGGCGCACCCCCGGCTACATCGAAGTCCAGCGGGCCACCTGCTACAACCGGCTCGGCCTCGGCCGGGAAGCCCTGCCACTGTGGGACCAGGTCATCTCGGCCCTCCCGGTCACGGCTCGCCGAGACAAGGGCGTGTACCGGGCCCGGCAGGCCGTCGCGCTCGCCCAGACCGGGGACCCGGAGGCGGCGGCCGACGCCGTGGCCCAGGCCGTCGCCGTCGCTCAGGAGACGAGTTCGGCGCGGCTACGCCAGGAACTGCACGGAGTTTGGCGCCACCTCACGCCGTGGCATGACCATGAGACCGGCCGCGAGGTCAAAGCCCTGCTGGCGACGCTGTAGGAAGGACCACGAGCATGGGACTGCGGGACCCGCTGCCGACCGACGAGGTCACCCGACGTCTGGCGGCGTTGGAGGGATGGGTGAAGGCCGAGGACCGCGAGGAGATCCACAAGACGTTCCCCGTGGAGTACTTCGCCGCGATCGAGGCTCTCGGCGCTGTGGCCAAGGCCGCGAAGGAACTGGAGCACCATCCAGACGTTGAACTGCACTGGGGAGAGCTGACGTTCAGCCTCACCACCTACACCGCCGGCCAGCGGATCACCGAACTCGACTTCCTGTTGGTAGACCGCATCGAAGACGTGCTGACCCGGTACGTCCAGGCCGAAGCGGCGGGATAGCCGGAGAGCACCGACCAGCGGACGGGCCCCGCGACCTGCACGAACGGTTCGTCCGCCGCAGTTCGGTCGATACATCCACGAATACAGCCATGATCGCGTAAACTGCTGGCTGGTCCTGCTCTCCGCCTTCGAGCGGCGGGGCGGCTGGTCGGGGATCGGGCTGCGCTCGTGTGCGCACTGGCTGTCCTGGCGCTGCGGGATCGGGCTGCGGGCCGCCCGGGAGCACCTGGCCACGGCCCGCGCGCTCGAGCAGCTCCCCGCGGTGCGGGCGGCGTTCGCCGACGGAGCGGTCTCCTACTCGAAGGTCCGAGCGATCACCCGGATCGCCGACCCGACCACCGAGCTGCTCTGGCTCGAACACGCCCTGCACTGCACCGCGAGCTGGAACGCCTCGTCCGCACCCTCCGGCAGACCACCACCGACCCGGACGACCGTGCCAGGACGCAGGCGGCCCGGCGGGTCTCCTGGCGCACGGACGACGACGGCATGCTGCACCTGACCACGGGACCACCGACGCGACGCCGACGCACTCGTCGCACTCGCCGAAGGATTCCTGCAACAGCCAGCTCCCGGCCTGACCTCACCCGCCCACACGATCACCGTGCACATCGACGCGACGACCCTGCTCGACATCAGGCCGCGTGACCTTCTCGTAGAGGTCGGCGGTGCGCTCAGCCACCGCGGGCCGACCGAACTCGGCGACGGCACGGCCCCGCCCCGCACGCCCCATTGCGGCCGCCAACGCTGCGGGACCACGCCGGCCGGCCCGATCCGGCGCCAGCCGTTGGGAAGCCGGCCGGCGGCGGTGGGCCCGAAGAAGACGACGGACGGTGCGTGATCTCCTCGCCGGTCAGCGGCTCGGCCATGCGTCCCGCCCGTCCCCGTCCCCGTCATCCGCGGTCACGCGCGGGTGGGCCTTATCCGGCGCTCTCTCCGTCGCCCGCGGCCTCCAGGTCACCTTCCAGTTCAAGGTAAGTGGACTGCAGGCCGGCCAGCGTGGCTTCCTGAGGAGCCTCCCACAGGCCACGCTCCGCGGCCTCCAGCAGGCGCTCGGTCATGCCGCGCAGTGCCCACGGGTTGGACGTCCGCAGGAACTCGCGGGTCTCGGCGTCGAAGACGTAGGAGGCGGCCAGCGACTCGTACATCCAGTCCTGCACGACACCGGCGGTCGCGTCGTAGCCGAAGAGGTAGTCGACCGTCGCGGCCAGCTCGAACGCGCCCTTGTAGCCGTGACGGCGCATCGCCGCGATCCAGCGCGGGTTGACCACCCGGGCGCGGAACACCCGGTGGGTCTCCTCCTGCAGGGTGCGGGTGCGGACGGCGTCCGGCAGCGCGCTGTCACCGACGTAGGCGGCCGGCGACGTGCCGGTGAGCGCGCGGACGGCGGCCACCATCCCACCGTGGTACTGGAAGTAGTCGTCGGAGTCGACGAGGTCGTGCTCGCGGGTGTCCTGGTTCTTCACCGCGATCTGGATGCGGCGGAACGCGGTCTCCATGTCGGCGCGGGCCTCGGCGCCGTCCAGGCCGCGCCCGTAGGCGTAGCCGCCCCAGACCGCGTACACCTCGGCCAGGTCGGCATCCGAGCGCCACTGCCGGGAGTCGATCAGCGGCAACAGGCCGGCTCCGTACGCGCCCGGCTTCGAACCGAAGATCCGCGTCGTCGCGCGGCGCAGCGCGGCCGGGTCGGCCGTGCCGGCGGTGCCGCCGCGCCCGCCGACCGTCGGGACGGCCCCGAGCGCCGCCAGGTCGGCGCGGACGTGCGCGGCCAGCGCGTTGACGTCGTCGGGCTCGTCGAGCACCGCCACCGCCCGCACCGCGTCGTCGAGCAGGGCCACGACGTGCGGGAACGCGTCCCGGAAGAATCCGGAGATCCGCACCACCACGTCCACCCGCGGACGCCCGAGCTCCGCGCCCGGGACGACCTCGAAGCCGGTGACGCGCCGGGACGCGTCGTCCCAGGTGGGACGGCAGCCCAACAGCCAGAGCACCTCGGCGATGTCGTCGCCCTGGGTGCGCATCGCCGACGTCCCCCAGACGGTCAGCCCGACCGAGGCCGGGTAGCCGCCGGTGTCGGCGAGGTAGCGCTCGATCAGCGAGTCGGCGAGCGCGCGGCCGGTCTCCCAGGCGAGCCGGGACGGGATGGCCTTCGGGTCGACGGAGGCGAAGTTGCGCCCGGTGGGCAGCACGTTGACGAGCCCACGGGTCGGCGAGCCGGACGGGCCGGGCGGGACGAACCGCCCGTCGAGGGCCCGCACGGTGTTGACGATCTCGTCCGGGGTGCGGGCGAGGCGGGGGACGACCTCGGTCGCGGCGAACGTGAGGACCCGCTCGACCTCGGCCCGCGCGCCGGCCGGCACCCCGACCAGCGCCTCCGCTGGCGGGGAGGCGACGTCGGTGGCGGGGATCAGGTGCCCGGCCACCACGGAGCTGACGGCGGCCGGCGACCATCCGGCGTCCTCAAGCGCGGCGACCAGCGACCGGGCGGTCTGCTCGAACGCGTCGACCCGCGCCCGGGAGGCCTCGGTGTCGCCCTCGGTGTGGCCCAGTGCCGCGCGCAGCCCGGGTACCGCCCCGGCCCTGCCCGCCCACATCTGGTTGGCGCGCAGGATGGCGGTGACCAGGTTCGTCCGTGCCTCCCCCGCCGGGGCCATCCCGAGGATGTGCAGGCCGTCGCGGATCTGGGTGTCCTTGACCTCGCAGAGGTAGCCGTCGACGTGCAGCAGGAAGTCGTCGAACTCGGCGTCGCTGGGACGGTCGGCCTGCCCGAGGTCGTGGTGCAGCTGGGCGGACTGGATCAGCGTCCAGATCTGGGCGCGTACGGCGGGCAGCTTGGCCGGGTCGAGCGCGGCGAGCGTCGCGTACTCGTCGAGGAGCTGCTCCAGCTTGGCCATGTCGCCGTAGGAGTCGGCGCGGGCCATCGGCGGTACGAGATGATCGACGATCACGGCGTGGGCGCGGCGCTTGGCCTGCGTCCCCTCCCCCGGGTCGTTGACCAGAAACGGGTAGACGAACGGCAGGTCGCCGAGGACGGCGTCCGGCGCGCACCCCGCGGACAGCCCCAGGCCCTTGCCGGGCAGCCACTCCAGCGTCCCGTGCTTGCCGAGGTGGATGACGGCGTCCGCGCCGAAGACCTCGTCCAGCCAGCGGTAGGCCGCCAGGTAGTGGTGGGACGGTGGCAGGTCCGGGTCGTGGTAGATCGCCACCGGGTTCTCCCCGAACCCCCGCGGCGGCTGGATCATCACGACGACGTTGCCGAACCGCAGCGCGGCCAGCACGATCGCCGGCTCCGCCGCCGGCCCGCCCGGTCCGCGCCCGGCGCCGGTCCCGTCCAGGCCGCCGTTGTCGAGGCCGCCGTCGTCGACGTAGAGGGAGCCCGGCGGTGGGCCCCAGTGCTCGGCCATGGCGCCGCGCAGCGACTCCGGCAGCCGGGCGAACCATCCCTCGTAGGTGGACGCCGGCACCCGCGCCGGCGCCGCGGCGAGCTGCTCCTCGGTCAGCCACTCGACGTCGTGCCCACCGGCGGCGATCAGGGCGTGGATCAGGGCGTCCCCGGCCGCGGCGTCCGGCCTGACGTCCCCCGGCCCGCCGTCGGCGGAGCGGAGGTCCTCGCCCGGGTAGCCGTCGCCGAGGTCGTAGCCGGCGGCGCGCAACGCGTCGAGCAGCAGCACGGCCGACGCCGGGGTGTCGAGCCCGACGGCGTTACCGACCCGCGAGTGCTTCGTCGGGTACGACGAGAGCACAATCGCAATCTTCTTCTCGGCGGTCGGGGTGTGCCGCAGCCCGGCCAGCCGGGACGCGATCCCGGCGACCCGGGCGGTGCGCTCCGGATCGGCCACGTACACCGGGACGCCGTCCGCCCCCTGCTCCTTGAACGAGAACGGGACGGTGATGATCCGGCCGTCGAACTCGGGGATGGCGACCTGCATCGCCGCGTCCATCGGCGACAGACCGGCGTCGCTGTCCACCCAGACGGCCCGTGACGAGGTCAGGCACAGCCCCTGCACCACCGGGACGTCGAGCGTGGCGAGCGCGCCGACGTCCCAGGCGTCCTCGTCGCCGCCGGCGGACGCGTCCGACGCCCGGGTGCCGCCGGCGGCGAGCACGGTCACCACGAGCGCGTCGACGCCGGCCAGGTCGTCGAGCACACCGCCGGCCGCGGCGCCCCGCAGCGTCGAGCAGAACACCGGACGCGCGTTGGCCCCGGCTCCCTCGAGCGCGTCGCACAGCGCGTCGACGAACGCCGTGTTCCCGGAGGTGGCGTGCGCCCGGTAGAACACGACACCGACGGTCGGGCGGTCCGGCTTGGCCACCCGGTCGCCGTGCGGCCCGTGCGCGGGCAGCTCCACCGGCGGGRCGAACCCCAGCCCGGTGAGCAGCAGCGTGTCGGAGAGGAAGCGGTAGAGCTCGGCGAGGTTCCCGACGCCGCCCTCGGCCAGGTAGGCCAGCGCCTCGGTGGCGACGCCGGCCGGAACGGTGCCGCGTGCCATCAGCGCCGCGTCCGGTGTCGATTCGCCGCCGAGGGCGACGACCGGCAGCCCGCTCGCCACCGTCGCGGCGAGGCCCTCGGCCCAGGCCCGTTCACCGCCGAGCAGGCGCACCACCACCACGTCGGCCCCGGCGAGGAACGCCGGCACCTCCGCCGCGTCGAGCCGGGCCGGGTTGGCGACCCGCCAGGGCACGCCGCTGGCCCGCGCGGCGAGCAGCTCGGTGTCGGCGGTGGACACCAGGGCCAGCACCGGGTCAGCGGCCGGCACCGGCTCGGCCGGGACGCCGCCCGGCGGTGTGTTCGGCATTCAGGGTGCTCCCGGGGGGACGAAGGGCAGGCCGGCGGGCGCGCCGCGGTCGAGCAGCGCGCGCACCGTGGCGATGTCGAGATGGTCGGCGACCAGGTCGCCGAGGGCGTCCAGGCGGCGCGCCCGGACGTCGGCGAAGCAGGTGACGGCGGGGTGGAACGAACGGCCGGCGGCCGCCGCCACCCCGGTGAGGAACGCCCGCCGGAACTCGTCGTTCTCCAGCAGGCCGTGCCAGCTCGTGCCGGACACGCCGCCGCGGCGCACCCCGTCCACCGCGAACGGCGCCGCGGAGCCGCCCGTGCCGGGCAGGGCGTCGTCGACCGTGGGCCGGCCGTGGCGGATCTCGTAGCCGGTCACCGGATGCCCGTCGGCGCTGACGCCGTGGCGGCGGCCGAGGACCTTGTCGGCGGCGAAGCGGGTGACCAGCGGCAGCAGGCCGAGCCCCGGCACCTCGCCGGCACCCGACTCGATCTCGTCCTCGATGCGCACCCCGAGCATCTGGTATCCGCCGCAGATGCCGAGGATCGGCAGGCCGGCGGCGGCGCGCGCGGCGAGGGCGTCGGCCAGGCCGCTGCGGCGCAGCCACGCCAGGTCGGAGACGGTGGCACGGGTCCCGGGCAGCACGACCAGGTCGACGTCGGCGATCTCGTCGGGGGTGGTGGCGAGCCGCACGGAGACCCCCGGCTCGGCGCGCAGGGCGTCCAGGTCGGTGATGTTGGACAGCCGGGGGAAGCGGACGACGGCGACGCGCAGCCGGTCCGGGCCGGTGTCGGCCGCGCCCGACCCGTCCGCCTCGGGGTCGGGGTCGGGGTGGGAGCGCAGGTCCAGGGAGTCCTCGACGTCCAGCCACAGGCCGGGCAGCCACGGCAGCACGCCGAGGACGGGACGTCCGGTGAGGCCCTCGAGCTGGCGCAGCCCGGGTTCGAGCAGCCGCGCGTCGCCCCGGAACCGGTTGATCACCCAGCCGGCGATGTGGGCCTGGTCGGCCCGGTCGAGCAGGGCGAGCGTGCCGAACAGCGCGGCGAACACGCCACCCCGGTCGATGTCGCCGACCACGAGGACGGGCAGGTTCGCCGCCCGGGCCAGGCCCATGTTGGCGATGTCGGTCGCGCGCAGGTTGATCTCGGCCGGTGACCCGGCGCCCTCGCAGATCACCGCGTCGAAGCGGCCGCGCAGGTCGGCGAGACAGTCCAGGACGATGCCCAGCAGGCGCTCCTTGTGCGGCCGGTACCCGAGCGCGTCGACCTCGGCGACGGGACGGCCGAGCACGACAAGCTGGCTGTGCCGGTCCGATCCCGGTTTGAGCAGCACCGGGTTCATGGCGGCTTCGGGCTCCACCCCGGCCGCGGCGGCCTGCATCGCCTGCGCCCGCCCGATCTCGGCGCCGTCGGCGGTGACCACCGAGTTCAGCGCCATGTTCTGGGCCTTGAACGGTGCGACGCGCACCCCTTCGCGGGCCAGCCAGCGGCACAGGCCGGCGGTCAGGACGCTCTTGCCCGCGTCCGAGGCGGTTCCCGCCACCAGCAGTGCCCCGCCCGCGGCCGGGCGAGTCATCCCGCCTCCCGCGGGCCGCGGGAGCACGCCCGGCGCGCCCGCAACGTGTCGAGGGCGGCGACCGCGCCGGCGCACACCACGACCGAGGCCGCGCTGACCGCGCCGGAAAGACGGGCCGCCGCCGCCAGGTCGCCGGCTTCGGCCGGACGCCCGGACCCCAGCTCGGGACGGTGCTCGACCCCGTGCGGGTACCGCAGCTCACCACCGAGACGCAGGCCGAGCGCACCGGCGAACGCGGCCTCGACCACGCCCGCGTTCGGGCTCGGATGCGATCGGCCGTCGCGGCGCATCACCCGGAACGCCTCCGCCGGGGAACCGCCGACGACCGGGGCGCAGGCGCAGGTGAGCAGCGCGCACATCCGGGCCGGCAGCAGGTTCGCCGCGTCGTCGGTCCGGGCCGCGGCCCAGCCGAACCGGCCGTGCCGGGCGTCGCGATAGCCGACCATCGCGTCGAGGGTGTTCGCCGCGCGGTAGGCCACCAGCCCGGGCAGCCCGGCGACGGCCCCCCACAGCAGCGGGGCGACGACGGCGTCCGAGGTGTTCTCCGCCACCGACTCCACCCCGGCACGCGCGAGCCCGCCGGCGTCGAGGGCCGACGGGTCCCGCCCGCACAGCGACGGCAGCCGCGTCCGGGCCGCGCGCAGGTCGCGGCGTTCCAGCTCGCCGCCGAGGGCCCGGCCCTGGCGCCGCAGCGAGGTGCCGCCGAGCACCGTCCAGGTCGTGGCGGCGGTCAGGCCCGCGCGGGCCAGCGCCGCCCACCGTCCCGGGCGCCGACCGGCCAGCGCCCGTTCCGCGCCGGCGGCCGCGGCGCCCGTGCCGGCGACGAGGACCGTGGCGTACGCCGCGCCGACCAGCCGGCTGTCACGGTGGACGGCCCGCTCGAGGCCGCCGGCGACCCGCCCGAAACCGGCCACGGGATGGCCGCGGGCAGGGTCGGCGAGCACCGTGTCGAGGGCCGCGCCGAGGACGAGCCCCACCATGCGGGCGCGGCTCACCCGGCCGACGGCGCCGTGGCCTGGCTGGAGGCGCGGGTCTCGTCCGCGCGGGCGAGGGTGCCGGCCTGGCGCGCCGGCGCCGGCGCCGGGCTCAGCACCCGGTGGGCGAGGGGCCCGAACACCAGTCCGAGCGTCGCCCACAGCACCGCCTGGGTGCCCAGCGAGGCCAGCCGGAACCGCCACAGCAGCTCGGCCGGGAAGGACGCCGGCACCTCGTTGATCACCGGCATGACGACCGCGGCCATGGTCACCAGCACGGCGAACACCGCCGCCGCCGCGAGAGCGGCGTTCCAGGTGCCGAGACGGGCCGACACCAGGCGCCCGACCTGGGCCGCGATCAGCGCGGCGAGCACCGCCACCAGGACCATGACGACGTAGAGGCCGGTCCGGCGGTCGATCGTGTCCGGGTTGCCGACCGCCGGTGGGTTCGCCGGGTACTTCAGGAACGGCACCACGGCCACCGCGACGAAGCCGGTCACCGCGACCACCGCGGCGGTGGGCCGCATCCCGCCGGTGCCGATGCGGCCGTAGGCGACCGCGCACGCGATCGCGAACAGCCCACCGATCGCGATGCCGTACACCCCGGTCGCGACCGCGAGACCCAGACCCTTCTGGGTGCTCCGGGAGACGACCTCCTCCTCGGCGTGCTCACCGGGAGCCGGCGGGGGCGCCGACGCCTCCTCGATGGCGATCGAGGCGTCCACCTGGGGCTCGCCGGTGATCGACGCGAACCCGAAAGCCAGCAGACCGGCGAAGAAACCTGCGAGCATGCCAAAGACAAGCAGCCTGCGCATCATGTGGAACGGCCTCCGCCGTAGGCCGGAGAGAATCCTCCGGGACAGGCGGTCAGTGGCAGGGGAAGCCCAGCAGGTGCCGGCCGTCGTGCACGAACTCGTGCATCCAGGTTCCGCCGATGAGGGAGAACGCCCCCTCCTCGGAACCGACGAAGTAGATGCCCAGCAGCATCAGCGCGCCGGCGAGCACCGCCCACGGGACGATGTCGCGCAGCGGAAGAGGCAACGGCAGGGGACGAGCGGTACCGCCGGCGAGCGGCGTGGCGGCGGGCGAAGAAGAAGCGGAGTCGGGCATGCGAAGACCTCCCAGGGATCACGCGTCCGGCTGGTGGATTCGTGATGAAACGGGTCTGACTTCCGGACTGGAAACGGAATGCTCCAGCGGTCACAGTGGCGCGGCCGTGCCGGTATCTCACCGGCTTCCTGTCAACATCACGACTAGCTTCGACAGGCTACGAGGTTCCTTAAGGAACCGTCAACAGCGAGTTTCGCCTGTCACATCCCCGCCCATCGCCCGGCAGGTCGTGCCGGTCTCACACGGACATCGAGTAGGCGACCACGCCGCGGCGGATCGCGTCTATCGCCGCCCGGGCGGCCCGGCCGACGCCGAGGATCCCGTCGGTGCCGGGGTGCGCCTGCGGGGTGTTTCCGTCCGAGTCCGGGGTGTGCCCGTCCGGGGACGGCCTGGCGGCCGTCTTCGCCGCGTAGACCGGGGCGACCTGCGCGATCTGGTCCAGCAGGTCGATGAGCTGGCGCATCCAGCGGACGAAGTCCCCGGCCGTCAGGTCCGCGCCGGCGTCCTCGAGGACCTTCTCCAGCCCGCGCCCGCAGGCCCAGCCGTGCGCGGCCGCCACGAAGCCGAGGTCGGGCGGACGCAGGAACCCGAGCCGGTGATGGTCCTCCGCGGCGCCCAGCCGGGTGTAGACACCCGCCATGTCCGCGAGCGCGTCGCGCAGCGCGCCCCCACCGGGGATCGTCGGCGCGGCGACGTCGTCACCGCGTGGCTCGAAGACCAGCGTCGAGACCGCGGCGGCAAGCGCGGGTGGGGTCAGACCCTCCCACACTCCCGTGCGCAGGCATTCCGCGACCTGCAGATCCTGCTCGGTGTAGATGCGCGCCAGCATCGCGCCCGCGTCGGTGACGGAGTCTCCGCCGACGGCCAGGTAACCGAGCTCGGCGAGCGTGTCGCGGACCCGGTCGAAGGTCCGGGCCACCGTGTTCGTCCGCCCCTCGACCTTGCGCTCGAGCCCGGCTGTCTCGCGGCGCAGGCGGTCGATGCGTTCCGCCGAGCGCAGGTGCGCCTCCCGCTCCGGGCAGTCGTGGACGGGATGGGCCCGCATCGCGCGGCGCAGCCGGGCCAGCTCGGCGTCGTCCGCGGCCAGCGAACGCGCCCGCTCGCGGCGGCCGGGCTCCTCCGGCAGCCGGATGTTGCGCAGCGACGAGGCCAGGTCGCGGCGCGCCTGCGGCGAGCGGGGGTTGAACGACTTCGGGATACGGACCCGGGCCAGCGGCTCGACGGCCACCGGAAAATCAATCATGGACAGGCGCCGGACCTGGCGGTCCTCGGTGAGGACGACGGGGCGCGGCCCTTCCGCCGAGCCCTCGTCGACACCGGCGTCGAGCACCACGGCAAGCCCGCCGCGCCGCCCGGCCGGCACGCGCACCACGTCACCGCTGCGCAGCTTCGCCAGCGCCGCGGCGACCTCGGACTGGCGGCGCACCGTCCCCGCGCGGGACAGATCGGCCTCGCGCTCCCGGATCTGGCGGCGCAGCCCGTCGTACTCGGTGACCGAGCCGCGGTCGCATTCGAGGGCGGCGGTCAGCTCCTCGATCGCCGTCTGGTTGCGGCGCACCGCGCGGGCGATGCCGACGACGGCCTTGTCCGCCTGGAACTGGGCGAACGACGACTCCAGGACGGTGCGCGCACGCTCGGCGCCGAGGCGGCCGACGAGGTTGACCGCCATGTTGTAGGACGGTCGGAACGACGACTTCAGCGGATAGGTCCGGGTCGAGGCCAGGCCGGCGAGGGCGAGCGGGTCCAGCCCGGGCTGCCACAGCACGACGGCGTGGCCCTCGACGTCGATCCCGCGCCGCCCGGCCCGCCCGGTGAGCTGCGTGTACTCGCCGGGCGTGATGTCCGCACGGGTCTGGCCGTTGAACTTGGTGAGCCGTTCCAGGACGACGGTGCGCGCGGGCATGTTGATCCCGAGCGCCAGGGTCTCGGTGGCGAACACCGCGCGGACGAGCCCACGCACGAACAGCTCCTCCACCACCTCCTTGAAGGTGGGGAGCATGCCCGCGTGGTGCGCGGCGATACCCCGCTCCAGCCCTTCGAGCCACTGCCAGTAGCCCAGGACGGCGAGGTCGGCCTGGGGCACCCCGGCCGTGCGGGCCCGCACGTGCTCCCGGATCTCGCGCTGCTCGTCGGGGGACGTCAGCCGCAGACCCGCCTGGATGCAGGACGTCACCGCGGCGTCGCAGCCGACCCGGCTGAAGACGAACAGGATCGCGGGCAGCAGGCCGGCACGGTCCAGCCGGACGATGACGTCGGGCCGGTTCGGCGGCCCGGAGCGGCGCCGCCCGTTCCCGGCCCCGTTCCCGGCGCCGGGCCGGCCCGGCCGCGACGACCGGGGCCCGCGGCCGCGCTCGTACACCGCGCGGGACTCCTCCCGGGCGAGCCGGAGCAGGTCCGGGTTGACCGCGCGCCCCCCGGCCGCCGCACCGGCACCGGCGATATCAGCGGCACGGGCTTCAGCGGCACGGGCGGCGGGCCGACTGCCCGGGGTGGCGCCCCCGACGGACCCTGGGGCGGCGCCCCGCCCGTTCGGCCCCGGGCCGCGACGCGAGAACGCCGGAACGCCCGGATCCAGCCCGGACGGCTGGTCGACGAACAGGTCGTGCAGCGTCCGGTCCGCGAGGAGGTGCTGGAACAGCGGCACCGGGCGGTGCTCACTGACGATCACCCGGGTGTGCCCGCGGACGGTGACCAGCCACTCGGCGAACTCCTCCGCGTTGCTGACCGTCGCCGACAGCGAGACGAGCCGCACGTGCTGGGGCAGGTGAATGATCACCTCTTCCCAGACGGCTCCGCGCTGGCGATCGGCGAGGTAGTGGACCTCGTCCATCACGACGTAGCCGAGGGAGTCCAGCCGGGCACTGCCCGCGGCCTCGGTGTAGAGCATGTTGCGCAGGACCTCGGTGGTCATCACGACCACCGGAGCGTCCCCGTTGCGCGAGGTGTCGCCGGTCAGCAGGCCGATCGAGGCCGCGCCGTACCGGGCGACCAGGTCGGCGTACTTCTGGTTGGACAGGGCTTTGATCGGGGTGGTGTAGAAGCAGCGTGTGCCGGTCGCGAGCGCCAGGTGGGCGGCGAACTCACCCACGACGGTCTTGCCGGCACCCGTCGGGGCGGCGACGAGGACACCCTCGCCCTGCGCGAGCGCCGCGACCGCCTCGGACTGGAACGGGTCGAGCCCGAACGGGTACCGGGCCGCGAACTCCTCGACGGCTCCGGGCGCGGAGGACACGAAGCTCACCCTACGCTGCCCGGGAGCAGCGCAGGACCCGGGTTGTGCCGGTCAGGTGATGTCGCCGTGGGAGCCGTCGGCCGTCGCGGCGCCGGAGGCTCCGGCCGCGACCGCGTCGCCCTGCGCGGTGGCCCGCGGGTCGGCGGTACGCGGCGCCGGGGCCGGGGGGACCCGCTCGCCCGCGGACTCGTCGAAGTCGAGGGAGGAGGTCTCGTCGTCACCCAGGCCGGCGTAGGGGGACGTGTCCCCCCGGCGGGCCTTGCGCCGGTCGTTGAGCCAACCGATGATCAGCGCCACCTCGTAGAGGATGACCATCGGCAGGCCCAGCGCGAGCATGGTGAACGGGTCCTGGCTGGGCGTCACCACCGCCGCGAACACGAACACGAGGAAGATCTCGGCCCGCCGCCAGGACCGCAGCTTCGCCGTGGTGACGAGACCGGCGAGGTTCAGCATCGTGACCAGCAGCGGCACCTCGAACGACAGCCCGAACACGAGCAGCATCGCGATGACGTAGCTGAGGTACTTGCTGCCGTCGAGGATGCTGACGAGGCCGTCGCCGCCGAAGCCGAGCAGGAAGTTCAGACCGGTCTCGAGCGTGACGTAGGCGAAGAAGCCACCGGCGGCGAAGAGCACCAGCGACGAGCAGACGAACGTCAGCGACCACCGGCGCTCGTGGCGGTGCAGGCCGGGGGTGATGAAGGACCAGAGCTGGTAGAGCCAGACCGGTGCCGAGAACACCGCCCCGGAGATCATCGAAATCTTCAGCCGGATCGTGAAGGCGTCGAGAATGCCGAAGAAGTAGAGCCGGCACGAACCGTCGCCGCCGCTGAAGTCACCGCGCTTGTCCGCGGGTAGGGCGCAGTACGGATCGATCAGCCACTGGAAAATATCCGGCTCGACGATGAAGCAGACGATCGTGGCGACGGCGAAGGCGATCAGCGCCTTGGCCAGCCGGTTCCGCAGCTCGCGCAGGTGCTCGGTGAGGGGCATCCGACTGTCCTCGACCGTGCGTGTGCGCCGATGGTGCACAGACGTGGCGAGCCTGCGCGGGTTGGGCAACCGTGGCACGGGCTGAGGCTCCTGCTCGATGTGGACGGCACTCGATCGGGACGATCGACTTGACGGGACGACGAATACAGGCGGTGGGCGAACGGCCCACAATCATGGCCGTGCCCCCGCCGGGTACTCGGGACGGGAACGCAGCCGACCCCGACAGCGGTCGGGCGCGCGCCGCGCCCGAGCACCTGACCGCCGTCAGCGACGGACGTGACCCGCCCGCGGAAGGCCTGTCGACCCGCGGTGGAGAACGATCCGCCGCAGGTCAGCCGGCCTGGGGCAACTGCCCGGGCCGTGTTGGGACGGTCAGCGGCGCTCGGCGTCGACCGGCGCCACGCCGTTGACCGACGGGCTGGTCGCGGCCGGAGCGGCCGGGCGGCTCTCGATCGGAAGCGGGGCGACGGGCTGCGCGGCCGGAGCCGGGGCGGCCGGAGCGGCGCTCGTGTCGTCGTCGCGCAGGCCCTTCGTCTCCGCCTTGAAGATGCGCAGCGACCGGCCGAAGGAACGCGCCGCGTCTGGCAGTTTCTTCGAGCCGAAGAGCACCAGAACAACCAGCGCGATGATGATGATCTCGGTCGTGCCCAGGTTTGGCATGGCAGGCGTCCTCCGATTGCCGGTCCGGTCGGGAGACCGGTGCGCGATCGATGCTACGTCGGTCAGCCTAGGAGGGGATAGACCGTAACCGGGTATCCCACAGGTGACGTGTACGCAACGTGGAGATGATCGGCTATCTCACCACATCGGATGGTGACTGTCGTCCGGTTCACGTCCGGCCCGAAGGCGCCCCCACCGCGCAGYAGGTCAGCAGGTCAGCAGGTCAGCCGGCCCGGCTCGCGAGCCGGCTGGAGACCTCGGTCGACTCCAGCCGCCCCGCCAGCTCCGCGGCCTTCGTGGCCAGCTCGGCCGCGTGGTCCTTGAGGTCCATCGCGGCGTTCTTCGTCGCGCGGACCTTGCCCCACAGGCGCAGCGCGCACAGCACGAGCACGCCGAGCGAACCGACGGTGAGCACGAGGTGAGCGAACAGCAGCAGCACACCGGTCACCCTATGGGCTCCTCGGCGTAGGCGGCGAGGGCACGATCGGCCAGCTCGTGGACCCGCGCGGCCACCGAGGCCGGCTCGACCCGCCGCACCTGCGCACCCAGGCCCAGGACCAGCCGGTTCAGCCACGACGGCTCGGAGACCCGCAGCAGCACCGACACTCCCCCGTCGGGCAGCTCACACACGTCGGAGACGGGGTAGTAGTCGACGACCCAGCGGGCCTGCGGCTCCAGGTCGAGGCGCACCGGGATGTCGTCCGGCCCCGGCCGGTACACGCCGTCCGCGGTGTCGCGCGGCGTCGCGGTCGGCGGCGGCTGCGCGACGACGTCCAGGACGACGGCCCCACCGCGACCGTCAATGCGGTCGAGCCGGAACAGCCGCACCGCCGACGCCCGGTGGCACCATCCCTCGAGGTACCAGTGCCCGTCCCGGACGAGCACCCGCATCGGGTCGACGTCGCGCACCGTCATCTCGTCCCGCGACCACACCAGGTAACGCAACCGGACGCGCCGGCGGTCCCTGATCGCCCCCTGCAGGATGGCGAGCACCTCGTCGTGGGTGTCGAGCGCGACGCGCACATGCCCGGCCGGCTCGTTGCCGACGGCGTCCTCGACCTTGCGCAGTGCCTGGTCGAGCGCCTCGCGCCCGACCAGGCCGGGGACGTCGGTGAGCGCCCGGGCGGCGACGAGCAGCGCGGTGGCCTCGTCCGCCGACAGCCGCAGCGGGCGGTCGAGCGTCTGGGGGTCAACGACGGTGACCTGGTCGCCGGAGTAGCTGACGTCGATGAGGTCGCCGGGCGCGCCGCCGGGCAGCCCGCAGACGAACAGCAGGTCGAGGTCGTCGCGCAGCTGGCGCACCGTGACGTCGAACTCCGCGGCCGCGGCCTCGAGTGACACGCCGGGATGAGCCCGCAGCCAGGGCACAAGGGCCAGCAGCCTGCTGAAACGGTCGGTGGAGCCGCTCACCGCGGCCCGGTCCTCGCCAGCCATCCGGCCCGCCCGCCGTGCTCGCCGCCCGGCACATCGCTACCGGGAGCACCGTCGCTACCGGGAGCACCGTCGGTGGACGTGGCTCCGGCGAGCCGGGTGCCGCGTTCGGGCGCCGTGGCTTCCAGGGTGGCCCGCAGCCGGCGGATGACCTCGGCGCGCAGGTCCGCGGGACCGAGGACGGTCACGTCAGGCCCGTAGCCGACGATCCAGTGGGCGAACCGCTCCACGTCGGAGAAGTCGACGTTCAGCAGGTCGGTGTCCGGCACCGGACTCATGGGCAGGTCAGGACCCGGCGCCTCCGCCGGGCGGGCCCGGCGGCGCAGCGCGTGCCCGCACCCGCGCCGGACCCGCAGCAACGCGCTGCGGGTGTGCTCGGGCGGCTCCGTCGAGGAGATCATCGCCCGCAGGTCCACATCGGGGGGGACCGTGAACGCGCCGGGCGGGCCGACCRCACGCACTCCGCCGGTCACCCTGGAGAGCCGGAACACCCGTGGCGCGGCCCGCCGCAGGTCGTGCCCGACCAGGTACCAGCGGCCCCGCCAGGACAGCACCCCCCACGGCTGCACGTGCCGCTCGGTGTCCTCGGTCTGCCCGGGACGGCGGTAGGGGAAGCGCACCACCCGGCCGGCCTGGACGGCGGCGAGCGCCGCCTCGAAGGCCGGCTCGGCCGTGTCGACCCGCGGCTCGAAGCCCTCGAACCCGCCGGGCCCAAGCGCCGAGGAGGGTCCCGCCAGGAGATCGGCCCCGCCCAGCCCGGCGGGGCGCACCGGGGCACCGGCGGCTGCCAGTTTGCGCAGCGCGCTCGCGGCCGGGGCGGCGAGGGTCGCGCTCGACCACAGCGAGGCGGCCAGCGCGAGCGCCGCGAACTCGTCCGGGTCGAGGGAGATCTCCCCGAGTGCGTAGTCGCCGCGGCGGATGCGGTAGCCGAGCTCGTCGCTGAACGCTGAATCCTGGCCGGTCTCGACCGGGATACCGAGCTCGCGCAGGTACTGCTTGTCACGCTCGAACATGCGCCGGTAGGCCTCCTGCGCCTCCTCCGACTCCCCCGGGTCGTACCCCTCCACCATCTCCCCGATCTGGGACACGGTGAGGAACCGCGATGTCGCCATCAGGCACATCGTCAGGTTGAGCAGGCGCTCCAGCCGTCGGCGGGACACATCGGATGAGGCTAGCCGCACTCGACGTCAACGTGGTAACCGCCCCGCCGCCGCCGCGGGGCGGTGAGGACCGTCGTGGCCCCGGCCAGGACCTACCCGGCCGGGGCGGCGACGCGACGCGTCAGAGAGACCCGGCCCCCGGATCGGCCGTGCCCTGCGACGTGCCCTCTTCGGCGCCGGCCGGCACGACCTCGAGCAGGTCGACGATGAACACCAGCGAGTCATCAGCCATGATTATCGGCGGCTGGCCGCCCATCGGCCCGTAGCCGAGCTCCGGCGGGATCACGATCAGCCGGCGGCCGCCCGCCTTCATCCCGTCGATGCCCTGACCGAAGCCGGGGACCGTCCGGAGCAGGGAGAAGGTGTCCGGGGCGCCCCGCTCCCAGCTCGAGTCGAACTCCTTGCCGGTCTTCCAGATGGTGCCGACGTACTGGATCTGGACGGTGCTCGTCGCGCTGGCCGCCGCGCCCTCACCGGTCACCAGATCCTGGGTGACCAGGTCGGTCGGGGCCAGGCCCCTGCCCGCCGCGGCTACGGGCTTCTGGGTGAGGTCCACGGCGTTCTCGACGGCCGGCGGGCCGCCCGCCCGTGCACCGGCGTCCTGCGCGGCGGACGGGACCGGCGCGGCGGCCGTCCCGTCGGGCGTGTCCGACGAGCTGCACGCGGCGAGCGGCACCAGCAGGACGGCGGGGAGGGCGAGGGCGGCCAGCCGGTGACGGCGGCGGGCGATGACACCACGAAGCGAAGAGATCACGGAAGCAAAGATCCTCTGGATACTGCGCGGCACCGCCGCCGCGGCACGCGGGGCCGCCGGCCGGCGCCACGCGCTCGAGCTGCCTGAACCTGTGGAGTCAGACTGTAGAGGACAAGCCTCCGCGCTTCGGCACGACACCGGCCGGCCGGGCCGGCGCGGCCTACATGCTCGCGATCAGCTTGTCGACGCGGTCGTCCACCGACCGGAACGGGTCCTTGCACAGCACCGTGCGCTGGGCCTGGTCGTTGAGCTTGAGGTGCACCCAGTCGACGGTGAAGTCGCGCCGCTTCTCCTGCGCCCGCTTGATGAACTCCCCGCGCAGCCGGGCCCGGGTGGTCTGCGGCGGCACCGACTTCGCCTCGAAGATGTCGAGGTCGCGGGTGACCCGCTCGACCAGACCGGCCCGCTCCATCCGGTAGTAGAGCCCGCGGTCACGGTGGATGTCGTGGTACTTCAGGTCGAGCTCGGCCACCCGCGGCGACGCCAGCGACAGCCCGTGCTTGAGCCGGAAGCGGTCGATGAGGACGAACTTGGTGACCCAGTCGATCTCCCGGGCGACCAGCTCCAGGTCCTCGGTCTCGATCGCGAGCAGGGTGCGGCCCCACAGGTCGAGCACCCGCTTCGCCACGGCGTCCCCGCCGCGCCRCTCGACGAACTCGACCGCCTTCGAGTAGTACTCGCGCTGGATGTCCAGCGCGCTCACCTCACGGCCGTTCGCCAGCTTGATCCGACGCTGGCAGGTCATGTCGTGGGACACCTCGCGGATCGCCCGGATCGGGTTCTCCAGCGACATGTCGCGCAGGACGACCCCCGCCTCGATCATGCGGAGCACCAGGTCGGTGGAGCCCAGCTTGAGCAGCATCGTCGTCTCGCTCATGTTCGAGTCACCGACGATGACGTGCAGCCGACGGAAGCGCTCGGCGTCCGCGTGCGGCTCGTCGCGGGTGTTGATGATCGGACGCGAGCGGGTCGTCGCCGACGACACCGACTCCCAGATGTGCTCGGCGCGCTGGGAGATGCAGTACACCGCCCCGCGCGGGGTCTGCAGGACCTTGCCCGCGCCGCACAGGATCTGCCGGCTGACCAGGAACGGGACCAGCACGTCCGCCAGGCGGCTGAACTCGCCGTGCCGCCCCACGAGGTAGTTCTCGTGGCAGCCGTAGCTGTTCCCCGCCGAGTCGGTGTTGTTCTTGAACAGGTGGATGTCCCCGGCGATGCCCTCTTCGCGCAGCCGGCGCTCCGCCTCGACGAGCAGGCCCTCGAGGATCCGTTCGCCCGCCTTGTCGTGCGTCACCAGATCGGGCACGGAGTCGCACTCGGGGGTGGCGTACTCCGGGTGGCTGCCGACGTCCAGGTAGAGCCGGGCGCCGTTCTTGAGGAACACGTTGCTGCTACGGCCCCAGGACACGACGCGTCGGAACAGGTAACGGGCCACCTCGTCCGGCGACAGCCTTCGCTGCCCGCGGAACACGCAGGTGACGCCGTACTCGTTCTCCAGCCCGAAGATGCGGCGATCCACGAGACCGACCCTATGCTCGGAACCCGCCTTCGCGTGGGGAGACGCTCGGGCTGGTCTCAGCTGTGGCCTCCCGGGGGCGCACGACCAGCCCGGCGGCGACCGCGGCCGCCGCCGGCGCGGCGGTGGCTTCGCTCGGAACCGACGTCCCGGCCGCGATCGTCCCGGCGCCGCCCGCGCGCTCCCGGCCGAGCAGGATCAGGACGATCCCGGCGACCGCCCAGATCGCCAGGACGGCCGCCCCACGCCCGCCACCGGCGCCATCGAAGTACAGGGTGGACCGCAGCAGGGTCACCCCCGCTCCGGGCGGCAGCAGCTGACCCAGGCCGCCCCACGGCGTCGGCAGCATCTCCGGCGCCGACGACGCGCCGGAGAGGGCCGCGCCGAGCACGGTCACGCCGACAGCCGCGACGAGCCCGCGCCCCCCGGCCACCGCGCCCAGCCCGAGGACGGGTGCCACCACGGCCCCGGCGACCATCGCCAGGACGACCACGCTGCTCCCGAACGTGTCGGGCAGCACGTCGAGACCCCCACCGAGGGCCAGGGTGCCGGCCACCCCGGCGGCCACCATGAAGCCGACGAGGCCACCGAGACGGGCCTGCCTCGTCCGGGCGGCGCGCGCCAGCAGCACGCCCGCCGCCGCCGCGATCAGCACCAGCGGCAGGTAGCCGGCGGACACCCCGCCACCCTGATGATCGGCGGAGGCGTTGGGGACGACGTCGACGACGGGGATCCGCAGATCGGGAAACGTCACCGACATTCCGCGGACCAGCGCCTCGGCCACGGCGGGGCTCGCCGCGGACGCGAGGCGCAGCGCGAGCCCGTCGTCGGTGATGACGAACGCGGCGTAAGCCTTCCGGTCGCGCAGCACCCGGTCGGCGGCGGCGGCGTCCGGGACGACACCGATGCGCAGGGCGCCCGGCGACATCCGTTCGACCGCCTCCGTGAGGGCCTTCGCGCCCTGCGGCTGGCCGGCGACGACCACGGGAAGCCCACGGGGACGCACCGAGGTGACCGTGGAGCCGTAGAGACAGACGACGAGGCCGAGCAGGACGGACATCCCGAAGACCGTCACCGCCGTGCGGCGCACAGGTCCGGCCGTGCGGCGCACAGGTCCGGTGGCGCGGCCCGCCGCGGCTCGGAGGCGGTGCCAGCGCCCGTCTTCCGCCGTCAGATCCATCGGCCCTCCACTACGATCACTGGGATCCGTCGCCATTCAGACACCGAAGGTGAGCGACGTGCAGCGTCGCTCAGATCACGGTGCGACGGCGCGGTGGCGGGCCGCAGGCGGCGTGTCCGACCCAGACCACCCACCGCCCCCGGTACCCGGGCACGCGGGTACCCGGGCACGCGGGTACCCGGGCACGCGGGTACCCGGGCACGCGGGTACCCGGGCACGCGGGTACCCGGGCACGCGGGTACCCGGAGGTGACCCGACTCGTGAGCGCTCGGCCCGGATGGTGATGGGACTGGTAATCCGGGGGAAAGATGGCGGCCATGACAGCCGAGACGAACGAGCAGCGAACCCGTCACCTGCGGACCGACGTGTCCGCCCGCGGCCGTACCCCGGCGACGGTGATCGCGCCCGCCGCCGACGACCCGCCCCGGGGCGGCGTCGTCGTGATCCAGGACGCCCGCGGGATCACCCCCTACCTCCTGTCCGTCTGCGACGACCTCGCCGAGGCGGGCTACCTGACGATCGCGCCGCACCTCTACCACCGGGACGGCATCGCCGAGGTCGACCCGGCGGATTCGTGGGCCGGTGCGCTGCCGCAGATGGCGACGCTGACCGGCGCCGGGATCTCCGCCGACGTCGACGACTGCGTGGGGCACCTGGCCGACGCCGGGTTCGGGCCGGGGCAGACCGCGATCGTGGGCTTCTGCATGGGCGGCACCGTCGCGCTGTTCGCCGCGACGCGGACGCCGCTGGCCGGGGCCGTGTCGTTCTACGGCGGAGCCGTCAGCTCGCCGGCGTGGCCGGGCGTCCCGGCGCTGCTCGAGGTCGCGCCGTCGCTGCGCGGGCCCTGGCTGGGTCTCTACGGCGAGGAGGACACGATGATCCCCATGGCGGACGTCACCGGCCTACGGGCCGCCGCCGCCCGTTCGGGGCAGCCGACGGAACTCGTCAGCTACCCGGGCGCCGGCCACGCCTTCCACAGCCACGACCGATCCGCCGTACACCGCCCCGGGCCGGCGGCCGACGCGTGGCAGCGCACCCTCACCTTCCTCGACAGGCGCGTACGCCCGTCCTGACCCTGGTGGCCGCGGGGCCGATGTGAGCCGTCCGCGCCGTACCCGGACGGGCCGGGACACCTCGCAGGGAGGCCGCCCGCCGGGACGGCGCCCTCGGCGCGACAAGGGGAACGGCGTGTTCGGCGAGCCGGACGGAAAACTCGTTGGTGGCGCGCACGCGGGCGGTGTAACGTCCCGCCGACACGAACGGATCAGCCCGAGTCGGCCTGGGAACAGAGCCGCCGGGCCGCCGAGATCACGCAGGAGGTGGGCCATGGCCGCGCAGACGGTGTTTGCCCAAGACGCACTGCTCCGCCGCCTCCACCGGGCCACCGACTGACGTCGCCCACCCCACCACCCGGTTTCGGCCGCGTGGTCTCCTCGCACGCCATGGGTGGCGCGCGTCCAGTGGGGCCCCCGTTACAAGGGTCTCGACGTTGTCTTCTCAACACTTGTCACGTTCTCCACGGGTCCAGTCGGGCCGGCGATCCCCGTCCTTCGACCCGCCACCGCCCGACACCGCGGCTCTCCCTACTCCCACGGCGCCCTCGCCGGGGAGGACCGGCACGACCGGTTCCGATCTGGTCCGTCATGGCTGGACCGACGGCGACRAGGCGGGGTTCGCGCCCCGCCGCGACGCCGGGTTGGCACCCGCACGGGTCCTCCGGCGCGACCGGGGACGCTGCGAGCTGATCACCGAGCACGGCCCGGTGAGTGCCGAGATCGGTCGTGCACTTCCCGCCGGGTCGGATCTGTCGCCGTGCACGGGCGACTGGGTGGCCGTCGGAGCCTCCGTGCCCACGCCGTCCATTCCGAGCACCGGAGCAGCACATCTGGTGGTCGCCGAGCTGCTGCCGCGACGCAGCGCTCTCGTCCGCTCCTCGGCCTCGCGCAGGTCCGACGGGCAGGTGCTCGCGGCGAACATCGACCTCGTGGTGATCGTCGCCGCGCTCTCGGCCGCGCCTGATCTCGCCCGGCTCGAACGGCTGCTCGCACTAGCCTGGGAGAGCGGCGCCCAGCCGCTGATCGTCCTGACCAAGGCCGACCTGGTGCCACGCGAGGACACGGAAAGACTCGGCCCGTCCACGCTCGACGCGGTGGCCGCCGCCGCGCCCGGAACCGACATCCTCACCGTCTGCGCGCTGGACGGCACCGGCATGGACGCGCTGCGCGCCGCACTCGCCGGGACGTCGCCGCCCGGCCGATCGGCGGTGCTGGTCGGGCCCTCCGGCGTCGGCAAATCAACGCTGGTCAACGCTCTGCTCGGCGAGGAGCGGCTGGCGGTGGGGCGAGTCCGCGCCGCAGACGGGAAGGGGCGGCACACAACCGTCAGACGGGAGCTGATCGCGCTGTCCTCCGGCGGAATTCTGATCGACACGCCCGGGATCCGCGGCGTGGGCCTGTGGGATGCCGAGCAGGGGCTCGACGCGACCTTCACGGAGATCGCCGATCTCGCCGTGGCCTGCCGGTACGCGGACTGCGCGCACGACACGGAACCCGGCTGCGCGGTGCTCGCCGCGGTCGAGGACGGCTCGTTGCCCGAGCGGCGGCTGCGGAGCTACCGCAAACTGCGGCGCGAGAACACCTGGATCCAGTCACGCGGGGACGCCCGCCTGGCCGCGGAAGAGCGGGCGCGTTGGAAGGCCATCCGCAGGGAACAGCGGCGCCTCTACACCGGCCGCGAGCGGCAGGGACGCCAGCGGTGACCGGGCGAGGCGAAGCGGGCCGGTCAGACGGAACGGACGGAACGGACACCGCGCGTGAGATCACTCGGGTGTTCTGGGCGCTACACGAAGGACTGCCGCGTCAGTCCGCCGGGTCGGACGCAACGACACGCCGGCTGCTGGAACTGGCCGGCCTGCTGCCCGACCGGCCCCGCGCCCTCGACATCGGATGCGGTCCGGGGCGCGCGTCACTGGTGCTCGCGCGGGTCGCCCGCGCGGACGTCACCGCGGTCGACCTGCACCACCCCTTCCTGGCGGAGCTGCGACACTCGGCCGCGGCGTCGGGGCTGGGCGGGTGGATCCGTCCCGTACTCGCGTCGATGACCGATCTGCCATGCCCCGACGGCGACTTCGACCTCGTCTGGGCGGAGGGCTCGGCGTACATCATGGGCTTCGCCGCCGCACTGCGGGCGTGGCGGCGGTTACTGGCTCCGGCCGGGGTGCTCGTGGTGTCCGAGCCGGTCTGGACGGTCGATGATCCTGCGCCGCCGGCGAGGGCGTTCTGGGACGCGGTCTACCCGCTGCGGACGGTCGCGGCGACGGCGGACGTGGCCCGCGCCGCGGGCTACGAGGTGGTGGCGACATTCCAGCAGCCGGACAGCGACTGGTGGGCGGAGTACTACGACCCGCTGAGCGCCCGCCTCGATCAGGCGGAGCGGACCGGTCTCGGGACGGCGGCCGGCCGAGCCGCGCTGGACTCGTGTCGGGCCGAGATCACGCTCCGGCGGACCCACGGAGCCGACTACGGCTATATGGGTTTCGTCCTGCGCCCGCGCCCGAGCTGAGCAGGCCCCCGGCGCGACCCGGCCGACCACGTCCGGTCGGCCGGGTCGCGCCGGCCGCATCCGGCCGCCGGGGGTCGTGTCAAGGCCGACGATCCGTGGCCTCTCGATGGGACTCAGTGCCCCTTGGAGGCCACGGATCGAACCCGGGAGACCAGGAAAGGACGACGGACGAGGGGACCTCCCGACACCCGCGCGTCAGGACGCGGGCGGGGCGGTCTCCTCGAGCAGTCCGTCGAGCTGGCTACCGACGATCCGCTTGAACAACCGCCGGGAGCGCTTCCGGTCGAGCATCGCGACCTCGAGGTTCCCGGCCGTCAGCGTGCGCTCCCCGTTCTGCGCCCCGGGCGGCGCGCCGGCGGTGAGCGCGTCCACCGCCACGCGCAGCGCGGTGGCGAGCGGCTGGCCCTCCGTGTGGTGCTCCCGCAGGGAGGTCAGCACCTGCTCGGACTGACCGCCGATCGCGATGAAGCCACGCTCGTCGGCGATCGAGCCGTCGTAGGTGAGACGGAAGATCTGGTCATCCGCGGCGGTGTGCCCCACCTCGGCGACGACGATCTCCACCTCGTAGGGCTTGATGCTCTCGGTGAAGATCGCGCCGAGGGTCTGCGCGTAGGCGTTCGCGAGCGCCCGGCTCGTGACATCCCGCCGGTCGTACATGTAGCCGCGAGTGTCCATGATCCGGATGCCGGCCGTGCGGAGGTTCTCGAACTCGTTGTACTTCCCCACCGCGGCGAAGCCGATGCGGTCGTACATCTCGCTGATCTTGTGCAGGGTCGTCGACGGGTTCTCGGCGACGAACAGGATGCCGTCGACGTAGGTGAGGACGACCACGCTCCGGCCGCGCGCGATGCCCTTGCGCGCGTACTCGGACTTGTCCCGGACCTGCTGTTCGGGACTTGCGTAGCCGAACGGCATGGTCACGTCAGCCTCCTGGGTTCTGCGCGCGGTCGGCGATGATCGAGTCGACCACCGGGCCGACCTCGTCATCGGTGAGGCGACGGTATCCGTCGGCGGTCACCGAGGCGACGATCGGGTACAGCTTGCGGATGAGGTCCGGCCCACCGGTCGCCGAGTCGTCGTCGGCGGCGTCGTAGAGAGCCTCGACGCTGATCCGGATCGCGTCGTCCTGGCTGTGGTTGGCCCGATAGCGCTTCTTCAGCGAGCCGCGAGCGAAGACCGAGCCCGACCCGATCGACTCGTAGGTGCGCTCCTCGGACTTCGCCGCGGCGATGTCGTAGGAGAAGATCCGCCCCTCGCCGGTCTCGGTGTCGAAGCCGGCGAACAGCGGAATGACCGCGAGGCCCTGCATCGCCATGCCCAGGTTCCCCTTGACCATGAACGCGAGCCGGTTGGCCTTCGCGTCCAGGCTCAGCGTAGAACCCTCGATCTTCTCGTAGTGCTCGAGCTCGACCTGGAACAGACGGATCAGCTCGGCGCCCACACCGGCCGTGCCGGCGTAGCCGACGCAGGAGAACTCGTCCGCGTGGTGGACCTTCTCGACGTCACGCTGGGCGATCATGTGCCCCTGCGTCGCGCGGCGGTCGCCGGCCATGATCACGCCACCGGGGAACGTCACGGCCACGATGGTGGTGCCGTGAGCCGCATCGGTCACCGGAGCGGGCAGCGGGCCCCGGGCGCCCGGAAGCAGGTCCGGAGCCGCGACGGACAGGAAATCGGTGAACGACGACGTTCCCGGTGTCATGAACACAGCCGGTAGACGCCCGGCGACACCCGTTGGATCGGGCACGCATCCCCCTTCAGATAGTCGATCGTGAGCCGGCGGCCCAGGATGGTCCGAGGCGGCCCAGCCCAAGGCTCCGGGTGATGCACAACATGCCACGTGCCGGGCCGGCAGGGTGGCCGTGGTCCCGCTCCGTCCCAAGTCGCGGTCCCAGGTCGCGGTCCCGGGCGCGCACCGCCGCGGTGGCACTCGGCGGCCTCAGCGGGCCTGTGAGCCCCTCGGTAGGCCCCTGTGAAGCCCCGCGGGCGGCACGGAGCCTGGACGGCCCGCACGGACGCCCCCAGGCACCGACCTCGCTCGCGGCGGGAGACACCAGGACAGCTGAGCGATCCACGTGCCGACGCACACACACGACACCCACCGCCATCGGGCACACCCTGGGCATCGGGCACACCCCGGGCGCGGGCATCGCGATCCAGGGCACGGCCCCGGGACGCGTCGGGCAGCGGGGCCTCCCGCAGCACCGGTCGCCGCGTTGGCTCCCCCGGCGACCGGCCGAACGGGCGCATGTGGCTCGTCCGGCCGAACCGGCCGCGGGGAGTCAGACCCTACTGACCGCCCTTCTGGACGTATCCCTTCACGAACTCCTCGGCGTTCTCCTCGAGAACGTCGTCGATTTCGTCGAGCAGGGAGTCGACGTCCTCCGAGAGCTTCTCGTGCCTTTCCTTGAGATCCGAGGCGCCCGATTCCTCAACCTCGGCCTCGGCGGTCTCGTCATCACGGCGGCCGGTGCGCTGCTGCCCGCCACCGGTGTCCCTCTGGGCCATGGGAGCCTCCTTCGATCGCCTGGGGCGACACTATCCCGCTCCGCCGACTGCTTCCGGTGGATCGGTACGAGGTCCACTCCATCACGAACACCCGACGACGTCGCCTCGTCCGCCGAGGGCGCAAAATGTGCTGGTCGATGGTGGTACCACCGGCGCACCGAGACTTCACGCCGTACCGGCGTGAAGTCTCGGGAGACCACCGCGAGACCCCGCCGGCTGTCAGTTACCCGACAGGGCGTCCACCAGGTCGGCGGCGGTGGGGCAGCGGGCGAGCAGCTCGCCCACGTGCGCCTTGGTGCCACGCAGCGGCTCAAGGGTCGGCACCCGCTGCAGCGAGTCCCGCCCGATGTCGAAGATGACCGAGTCCCAGGACGCGGCCGCCACCTGCTGCGGGTAGAGCTCCAGGCAGCGTCCCCGGAAGTACGCCCTGGTGTCCTCCGGAGGCTCCGTCATCGCCCTGGTGACCTCCTCCTCACTCAGCAGGAGGTCGAAGCGGCCACGGGCCACCAGGCGGTTGTAGAGGCCCTTCTCCGGCCGAACGTCGTGGTACTGGAGGTCGACGAGCTGCAGCCGCGGCGAGTCCCACGCCAGGGCATCGCGGGAGCGGTAACCCTCGAGGATCGACAGCTTGGCCACCCAGTCGAGCTCCCGGGAACAGGTCATCGGGTCGACCTCGAGGCGGCCGAGCACCGACTCCCACCGGGAGAGCACGTCGGCCGTCTGCGGGTCGACGTCCGTGCCGAGCCTGTCCTCGACGAACTTGCGGGCCTGCTCGAAGTACTCCATCTGGAGCTGCACGGCGGTCATCTTCCGGCCGTCGCGCAGGGTGAGCAGATACCGCAGCGAGGGGTCGTGGGAGATCGCCCGCAGCGTCGCGACCGGCGCGTCCACCGACAGGTCGACCTGGAGCCAGCCCTCCTCGATCATGGCCAGGACGAGCGAGGTCATCCCCACCTTGAGGTAGGTGGCGATCTCGCTCATGTTGGCGTCACCGATGATCACGTGCAGACGCCGGTACTTCTCCGGGTCGGCGTGGGGCTCGTCCCGGGTGTTGATGATGGGGCGCTTGAGGGTGGTCTCCAGTCCGACCTCGACCTCGAAGAAGTCCGAGCGCTGGCTGATCTGGAACCCGGACTCACGCCCGTCCACGCCGATGCCGACCCGGCCGGCGCCGCATATCACCTGACGGGAGACGAAGAACGGCGTCAGGTGCCGCACGATCTCCCCGAACGGGGTCGCCCGCGCCATGAGGTAGTTCTCATGGCAGCCGTAGGAGACACCCTTGTTGTCGGTGTTGTTCTTGTACAGGTGCACGGGCATCGTGCCGGGGACAGTCAGCGCACGGCGGGCCGCCTCTGCCATCACCCGCTCCCCCGCCTTGTCCCAGAGGACGATGTCGCGCGGGTTCGTCACCTCGGGGGTCGAGAACTCGGGGTGCGCATGATCGACGTAGAAGCGCGCGCCGTTGGTCAGGATGACGTTGGCCAGCCCGAGGTCGTCCTCGTTCGCGGGCGCGCCAGGATCGACCACCGGCTCTCTGGGCAGCTCGAAGCCGCGGGCGTCTCGCAGGGGGGACTCCTCCTCGAAGTCCCACCGAGCTCGACTGCCCCCGGTGGCGGCCCTGTTGGCGTAAGAGTTCACGACCAACGACGAAGCCAGCATCTGGTTTGTGTTGGGTTGACCGGGCACGGACACGCCGTATTCGGTCTCGGTCCCCATGATCCGGCGCACGCTCACTCTGCAAGCGTAGGTGCTGGCGGGCCGCCGGGTCGGCCGGACGCCGCCCTTGGTCGTTCCGAACCTCTTGCCGGGAAGCTTCGGGAACGCCCGGAGACCTCCCCCGCCACGCCGACAGCCCCGCGGGTGCCGGCATTCGGGTGATCGGCGACGTGGCGGCCCGCCAGCCTGTTCGACGGCCACTGGGCTGCGTGTCCGTCTTCTCACAGCGACGGCAGGAGACCACCACAAGCCCGTTTTGAAGATCAAAACGATCAAGGATGGGCGTCAACATCGTTGACTATCTTGGGCAGTGCGACGCCCGACGGCACGGCCACTCGACCGGCGGCTCCAGCCGGCGGGCACGGCTCGCGGACCGGCTGGCGGGCAGCCGGTGGGCACGGCCGGGGGTCACCGGGCCCGTGAAACCACGACGCGGCGGCCGCCTCGTCAACGAGACGGCCGCCGCGTGGCGACCACGGCGGGCGGCTGGCCCCCGCCCCGCGAACGGCCTAGAGGTCTAGAGGTACTGGCCGGTGTTCGCGATGGTGTCGATCGACCGCCCGGCCTCGGTGCCCTTGGTTCCGGTGACGAGTGTGCGGATGTAGACGATCCGCTCACCCTTCTTGCCGGAGATCCGGGCCCAGTCGTCCGGGTTCGTGGTGTTCGGCAGGTCCTCGTTCTCCTTGAACTCGTCCAGGCACGCCGACAGCAGGTGCTGCATGCGCAGGCCGCGGACTTTGCTCTCGATGAGGTCCTTCACCGCCATCTTCTTCGCCCGGGCCACGATGTTCTCGATCATCGCGCCCGAGTTGAAGTCCTTGAAGTACAGGACCTCCTTGTCACCGTTGGCGTAGGTGACCTCGAGGAAGCGGTTCTCCTCGCTCTCGGCGTACATCCGCTCGACGACCCGCTGGATCATGCCCTGGCAGGTCGCCTCCCGGTTGCCTCCGTGCTCGGCGAGGTCGTCGGCGTGCAGCGGGAGCTCGGGAATGACGTACTTGGCGAAGATGTCCTTGGCCGCCTCGGCGTCCGGACGCTCGACCTTGATCTTGACGTCGAGCCGACCCGGCCGCAGGATCGCCGGGTCGATCATGTCCTCTCGGTTGGACGCGCCGATCACGATCACGTTCTCGAGCTGCTCGACGCCGTCGATCTCGCTGAGCAGCTGCGGGACGATCGTGTTCTCCACGTCCGAGGAGACACCCGAGCCACGGGTCCGGAAGATCGAGTCCATCTCGTCGAAGAACACGATCACCGGCATGCCCTCGGACGCCTTCTCGCGCGCCCGCTGGAACACCAGCCGGATCTGCCGCTCGGTCTCGCCTACGTACTTGTTGAGCAGCTCCGGGCCCTTGATGTTGAGGAAGAAGGCCCGGCCGGAGCCCTGGCCTGTCTGTGCCTCGACCTTCTTGGCCAGGGAGTTCGCCACGGCCTTGGCGATCAGCGTCTTGCCACAGCCGGGCGGGCCGTAGAGCAGCACGCCCTTCGGTGGCTTGAGCTTGTGCTCCAGGAACAGTTCCTTGTAGAGGAACGGCAGCTCGACCGCGTCGCGGATCGACTCGATCTGGCCCTTCAGGCCGCCGATCTGCTCGTAGCCGATGTCTGGGACCTCTTCGAGGACCAGCTCCTCGACCTCGGACTTGGGGATCCGCTCGAAGGCGTACCCCGACCGTGGCTCGATGAGGAGCGAGTCGCCGGCTCGGATCGGGCCGTCGAGGAGTGGCTGGGCCAGCATGACGACCCGTTCCTCGTCGGTGTGACCGATCACCAGCGCCCGGTCACCGCTCTCGAGGACCTCCTTGAGCAGGACGATCTCGCCCTGCCGCTCGAACGCGCGAACCTCCACGACGTTGAGCGCCTCGTTGAGCATGACCTCCTGACCGGGCTGCAGGACGTCGGCTTCGACGTTCGGCGACACCGTCACGCGGAGCTTTCTGCCCTGCGTGAACACGTCGACCGTGCCGTCGTCGTAGCCACGGATGAAGACGCCGTACCCGCTCGGCGGTTGCGCGAGCCGGTCGACCTCCTCCTTCAACGAGATGATCTGGTCACGTGCCTCCCGAAGGGTGGCGACGAGCTTGTCGTTTTGCCCAGTGGCGGTCTGTAGCTCCACCTGTACCTGGGCTAGTCGCTCCTCCAGGACACGTACCTGTCGGGGCGATTCAGACAGCCTCCGCCGCAGCATGGCCACTTCTTCCTCCAGGAAGGTGACCTGAGTCGTGAGTTCGTGTACTTCCTTCTCGTACGCCGACCGTTGAGAATCGGCGTCACCAGGACGACCCGTGCTCCCACCGGAGCCAGAGCCCGAACGGGGACCGGACACCGCGCCTCCACCTCCCCCGTGCTGACCGGGACGCACCCACACTACCGTTGTGACCGCCGCTGGCAGGCCGGTCGCGCGAGGACGACCCAGGTTTGCCGTAAACAGCGGGTTACGGTGCCATGGTGACAGAAGATCGGAGCCCTGTGGCAACACCAACGAAGCCGGGCGATTCGCCCGGACTCCGGGTCCGCATCGACCAGGACTCCTGCACCGGCGACGGTCTGTGCGTCCAGTATGCACCCTCGGTGTTCGAGTTCGACATCGACGGGCTCGCCTACGTGAAGAACTCCGACGGTGAGCTTCAGACCACACCGGGGACCCACGTGCCGGTTCCGCTGCCGCTGCTCACCGAGATCCGCGACGCCGCCGAGCAGTGCCCCGGCACCTGCATCTACGTCGAGCACCCGGACGGGACGCTGGAGGTCGGCGGCCCACAGGAGTGAGAACCACCCACCCCGGCGCCCCCGCCGTGCCCCCACCCGTGGGGTCCGGCGCCCGGGCCCGCCGCGCGGGCGCCGTCCTGCCCCGGGTGGGGCGGGCCCGCCCCACAGCGGTGGAGGCCACCCGGCACGGCCGGGGAGCCGCCGGCGGGCTCGCCTGAGCGGGCGCCCCCGCGGATCGCCCGGCCGCGCCCGGCATCGCGTCAGCCGTCGGAGCCGGCGTCGACTCGAGGCTCCGGCTCGGTCTGAGGCTCCGCGATGACCTGGCGATCGGGCTGGCCGTACAGGCCCGGCAAGCTGCCCGCTCCCGCCGGCTGACCCTGCTCGGCCGGGCGGTCGACGGATGCCGGCTCCGGAGCGGTCGCCGGCTCCGGATAGGAGCCCTTGGCCGGGCGCCGCCGCCTCGGTGGAGCAGTGACGCCGTCCGCCAGCCGGCGCGCTGTCACCAGGAAACCGGTGTGCCCGACCATGCGGTGACCGGGGCGCACGGCGAGGCCCTCGACGTGCCAGTCGCGCATCATCGTCTCCCACGCCGCGGGCTCCGCGAAGCAGCCGAACTCGCGCAGCGCCTCGACCGTCCGGGAGAGCTGGGTGGTCGTCGCGACGTACGCGCACAGCACGCCGCCGGGGACGAGCGCCGCCGCGGCCGCGGGCAGCACGTCCCACGGGGCGAGCATGTCGAGGATCACCCGGTCCATGCCCCGCTCGGCCGACTCGGCCAGATCACCGACATGCAGTGTATGAGCCGGATGTGGTCCGCCGAAAAAGGTCTCGATGTTGCGCCGGGCGACCTCCGCGAAGTCGGGACGCCGCTCGTAGGAGACCAGACGGCCGCCGTCGCCCACGGCCCGCAGCAGGGCGCAGGACAGCGCGCCGGAACCGGCACCGGCCTCCAGCACCTGCGCGCCGGGGAAGACGTCGGCGTACATGACGATCTGCGCCGCGTCCTTCGGGTAGACGACGGTCGCGCCGCGCGGCATCGACAGCACGAAGTCGGCCAGCAGCGGCCGCAGTGCCAGGTAGTCGGTGCCCCCGGTGCTGCTCACGACGACGCCTTCGGGCCGGCCGAGCAGGTCGTCGTGCGGAATCGCCCCCCGGTGGGTGTGGAACTGCCGGCCCGGCTCGAGGACGACCGTGTGCCGTCGGCCCTTGGGGTCGGTCAGCTGGACGCGGTCGCCCTTGGTGAACGTCCCGCGGCGCCGCGCCGCTCCGGTCGGCCGCGGCACCTCGGGTACCTCGGGTACCTCGGGCATCTCCGGCGCCTCGGGCATCTCCGGCGCCTCGGGGTCCGCGGAGTCCGGCAGGGGCGGAAGCTCCGCGAGGTCCGGCAGGGGCGGGCGGGACGCGACCGCGTCCGGCGTGGTCGGGTCAGTACTGATCTCGTCGTCCTCTCGGCGCGCGCCCCGAGGCCGTCCACGGCCGGCGCGCGCCCTGTCCGCTGGAAGCTGGTCGCACGGGGGCGTGCGGGTGACGCGTGCCGGGTGCGTCAGGGCCGGGCCGGGCCCGGCGGCCGTCAGCGGCGAACGAACGTCACCGATGGGAGACCATACGGGCCGCGGCCGCCGGATCGATCCTGGCCACGAGATCGACCATGGCCAGCACGCCGACCGGCCGGCCGCGCTGGACCACGAGGTACTCCGCGGCCGGGGCCCGCTGGACGGCCGCCAGCAGGTCCTCGCCCTCGAGCTCGGCCTGCAGGGTCATCCCCGGGCCGATGCTCCGGCTGACCTCGTCCACCGCCATCCACGGCCGGCGGTGCTCCGGCAGGGCGTCGACGGAGGCGCCGTTCATGATCTTGACAGGGGTGCCGTCCCGGTCGATCACCGCGACGGCCGTGGCGCCCACCTCCTGGGCCCGGCGCAGCGCCTCACCGAGCGGGACCGCAGCCTCCACCGGCAGCGTACGGCGGGCGAGTCGGCCCGCCGACAGCCCGGGCAGCCGCTCGCGGACCTTGGCCGACCGCAGCGACTGGTAGGCGCCGAAGGCGACAAACCCGGCCAGGACGTAGGAGTAGAGCGCGCCGAAACCATCGGAGTTCTTCGTCGCGCCCCAGACCACCAGCGCACCGGCCACGACGAAGCCGCCGTAGGCGCCGGCCCGCAGCCCGCGCAGCTTGTCGTGCCCGATGGCCCACACCGCCGCGACGACGACCCGCCCGCCGTCGAGAGGCAGACCCGGCGCCAGGTTGAACACGAACAGCGCGGCGTTGGTGAAGCCGATGAAGAAGAGCACTGCCCCGACGCTGCCGTGATCCGGCACGGCCAGCAGGCCCAGGAAGCACAACCCCCCGATCACGCCGTTGACGGCGGGCCCGACGAAGGCGATCAGGAACTCGCGGGCGGCGGTGGCCGGCTCGGGCTCGAACTCGGTGAAACCGGCGAAGCCGTGCAGGGTCACCGACCGGACGTGCAGCCCGAACCGCTGCGCGGTCAGCGCGTGCCCGATCTCGTGCGCGAGCAGCGACAGGAGGAACCCCGCCGAGACGAGCAGGGACAGTACGAGCACATGCCCGTCGGTCGCGGCGATCGTCAGATGGTCCCGGATCGGGTCGATGAGCAGGGACGCGACCAGCGCCGCGAAGACGACGGCCAGCGGCGAGACGAAGATCGGGGCGCCGCGGACGTGCCCGACCCGCATACCCGGCGGACGCGGCGCCGGCCGCCGCTCCGGCGGCTCCGCTCCGCCGGGGACGCCGTGTCGCGCCGCGCCGGGCTGATCCTCCATAGGTGTAGATGCTACGGACCATCCTCCGTGGTGTCCGCCGCGGATAGCGCTCCCGCTACGGATTGCGCTGCCATCTGGCCGGCAGCGGGCTTGTTCGGGGGCCACGGAGGCCCGGCCACGGCCCGAGGACGCGGCCAGGGCCCACGGCCCGAGGAGGCGGCCAGGGCGCCCGCGGCTCGAGGCCCGTCACGCCGCCACGGTTGCGCTGGGGGTCACCGGCTGGGATCAGGCTTGTAGGACTCCACCTCAGGAACGGGCCCCGCCCCCCGGGCCTCAGGGGCCCGACTCCAGAGGTCGAACCCCCGAAAACCCGGATCCGGAAACCAGGCCAGCCTCCGCCAGGCCGGCCGAGACGACGTGTGGCGACTGAGCGCGTCTATGAGATCACTCAGCCGCCATGATTGTTCTCGGAGCCGACGGCCGGGCTGTCAGGTCTGCGGAAATCCGCCCGGGGCGGAGCCCGGACCCTCGGCGAGGGAGGCACATCGGGACACCGTGGGTGCCCCGAGGCGGGCGCCGATCGTGTCGGTGGCGGGTTCTAGGGTCGACGCCATGACCACAACGCCTGCCCAGGCCCCGGGCTCGGCCGCCGAAGGTTGCCCGACCGGGCCGGTCCAGGTCGGGCCCGGCTGGCATGAGGGCCGCGACCCCGCGGCGGCCCCGGCCTCGCCGCCGACGCCACCGGCCGCGGCGCCACAGGCGCCGCCGATAACGGCGTCGTTATCCCCCTCCCGGGCCGCCGACTTCGTCAACTGCCCGCTGCGCTACCGCTTCCGCGTGGTCGACCGGCTGCCGGAAGCGCCGAGCGAGGCGGCGACGCGGGGCACGGTGGTGCACGGCGTGCTCGAGCGGCTGTTCGACCTGCCCGCCCCGGGCCGGACCCAGCCGGCCGCGACCGAGCTCGTCGAGCCGGTCTGGGCCGACCTGCTCGCCCGCGACCCGGCGCTCGGTGGCCTGTTCGACGACGACGGCGCCCTGCGCTCCTGGCTGGACAGCGCGCGTGACCTTCTCGCCGGCTACTTCACCCTCGAGGACCCGACCAGGCTGGCCCCGGCCGCCCGGGAGCTCTACGTCGAGCACGTCCTGGCCTCCGGGCTGCGGCTGCGCGGCTACGTGGACCGCCTCGACTCGGCCGAGACCCCCCAGGGCACCGCGCTGCGCGTCATCGACTACAAGACGGGCCGCTCCCCCGGCCCGGCGTTCGAGGGCGCGGCCATGTTCCAGATGCGGTTCTACGCGCTCGTGCTGTGGCGTTCGCGTGGCGTCATCCCGCGCGAGCTCCGGCTGTATTACCTGAGTGACCGAACCTGGCTGCGTGCCACGCCGGAGGAGTCGGAGCTGCGCGCCACCGAGCGCCGGATCGAGGCGCTGTGGGCGGCCATCGCCCGGGCGCACCGGACGGGCGACTGGCGGGCCACGCCGGGCCGGCTGTGTGACTGGTGCGATCACAAGTCGAGGTGCCCGGCATTCGGCGGCACCCCTCCCCCGCTGCCGGAGAACCGCGCGGAGCTGCCCGTCGACGACGCCGCCCCCACCGTCTGCGAGGCGGACGGCTGAGCCGCCCGACCGTCCATCGAATCGCGGCGCATGGGTCCCGACCTGGCCACCGGCAACGTGGCGCACCAGACGTGGGGGTACCCGTTCGGGTACCCGAGGGCACCTTCGGACGGCGGCCCCGCGGGCGGGCCCGGCATCGGCGTGCCCGGGCGGTCACCGGTGGGGAAGATCCGGCGTCCCGGGTGGTGTCGGGGGCGGTTACCGTCGGCGGCGGACGTGGGCGGCGGGAGGATGCGGATCACCTCTCCGGCGTTGTCCCTTCGGGGCCTGGATCCCGGCGCTCCGCGGGAGCCGGCCGCCGATCGGTGAGGTAGTTCGCGACAGTTGGAGGAACGCATGGCCCGACGCACCGCATCGGACCGCGACGGTGCCCGCGGCGGTCCACGGCGCGGCCGGGGGTCCGCCGCGCGGGCCTCCAGACTCACCAAGGTCTACGGCTCGGGTGACACCGCCGTCACCGCGCTGCGGGGCATCGACCTGACCTTCCCCTACGGCCGGTTCACCGCGATCATGGGCCCCTCCGGCTCAGGCAAGTCGACCCTGATGCACTGCCTCGCCGGGCTGGACCCCGCGACCACGGGGCGGGTCTTCATCGGCGACGTCGACCTGTCCCGGCTCAACGACCGGCAGCTCACCCAGCTCCGCCGGGACCGGATCGGCTTCATCTTCCAGCAGTTCAACCTGCTGCCGACGCTCACCGCGGCCGAGAACATCACGCTGCCGCTGGACATCGCCGGCCGCAAGCCCGACCAGAAGTGGATGCGGATGGTCGTCGACGCCGTGGGCCTCGCGCCCCGGCTGAACCACCGCCCGCCCGAGTTGTCCGGCGGCCAGCAGCAGCGGGTCGCCTGTGCCCGGGCCCTGGTCACCCGCCCGGAGATCGTCTTCGCCGACGAGCCGACCGGGAACCTCGACTCGCGGTCGGGCGCGGAGGTGCTGTCGTTCCTGCGCGACTCGGTCCGCGAGCTGGGCCAGACCATCGTGATGGTCACCCACGATCCGACGGCCGCCTCGTACTCCGACGAGGTGATCTTCCTCGCCGACGGCCGGCTGGTCGACGCGATGGCCGAGCCCACACCGGACGCCGTCCTGGACCGGATGAAGAACCTGGACGCGCTCGTGCGCGGCGAGGCCGTACCGGAGCCCGAAGCGGACTACGACGACCTGCCGCCGGAGCCGCCCGAGCCGCGCGGCCCCGAGTACGACGACCGCGGCTACGCCACCGGCGGCTACCCGACGGGCAGCTACCCGGCCGACCACTACCCACCGGCCGGATACCACAACGAGGACTACGCCGGGCCGGCGGACGAGCGCCAGTCCACGGGCTACGGCGCGGGGGGCTACCCGGGCGGCGGGCCGCACACCGGGGAGTACCCGAGCCCCGGGCCGTACCGGGGCGACCCCCGCACCGGCGGCTACGCCAGTCACTTCGAGGCCAGCCAGTCCGATACCGGCCGGTTTGACGCCAGCCAGATCGACGCCCGCGGCCGGTACACGGATCCGGCGGACACCGGCCCGTTCGGCCATGACCGGTACGGCTCCGCCGGGCGGCACACGGGCACTCGCGGCCACGGAGGCGGGTACCGGGCTCCGGACGACCACGACCGCTCGCCCTACGACGCGTCCGGGCACGGTGGCACCCGGGGCTACGAGCGGGGCACCGGCCGGGGCGCGGGCCGGGCGAATCCGACCGGGTGGGCCTGACGGATGCTGCGCGCCACACTGCGGAGCCTGCTGGCCCGCAAAGTACGGCTTGTCCTGTCCGCGCTCGCGGTCGTCGTGGGTGTCAGCTTCGTCACCAGCACCCTGGTCCTCACCGACACGCTGAACCGGACGTTCGACACCCTGTTCACCGACATCAACAAGAACGTCAGCGTCTCCGTGCGGGCCGTCAACGCGGTCGGCACGGGCGACCAGGCCGACCGGCTGCCGGTGCCCGCCACCCTGGTCCCCACCGTCGCCAAGGTGGACGGAGTCACCGCGGCGACCGGGATGGTCCGGGGCCAGGCGGTCCTGATCGACCCCGCGTCGGGCGACCCGCTCAACAGCGGCGGCGCACCGGGCATCGGAACGAACTGGACCGGTGGCACCGCGACGGGGTCGGAGGAGATCGCCGACGGTCGGCCACCGAACGGCCAGGAGATCGCGGTCGACAAGTCGACCGCGGACAAACACCACCTCACGCTCGGCCAGCGGATCTCGGTGCAGACCCGCCTCCAGCCCGAGGAGTTCACCCTCGTCGGCACCTTCCGCATCGGCGGGCAGGACAGCCTCGGCGGCGCCGCCGTCACCACGTTCGACACGGCGACGGCGCAGCGGCTGCTGCTCGCGCCCGACCAGTTCACCTCGATCAGCCTCGCCGCCGCCAACGGCGTCTCGCAGGAGCAGCTGCGGGACAGGGTCGCCGCGGTGCTCCCCACCAGGGTCGAGGCGATCACCGGCACCCAGCTCGCCGAGGAGAGCGCGAGCGCGATCCAGGACGCCGTCAGCGGGTTCTCGACCTTCCTGCTGGTCTTCGCCGGCATAGCGGTGTTCGTCGGCGCTTTCATCATCTTCAACACGTTCACGATGCTGGTCGCGCAACGCGTCCGTGAGCTGGCGCTGCTGCGCGCGATCGGCGCGAGCCGGGCCCAGGTGCAGCTCTCGGTCCAGATCGAGGCCCTGATCGTCGGCTTCATCGGCGCCACGGTCGGTCTCGCTCTGGGCGCCCTGCTGGCGATGGGGCTGCGTGCGGCCGTCGGCGCGTTCGGGATCTCGCTGCCGTCCGGCCCGCTGGTCTTCCAGCCTCGGACCTTCCTGCTCGCCTACGGCGTCGGCCTGGTCATCACCGGTCTCGCGGCGTTCGTGCCGGCCCGCAAGGCGGCGTCGGTGCCGCCGGTGGCGGCGATGCGCGAGACGTACGTGCTGCCCACCAGGTCGCTGCGCACCCGGGCGCTCGGCGGCGGCGCGCTGACCGTGCTGGGAGTGATCTGCCTGGTGGCGGGCCTGGCCCGCGGGGAGAATCCGAACACGAGCATGGTCGGCGCCGGCGCGGCGTTCGTCTTCCTCGGCATCGCCACCCTCTCGCCGCTGCTGGCCCCGCCGATCACCCAGGTCGTGGGGATTCCGCTGCGCGCGATGTTCGGGACGACCGGCCGGCTCGGCCAGGAGAACGCCATCCGCAACCCGCGGCGCACCGCCTCCACCGCGTCGGCGCTGATGATCGGCCTGGCCCTGGTGAGCGCGTTCGCCGTGCTCGGCCAGTCCATCAAGGAGTCGGTACGCGAGACGGTGTCGGAGAGCCTGGGTGCCGACTTCTACATCGCCACATCCAACTTGGCCCCCTTCAGCCCACAGGTGGCCGCGGGGCTCCAGGGCAAGCCAGGCGTGGCGGTCGCCACCGGCATCCGGGGCGGGGTGGTCAAGATCGGCGACACAAACTCGTCGGTCCTCRCGGGCGATCCGGTTGGCCTGCTGCAGGTCCTCTCCATCAAGCAGGTGGACGGCGACGTCAACGCGCTCGGCGCGGGTTCCCTCCTGGTCGACGAGGTGACGGCGGCCGAGCGGGGGCTGCGGGTCGGCGCGCCCGTCCCGGTCACGTTCGCGGACGGCCCGACCGAGCTGACCCTGGTGGGCACCTACGAGAAGAGCGCGATCGCCGGTCCCGCGATGATCGCGACCAGCGAGTTCGAGAAGCACTCGAACAACAACCTCGACCTGTTCGTGATGCTCAAGCTGGYCGACGGCGCCGACCCGGCCGCGGTCCGGGCCGAGATCGACAAGGTGATCAAGCCGTTCGGCAGCGTCGAGGTCCGCGACCAGTCGGAGTTCGTGGCCCAGCAGGAGGAACAGGTCGACCAGCTGCTCGGGTTCGTGTACGTCCTGCTGGCCCTGGCGGTGGTGATCGCCCTGTTCGGCATCGTGAACACCCTCGCACTCTCGGTGATCGAACGCACCCGGGAGATCGGGATGCTCCGGGCTATCGGCATGACCCGGCAACAGATGCGGATGATGGTCATCGTCGAGTCGATGATCATCTCGGTCTTCGGTGCGGTGCTCGGTGTGCTGGTCGGCAGCTTCTTCGGCTGGGCGCTGACCGGGGCACTGAAGAGCCAGGGGGTGACGACCTTCGCCTATCCCGTCGGAACGATCATCGCCGTGATGATCGCCGGCGCCATCATGGGCGTGCTCGCCGCGGTCTTCCCGGCGCGTCGAGCCGCCAGGATGGACATCCTGCGGGCGATCGCCACGACCTGACCCGCGAGCCCGCCGCCGGACGCGGGCCGGACCTCAGCCGGGGTCGGCGCCGGCCCGGTCTCAGCCGGAGTCGGCGCGGGCCGGGTCCGGACGGTGGACGAGCCCGGCGAGCGTGGCAAGGTCGACCGCGTGCAGGCTGTCGACCCGGGCCGCGACCTGGCCGGGCAAATCGGCCGCCGCGATCGGCATCGACGGGACGAGGACCGTCGCACAGCCGGCCGCGATGCCCGCCGCGGCCCCGGTGAGGCTGTCCTCCAGGACCACGCAGGCGGCGGGATCGGCGCCGAGCAGGCGGATCGCGGCGAGGTAGGGATCCGGGAACGGCTTGCGCCGGGCGACCTCGTCGCCGGCCACCGTCACGGTGAAGTGGTGCGCGCCCAGCACGGCGACCACCGCGTCGACCAGCGCACGGTAGGACGAGGAGACCAGGGCGGTCGACACCCCGGCCGCCGTGACGGCGCCCAACAGATCCAGCGCCCCGGGCTGCGCGACGACCGCACCCGGTTCCCGGAACAGTTCCGCGGAGCGGCGCAGCAGGAACTCGGTGGTCGCGGGCTCGTCCGAGACGGGGCGCCCCAGCATCGAAACCATGATCGGGACGGCGGTGTCGATACCGTGGCCGATCATGGCAAGCTTCATCTCGGGCGTGAACCGCCCGCCCAGGCGCGCCGCGGCCTCGTTCTCCGCGATCGTCCACAGCGGTTCGGTGTCGACGAGCAGCCCGTCCATGTCGAACAGGACCGCCGCCGGCAGGTCGCTCACAGTGTGTCGTCCTCCGGGGAACCAATCGGGGAGCGGCCCGCGGACGGCCACACCGCGCCCACGGCGCCAACGGCCGCGGGGGCCCGCTCGGCCGGGGCAGGGAGCAGCTGGGGACGCACCCTGAAAGGGTACCGGGGTGGGACGGAAGGCCCTCCGCGGGCGCCGGGGCGGGCCGGCGGCCGGGGTCCGGGCCGGACGCGGCGACCTCCGGCGGTGGTGGTCGCAACGGGCGCGGGCACCCCGGTTCCGCCGTCGGTGGAACGCGGCACATACCCGATATCGACCTGACAGGTCCCGCCCGACATAACCTCTGCGACGGGATGGACACGATGGATCGATCCCCGCCCGCCTACCGGTCACGGACGGGGGGCGTCGATGCCCTTGAGGCGGAGGTTGCGATCACGCGGCAGACTGGACAGCGGGCGTTCTCCCGGATCGGGAGGACGTACGGTTGCACTGTCACGGGGGCAGGGGGCCGCCGCGGGGCGGCAGGAGGTGGTAGGTGATCGAGTTCTCCGGCGTCGGCCAGCTGCGGTCGCCGGTGGTCGTGGCCGCCTTCGAGGGGTGGAACGACGCCGCCGACGCGTCGTCGGCGGCCGTCGAACACCTGGAGAACGTCTTCGGTGCTCGCGTCATCGGCGCGATCGACCCGGACGACTACTACGACTTCCAGGTCAACCGGCCGACGGTCAGCGGTGCGGACGGCGCGTCACGCAAGATCGCCTGGCCGACCACGCGGCTCTCGGTGGCGCGGCCGGCGAAGTCCGAATCCGACCTGGTGCTCGTGCGGGGCCTGGAACCGAACATGCGCTGGCGGGGATTCACCGACGAGCTCATCGAGGCCGTCCACGCACTCGGTAGCGACATGGTCATCACGCTCGGGGCGCTGCTGGCGGATTCGCCGCACACCCGCCCCGTCCCGATCAGCGGTACCGCCGGGGATCCGGCCACCGCCGCGCGGCTGGGCCTCGAGGCCTCCCGCTACGAGGGGCCGACGGGCATCGTGGGCGTGTTCGCGGACGCCTGCTCGCGGGCGGAGCTGGCCTCGGTGTCGTTCTGGGCCGCCGTGCCGCACTACGTCGCCAACCCGCCGTGCCCGAAGGCCACCCTCGCGCTGCTCCGCCGGGTCGAGGATCTTCTCGACATGGAGATCCCGCTCGGCGAGCTGCCGGACAAGGCCAAGGCGTGGGAGCGGCAGGTCGACGAGCTCGCCGCCGGGGACACCGAGGTCGCCGAGTACGTCCGCTCGCTGGAGTCGCGCGAACCGGAGACGGCGCTGCCCGAGGCCAGCGGCGACGCCATCGCCCGGGAGTTCGAGCGCTACCTGCGCCGCCGGGGGGAGTGACCGCGCCCGCGCGCGAGGTCTACTCCTCGACGATCTCCGCGTCGAGGATGTCCTCCTCGGCGGCGGGGCGGTAGCCCGCGGCGGGCATGCGTACCGGGCCGGTTCCGGCTCCCCCGGCGGCCGGCCCGCCGGGGACGAAGCCGCCGGCCAGCTCGGTCGGGTAGGGCTCGGCTTCGGGGACGTCCCGCTGCTGCTGGCGATGGCGCCCCGGGCCGCGCCGCGCACCCACGGTCGCGGAGCCCACGGTTGCGGCGGCCGAGGGCGCCGCCGGGCCCGTCTCGGCGGTAAGCCGGGACGAGGCGGCCCATGTTCCACCGGTGCTCCCCCCGGAGCTCGTCGCCCCGGCCGGCGCGGACGCTCCGGCGCGGCTCGCTCCCACGTGCCCGGCGCCCACGGACCCGGCGCCGAGGTGGCTCGTGCCCGTGTGTCCGGTACCGGCGTGCCCAGCGCTGGTGTGACCAGTGCCGAGGTGACCGGCGCCGGCGTGGCCCGTGCCGCCCGGACCACGCAAGGGGTCACCCGCGCTGTCGACGCCCCCGGTGTGACCGGCGTGGTCTGAAGCCGGGAAGTGCAGGCTCGACGCCGCCCCGCCCGGCTGCGGCTGCGAGCCGGGCTGCCCTGGTGGACCCGGCTGTTCCGGCGCGGCCGGGTGGCCCGGACCCGCTGCCGGCCGGCCCGGCGTGAACGGATCCGCCGACGGATCCACCGACGGCGCTCCGGCCAGGTTCGGGCCCGCCGGAGCACCGGCGTCGGCCCGGCCGCCGCGCCGGCCGTCCAGGCCGCTGTCGGCGGCGACGCCATCGGGTGACACGCCCGCGCGGGCGAGGTCGGTCACCGCCCGGTCGATCTCGTCCCCGCCGAGCAGCCGGCGCAACCGCAGAACGGCGCCGATGATCTCGCCCTGCTGGCGCCGCAGTGCCTCGAGCGAGTGCGTCCCGCGCACGATCTCGGCCTCGAGGTCCTCGTGCCGGGTCAGCGCGAGCCGCCGGCTCTCCTCAACCGCGTCGAGGATCAGCTTCTCGGCCTGTTCCCGGGCCTCCCGGACGATCGGATGGTTCGCCCCCGCCTGCGCGACCGCCTCCTCCAGCGCCGATTCGGCGAGGTGGCGGGCGCCCGCGATGATGTCCTCGGCCTCACGCTGCGCGATCTCGAGCATCAGCCCGATGCGCCCACCGGCCTGGGCGGGCAGGCCCTCGGCGAGGCGGGCCTCGGCCTCCCGACGGTCGCGCTCGTGGCGCAGCGCCGCCTCGGCCGCGGCCGCCCGGGAGGTCACCTCGCTCGCGTACCGCCACAGGACCCCGAGGTACTCGTCGACCTGCCGGGGGTCGTATCCCTGCGGTGCCTCATCAAAGGTCGGCCGGTCCATGGCGGCGCCGGGGGACTCCCGGCGGTGGTGCGCCCCCATCGGCTAGGTTCCTCTCGGTAGGACAGGCCCAAGGTCGACACCGAGCAGTGCGTCGACGGTGTCGCGGACGGTGGCCGGCGCCTGATCGTCCGCCTCGCCGCTGCCGCTGCCAGCGGCCAGTGCGGCCGCCGCCCACGCGTCGACCGCGGCGAGCGCTCCAGGCGCGTCGAGGTCGTCGGCGAGCCGGTCCCGGACCTCGGCCAGCACCGGCCGGAAGTCGGGGCCGGACGGCAGCGCGACGGCGGCGCGCCACCGGTCGAGCCGCTCGACTGCCGCCGGCATGGCGGCCGCGGTCCACTCCCACTCCACGGTGTGATGATGCTGCAACAGGGCAAGCCTGATCGCGGCCGGGTCCGCTCCGCGCGCGAGCAGCCTCGAGACGAACTCGAGGTTCCCCCGCGACTTCGACATCTTGTGGCCGTCCAGGCTGACCAGCGCGGTGTGGACGTAGGCGCGGGCGAACGGCCGGGCGCCGTTCGCGACCTCGGCGTGCGCGGCGCTGCACTCGTGGTGCGGGAAGGCTAGATCGCTCCCGCCGCCCTGGATGTCGATCGTGGCGCCGAGATAGTGCCGGGCGATCGCGGAGCACTCCACGTGCCAGCCCGGCCGCCCCGGGCCGAACGGCGACGGCCAGGACGGCTCCCCCGGCCGCTCCGCGCGCCACAGCAGCGGGTCGAGCGGGTCCTTCTTGCCCGGCCGGCCGGGATCACCGCCGTGCTCGGCGCAGGACACCAGCATCTGCGCGGGGTCGAGGTGGGCCACCTGGCCGAAGTCCGGCGCCGCGGCGACGGAGAAGTAGAGATCGCCGTCGACGGAGTACGCGGCGCCGCGCTCGACGAGCTGGGAGACCATGTCGACGATGAGCCCGACGGCCTCGACGACGCCGACGTAGTGGTCGGGAGGCAGGATGCGCAGCGCCGTCATGTCGGCCCGGAACAGGTCGATCTCGCGGCGGGCGAGGTCGCGCCAGTCGATGCCGTCACGGGTGGCCCGCTCGAGCAGCGGATCGTCGACGTCGGTGACGTTCTGCACGTACCGCACCTCGTGGCCGGCGTCCCGCAGCACGCGCTGGACGAGGTCGTAGGTGAGGTACGTGAAGGCGTGCCCGAGGTGGGTGGCGTCGTACGGGGTGATCCCGCAGGCGTAGAGCCGGACCGTCGGCCCGAGGTCCAGAGTCCGCACTCCGCCGTGCGCCGTGTCGAGAACGCGGAGGTTGCGACCCTGTCCGGGAAGCTTGGGGAGCTGAGGAAAGGGCCACGCCTGCATGCGTGTCAGGGTAACCGGGGCCGGGCCGGGCGCGGGACAAGCCGGGCAGGCCGGCGACGAGCAGGGCACAACCCCCACCCGGGCGTGTCGCGGCCGGCGGCCCCGTCGGGCCGCGTTCGCCGGCTCAGAACGGCGGCCAGGGAATGGCCGGCCAGTCCCCGGAGGGCAACGGGAAACGGCCCTCGGCCAGGAGCCGCTCGACCCGGGCTCCCAGTGCCCGTAGCTCGGTCGTGGTGAGCAGCGGCTCGAGCCGCTCCCCCAGATCCGCGCCCAGCGCGTCGCGCACGCCCTGCAGGAGCGTGGTCTCCGCCGCGTCCAGCCGCTGGCCCCGCCAGGTCCACAGCAGCGTGCGCAGCTTGTCGTCCGTGTGGAACGTCACGCCGTGGTCAATGCCGTGCACCCGCCCGGACGGCGCCGGGAGCAGGTGGCCACCCTTCCGGTCGGCGTTGTTGATGACGGCGTCGAACAGCGCGATACGCCGCAGCTGCGGGTCGTCCGACCGGGTCAGCGCGACGAGGTCGACGGTCGTGTCGACGTCGATCCAGAGCTGGACCATCCCCGCGCCGAACGGGCCGTCCCGCATGACGGTCGGTGGGACGATGCCCGGGTCCATCGCCTCGGCGACCTCGTAGGCGGCCAGCTCACGGGCCGCCAGCGTCCCGTCCGGGAAGTCCCACAGGGCGCGTTCGCCGCGCACCGGCTTGTACACGCACCGCCCGCAGAGCTCGTCGGCCCGGATCTCGCACAGCAGCGTGGCGTTGCTGGCGTCGACCAGCCGCCCGGTGATCTCCAGCTCGCCGGTGCGCAGGAGCGCCAACGCCTCGCTCACGCCCAGCCCGCCGCTGTCGAGCGGGTCCAGCGGCGCACGCCGCCCAGGGTCGGCACCGGCCGCGGAGAGGCTCACGGTTCCAGTTTGGACGTCGGCGGCGCGACCGGGGATGTGGCCCCGCCCGATCCGGGCACGGCCGCCTCGGAGACCGTGCCCGGCCGGGCACCGTCCACCGGCGGCTCGGCGCCGGCGCCACCTCCCACGACCTCGTCCTCGCGGGGACGCTTCCCGTCGCCCGCCGGCGACGGCGGTACGGGCAGCAGGTCGGCGACGGCTCCGCCGACATCGTTGACGCGGCGCACGAACGGCCGGTGGTCGCCGTAGCGGACGACCGTGAGCGAGCACGGGTCGACGGTGATCCGGTGGTACATGTCCAGGTGCATGCCGAGGGCGTCGGCGAGGACGGTCCGGATCACGTCGCCGTGCGAGCACAGCAGCCAGGTCGCGTCCGGGCCGAGGCGCTCGTTCCACTCGCGCACCGCCGTGACGCCGCGGGACTGGGTGTCACGCAGCGCCTCCCCGCCGGGGAACGTCACCGCGCTCGGCTGGGCCTGCACCACCTTCCACAGCGGTTCCTTCGCCAGGGTCGCGAGTTCCTGCCCCGTCCAGTCGCCGTAGTGGCACTCCCCTATCCGCTCGTCGGTGTCGATCTTCTGCACCCCGGCGGGCGCGGACGGGCCCTCCGGGCGGTGCCGGGCGATCTCCGCGGCCGTCTGCTGGCAGCGGTCGAGCGGGCTGGACACGATCGCGGCGAGCGGGATGCCGGCGAGCCGCCCGGCCAGCGCCTCGGCCTGCAGGCGGCCCCGCTCGTCGAGCCCGACGCCCGGGGTCCAGCCGAGCAGGATCTTGCCGGTGACCGCGGTGAGGCCGTGCCGGACCAGCAGGACGGTGGTCAACTTCGGACCTTCCCTTCGTGGTGTGGCGGCAGGCCGGCCTGCGGGTGCGTACCACCAGGCGACACCAGCCAGCCCGCAAGTGGGATGCCGGGGCGCGCGCGGCCCGGTCGACCCGGCCGGGCCAGGCCCGCTGACCTGGCCGAACGCCTGGATTCGATCGTTCGGCGGCTGGCACCGAAATGCGCGATCGGACTACCCACGGACCACCCGCCCCACCACGCTACCGAGCGGGCGGGCTAGGGGCGGCGGCCGGCGTCGTTACGCTTCCGCCATGCCCGAAGACGCCGCCGACTCCCCGTTTCGGACCGCCGCCGCGGTCGAGGACCGCGCCGCCGGCCCGCCGTCGTCCGGCCCGGGACCAACCCCGGACGACGCCGTAGTCTTCAAGGCCTTCTGCGGCGCCGGCCTGTGGCCGGGCCTGGGCCGGACGACGGCGGGCCGGCTGGAGGAGGCCGGCATCGAACACCGCGAACACGTCGACCTGCACCGCCTTTCCTCGGTGCCGGGTGTCTCCGGGCCGCGGGCTCGCCGCCTGCTCGACACGTTCCGCGCGGCGGAACCCACCTACGCCGCGGTGGAGATGCTGGTCGCGGCGCGCCTGCCGGCGCGGCTTGCCCGCGGCCTGGCCGACGCACTCGGCCCCACGGTGGCCAAGGCGCTGCGCGCGGACCCCTGGTCGCTGCTCGAGGGAGGCGAGGCCGAACTCGGCGACGCCGATCGCTTCGCCCGCCACCTCGGGCTGGACAGGGCGGACCCCCGCCGCGGGCCGGCGGTCCTCATCCACCTGCTCGGTCGCGCGGCGAGCCGCGCCGGCGACACCGCCGCCCCGGTCGCCGAGGTGACCCGGGCCGCGGTCCGCGAGGGGGTCACCGAACCCCTCGACGCGCTGTCCGCCGCGCTCGACTCCGGCCGGGTGATCCAGGTCGACGACCGTCTCGCCCTCGAGCGGTACGCGATGGCCGAGCAGGCGATCTCGGACGGGGTGGAGCGCCTGCTCGCGACCGCCGAACCGTTCCGGCCCGAGGCCGGTGGGCGGCGGGCCCGGCGGCGCGCCGGCAGCGGACTGGGCGAGGAGCGGCCGGCAGTCGCCACGCCACCCGAACCGCCGGCGCCGACGTCGATGTTCGACGACGACGTACCGGACGACCACGCACCGGACGACGAGCCGCCCGACAACGACGCGGCCGGCTCCGCCTACGACGCGGCTGGGTCCGATGCGGCTGGCGGCGGCGCGGGCACGGTCCCCGGCGGCGCCGAACCGGGCGCGGCGGCCGACCGCGCCGTGGCCGGGCTGGACGAGGTCCAGCTCCAGGCCGCCCGCACCGCGCTCGAGGTCGGCGTGAGCGTGCTGACGGGTGGTCCCGGCACGGGCAAGAGCCGCACCGTCGCCGCGGTCGTCCGGCTCGCCGAGGCCGCCGGCGTCGAGGTGGCGCTCGCCGCGCCGACCGGCCGGGCGGCGAAACGGCTCGAGGAGCTGTGTGGCGCGCCGGCCAGCACCCTGCACCGGCTGCTCGGCGCGCAGGGCCGCGGCGGCGGGTTCGCCCGCGACGAGCACAACCCCATCGAGGCCGACCTGGTCGTCGTCGACGAGACGTCCATGCTGGACGCCGAACTCGCCGCCGCCCTGCTGGACGCCTGCGCCGACGGCACCCACCTGCTCCTCGTCGGCGACCCTGCGCAGCTCCCCAGCATCGGACCGGGTCAGGTCCTGGCCGACCTGCTGGAGGCGGAGGTCGCGCCGGTCACCGAGCTGACCCGGCTCTACCGGCAGGCCGACGGCGGCGCGATCGCCACGATGGCCGCGGCGGTCCGCCGCGGTGAGCTGCCGCCACCCGGTTCGGGCCGTGAGGTCGTCGTCGTGGCGGCGCGCTCCTCCGGCGAGGCCGCGCACCGCGTCGTCCAGCTCGTCACCGACTCGATTCCGCGGGCCCTGGGCATACCCACCGAGGACGTGCAGGTGGTGACGCCCGTGCACGGCGGGCCGGCCGGCACCGGCGCGCTCAACGCGGCGTTGAAGAACGCGCTCAACCCGGGCCGCGGCGAGGTCTCCGGCTTCGACGTCGGCGACCGGGTGGTGGCCACCGCGAACCACCTTGACCTGGGGTTCGCCAACGGTGAGATCGGCGTGGTCGTCGCGCTCGGCGAACGGGGCGGCCTGCGGGTCGCCTTCCCCGGCGGCGAGCTCGACGTCCCCTCGCACGGCGTCGTGGACCTGCGCCACGGGTGGGCCGTCACGGTGCACCGCGCCCAGGGCAGCGAGTGGGCCGCCGTGGTCGGCGTCTTCCCACCGGAGGCCGGGCGGATGCTTACCCGGCCGCTGATCTACACGGCGATGACGCGGGCACGCAGCCACCTGTCGGTCGTGTCGGTGAACGGCCCGGCGCTGCGGGCCGCGGTCCGCGACGCGGGTGGCCGGCGGCGGGCGACCCTCCTCCCGGCGCTGCTGGCCGGCGAGTCCGCGGAGCCATTCGGGCCGATGGACGACATGGACGACACCGACGACCAACCCGGCGAGGCCGGCTTCGGCGCCGGCCTCGCTGACGGTGCCACCGCCGGGGCGGCCGTTCTCGCGCCGGCCACGAAGGAACCGGTCAGACCATGACCCCCTTGACAACCCGCACACGACACCACGGCAAGATCGTGCGTCGTGCGGATGGGTAGCGTGCGGATGGGTAGCGTGCGGATGGTGAGCGCAGACGACCTGCCGACCGGCCAGGTCACGGGCACTACCGCGGAGCCGGCAGCCGCGGGGCCGGGAGCCGCGGCTGTGGCGCCTCGGCCGCGGTCGGCGCAGGACCCACCGAACGACCATGCGGTGCTGACCGGCCGGCTCCCGCGCACCGGGCTGCCCGCGGAGACCCAGCCGGACGCGCAGACCCAGCCGGACGCGCAGACCATGACCGCTGCGGAGACCGAGCCGAGCGCGGAGGCGCCGCCCGCCGCGGAGGCGGAGCCGGGTGAGCAGACCGTGCCCGCCCAGCGGACCGATTACCCATCTCGGGCCGAGCCGGCGCGGCTGATCGCCCGGTTCCGCCGGGCCCGGGACTGGACCGTCGCGGCCTCGTACCAGTTCTTCCTGGCCGGGACACTCCTGGCCGTCGCCGCCGGTGCCGTGCTGCGGTTCGCCACCCCGAGCCACCTGTGGCTCGACGAGTCGCTCACCGTCGGCATCGCGTCCCGGCCGGTGCCGGACCTGCTGCAGGCGCTGCGTCACGACGGGTCACCCCCGCTGTACTACCTGCTCCTGCACGTCTGGATCAGCGTGTTCGGTGACGGGGACATCGCCGTCCGGGCGCTGTCGGGCGTGCTCTCCCTCGCCACACTCCCGCTGGCCTGGCTCGCCGGGCGGTACGTGGGCCGGGCGGCGACCGCCCTCGGCAACGGCGGGCCGTCGGCCGAGCAGCGGGTCGGGCTCGTCGCGCTCCTGCTGTTCGCCTGCTCGCCGTACGCGATCCGCTACGGCAGCGAGACGCGGATGTACTCGCTGGTCGTCCTGCTCGTGCTGGTGTTCGGCTTCGCCGCAGTCCGGGCGCTGAACCGGCCGGACCTGCCACGGCTCGCCGCGCTGACGCTGGCGACGGCCGCCCTGGTCTACACGCACTACTGGACGTTCCTGGTGGTGTTCACCGTGGCGGCGTTCCTGCTCCTGCAGGCGCGGCGGCGGGAGCACTACCGCCGCCCGGCGCTGCGGGCGTTCGTCGCGATGGCCGCCTCGGCGGTGCTGTTCGCGCCCTGGATGCCGGTGTTCCTCTTCCAGATGCTGCACACGGGGACACCCTGGGCGCCCCGGGTGCAGGCCCAGGTGCTGCTCGACACGGTCTTCGACTGGGCCGGCCCGCAGTCGACCGGCGCGCTGCTGGGCATCATCCTGCTCGGCGGGGCGCTGATCGGGCTGACGGCCCGTCCGCTCGGCGGGGAGCTGCACGTCAAGATCTCCGGGCGGGCGCCGGGCAGGTACCTCGCCGCGATCTGGCTCGCGCCGCTGGTGCTGGCGTACTTCGTCAACATGTTCGGCGGCAGCGCCTACGCGGAGCGCTACACCGGGATCGCGCTGCCCGCCTACCTGCTGCTCGCGGCGCTCGGGATAGCGCAGCTGCCGGTGCACCGGGCGTTCGTGGCGGTGGTCGTGGTCGCCTCGATCAGCGGCCTRCTCGGTGGGTACCAGCTCGCCCGGACGGAGCGGACCCAGGCGGGCGAGATCGCCAACCGGATCGCCGACCTCGCCCGGCCGGGGGACGTCGTCGCCTACTGCCCGGACCAGCTCGGCCCGGCCGTGCACCGGGCGATCCAGCGCCGGGGCGACATCGACATCCGGGAGATCGTCTACGCCGACGAGGCCGGGCCGGCGCTGGTCGACTGGGTCGACTACGCCGACCGGATGAAGCGCGCGAACGGGGCGGCCTTCGCGGCCGAGGTCAACGACCTGGCCGGGCCCGATCACGCCGTCCTGCTCGTCCGGGCGGACGGGTACCGCTTTCTGGAGGGCGCGTGCGCGGTGCTCTCCGACCAGCTGGCGTCCCTGCGGGACCGGGCGTTGCAGGTCGAGAAGCGCGATCTTTACGAGGGTGCCTCCCTCGAGCGGTTCTCCACCCTGCGCTGAGGCGGGGCCGCCGCGCCCGCGGCCACCGCCAGCACGAGCAGCCCCATCGGCAGCGTGTAGTGGTTGAAGAAGGTCTGCTTGTTCATGACGTCGAGAGCGAGGAGGACCAGCGCAGACCCCGCGCAGAACCCGGCCGCCCCGCCGCGGGCTCGCCAGGCCAGCAGGTAGGCCGCGCCCAGCACGACGGCGGTCGCGCCGAAGCCGAGGGTGATCCCGAAATGGTGCGCCCAGCCGGGTATGGACAGCGAGTGGTTCAGCACCTCGTAGCCGAGATTGGTGCGCACGGCGTCGTCGACGAAGTCGCCCGGAGCCGCGATGACCCAGGGCGCGACGACGGCCACCCCCAGACCGGCGGCAGCCAGGGTGCGGCGCGGGCCGAACGACGGCCAGCAGGCCGCGAGCGGGACCAGCAACGCCACGTGCTGCTTGCTCGCGAGGGCCAGCGCGAACGCGACGACAGCCGGCGCCGTCCGGCCCGCGGCGACCGCCCAGACCATCACCGCGAGCAGCGCGACCAGCAGCGGCTCGGTCCAGGACTGCTGCAGCGCGTACATGGACTCCGGTAACACGACGACGAGCAGTGGGAGCAGACCGGCGGCGACCGCCGCCCCGCCATGCCCCCCGACACCGAAGCCGGGATCGCCGACGCGGAGATCCGGGTCGGTGTCGGGTTCGACGCCGGAGCCGTGGCCGGCCACCGCGTCGGCCCTGGCGACGTCCCGCCGCCGCGCGAGCGCGCGGCCGGCCACCGCCGCCAGGGCGAGCGCGGCCAGCAGCCCGTAGCGGACGTCCCCCAGCACCCACCGGAACGGCGCGAGCAGCAGGGACGTCCCCGGCAGGTACGGGTAGACGTCGAACAGCCCGCCGGCGGTGTAGCCGGCCCGATCCGGCGCCCACTGCTGGCGGTACATGTTCGTGCCCCGGGCCAGCCCGGAGGTGGAGACCTGGAGGAGATGGAACACGTCGATCCGCGGCTGCGGGGCGGCCGCGACAGTCGCGACACCCGCCGCGAGCGCGAGGCCGAGCACGGCCCAGAACACCCGGCCGCCCGCCGCCCGCCCGTGTGCGGGCCCGTACGCCCACCGTCCGCCGGGTGGCACGGCGCAGCGCAGGAGCGTCAGGCCGGCGAGCAGACCGGCGGCGGCGGCCAGCACGTCCGCGGCGGTCGCGGCCGGGCCGTGGGCGTAGTAGCGCGGGTGCCGCAGGATCGGCCCGGCGGCGACCACGATCCCGCACGACGCGCAGGCCAGCCGAACGCCCGCGGCCCGCAGCGGAAGGCCCCGCGGGCGGCCGCGGCCGGCCCGGGCCCGCGGGCCACCCCGGCCGCCCCAGCCGCCCCAGCCGCTCGGCACGGCGACGGCGATGGCCACCGCGAGACACCCCAGGAGCACCATGACCAGGGCGAGCGGGCTGTACCGGCCGTCGGAGAGACTGATCCCCACGGCGACCCCACACCAGCCCAGCAGGAGCGCCACCGTGCCGGGCGAGGCCCCCGCCACGCCCCCGGCGCCTGATGCACGGGCCGGCGCGGTGGTCCCCCCGGGAGGCCGGTCGCGCGACCGGCCCGGCTCGGCCGACTTCGACTCCGGGGAGTCGGGTAGGGCGCAGGACATGCCCGCACGATGCCAGAGCGGCCGTCACGCCGGCCCGCGCGCACCCCTCCGGCGGCCAGGTCGGCGCCAACGGGCCACATGCGGTCACGGTGACGGGACGCCATACGCCGAACCCGGCGCGGCGTCCGCGCCGGGGGGTCCGGTGAAGCGACGGTAACTGTCATGCGAGACTGCCCCCCGAGGCCGGATGCGAAGGTTCCGGCACCGGGAGGGGTCCTGCCAGTCGCGGGCGCGAAATCTCGCCGCGCGCACACCCCCCTACAGACCACGGACGTTGTCGTTGAGGAGAGGTCCGGCACAGTGACCGAAAAGCCAGAGGTAGTCGTCATCGGAGCCGGGCCGGCCGGGCTCTCCGCCGGCTGGGAGCTGATGAAGCGGGAGATCCCCGTGACGATTATCGAGGGTGACTCGGTGGTCGGCGGAATCAGCCGTACGGCCCAGCGGGACGGATGGCGTTTCGACATCGGGGGCCACCGTTTCTTCACCAAGGTCCCCGAGGTCGAGAAGCTGTGGCACGAGATCCTGCCGGACGAGGACTTCCTGCTCCGGCCGCGGTCGAGCCGCATCTACTACAACGGCAAGTTCTTCGACTACCCGCTGAAGGCCGGTAACGCCCTCGGCGGGCTCGGGGTCGCCGAGGCGGCACGCTGCATCGGCTCGTACGCGCTGGCGAAGCTGCGCCCACCGAAGGACCAGTCGAACTACGAGAACTGGCTGGTAGCCCGGTTCGGCTGGCGGCTCTACCGCACCTTCTTCAAGACCTACACCGAGAAGCTCTGGGGTGTGAAGGTCAGCGACATGCCGTCCGACTGGGCGGCCCAGYGCATCAAGAGCCTCTCGCTGATGAACGCCATCACCAACGCGGTGCTGCCCAAGCGCAACCAGACCGACATCACCTCTCTCATCGAGGAGTTCCAGTACCCGAAGTTCGGGCCGGGAATGATGTGGGAGACGGCCGCGGACAAGATCGTCAAGCAGGGCGGCCGGATCGTCTTCGAGGAGAAGGTCCGCAAGATCCATCACGAGAACGGCCGTGCGACCGGTGTCACGACAGTGGTCACCGGCGGCTACGGGCCGGGCGCCGGCGCGCCGGAGTCGTCCCGGGACGACCTCGGCACCGAGTACCAGTACACCGGTGACCACTTCATCTCCTCGATGTCGTTCTCGTCGCTGGTGCGCGTGATGGACCCGCCGGTTCCGCCGCGGGTCCTGGCCGCCGCGAACGCCCTGAAGTACCGCGACTTCCTCACCGTCGCGCTGGTCGTCCCCGAATCAGCCGGATTCCCGGACAACTGGATCTACATCCACGCGCCGGACGTCAAGGTCGGCCGGATCCAGAACTTCGCCTCCTGGTCGCCGTTCCTGGTGAAGGACGGCCGGACCTGCCTCGGTCTGGAGTACTTCGTCTTCGAGGGCGACGAGATGTGGAACTCCTCGGACGAGGAGCTGATCGCACTCGGCACCAAGGAGCTCGCCAAGCTGGGCCTCGTCCAGGCGAACCAGGTCGAGCAGGGCTATGTCGTGCGGATGCCCAAGGCGTACCCGTACTACGACATGGATTACAAGAAGAACGTCGACATCATCCGCGGCTGGCTCGAGGACTACGCTCCCAACGTCCACCCGGTCGGCCGTAACGGAATGCACCGCTACAACAACCAGGACCACTCCATGCTCACCGCGATGCTCACCGTCGAGAACATCATCGACGGGAAGAGCCACGACGTGTGGGAGGTCAACGTCGAGGAGGACTACCACGAGGAGGTCTCCTCCCCGGGCCGGTCGTAGCGGGGCCGGCCTCCCGGCCCTGACACCCGCCGTCCACCGCCCTCTCCCGCTCCACGCCACGACCCCCCGCCCCGCCCCACGCCCACCCGGCGCGGGACGGGCGGGCGGCGGGGGCAGCGGCCGCGCGGTCCCCGACTCCACGGATCCGGAGCGGGTCGTCCCAGACAGTGCACTGTTCCAGGAACATGCCGTCCCGACAGCGCTCCGTCCCCCGAGCGTCCCGGAGCGCGTGGTCCCGGCCCGGCCGGCGCGGCCGCCGCGGGACCGGTCAAGACCAGGCTTCACCCGTGGACGTGTCCGCGTTCACCTGCAGCAACGGGCGCGAACACGCGCCGGGCGTCCGCACCCGCGGACCTCGCCGTCGCAGTCGTGCCCCCGGTACCGAAGGGACTGACCGTGACCGACGTCGCGGTGCGGCCGGCGGAACACACCCCCGAGCCGGTCGACAGGGTCGGAGCTCGACCCGACCGCGAGCACCGGATCTTCCGGGGCGCGCTGGTGCTGATCATCGCCGCGGCGGTGGTGGTGCGTTTCATCGCACGCCAGCCGCTGTGGCTCGACGAGGCACAGAGCGTGGCGATCGCCCGCCTGCCGCTGTCCGGTGCGGCGCCCACCATGTGGGACGGGCTCCTCCAGGACGGCTCGCCGCCCCTTTACTACATCCTGCTGCACCTGTGGATCAGCGTCTTCGGCGAGGGCACCGCGTCGGTGCGCGGGATGTCCGCCGTCATCAACCTGGGCTCCGCGGTGCCGGTGTTCTATCTCGGACGCCGGCTCGTCGGTGACCGCGGCGCGAAGGTCGCGGTGGTGCTGTACCTCACCTCGCCGTTCGCACTGTACTTCGGCACCGAGACCCGGATGTACAGCCTGATCGTGCTGCTCACGGCGCTCGGCGGGCTGGCCCTGGAGCGGGTGCTGCGGGTGCCGTCGGTGAAGAACATGGTGCTGCTGGCCGTGGCGTCGGGATGCCTGGCCCTGACCCACTACTGGTGTCTCTACCTGCTGGTGACCGTGGGTGCGTGGCTGGTCGGGCTCGTCGTCGTCCGGCCCCGGGTGGCGGCGGCGCGGGCCGCCCGCCGCGGCCGCGCCGGGCGGTCCGGGGCACACTCGCGTGGCGGGCGCCGTCCGGCCGCGCCGGCGCCGGCGGACGCGTCCGAGCAGCCCACGGCCGCGCCCGAGCTGCTCGCCGACGCCGCCGGCGGCGCGCGGCGGGCCGTGCCCACCTGGCACCCCCGCGGCCCGCTCGCCGGAATCATCGGGATCATCGCCGGCGGCCTGGTGTTCGCTCCGTGGCTGCCGAACTTCCGCTCCCAGCTCGCCCACACCGGGACGCCCTGGGGCGAGCCGGCGAGCTTCGCCGCCGTCAGCCACGCGTACGGGCAGTGGGCCGGTGGGCCGACCACCCTCGGCCGGCTGTTGCTGTTCCTGATCACCGGCCTGGTCGCCGCCGGGATCGCCGGCCGTCCGCTGGGCGGGCGGTTCGTCCTGCTCGACCTGAAGGGCCTCGAGCCGGGCCGCACGCTGTTCCTCCTGGCCACCGGGACGCTGATCGTCGCCGTGGCGGCCGGCAAGCTGGTGGGCAACGCGTGGGCCGACCGGTACACCGCGACGGCGTTCGTCCCGTTCCTGCTCGTGGTGGGACTGGGCGCGACGATGCTGGCCGACCGCCGGGTGTTCCACAGCGTGGTCGCGGTCGCGGCGCTCGTCGGTGTCATCGCCGGGACGAGCGACGTCCGGCGGGAACGGTCCCAGGCCGGCGAGGCCGCGGACGTCCTCACCCGGCTGTCCAGGCCGGGCGACATCCTGCTGGTGTGCCCGGACCAACTGGGGCCGGGCCTCGCGCGCACCGTGCCGTCCTGGCTCAAGGTGTACGTGGTGCCGACCTACGCCGCCCCGGACCGGGTCGACTGGGTCGACTACGAGGAGCGCAACGAGTCCGCCAACGGCGTGGCGATCGCCCAGCGGGCGATCGCGGAGGCCGGGACGAACACCGTGTTCATGGCCGGCTCCGGCGCCTACCGGACCTACGAGGAGCTGTGCACCCAGGTCCGGGCGACACTGCAGACGCAGCGGCCGGTGGCCGACGAGGTGATGGAGCAGGGTCTGCCGGCACGGGTCTACGAGAACTACGCCCTGCTGCGGTTCCGGGCGTCGTGACCACCCCGCGCGGCTGGCACCCGGGCGGACGTCGACCGGATCCGGGCCGGCGCGAGCCCGCTCCGGGCGAGGCGGACGCCGCTGGCCCGCCGCACCCGGAGGGGGGCCCGGCGGCGTTGCCCGCCGTGCTCCCGCCAGGGCCGGCGGTGCCCCCACCGGGGCCGGCCGGGGCCGCCGGGAGCGGTGACGGCCCCCGCATCGGCCCGGTCTACCTCGCCGGGCCGGCGTACGAGGCCTCGTCCGGCGCGGCGGAACCCACACGGCCCGCCGCGCCACCCACGCACCCCACACCGCCCGCGTACTCCGTCCCGCCGGCGGCGCACCGGGCGGACGCGCCGACCTCCGGGAGCTCCTGGTTCGAGCCGGGACGTCCCAGCTACCCGGCGCTGCACCTGCCCACCCCGTCGACGCCGACCCCCGCCTCGCCGGAGCCGGGCCAGTCGCCGGAGCCGGCGTCCGCGGGACCGCCGATCGCGGACGAGCCAGCGGCGAGTCCGTGGACAGCGAGTCCGTGGGCGGCAGCTCCGCCGGCACCACACCCGCAGGCACTGGACCCGCAGGCACTGGACCCGCTGGGACCAGGCCCACAGGCGACGGCATGGGTACCGGACTCATGGGCCCCTGACCGGTGGACGCCTGACCGGTGGTCCCCGCGGCCGTCGGAGCCGTCCGAGCCGTCGGCTCCGATACCGCCGACACCGGCACCGGCACCGGCACCGGCCACAGCAGCCCCGGAACCGCTCGAGACTGCTACGGGGCCGGCCCTCGATCCGGTCGGGCGGACCGGCCCGCTCCAGGAACGCCTCTACGCCCGCGGCAGCCGGCGCAGGTCCGCGCGCGGCCCGGACGGCGCCACCGACGGCCGGCCGGCGACATCCGCGGGCACGCCGACCCGAGCCCAGGCGGCCATGGCCTGGGCGCAGCGCTGGTACCTGCGGGACGTGCTCATCGCCTGGATCGCGGCGCGGGCCGTGGTGGGCGCGGCGCTGGCGCTGACCAGGTTCGTCGCGGACACCGTCGCCGGTGACAACGGGGCCACGCTGGACACCACCGACCTGCTCGGCTGGGACGCCGGCTGGTACCTCAACATCGCCGACAACGGCTACGACGCGGCCGGCGCCGAGAGCCGCCGCTTCTTCCCGCTGCTCCCCCTGCTGGTCCGGCTCTTCACCGCCCTGCCCGGCCTGGGCGGCCACGGCGGCCAGGTGCTGCTCGTCCTGGTGAACCTGATCGCTGTCGTGTTCGCCCTCGCTCTGGTCGGCATCGCGCGGGTCGAGGGGTTCGACGACGACACGGTGCGACGGGTGATCTGGATCTCCGCGCTGGCCCCCCCGGCGTTCGTCCTGGTGATGGGCTACGCGGAGGCCCTGGCGGGGCTGCTGGCCGTCACGGCGTTCCTGGGCGCGCGGACGCGGCGCTGGGAGCTGGCGGTGGTCGCCGGCCTGCTCGGCGGCCTGTGCCGGCCGCTGGGCCTGCTTCTCGCCGTCCCCGTCGCGATCGAGGCCGCGCGGGGGCTGCCGCTACCCCTGGCCCGGCGTCTCGGCGCCCCACCACCGAACCGCCTCGGTGCCCCGCAGCCGGACCGCCTCGGTCCGGCTGAGCCGGAAGACCTCGGTGCCCCGTCGGCACCGCGCGCCGCCGCCCGGGAGGCGCTCGCGCGGCTGTGCGCGGTCGCCGCGCCCGTGGCCGGGGCGGGGATCTACCTGCTGTGGTCGGCGGCCATCCACGGCGACGGCCTCGCTCCGTTGACCATGCAGCGGGACGCGGCCCGCCACGGCAGCACGGCCAATCCGCTGCTGACCGTCATCGACGCGGCGAAGGGCGCCCTGCACGGCGAGCTCGGCACCGCGCTGCACGTTCCCTGGCTGCTGCTGGCGCTCGTCGCGCTGGTCGTCATGGCCCGTGCCCTGCCGGTGTCCTACTCCGTGTGGTCGGCCCTGGTGCTCGCCGCGGTGCTGACGGGCAGCAACCTCGACTCGTCGGAGCGATACCTGTACGGGGCTTTCCCGTTCCTGCTCGTCGCCGCGCTGGTGACGGCACGGCGCGAGGTGTGGATGCTGGTGATCACCGTCTCGACCGCGGCGATGACCGTGTACGCGACACTGGCGTTCACGCTGTCCTACGTTCCCTGACCGTTCCCGCGTTCGCTGACCGGTTCCGCGTTCGCTGACCGGTTCCGCCTCGTCCAAGCCGGGCCCGCAGCTGATGATGGCTTGTGCTCGATGAGCCGTTACGCCAAGGTTTCCCCACGGGACACCCGTCGTTCGTCAAGGTGGGCGCGGGTTCGCGGAACAGGTCCGCGCCCGCGCGAGCCGGCTGGCGACCGGATGACGGCCGCCGGACGAAGCCGCGCGGGGGCGGCAGGGCGGCCGGCACACCGGGCCGGCGACCAGGAGGTGCATGTGCCTTGGCCGACAGGGAGCTCGAGTACCAGCGGCTGACGATGCCGCCGGGCACCGACCGCCGGACCGCGGTCGCGATCCTCACCCTGCACGCCGAGTTCGGGGACTGGGAGCTCGAACGCTCCCGCATCTACCCCGATGGGACCCGCCGAGTGGTGCTACGCCGGCGGCGCCGTCCGGGCGGTCTGCCGGGATATCTCCCGACCTGATGCTCGCCGTTGGCTGTCCGGAAAGGCCTGCCTGACGCCGTCGGCCACCAGCCCGGCCCGGATAGACACAACACTTCAGGACGAGTGTGCCGCCGGCCGTCCGGAAGGCCGCGCGTCGTGACGTGAGTATCAACACGATCTCCCCCCGGCTTCACGGCGGAAGATGGAGAGGCGGACGGACCGTGCACCACTTCCGTCAGACACCCATCGGCACGTGGGGAGCGATTGTGACCGCTACGAGCGACGAACACCAAAAGCACCGGGTCGTGATCATCGGCTCGGGTTTCGGCGGGTTGTTCGCCGCGCAGGCCCTGCGGCGCGAGCCCGTCGAGGTGACTGTCGTCGCGAAGACCACACATCACCTGTTCCAACCGCTGCTGTACCAGGTCGCGACGGGCATCCTGTCCGAGGGGGAGATCGCCCCGACCACGCGTGAGGTACTGCGCCGCCAGGAGAACGTGAAGGTGGAACTCGGCGAGGTCGTGTCCATTGACCTCGCGACGAAGTCCGTGACGTCCAACCTGCTCGGGCGCACGGACGTACAGCACTATGACAGTCTCATCGTCGCGGCCGGCGCCGGTCAGTCCTATTTCGGCAACGACCACTTCGCCGAGCACGCACCCGGTATGAAGAGCATCGATGACGCGCTGGAGCTGCGCGGGCGCATCTTCGGCGCGTTCGAGGTGGCCGAGACGACACCCGATCCGGCCGACGCCGCGCGTTACATGACGTTCGTGGTCGTCGGCGCCGGGCCGACCGGTGTGGAGATGGCCGGGCAGATCGCCGAGTTGTCGCACCGCACGCTTCGGCAGGATTTCCGGCGCATCGACACGACGAAGGCGCGGATCATCCTCCTCGACGCCGCCCCGTCGGTGCTCGGCACGTTCGGCGAGAAGCTGGCCGCCAAGGCCACTTCCAAGCTGGAGAAGCTCGGCGTCGAGATCCAGCTCGGGGCCAGGGTCGTCAACGTCGACTCCCGCGGCATCGACGTCGAGGACTCCGACGGCACGCGCCGCCGGATCGAGTCGGTCTGCAAGATCTGGGCCGCCGGGGTCGCGGCCAGCCCGCTCGGCAAGCAGCTCGCCGAGCAGTCCGGCGCGGTCCTCGACCGGGCGGGCCGCATCCAGGTGCAGCCCGACCTGACGCTGCCCGGGCACCCCGAGGTGTTCGTCGTCGGTGACATGGCCACCCTCGACCGGCTGCCCGGTGTGGCGCAGGTCGCGATCCAGGGCGGCAAGTACGCCGCGAAGACGATCAGCACCCGGCTGCGCGGTGGCCCGCCGATGCGGAACTTCGAGTACAAGGACAAGGGCAGCATGGCCACGATCTCGCGCTTCAGCGCCGTGGCCAGCATCAAGGGCGTCCAGCTCAGCGGGTTCGTCGCCTGGCTGATGTGGCTCGCCGTGCACCTCGTCTACATCATCGGGTTCAAGCACCGGGTGACGACCCTGCTGCACTGGACGGTCAGCTTCATCGGCCGGGGCCGCTCCGAGCGGACGGTGACCACGCAGCAGATCTTCGCCCGGTCAGCACTGCAACGGCTGGGCGAGGGCTTCATGCCGACGCTGCCCGACGACTGGGCCTCCCGAGGCCCCTCGGCGGCGACCCGGCCGGCGGGGCAGCCTGGCGCCGTTCCGAAGGCCCGCAAGGCGCCGGCCGGCAACCCGGCGCCGGGCGCCGAGTCGGCCCATCTCGGTCCGGACGGCGCCGCGTCGGGCAGCGCCTCCACCGGCACCGCCTGATCCCGGGGTCCACCCCGACCGCACGGCCCGTCCGCATCCCCCGTCCGCACCGCCTGACCTCCCGGCCCGTGCGCGCGGCCCACGAACCGGCCCGGACCATCAGGTCCGGGCCGGTTCGCGCGTCAGGCCGGTTCGCCAGCCGGGCCGGTTCGCCTGGCAGAACGGTTCGCACGCCGGCGCGGGTCAGCTCCCATCAGGAGGCGGCGAGGAAACGGTCCAGGACGCGGACCCCGAACCGCAGGGCGTCGACGGGCACCCGCTCGTCCACGCCGTGGAACATGCCGGCGAAGTCGAGGTCCGGCGGGAGCAGCAGCGGGGAGAACCCGAAGCAGCGGATGCCGAGCCGGGAGAACGATTTCGCGTCGGTACCGCCCGAGAGCATGTACGGGACGGCCCGGGCGGCCGGGTCCTCCGCGCGCAGCGCCGAGGCCATCGCGTCCACCAGTGGGCCGTCGAACCCGGTCTCCAGCGCCTGGTCGTTCACCACCCACTCACGCCGGACCTCCGGCCCGAGCAGCTCGTCGACCTGGCGCAGGAACTCCTCCTCCTGCCCGGGCAGGTAGCGCCCGTCGACGTAGGCCACGGCCTCGCCGGGGATCACGTTGACCTTGTGTCCGGCGGCGAGCTGCGTGGGGTTCGCCGTGTTGCGGATCGTCGCCCCGATCATGCGCGCGATCGGGCCGAGCTTCGCGATCGTGGTCTCCAGGTCGTCCGCGGGGAGCTCGATGCCCAGCGCCTCGCCGATCGAGTCGAGAAAGACGCGCACGGTCGGGGTCACCACGATCGGGAACTGGTGCCGACCGAGCCGGGCGACCGCCTCGCACAGCTTGGTCACCGCATTGTCCTCGCTGATCATCGACCCGTGGCCGGCCCGGCCGGCGACGGTCAGCTTCATCCAGGCGATGCCCTTCTGCGCCGTCTCGATCAGGTACAGCCGCAGGTCGTCCGAGACGGTGTAGGAGAACCCGCCGACCTCGCTGATCGCCTCGGTGCAGTCGGCGAAGTGGTCGGGATGGTTGTCCACCAGCCACCGCGCGCCGAGGGTGCCGCCGGCCTCCTCGTCCGCGACGAAGGCGACGACGAGATCACGGGGCGGACGCCGGCCCGACCGGACCATGTCGCGCACGACGGCGAGCGTCATCGCGTCCATGTCCTTCATGTCGATGGCGCCGCGCCCCCACAGGCAGCCGTCGGCCTCCTCGCCCGAGAAGGGATGCACGCGCCACTCGGACGGGTCGGCGGGCACGACGTCCAGGTGGCCGTGGATGAGCAGCGGGGAGCGGGACGGGTCGGTGCCCTCCACCCTGGTCACGACGCTCGTGCGGCCGGGCGCGGACTCGAGCAGCACCGGCTCCAGCCCGACCTCGGCCAGTCTGGTGGCCACGTACTCGGCGATGGGCCGCTCGTGGCCGTCGCCGTTCCCGCGGTTCACCGACTCGAAGCGCAGCAGGTCCCGACACAGATCCACGACCTCGGACTCGGCGGCGGACGGGGCGGCCGGCCGCCCCGTCCTCGCCGCGAGTGGGTCCCCCGTGGCCGCGGCGGCGAGGGCGTCAGTGGGATCATGGGGCGCGTTTGCCATGTCTCCAGTCTGCCCCGCGCGGCATGCGGTCGCCGGGGCGGGGACGTAGCGTCGAAGCTGCGCGTTGCCGGCCGGTTTCAGGTCCAACAACGACCGATCACCCGGTAGGAGGACCAGCCATGACGCTGTACCAGTGCCCACGCGACGACCTGGGGTGCACCGCCGTCTTCCCAACCACCGGCGACCTCGACCACCACCTCCGCGCACGGCACGGGTACGGGCGGGTGTGGCGGCTGACGTCGAGCCTGAGCCGTGTGACGGTGCTGCCCGTCGGGCCGAAGGCGGAGCGCCGGGTGCCCGGTGGGCGGGCGGACCACGGCGGCCCGCCGGCGCGGGCGGGCTCGGCCGGCCGGCGTGGAGGCGCCCGCACGAGCGGCTAGCCAGCATCGCACCGGCGTTCGGCCGGTACCGGACAGGCGTTGGACCGGTGTCGGCGCGCCGAGCGGCACGATGCGGCGGGCGGGATGTCCGCCATCCGACGCAAGGCTGGCCGGTCCGGCGATTCCGCCGAGCTGTATCTTCCGGAAGCCACAACATCGCCCGGGCGCGCCAACCCGAGCGCCGGTATCCGGATGGAGAACGCCGATGACCACGCCAGGACAGCCGCCCAGCTACGGCGAGGGCTATCCCGGCCAGGGCCAACCCGGTCCGGACCTCTCGAAGAACGCCGGCTACGGACCGCCACCCGGCGGATACCCGCCCGGCCAGCCCGACCCCGGCTACGGGCCCCCGACCGGCGGGTTCCCCTCTGGCCAGCCGGAACCCGGCTACGGCCCGCCGCCGGGATACCCGCCCCCGCCGGGCTACGCGCCCGGGTACGGGCCGCCGCCCGGGTACCCCGGCGGCTACGGGCCGGGTGGTTTCGACCAGTCCGCGCCCTTCGGCCGGCACCCGATCACCGGTGAGCCCTACTCGGACAAGCAGAAGATCGTCGCCGGCCTGCTACAGATCTTCGCCGGCTGTTTCGGCGTCGGACGCTTCTACCTCGGCAGCACGGGCATCGCGGTGGCCCAGCTCCTCACCTGCGGCGGCCTGGGCGTCTGGGCGCTGGTGGACGGCGTGATGATACTCACGGGCAACGTCCGCGACCAGTACGGCCGTCCGCTGCGGGACTGACCGCCGCGCGGGCCGGCGCCCGCCGACCGGAGGCGAGAGGGAACGGCATGGCCACGACCGGACCGTGGGCCTCCCGCGTCCGGCGGCGGCTGGTGCTGGCGGGTGCCGGCTGCTGCCTGCTCGCCGGGCTCGGCTACCTGGCCGGCACCGACCCGCACGACCCGTCGTCCGTGATGCCGCGGTGCCCGGTCCGGGCGGTCACCGGGCTGGACTGCCCGGCCTGCGGTGGGCTGCGCCTCACCTACGACCTGCTGCACGGCATGCCGGCCGCGGCCGCCCGCGACAACCTGTTCCTCCTGGTGTGCTCGCCGCTGCTGGTCGCCCTCGTCGTCCGGCAGGCCCGCGCGTTCGACCGTGGTCACCCCGCGCCGCTGCCGCGTCCGCTGGCGTACGGGCTCGCCGGCGCGGCGCTGGCCTGGATGGCGGTGCGCAACCTGCCCGGATGGCCGCTCAGCCCGACCTCGGTCTGAGCCCGGGTCCCCGGTGTGGGGCTCCGGTGGTGAGTCGCGCCACGTTCTGCCAGGTTGTTACCCATGGTCTCCGGTGACCCGACCGCCCCGGCAGCATCGACGTCGACAGTCCCGACCCCAACGGCCCCGGCCCGGGGGCTGCCCGAGGCCTGGCTGTTCCTCCCCCAGCTGCGGATGGACTTCCCCCGGCTGCTGGACCGGGTGCGGGCGGCGGAGGCGGCCGGGTTCGACGGCGTCGCGTTCATGGATCACCTGGCCCCGCCGGGGCTGCCCGCCGGCGACAGCTTCGACGCGATGACGACCGCGACGGCCGCGCTGGCGGCCACCAGCCGGCTGCGCGTCGGCCATCTGGTGCTGTGCGCGTCGTTCCGCCATCCGGCGGTGCTCGCGAAGGAGGCCGTCAGCCTCGACCATCTCTCCGGCGGACGCTTCGAGCTGGGCCTGGGCTGGGGTTCCACGCCGGCCGAGCTCGAGCGGTTCGGCCTGCCGGTCGAGGACAACCCGACCCGCGCCGCCCGGCTCGCCGAGTACCTGGAGGTGCTCGGCGCCCTGTTCGGCGGCGAGGAGGTGACGCACGAGGGCCGCTTCTTCACCCTGCGCGGGGCGTTGCAGCACCCGGTGCCGGTCAACGGACGGATCCCGCTGCTGCTGGGCGGTGCCGGCCGGAAGCTGACAATGCCCATGGTCGCCCGGCACGCCGACTGGTGGAACTGCCCGACCTACGGGCTGCGCGACCTCGCCGAGCTGCGTTCCCTCGCCGGCGGCGCGCGGCTGTCGACCCAGCACCCGGTCGGTTTCGCGGCGAGCGGCGCGGAGCTGGACGACATCACGGCGGTGGCCCGGAAGCGTTTCGGGAACTGGGGCGGGTTGGTAGTCGGGACCCCGGACACGCTCGCCGAGCACTTCGGTGAGCTGGCGGCCCTTGGCGTCGAGCGTTTCTACCTGCAGTTCACCGACTTCGCGACGCCCGAGACGATCGAGGCGTTCGCCCGCGACGTCCTGCCCGCCGTGCGCCAGGTCGCGACGACCGCCCGCGGCTGACCGGCGTCGCCCGTCAGGGCTGGCCCCGGGACAGAGCCGGATACGGGCCGTCGGCCCCGCCCGCGAGCCCGGTCGGGACGGGCTCATCTGCGCCGGGCGCCTCACCCGCCACGACGCCGGGCACGGCGCCTGCCGCGATGCCCACCTCGGCGCCCGCCTCGATGTCTGCCGCGATGTCGGGCACCGCTGCGCGGCGGCGCACGGCCCACCCCGCGACGCCGACCGCCACCAGCGCCAGGACGGCGCCCAGCGCCTCCGTGGGCAGCCCAACCAGCTTGAGGCCACTGAGGGACACCACCACGACGACCGCCGGGCGGATGACCCGGCTGGTGGACGTCCCCGCCGAGACCCGGGCGCCGAGGTAGACCCCGGGCAGGGAGCCCAGGAGCAGTGAGCCGGTCAGCCCGAGCTGGAAGTCACCGAAGATCAGGTGCCCGAGCGACGCCGCGGCCACCAGCGGGACCGCCTGGGCAAGATCGGTGCCGACGAGCTGGGAGCCCCGGATGGACGGGTACAGCCAGAGCAGCAGCACGATGATCAGCGAGCCCGAGCCGACCGAGGTCATGCCGACGACCAGGCCGCCGACCACGCCGATGGCCAGGGTCGGCAGCGGCCGGACGATGATCGCGGCGGCATCCGCGCTGCCGGGCCCCCGGCGGCGGTCGATCTCCGCCTTCGCCAGCATCGCCAGCGCGGCGACGATCAGGATGGCCCCCATCGTGACCTTGATCCTGTCCTGCACAGCGGCCCCGTCGCCCAGCGCGCGCAGCACCAGCACACCGCAGAACCCGGCGGGCACCGAGCCGAGCACGAGCCATCCGACCAGCCCGCGGTGGACGGTGCCCCGGCGCAGGTGCACCGTCGCGCCCACGGGCTTCATCACCGCCGAGGCGACGAGATCGCTCGAGACTGCGGCCAGCGGCTGCACGCCGAACAGCAGCACCAGGATCGGCGTCATCAGCGCGCCGCCGCCCATGCCGGTCAGCCCCACCACGAACCCCACGAGCAACCCGGCCAGCGTCACCAGCGGATCAACGTCCATCAGACCACCTTCCCGACAGGCACGATAGGCATCGTCGGCTTGGTGGGTCGAGTGACTCCGGCCCCGACCCGGGCGGCCACAGCCCGGTAACTGTCGCGCGGGGCGAGATCGGCCCCCCGGCGGCGGGCACCGGTGGTGATCGACAGCGCGACGCCAGAGCCGCACCCGACCCGACACCCGGCTGCCCGACAACGCCCGCCGGAATGCCGACCACCGCCACGAAAACCCATTCACGGCAACACGGCGACCGATTCCACCGCCACCGACACGACCCGGAATCAGCCGTGGTCAAATCTCCATAATTTCATGGCACCTAGATTCTTTGTTTAGGAGGATCGCCGGGTGGCGAGACCCTTTTTTGGGTGCGGGGAAGCCGCACGCCGATACCGGCAATGGGGGAATGATGGGAAAGTCCGCGCCACGTAGGATCCTCGCGTTGGTCGCCACCGGCGCCGCCGCCGTGACCCTGGGCCTCGGCCCGGGTGCCGGCGCCGCGCAGGCCTTCACCGACTGGGACGACAAGGGATGCCACCACGAGCAGCGCTGGGACGGCAAGGACTGGAGGAAGAAGGACTGCTGGAAGCACGACAAGTGGGAGAAGGACAGGTGGGACAAGGACGAGTGGCGAAAGGACGACAAGTGGGAGAAGGACCGGTGGGACAAGGACCACCGGAAGAAGGATGACTGGGACTGGGACTGGGACTGGTGATCAGACGAACCGCCGACTGAACCACTTATCCGGTCGCTTCACACGACCATCGGACGACAGCGCCGGGGAATAGAATGAATCGCGACACGCCACTTTCCGCCATCGCGAACCACAGTTCCCCGGCGCGCCTCCTTTTTCTCCGGCGCCGGGCTTCCCCACGCCGCGCACCCGGCCCGGATGACTACGGGTTCAGCTGACGAGCTCGCCGACGCCCCAGGCCGCGGCCATCGCGACGGCCGCACCGAGCTCGACGAGCAGCCCGACACCGAAGGCGACGACAGCGGCCCAGGTCGAGGCGGTGGCTCGCCGGGCGTCGCGCAGGCGGGTGAGCTCCGCGAGGTAGATGCCCGCGAGCCCGCCGACGAGCAGGCCGAGAACCGGCACCACGAAGAAGCCGATGACGGCGCAGACCGCGCCGATGAGCATCGTCGAGAACGGCGCGCCGGCGGCCGACGCGGCCCGGCCCGGCAGCACGTACTTGGCCAGCGCGCCGGCGACGAACAGTGCGCTCATGACCGCGAGCACCACCCAGCGGCCCGCGCCGCCGCCGTCCGCGATCGTCCACCACACGCCGGCGCCCCAGACGAGGAGCAGGCCGGGCATCACCGGCACGACCACACCGACGACACCGACCGCCATCACCAGCGCCACGGCGAGCAGCTCGACACCGCTCATGGCGACGACCTCCCGGTACCCGACATCCTGATGCCCGACATCCTTATGCCCGGCGGCATGATGCCCGGCTTGTGCGGCTGGCGTGCTCCGCCCGAAAATACCCGCCCCGCCGGTGTCACGCGGGGGCCTCGGTGACCTGCCCGGCATCCACGCTCAGGCGCCGGGTCACCCGCACGGCCTCCAGCAGCCGCCGATCGTGGGTGACCAGCAGCAGCGTCCCCTCGAACCCCTCGACGGCCTGCTCAAGCTGCTCGATCGCGGGCAGGTCGAGGTGGTTCGTCGGTTCGTCGAGGACCAGGCAGTTCACTCCGGCGCCCTGCAGGAGCGCGAGCGCCGCCCTGGTCCGCTCGCCGGGCGACAGGGACGACGCGGGCCTGGTCATCTGGTCCGGGCCCAGCCCGAACTTCGCGAACAGCGTCCGGACGTCGGCCGGGGAGGAACCAGTCGCCGCCTCGGCGACGTCGGCCGCCGTCGACTCGCCGCGGAAGTGGGTGCGCGCCTGGTCGACCTCGCCGAGGAGCACGCCGGAACCGAGCGAGTGCCGGCCGGCGGTCAGCGGCTGGCGGCCGAGCAGCGCGGCCAGCAGCGTGCTCTTCCCGCCGCCGTTGCGGCCGGTGATCACGATCCGGTCCGCCCAGGCGACCGTGAGGTCGACCGGGCCGAGCTGGAAGCCGGGCCGCTCGACGACGGCGCCGTCCAGCGTGGCCACCACATCGCCCGACCGGGGGGCGGCGGCGATCGACATGCGCAGCTGCCATTCCTTGCGCGGCTCGGCCACCGCCTCGTCGCCGCGCTCCATCCGGTCGAGCTGGGTCTGCAGCGTGCGGACCCGTCCGGCGCTCTTGGTAGCGGCCTCGATCCGCGCGCCGCGCGCCGAGCGGTCTGAGTCCGGCGAGCGCCGCTTCGCCCGGACGGCCCCCCGCACCGACTGCTCACGCTGGCGCTGGACCTGCTCCACCAGCCCGGCCCGCCGGTCGGCGTACCGCTCGAAGCGCTCCCGGGCCTGGCGCCGGGCCAGGCCCCGCGCCTCCAGGTAGGCGTCCCAGCCGCCGGCGTAACGGGTGACGCCGTGCTGATGCTGGTCGATCTCGGCGACGGCGTCGATGGACCGGTCGAGGAACTCCCGGTCGTGGCTGACCACCACCAGCGCGCCCGACATCTGCTCGACGTACCGCTCGAGCCGCTCCAGACCGTCGAAGTCCAGGTCGTTCGTCGGCTCGTCGAGCAGGGTGATGTCGAAGCGGGACAGCAGGATGCTCGCGAGCGAGCCGCGCGCGGCCTGGCCGCCGGACAGCGTCGCCGTCGGGCGGTCCAGTGCCGCGGCGGGCAGCCCGAGATCGGCGATGACCTGCTCGGCGCGGACGTCCAGGTCGGCGGCGCCGATCGCCAGCCACCGCTCCAGCGCCAGGCTGTATCCGTCGTCCGCGCCGGCGACGCCGACCGTCAGGTCCTCGGTCGCGGCGTCCAGCGCCTGCTGGGCCGCCGCGACGCCGGTACGCCGGGCGAGGTACTCGCGCAGCGTCTCGTCGTGGCGCCGGTCGGGCTCCTGGGGCAGCAGCCCGACCAGGGCTGTGGGCGGCGAGAGCTCGACCCGTCCACCGTCGAGCCGTACCAGGCCGGCCAGGGCCCGCAGCAGCGTCGACTTGCCGACGCCGTTCGGCCCGACCACACCGAGGCGATCACCGGGGGCGACGGTCAGGGACACCCCTTCGAGGACGACGGTGCCGCCCCGCAGCACGGTCAGATCGGTGGCGACGAGAGTGGCGGACATGTGTCCAGTGTCCCTGGCCGGGAATGTGTCCCGCGCGGCCGTTTACCGCCCCACACCGTCGTGACCAGGAGCTGCCGACCTATCGGCAACTGGTGACATCCACTGGACTCCGCGACAAATAACTTACCTAAAGTAGTTGAACATGCCCTTTACGTTAGCTGGACATACCATGGCCCCGCAATGGGTCGGACCGGCGCCGGATCACCCCCGGTCGGGCTGGACGCCGGTTCAGCGCGATCGGAGGTTCGCCCACCCCCGGGTTGCTCCGGATCCCCGCGCGAGCGTTCGGACGGTTCAGCTATGGACGGCGCACCTCAGGGTGAGACTCCCACCCGTTCGGAGTGTCGAACCACGACCCACGCGCGGTGTCGGGCATTTAGGACAGCCGCCGCACCGCGGGTGCCGCCACTGCCCGAACACACGCAGAATAGGCTGATCAGGCCTAGTATCGCCCGATCCCGGCCACTGCGACGGCCACTGCCCCGCCGCGCGCCCGCGCACACGCCGGGGGCAGGCGGCGCCAGCCGAGCGGCGCGCGGGCCCGTATTCCTCGGGGGAGGCCCACACCGGTGACCAGAAGGCGGGCAGCGGCCTGGAACGGCCCGTGCGGGGACAGCACGCCGGACCGGGCCGCGCGGAAAGAGACGACGCAGAAAGGGACCGCGCGGAACCAGTTCGCACGGGTCACGCGGAACGGGACGGYACGGGACCGGGCGACGCGAAGCGGGGCCACGCGGAACACGGCGGCGCCGAGCGGGGCGGCGAGATGATCGTCGACCGGGACGTCGTCGCGGCGGCCCTGCCCGGCTATGCTCTCGCGGCGGAGCTCGGCCGCGGCTCCTCCGGCGTCGTGCTGGCCGCCCAGGACGACGCACACCGCCGCGTCGCGGTGAAGGTCATGCCGCTCGCTGTCGACGAGGACGCCACCTTCGGCGTGACCGGCGTCCTGCGGCCCGCCTCAGCCGTCGCACTCGACGCCGAGTCCGAGGCGCTCCTTCTGGCCGGCCTGGACCATCCGCACCTCGTCCGCGTGTACCGCTACATTGCCCATGCGGACCTGGCCCTGATCGTCATGGAACTCCTCGACGGGGGCAGCCTGCGGGTGCGGGCGACCACCGGCCTCTCGCTGGAGGCCGCCTGCGCCATGGCGCTCGTCACCGCGGCGGCCCTGGAGCACGTGCACGCACGGGACATCCTCCATCGCGACATCAAGCCCGAGAACATCCTGTTCACCGCGCTGGGAGTGCCGAAGCTGACGGACTTCGGCATCGCCCACACGCTGCGGGTGACACCGAGGGCACCGGGTTCCGGTGCCCTGTGGGGTGTGGGTACTCTGGGCGGTACAGGTGCTCCGGGTGGTACGGGCGGGCTGGGCGGTGTCGGCGGGCTGGGCGGTGTCGGCGGGCTGGGCGGTGTCAATGGTCCGGGCGGTCCGCCGGGCTCGGCGATCGGCACCCCGCGCTACATGGCTCCCGAACAGTTCACGCTGAGCTCACTGAGCCCCGCGACCGACGTCTACGGGCTCGGGGTCGTCCTGTACGAGCTACTGGCCCGCCGACCGCTCTTCCTCGTCCGGCCCGCGACCAGCGACGCGTGGGCCCGCCACCACCTCACCGTCACGCCACGCCCGCTGGCCGGGATCCCCGAGCCCGTCGCCCGGGTCGTCGAGCAGGCACTCGCCAAGGATCCGGACCGCCGGCCGCAGACCGCCCGCTCGTTCGCGCTCAGCCTGGCCGGGGCAATGGCCCGCGCCCGCGGCCCCGGCTGGCTCACCCGGGCCGGCATCCCGACGTTCCTCGACGACGAGGTCCAAGCGGCGGCCACCGGCCCGAGCACGCCGTCCCGGACCTCCGGGACGAACCGGCGCCCCGACCCAACCGGCGACGATCACGGCCTCGAGGTCATCCTGGACAGCCCGTCACCGACGGTGGCCGGTGACGGGCCCGGTGATCACGCCGACGACCAGCCCACGACGGCCGAGCCCACAGCCGATCAGCCCACAGCGGTCCAGCCTCGGGCGGGCCATCTCACGGCGGGAGCGCCGGCGGCGAACACAAACCGCGCCGGCGGCACCGCGGCGGATCCGGAGGCCAGTAAGGACAGCGGTACCGACCCGGCAGCGGCCGGTCCCCCGATGGCCGGCACGGTCGCCGGCGAGACGTCCACCGACGTCCTCACCAAAGATCAGGACACCACCGCCGCCGCCGACATCAGTCCCGTCACCAGCCCAGTCAGCACCGCCGGCCCCGCCGGCCCCACAGACCCGGTCAGCACTCCCGGCCCAGGCAGTACCGGCGGTGCCGTCGACACCGCCGGCGCGGTCCGCACCACAGGCGACGCCGGTGACGGCACCGGCGGCGACGTCCGCGCCGACAGTGCCAGCGGATCGGATCCGCGCTGGCGAGCCGGTCTTCCGCCGGCCCGGGTCTGGGCCCTCGCCGTGCTGGCGCTGGTACTGGCGGTGCTGATCGCCGTCCTGATCGCGATGCCGGGATGACAGCCGGCCCGCCCCCCGGCGCGGCGCGGCGCCTCCGGCCGACGGCGCGGCCCCGCGACGCGCTCGGCCGGCCTCTCCCCCACGGAGCCGCCGGGGTCCCACCGTTGCCGGACGACCTCCCCGCGTCACCGCGCGCGACGCTGAGAGCCGCACAGGACCTGCTGGACGCCGGTCTGTACTTCCAGGCACACGAGGTCCTCGAACAAGCGTGGAAGGCCGCTCCGGCGGCCGAGCGAGGCCTGTGGCGAGGCCTGACACAGGTCGTGGTCGGGCTGGTCCACGCGGCCCGCGGCAACACCCGCGGGGCGACGGCCCTGCTGCGACGCGGGCTGACCGAGCTGGTTCCCCACCTGTGCGAACCCACCGCGGACGGGGGCCTGGCCGGTGACGGCCCATGCCCCGGCCACGCGCGACGGGAAGCCCTGGACTCCCCCACCGGTGACCGGCAGCCCGCGCCGGACGGCTGGCGGGCCCACGGCGTGAACCTGCCGGGTGTCGTGCGGTGGGCCGAGGACCTGCTCCGCCGGCTCGAGAAGCCGGGAGCGCAGGCCGGCGGAGTTCCACCGCCCCCGCGCCTCGTCACCCAGGGACACGACTGAATCCCCACCGAGCGCCCGGCGGACGGCGTCCGCCGGCGGACGCAGCCGGCGTCCCGCCAGGCTTCCCCACCCCCGTCAGGGCGGCCATGTCGGGCGAGGATCACATTCGCGTGTTAGCGCGTGTTTGTCGCCCAGGGCGCCGGGTACCAGACTTTTGACGGCGCAGGGCGAAAAAGCACCTCCGGTCGGAAAATCACCCGGACGCACTTCTCGACGGATGCACTTCACGCCAGAAATGTGCGCGACGGCACCCCGGTAACGGGTTTCACCTCACAACGAAGGCGGTCAACGTGCTCTGGTTCATCATCAGCATGATCGTTCTCGGTCTCATCGCGGGCGCCGTGGCGAGGCTGGTCGTCCCCGGGCGCGACCCGATGGGAATCCCGGGAACCGTTCTGCTCGGCATTGTCGGGTCTTTCATCGGTGGTCTCCTCGGCTACGTGCTGTTCGGGCATGACCTGAGCGAGGGTGCGCTGCAGCCGTCCGGGATCATCGGTTCGATCATCGGCGCCATCGTCGCCCTGCTGGTCTGGCGTGCGGTGCACAGCCGGGGCCGCACCTCCGTTCGGCACTGACCTTCACCGCCGACCGAGCAGCCCCGCGGTGATGGCCGGGCGAGTCCACGGACTCGCCCGGCCATCACGCGTCCGGGGTCGGGCGCCGCGGCCGGCGGTCATGACGAACGGGTGGGGCAGCCGGGACGAGAATTCCTGGGCGAACGGCCGCGAGCAATTCCAGAAAATCTTCCTCTCCTCGTACGGGTGTGTTCAACAACGCGGCAGTGCGGACCTTACGGGTCACGCTGCGAGCGTCATTGGTCACCAGAAGACTTGTGCGCCGACTCACGGTTTCCGTCACATGCAGGCCTGCGGCGACCGCCCGGCCGACGAGCTCGCCGCGTTCCGTCCGCGTGGGGCCGCTGAAAGCGACACGCATTCCCTGGACCAGCGCCGCGCCGGGATCGAGCCGCCCGGGGTTTCGATAACGGCACGGCGGCGTGCGGCCCGCGGCGGCGAAGCGCGGCGGACGCACCGTGACGCCGTCGCGGTCGACGCCGCAGCGCGTGAGCGGCAGCTCCAGGTACTGGTCGGCGGCACGTTGCAGGATCCGGGGCAACAAGGTCGCCAGCACCTCGGCGTCGTCCTGCGCGTCATGGGCCCGCCGCTGGACGACACCCCAGTAGGCGGCGAGCGAGGCCAGGCGCAGGCTCGGCAGCTCCAGGCCGAGCCAACTGGCCAACGTCAGCGTGCACAGCCGCCACTCGACCGGGAGCGTCGTCCCGATCCGCATGGCCTCGCCGGCGAGCATCCGCCAGTCGAAGGCCGCGTTGTGCGCGACGAGCACCCGCCCGGCGAGCAGGCCGGCGACCTCGTCGGCGACGGCGGCGAACGTCGGGCTCCCGGCCAGGCGCTGCCTGGTCAGACCATGAATATGGACGGGGCCGGGATCACATCCGGGATCCAGGAGGGTTGACCAGCGGTGTTCGACGGTGCCGTCGGCGGCGGTCAGGACGACCGCTATCGACAGCACCCTGTCCCTCGTCGGAGACAGACCCGTGGTCTCGACGTCCACCACCGCGTACGGCCGACGAAAACGTGCGGCGAAGCCGGGCGGGGCAAGAACCTCAGCGCTCACAGCCGCAGATGATGGCGCAGACCCCCGACGGTCCGGCGCCGCGCTGCCCGGAGCAGTGCGGGGACGGAGCGAACCTGGTGCGGGTGGAGGGCAACGCGAGGGAAACAACGAATCCGGCCGCGATCGCGGATGGTATTGTGTGTCCGTTGTTTTAAGTCGCTCGTCGACGGCCACCGGGGCGATTCCTGTCTGGGCCCGGCCGGTGCCGTCGACCGCGGCCCGCCGCGCACCTGTCGTTTGTCGGGGACGACCAGGTGCGGCAGTTCAGCGGCGGCAGCGCACCGCGTAGCGCGATGGGAGGGCGGGGGCACAGAAGAAAAGGTGAGACGATTGTTCGTCATACCGACCGAACATCCCCTTTCCCTCACGGAATCGACGGCCCAGCCCAGTCACCCCCTGCGGCGGCTTCGCGCCCTACACGGCTGGTCCTACGAAGCTGTGGCACGCATCGTCGCCGTCCGTGCCCGCGAGCTCGGCGTCGCGAGCATGGCCGCTCAGCGGCAGAAGATCTGGCGCTGGGAGAATCGAGGCGTAACCCCCGACCGGATCTCACAGCTCGCGCTCGCACGCGAACTGGGCGTGCCCGACGACGAGATTACAGCTCATCCGTGGCCGGAGTGGCTTCCCGAGCTCGGGGCACCCAGCTGCGCCCAGCAGATCGCGACCCTGCGCGGAATCCTCGAGCGGGTGCGGGACGTGCTGCGCGCGGGCGACAGCGCGACGGCATCGGCCCTGGTCGAGCAGGGTCTCACCGTCCCCGTGGACGAGATGGTGCTCGGCACGGTCCAGATGCGCGGCGCCGCGGTGCGCACCGCCATGGTCCGCGGCGCGCGGCGGAGCGGGCCGACGCATCCCGCCGACCAGCGGCCGGCGCCCGCGAACGCCGGCCGGCCCGAGCCGGCGGAGCGACGCCCGGCCAGCTGGGCCTCGCCGGGCTCCTGGAACCCGGGTGAGCGATACCCGGCGCGGCGGCCGGCGAGCCGGGGCCCGGTGACCAGCGCCCGTCCGCCGGGCGAGGGCACCGGGATCAACGAATATTGACCATCGCGATACCGACCAGCACCAGCGCCGCCAGGACGGCGAGGACGACGATCCAGCGCGGGTCGCAGACCCAGGCCGCGGCCCGTCGGATCGACGCCCTCCGTTCCCGCTCCCGCTCCCGCCGACGGCGTTCCCGGCGGGAGACGGCCGGCACGCCGGCCGAGGACGGCGGATGGACGGGCCCATGCGCCGCCGGCGGGTCGGGCGCCTGGTACTGACGCGACCGCGTCACAGCAGTCGCGGGGTGCGCCGGAACCCGCCGCGGGGTCTCCCCCGAGCCCGCCCCGACCGGCCCCCGTGCCGCGGTTGGCTCCGGTGGGCCCGGCGGCGCAGCCGGAGCGGGTGCGGCAGGGGAAACGGGATAATTGGAAGGAATCCGCCTTCCGGCCGCGCCGCGCTGCCCGGCCGCCCACTGCTGCCCGGCCGGCGCCTGTCGCCCGGCCGTACTCGGCTGATTGGGCGTGCTCCGCTCGTTGGGCCCACTCTGCTGATTGGGCGCGCTCGGCTGCCCCGGACCTCGCCGGGGCCCGGCCGGACCGGGCCCGGGGCGCACGGGTCCGGACCGGTGCAGGGTCGGGGACTCCGCTCGCGGCAACGGCACGACATGCGCGGCCGACGTCCCCGGAGCAACCGGCACCGCCGGACCGCCGACTCCAGCCGGATGGCCGGGCCGAGGTGGGCTGCCGGGCCGAACTGGACCGCTGGGCCGAACTGGGCTGCCGGGCCGATCTGAGTTGTTGGGCCCAGGAGAGTTGCCTGACCCAACTGGGTCACGGGCACCGGCCAGATTGCGGGGCCCGCCGGCATCCGAGCGGGCGTAGGCGGCGTAGCCGCCGGCCGCCGCCCTGACGATCGGCAACGGGTTCACGTCCCGCACGTCCAGGTCGAGGATCCGGGGGTCCAGATGCTCGACGGACAGCCAGCCCTCGGCGATCACCTGGTTGACCAACGCCGTCAGGTCGGTGTCCTGCGCCTCGCTGCTGACCGCGGCGCCGACGTCCGACAGGGCGAGGATCTCCCGGAACAGCGTGTGGATGTCCGGCCGCGCCTTGGCGTTCTTCGCCAGCGACCGGGCGAGCAGCGCGTACAGCCGGCCCGGGACCCCGTCCAGGTTGGCCGGATCGTGCCGTACCCGGAACAGCACCGCGTCGGCCGGGCCGCCGCCGAACGGCGAACGCCCGGTGGCCGCGTACGCGACCGTGCAGCCCCAGGCGAACACGTCCATCGCCGGATCGCTGCCCCCGCCCCTGATCTGCTCCGGGCTCATGTAGGCGGGGCTGCCGACGGAGGAGCCGGCGCCGGTGAGCGACACGGTGTCGGCGGCCTGGGCGATCCCGAAGTCGACCACCCGCGGCCCTTCCCGGGTGAGCAGCACGTTCGACGGCTTCAGATCGCGATGGACGACACCGGCGTCGTGGATCGCGACGAGCGCCTCGGCCAGCCCGACGGCCAGGGTCCGCAGCGTCTCCCCGACGAGCGGGCCGTGCTGGCGGACGTACTCTGCCAGGTTCGGGCCGGCGAGGTACTCGGTGGCGAGGTAGGGCGGGTCGCCGTCCGGGTCGGCGGCCAGGACGCGCGCGGTGCACGCGCCGGCGACCCGGGAGACGACCTCGATCTCCCGTCGGAAACGCGCGCGGAACTCAGGGTCATCGGCGTACTCCGCGCGGATGACCTTCACCGCCGCGGGCCGGCCGGCGGGCCCGTCGAGCGTTCCGTAGTAGACCGTGCCCATGCCACCGGCCCCGATGCGGTGGGTGAGCAGGAACGGCCCCAACCTCCGCGGAATCTCCATCCGCCCGACTCCCCCCGTTTCGACCGGCACCGTGCGCCTCGACCGGCACCGTGCGACGCCGTCCGGGGTCATGCGCGCGACGTCGCGCGTCCAAGTGTTCACCCCTGGGCCTCGTCCCGCCTGGGCAGGGCCCGACCGCCGGTCTGAGAAGATCGTGCCCCGGGATCGGAGGAACGGCGAAGCGCGGGGCCGGACCGTGCCGGTGCTTACACCCGTTCGGGACGAACGGCCCGCACGGCAACGATCATCGGCATCTGGCGCCCGGGTCGACCAGCGCGGCCGCCACGCGGCGCGCCAGCCGGCCGCCGAGCGCCGACACCTCGGCCCAGCGGGCGCCGGCGACCTCCTCAACCTGCAGAATCACCCCCGCCGGCACTCGGGCCGCCGTTCCCTGCGCCGTGCCCGGCATCGGCGTGCATGCTGCCCCAGCCGCTCCGTGGGCACCCGGCGGGGCCGCCGACGGCCCCGGCACCTTCGTCCCCGCCACCCCCGGCGGCACGGGCCCGGACGCGCCCACCCCGGGGGACGAGGCCGTCCGCCCGGCGGGGCCGTCTGTGGCCACGGGCACGGCGGGCGGAGGGACAGCGAGCGGAGGGACGGCGAGCGGAGGGGCGGACAGCGGAGGGGCGGACAGCGGCCGCGTCGTCTCCGGATCATCGGGATCGAGGCCCGTCTCGACCGGCGCGAGCCCGGAGCCGCGGATCTCGACCAGGAAGCGGAAGTCGTAGTGCAGGTGCTCCGGCTCGCCGCGGGCGGCACTCGCGGACACCCAGTGGATGTCGACGTCCACCGGCTGCTCGCTGATCGCGCTGACGCGGCGGCGGCCGATCCCGGTCTCCTCGGCCAGCTCCCGCAGCGCCGCACCGAACAGCGAGCCGTCGCGGTCCTCTATGTGGCCTCCCGGCTGGAGCCAGAGGCCCGACGCCCGGTGATGGATCTGCAGAATGCGGCCTTCGTCGTTCACCGCGACCGTCGAGCAGGTCACGTGGCCGGGCAGCGTCCGGCGCGAGGTCAGCCGGGCCGAACCCCGGGCCGGGGCCGCCGACGCACGGACGAGCGGTCCCAACCGCTCGCGGTCACCGGGATGGGCGGTCAGGTACGCCGCGAGAACCCGCCCGACCGCCTCGTTGGTGATGCTCACGGCTGCCGCCTACCTCCACTCGTCGCCGACGGCGGGCGCGCCGCGCCGGCCGCCGCCGGTCGGGCCGTCCGCGCGGTGACGGCGCCGTGGAGACCCCCGGCACCGACATGTCGAGTCTGACCGATCGCGCGCGCGTTCGGGTCGCGCGTTCGGGTGCCGACACCCACGTGTACATCCCAGTGCGTCATGCCCGCCACATCGTCAGCGTGCGTCCGATGTCGGCAGGACGACAATCACCGGTATGACCCGACGGTAAAGCGACTTAACCCGACAATGAGCCGGCGATCACCTGGCAATCGACCGGTGGGGCGCCGGCGCGCCTTTACTCAGGAGCCACCCGGCCCGCCCGCACGGACACCGGACCGTCACGATCCGCATAGGAGCGATGACCCTGCAGCGCGGGTAGACCCTCCCCCGACGCCGGCGCCGGACGCGGACATCGCCTGTCGGGCCGATTTCCGCCCCGGTCTGCGACGTCGTACAGTGCTCCGTACCAATGGCACAGTCTATGCAGACGTGTTCGGGAGTCACCCCGTTCGGCCACCGGTTCGCGCCGCGGCCCACGGTTCCCGACCCTGACGTAAGGGTAGCTTTGTCGACGATGCGCAGGGACGAATCCCTCCCCAGCCTGATCCGACGCAACACCCTCCAGATCGGAGAGGTGGCCGAGCGGGTGGGATTGTCGCTGCGAACGGTGCGCTACTACGAGGAGGCCGGGCTTCTGGTACCGGCCGGCCGGACGCCCGGCGGATTCCGTCTTTATAACGACGACGCCGTCAGCCGGCTCCTCGTCATCCGGAAGATGAAGCCGCTCGGTTTCACCCTGGACGAGATGCGGTCGCTGCTCGCCGTCCGCGACGAGCTGGCCGACCCGGAACTGATCCCCGAGCGGYGGGCCGAGCTGCGTGAGCGGCTGCGGACCTGGGTCGCCCTGGCCGAAGAGAAACTGGCGACGCTGCGTGAGCAGGCCGGCGTCGCCGAGGACTTCGTCGTCGGCCTGCACGGCGACGTCGAACGATCACGCTCGGAGGAGCGGACCGATCACCCGGAGCGGTGAACCGCCCCGGCGCTGAGCCACGCCTACGCGGACCACCGCGAACGCCGCCGCGTACGCGGGCCGCCGCCCGTCCGCAATATGCTGGTCACGAACCCGCCTACGGGAGTGTCGCACCGAGATCCGCCCAGCCGACACGGTTCCGCTCGCGCCACCGTCACCTCGCCCGTGATACCGACGTAAGGGTCGAATTGTCCACGACAGGCAACATCACCTCTTCCTCAGCCCGCCGCGGCGTCTACGAGATCGGAGAGGTCGCCACCCTGGTCGCGCTCTCCCTGCGGACGGTCCGCTTCTACGAGGAAGCTGGCCTGCTCGTGGCCGTCGGGGAGAGCCCCGGTGGCTATCCGCTCTACGACGACGACGCTCTGGATCGTTTCCTTCTCATCAAGAAGATGAAGCCGCTGGGTTTCACCCTCGAGGAGATGCGGGCGCTGCTCGGCCTGCGCGAGGAGATCGACCGGGAGGGCCTCGCCCGCGAGCGGCGCGAGGAGCTCCAGGAGCGGCTGGCGACCTGGGTCAGCCTCGCCGAGGAGAAGCTGGCCTCGCTGCAGGAGCAGGTCCGCGTCGCCGAGGACTTCATGGTCACGCTGCACGACGACACCGCCCGAGCCCGGCTGCGCTTCGACATCGATCCGGACGCCTTCTAGGCAGGGCCGTCCCGGCGATCGGGCGTCCTGCGATCGAGCGCTCCCGGAGCACCTTTGCCCGGTAGCGGGCGGCCGCCGGGCACGGGCGCCTCGGATCCCCGGCGCCCGCTCCGGCGCTCTGCCGTGGGCAGATCTGCCACGGGCAGACCGGCCGTCCGACGGCCCGTTTCTCGGCGACGCTGGCCTGGCCGGCCACTTCGTTCGATCCCCACACCCCGTCGGGCCGGCGGGAGGTCACGCGCACCATGAATGCCCTGTATCAGCCGCGACACAGCCGGCCACACCGCCCACGCGCCGGTACCGACATCGGCACCGGCACCGGCACCGGCACCGGCACCGGCCAGTACGGCGAGGCCCCGGGGACGGCGGCCGGCCCATTCGAGGACCAGGTGTTCCACCGGCTCCTCCAGAACCGGATCGTCTTCCTCGGCTCGGTGGTCGAGGACACCGTCGCCAACGCGATCTGCGCGAAGCTGCTCCTTCTCGCCAGTGACGATCCGTCCGCGGACATTCACCTGTACATCAATTCGCCGGGTGGGTCGGTCAGCGCGGGAATGGCCATCTACGACACGATGCAGTACATCGCGAACGACGTGGCGACCGTCGCGCTGGGATTCGCCGGGTCGATGGGTCAGTTCCTGCTCTCCTCCGGGGCGCCCGGAAAGCGGTTCGCACTGCCCCATTCCCGGGTGATGATGCACCAGCCGTCCGGTGGGATCGGCGGGACCGCGACCGACATCGCGATCCAGGCGGAGCAGCTCCTGTTCACCAAGCGGCTGATCCAGGAACGCATCGCCGAGCACACCGGACAGCCCGTCGAGCGGATCGAGGCGGATTCCGACCGTGACCGCTGGTTCACCGCCGAGGAGGCCCGGGACTACGGCCTGGTCGACCGGGTGATCGCTCGGGTCGACCAGGTCACCCCGGACGCGAACAGCCGGGCAGCCGGCGGCGGTGACAGCCGGGTGGCCCTCCGATGACCCCGGCCCCGATGGCCGCGTCCGCGCGGTACGTGCTGCCGAACGTCGTCGAGCGCACCCCCCGCGGCGAATACTCGATGGACCCGTACTCGAAGCTGCTCCGTGAACGGATCATCTTCCTCGGCACGCAGATCGACGACACCTCCGCCAACGACGTGATGGCGCAGCTCCTCTTCCTGGAGGGTGAGGATCCCGACCGGGACATCTCGATCTACATCAACTCGCCCGGCGGATCACTCACCGCGCTCACCGCGATCTACGACACGATCTGCTTCGTGCGGCCCGAGGTGGCCACGGTGTGCATGGGCCAGGCCGCGTCCGCGGCGGCGATCCTGCTCGCCGCGGGCGCTCCGGGGAAGCGCGTCGCGCTGCCGAACAGCCGGATCCTGATCCACCAGCCCTCGGCGCAGGGCGAGGGCCAGTCGAGCGACCTGGAGATCCAGGCCCGGGAGGTGCTGCGGCTGCGCGCGTTGATGGAGCGGATGCTCGCCGAGCACACCGGGCGGGCCGAACACGAGATCCGACGGGACGTCGAACGCGACACGATCCTCACCGCCGAGCAGGCGCGGCAGTACGGGATCGTGGACGAGGTCGTCGCGAGCCGCAAGGTCCGTCGCCCGGCGGCCTGAACCCGATCGCACCAAGGTGGGCGGGCGGACGCCCCGGGCCCGGCCGGGCGGCGAGCCGGACCAGGAACGCACGGCGGCGGTGGCCCGGACTCCGGCGGAGGGCCCGACCACCGCGGGCGACGACGACATGGGCGCCCAGTGCGACATGCGCCGCGACGCCACCGACGCCGGCGGCAGCCAGCCCGCCGAGCGTCATGGCACCGGGCGCCACGGAACAGGACACCCCGGGCTGCTGGACCGCCACCGCATGCGATGCCACCGCGTGCGACGCCGGCAACGGCAGCGGCTCGTACCGGGCCAGCTCGGTCATCACCTCGGCGAGCAGGTCGACCAGCCTTATGTCTAGCGCCCGGCAGATCGCGGCCAGTACCTCGGAGGATGCCTCCTTGCGCCCGCGCTCCACCTCCGAGAGATAGGGCATGGAGACCTGCGCGGCCTCTGCGACATCCCGCAGTGTGCGGCCCTGTGCCTGGCGGAGCCGGCGCAGCACCGCGCCGATGAGCCTGCGCAGCGGCGGCGCGGCCGGTCCGGCGGCCCGTGCCGGCGTGACACCACCACCCGCCGCGGTTCCGGCGATCGTCGTCAAGGCCGCTACCTCCCAGCGCGACAGTGCCCTGTGCGAAGCGTACGCGGGCAACCGGGCCCGGACGGCGGACATCCGCGAGTGCTCACCGCGACGGGCGTATCCGCGCCTGCGCCGCCCTGATCCAGCCATCGATCTCGGCTGCGAGGCGCGTGTTGCCGGCGAGGATCTCGCGGTGTGCCGCCCAGTGCCGCATCACGTCGTCGCACACCGTGGCCGCGGTCTCCACCAGATCCGCGTCGATCGCCCCGAAACGGGTGGCAAGCCTGTCTCCGAGCCTGCCGAAGGAAGACAGTCGCACCGCCTCGAAACGCTTGCTTCCGTCGAAGCGCAGGCCGAGATCCTCGACATGACCGCCATGGGACCGGTAGGCCACGGTGGAGACGATGTCGTACACCGGGGCCAGGGTGGGAATTCTCTGGTCCGGATAGATCAGCGACCAGTTCTTCAGATGCGCGTCACCGTTTCCGACAAGGATGGAAAAGGCCAGCCGGCGGACCATCTCGCGGAGCGCACGCACATCACGACCTCGGTATACCAGCGCCGCGATGGTCTCGAAGTCTCCCTCGTACTTGGCGTCCGGGTACTTGTCGCGCACCTGGGCGAGGTCCTCGATATGCACGGGCGTCCGGTCCGCGTCCTGATGCCGGTCGAACCGCCTGATCGCGTAGGCCCACTGTTCGTCGTTCGGCCACATCCGGGCGGGCAGTCCCTCGAGGTCGTCGCGGTGGACCAACCGCACATCGGGAACGTCGAGGCCCGCGTCACGGGCAATCGACATCATCGCGTACTCGTTACGCGGGACGTCCGGGAACCGATAGTCGGGAAACTTCACCAGCCAGTCGCCGTTCTCGCCGCGGGCCGGAACCGTGAGACGGTCGCCCCGCTCCAACATCGAGAACTTCAGTGCCACGCCCGCGAGCGAGAACCGCCACGGCGACTCGGGCGCCGATCTTGCCGGGGTGGGCTGTTCCCGCTTCCGTCCAGTCGGTTCCCAGGTCTCGTCGTCGGACTCGACCTGGACGACCTGGACCGCCCCGGGAAGATCGTGCCCCACCTGAGCCAGTAGTTCCATTTCCCGGTCGGGAGAAACTCCACGGTCAGCGGCGATCCACGCCCGCAGCGGTCCTTCCGGGAGGAGGTTCGAGAACCACCGCGGCAGGCGGAGCGCGGCGGAGTACGGCGCACCGAGGTTCTCTTCGAAACGGAGCCCAAGAACCGGGCGGTTCGGCGTCTCCAGGTATTCCTGGACAAAAGAGAACTGCGTGTGGTCACCACGCTGGCGAAGCGTTCCCACCCGGGAGCCGTGGAGAAGGACGGCGTACGTCGACCTGGCCGGCACCATTTCTAACCGTCCACGTAGTCCGAGTCGGGGAGGTCGAAGTCGAGTGAGGCGAGGGGCGGGGTGTCCTCGTAGTCCCACTCCGTCATCCGCAGTACGAAGGACCGCAGATTTTCCCGGATGACCTCTTGCCTGACCTGAAGGAACTCCGAGCGGTTCCCGGCGTTCAGGAGACCCAGCGAGTGCGGGTCCAGACAGTAGGAGGTGAGCACCGCTCCCCACTGGGCCTCAGTCAATGTGGGTGGACGAGTCACGAAGAACTCGAGAAACGTGTCGGACGAGTCGGTCAGGCTCGGCACGAATATTCGATTGGCGGCCCAGAGCTGCTCCAGCATGTTCACCCTGCGGGAGAAGATCCGGTGTACCGCGAGCGCCGCGGTCGACTGCTCCGCGAGCAGCTCCGCCAGCTCACTCGCGTCATACACCTCGCCCGACACAGGTGAACGGGGCCGGAGCGCCCACCAGGAGCACAGTATGATCTTTCCGACTGCCTCGTTGGTCCGAAACCGGTCGGCGCCGGGTATCGTTCGAGTCGACTCACCCATCGCCCGTACAAGCCCCTGGGCAGAGGTCGTCTCATCACCCGGAACGACCTGGGCGCTGAGCATCCGGCTCATCTGGGTGAAGCTTCCCTTGAAGACCACGGGACCATCAATGGATACTCGCCAGTAGAAACGACGCAGAAGCTTCAGGTTCCGGCTTGCCGGCTCTGGAAAATGAGCAAAGAACCGGGCAAGAACCACGAGAAGAGCCTTGTACGTCAGCAGCGAGATATGCGGAACTCCGGCCTCCGTTTGAAGGAAGATGACCGCCCGTACCAGTGCCTCCTTGCCCTGGACATAGGCACTATCACGGCTCTCTCCGGGGAACTCCGGTGAKCTCCTCCGGCCGGAGTCGTCGAATTCGGAGCGGATGTCACGCGTCGGATCCGAACCACGGCGGGCCAGGATGGCGTGCAGCACCGTGTTGGAATCGATGAGACCGAAGCCGGTTCGGTCCGCGATCTCCTCCGCGATGCGGGGAATGGTGAGGTCGTCGGCCGCACTCTTCTCCGGCCCAGCGAAGAGGGCGGAGAAGATCTCCGCGCGACTCAACCGCTTCCCGTAGTTATTCATACGGTCAAAGATGCTGGTGAGCACCGCCTCGTCGTCCTGCCGTACCAGGTAGGTGGGAACCTTGTACTGACGAAGCAGCTTCGCGACCCGACGTGCTTCCGGGAAGTACTCCTTGGCGCTCTCCCCCACCTCGGAGAACCAGTCGATCAGACGGTCCAGGTCGAACAGCACAGGGAGCGGTATGTGATAGATCTCCGCCTGTTTCGGCCGACTCACGAAGAGGTTATTCCGAAGGTCGTAGGAGACAGTGAAGGGCGCTCGCCGGCTGCCTTCGGGATGCAGGGCGTTCGCKAGGCTCGTGATCCGCTGCTGCCCGTCGACGACCCACAGAGTGTTGTCTCCCGATGGCGCGTCGATGACGAGCGCCCCCAGCGTCACGGTGGCCTGCTCCGAGGCGCGGACCCACAGCAGGAGGCTACCGATCGGATATCCCCGGATTATGCTGTCGAACAGCCGGAGCACATCCTGGCTGTTCCACCGGAAGTCGCGCTGGAAGTGCGGTACCCGGATTCGCCCCTCCCAGGCACGGACCACCAGATCCTCGAGTTCGTACGTGGTCGCGCTGGGCTGCGTTTCGAGGCCCCCCGTCGACATCTGACCGCCCTCGCGCTACTCGCGTCGGACCTGCGTCCGACTTACCCCGCGCACTCCGCTACGTTCCGCGCACGTCCACCATACGCGCGGGGGTCGGGAACGAATCTCCCGAACGCGCCGTGCGCCGCACGGTACCGGCGTGGAGCGCCACGTCCACGCCGGCTCAGGTTCGGGCCCGGCCGGATTCGGGCCGGCTCAGGTTCCGGAGGGGTTCTCAGGTTCCGCAGGGGGTGGAGTACGCCGGCAGTCCGGCGCTGTCGGGCCCGTAGCCCGGTGCGGACACACGGCCGGGGACGCGATCGGTCGCCAGGTACGCGGCGACCCAGGGCGGCAGTGTGCGATCGTCCGACGCCGGAGCCCAACCGCCCTCGCTCAGCTCGTGGTACCGCTGGCGCGGGCCATCTCCGACGAGCTCGGCCAGCCCGGCCAGCAGCCTGTCGACGTCGGCGCTCGTCGAGCTGACACCGACACTCGCGCGAATCGCGCCGCTGTCGGCCCCGAGTCGGGCCAGCAGCGGATGCGCGCAGAAGCGTCCAGCGCGTACCCCGACGCCGTGTTCGGCGGAGAGGACGGCGGCGACGAAGCCGGGATCACGCCCGGCGACCGAGAAGGTGACGACCCCGATGGGCCTCGTGGCCGCTTCGGATTCGGTGGGGTCGTCGCCGTCGGCCCACAGGGAGTGGACGGTGACCCCCTCGATCGCGCGCAGCCCGTCCACCAGGCGGCGGCGCAGCAGGTCCTCGTGCTGGTGCAGGTCGCGGGCGTCGAGCGCGCCCAGCAGCCGGCAGGCGGCCGCGATCGCCGTCGCGCCGAGGAGGTTGGGGCTGCCGGCCTCGTGCCGGGCCGGGCCGTCCGCCCAGGCCACGGCGGAGCTGGTCACCTCACGCACGGCGCCCCCGCCGGCGAGATAGGGCGGGGCCGCCGCCAGCCAGTCCGGACGTCCGACGAGCACGCCGGCGCCGAACGGCGCGTACAGCTTGTGCCCGGAGAACGCGAGGTAGTCGATGCCGAGCGCGGCCATGTCGACCCGACGGTGCGGGACGAGCTGGGCGCCGTCCACGAAGACCCGCGCGCCGGCCGCGCGCGCCAGCCGGACGATCTCGGCGAGCGGCGGCACCTCGCCGGTGACGTTGGACGCGCCGGTCACCGCGACGAGCGAGGTCGGTGCCGTGTCCAGGGCGGTGGCGAGCGCGCGCAGCGTGTCGGCGCGGGTGGGCGCGGCGGGCACCCACCGGCAGCCCGGCCGGGACCGCCACGGGAGAAGGTTCGCGTGATGCTCCAGGTCGAACACGACGACCCCGCCGGGCACGGCGTGGCCCGGGTCGGACGTCCGCGCCGGGTCGGGCGGCTGCGGCGGGAGGCAGCGGGCGAGCAGGTTCACCGAGTCGGTGGTGTTCCGGGTGAAGATCACGACGTCGTCCGGGCGGCCGCCGACGAACGTGCGCACGGCGTCGCGGGCCCCCTCGTAGAGCGCGGTGCAGACCGCGGAGGAGTAGCCGGTTCCGCGGTGCACGCTCGCCGGGTACGGCAGGACGCGCTCGACGTGCTCGGCGACCCCGCGCAGGCAGGGGGCGCTGGCGGCCTGGTCGAGATTGGCGTACGGGACCTCGCGTCCGTCGGCGAGCGGAACGGGGATGCCGGCCCCCACCACGTCGAGCAGCGCGCCGACGGCGGGCCCTTCCCGATCAACGTCGGGAGACGTGGTGGCATACGAAAAGGACACGACGAAGCCTCCTTGGGCCCCGGTGGACCCAGAGGGGGTCCGCACTTGCCGACGGCGGGTTCGCCGCGGGCCTGGTCACACCCGGGGCACCCCACCGCGGAGGAGGGTTGCCGGCCAGCAAGCCGGGGCTTGACGCTGGCGCTCAGGACCTGGCGAAAACTGTAGCAGCCCGTGCCGGACGGACACCGCAGAGACACCGAGACCGGGCCGAAATACCCGGAACATCCAGCGGACGGCGAATCGCGCGCTTCGACCGCGAGCCGCGAGCCGCGAGCCGCGGAAAATTATCCGGAGCGCCCGGCGGACTGCAGGCGGTGCGCGAGCGCGGTGTGGCGCTGCCCGTGGCCGGCCGAGCGGACCGCCTGCCCGATGGCCCGGCGCGAGCCGACCAGGACCACCAGCTTCTTCGCCCGCGTCACCGCGGTGTACAGCAGGTTGCGCTGCAGCATCATCCATGCGCTGGTCGTCAGCGGGATGACCACGGCCGGGTACTCGCTGCCCTGCGAACGGTGGATCGTCACCGCGTAGGCGTGGGTCAGCTCGTCGAGCTCGGTGAACTCGTAGTCGACGTCCTCGTCCTCGTCGGTGCGGACGGTCAGGGTCTGGCTGTCGTTGTCGAGCGCGGTGACCACCCCGAGCGTCCCGTTGAACACCCCGTTCGCGCCCTTGTCGTAGTTGTTGCGCACCTGGGTGACCTTGTCGCCGACCCGGAACACCCGGCCGCCGAAGCGGCGCTCGGGGCGGTCCGGYAGGCTCGGCGTGAGTGCCTCCTGCAGCGCGATGTTGAGCGCCCCGGCGCCGGCCGGGCCGCGGTGCATCGGCGCGAGCACCTGGATGTCGCGCCGCGGGTCGAGGCCGAACTTGGCCGGGATCCGCCGCGCCACCACCTCCGCGGTGATCCGGGCGGCATCCTCGGCCTCCTCTGCGACGAAGAGGAAGAAGTCGTCCAGGCCGCGCACCAGCGGATGGTCCCCGCGGTTGATGCGGTGCGCGTTGGTCACCACGCCCGACTCGCTGGCCTGGCGAAACACCTGGGTCAGCCGCACGTGCGGGATCGGCGTGCCGGTGGTGAGCAGATCACGCAGCACCTGCCCGGCGCCGACGGAGGGAAGCTGGTCGACGTCGCCGACCAGCAGCAGGTGCCCGCCCGGCGGGACGGCCTTGACCAGCTTGTTCATCAGCAGCAGGTCGACCATGGACGCCTCGTCCACCACGACGAGGTCGGCGTCGAGCGGGCGGTCCCGGTCGTAGGCGGCGTCGCCGCCGGGACGCAGCTCGAGCAGCCGGTGCACCGTCGACGCCTCGTGGCCGGTCAGCTCGGCGAGCCGCTTGGCGGCCCGTCCGGTCGGGGCGGTGAGGACGACCTTCGCCCGCCGGGCGCGGGCCAGCTCGACGACCGAGCGCACCGTGAAGCTCTTCCCGCAGCCGGGCCCGCCGGTCAGCACCGCCACCCGGGAGGTGAGAGCGAGGGTGACCGCCTCCCGCTGCGCCGCCGCCAGCTCGACCCCGGTACGGGTGTGCAGCCAGCCGAGCGCCCGCTCCCAGTCGACGGCGGCGAACACGGAAAGGCGGTCCTCGTCGGCCCGCAGCAGGCGCAGCAGCTGCCCCGCGACGGAGATCTCGGCGCGGTGGAACGGGACGAGGTACACCGCGGCGACCGGCTGCTCCGGATCCTCGCCGGGGACCTCCTCGCGCACCACCCCCTCCTCGGTGATCAGCTCGCCGAGCCCCTCGATCACCGCGCCGGTGTCGACGCCGAGAATGCGCACGGCGTCGGCGATCAGCCGGGTCTCGGGCAGGAAGCAGTGGCCGCTGTCGGTGGCCTCGGAGAGGGTGAACGCGAGGCCGGCCTTGATGCGCTGCGGGCTGTCGTGTGGGATGCCAACCGCCTGCGCGATGGTGTCCGCGGTGCGGAACCCGATGCCCCACACGTCGGCGGCCAGCCGGTAGGGCTCGGTGCGCACCACCCCGATCGAGGCGTCCCCGTACTGCTTGTAGATCTTGATCGCCAGCGAGGTCGAGACGCCCACGCCCTGCAGGAAGACCATGACCTCCTTGATGGCCTTCTGTTCCTCCCAGGCCGCGGYGATCGCCTTCGTCCGCTTGGGGCCGAGGCCCGGCACCTCGATGAGCCGCGCCGGCTCGGTCTCGATGACGTCCAGCGCGTCGACGCCGAAGTGCTCGACGATGCGCTCGGCGAACCGGGGCCCGATCCCCTTGACCAGGCCTGATCCGAGGTACCGCTGGATGCCCTGGACGGTGGCCGGCAGGACGGTGGTGTAGTCCTCGACCTGGAACTGGCGGCCGTACTGAGGATGCGAGCCCCACCGCCCGCGCATCCGCAGCGACTCGCCGGGCTGGGCGCCGAGCAGCGCGCCGACGACCGTCAGCAGGTCCGCGCCGCGGCCCGTGTCGACCCGGGCGACCGTGTAGCCGGTCTCCTCGTTGGCATAGGTGATCCGTTCGAGGACGGCCTCGAGCACGGCGAGCTGGAACGGCACTGCGGCGGGTCGGGACACGGCTGGTCACTCCGGGGCTTCGGCGATCCGGGCTTCGGCGGTCGCCCGTGGCATGTCGGGAATCCGGCCATCCTCGCTCACAGTGTCGACGCCGGCAGCAGGCGGATCAGTGCGGCCCCGCGTCCGGGCACAGGTGGACACCGATCGCCTCGACGACCAGCTCGGTGGGATCGGGTGATGCGGTGACCAGCCCCAGGCTCTCGTTGGCCGCGAGCACGGCGATGCCGTGCAGGTGCGTCCACGCCAGCAGTGCCCGCCTGCGCACCTGCTCCGGCGCGCCCGCGCCCGCTCCGGCGGGCGGCGCGGGCAGCGCGGGCAGCGCGGCCCGGACGAGATCGGTCCAGGCGTCGAACAGCGGCAGGCTCCGCTCACGGAGGTTCTCCCCCGACCCGACCAGGATGTCGTGCCGGAACATCAGCTCGAACATGGCGGGCCGCTCGCGAGCGAAGCGGACGTACGCGGACCCGGCGTCGACGACGCACTCGTGCGGGGAGGCTCCGGCCGCCTCGCCGGCCGCCCGGACCCCGGCCAGACGGGAGGCGAGATCGGCCAGCCCCTCGGCCGCGATCGCCGCAAGCAGCGCCGCGTGGGTGGGGAAGTGCCGCCGGGGCGCGCCGTGCGAGACACCCGCCTGCCGCGCGATCGCCCGCAGGCTGACGGCGGCCAGCCCACCCTCGTCGAGCATCGCCGTGCCCACCTCGACCAGCCGGCGCCGCAGCGCCCCTTCACCCGCCACGTAGGCAGTGTCTACCATCCCCGAAGTAGACAGTGTCTACTCGGCGGGACGCCGCCCGCCGGCCGGATGGACCAGGAGGGCGCGGGCGCATGGCGTACTGGCTGATCAAGGTGCTGGTGGTGGGGCCGCTGCTCGGCCTGCTGGGACGTCCGGCCGTCACCGGCGCGGAGCACATCCCGCGGCATGGGCCGGTCATCCTGGCCGGCAACCACCTGGCCGTGGCCGACTCGTTCTTCCTGGTCCGCCTCGTCCCCCGGCGGATCACGTTCCTGACGAAGCAGGAGTACTTCACCGGGCGGGGGGTGCGGGGGCGGCTGGTCCGCTGGTTCTTCACGGCCGCTGTCCGGGTCCTCGAGGCCGGCGGCGCGTGGGGAATCTACCCGGAGGGCACGAGATCGCCGGACGGCCGGCTCTACCGGGGCCGGACGGGGGTGGCCCGGGTCGCGCTCGCCACCGGGGCACCGGTCGTCCCGGTCGTGTTGAAGGGAACCGAGGCGGTGAGCCCACGCGGCCGGCGCTGCTGGCGGCGCGGGCGGGTCCAGATCATCGTCGGCCGCCCCCTGGACTTCTCCCGGTACCGCCGCGTGCTCGCCGACGGCCCGCCGGGCTGCCCCGCGCCGACCGAGCGGATGGTGATCAGATCCGCGACGGACGAGCTCATGCGGGTGCTGGCCGACCACTCGGGCCAGGAGTACGTCGACGCGTACGCCACGGACCACCGCGGGCCGGACCCACACGCCTGAACGCCGTGTACCGGGTTGAGCGCATCGACTCACGAATTTCTCGACAGAACTAGTTGGCGGATTCGCGGGCCAAACGGGTCCACGGGTTCACCGGTTCGTGGAACTGTTGCGGGCACGCCGTGCGCGCTCACATCCCGGGCACATGTTCCGTTCGTCTTTCTCGAATCCGCGCCGGCCAGGATGGGCCGGCCGCCGCCCGCCGGCGCGGCCACGGCCGGTGCACACGAATCCCGGCCGGAGGCAACCACGGAAAAGGGAGTGCTCTGTGCCCGGACGACATCGGCCGCTCGGAACACGCGCCCGGATCGGGACGGCCAGCCTCCTGGTCGCGGTCCTCGGCGCGGCGGTGTTCGCCGCCGCGGGCGGCCCGGAGCCATCGACGCCGCCCGGGCTGTCGGCCACGCCGCTGGCAGCCACGCCGCTGGCAGCCGACACGCAGCGGCCCAACTTCGTCTTCATCCCCGCCGACGACCTCGACGCGACCACCTCGCCCTACTGGGAGGCGATGCCGAGGACGGCAGCGCTCATCCGCGACGCCGGCCTGACCTTCACCGAGAGCTTCGCGCCCACCCCGATCTGCTGCCCGGCCCGCGGGTCGCTGCTCACCGGAAAGTACGGGCACAACACCGGGGTGCTCACCAACAGCGGCGACGAGGGCGGCTGGGCGACGTTCGCGGCGAACGGCAACGAGGAGCGCACCTTCGCGAAGTACCTGCAGGACAGCGGCTACAACACCGCGCTCGTCGGCAAGTACATGAACGGCATCGAGGACGTGCCCGACCACGTTCCTCCGGGCTGGACGGAGTGGTACGGCAGCGTCGACAACTTCTTCTACACCGGCTACAACTACGCGCTGAACGAGAACGGGACGATCGTGCACTACGGCGGCCCGTCCGATCCCGCGAACTACTCCACCGACGTCGTCGCCGCGAAGTCGGTGGACTTCCTCGAGCGGGCGGCGGCGAAGGACGAGCCGTTCATGCTCTACGCCGCCTCGACCGCCCCGCACCTGCCGCTGCCGCCAGCGCCGCGCGACAGCAACAATCCGTTCACGGACGATCTCGCGCCACGCTCGCCCAACTACCAGGAGCCGGACGTCAGCGACAAGCCCGCGTGGCTGCGGACGAGCGCCGGGGTCCGCAGCGCCCAGGTGAACCTGATCAACGACAACGACTACCGGAACAGGATGGGATCGCTCCTCGCGCTCGACGACATGGTCGGCGACATCGTCACGACGTTGCGCGACACCGGCGAGCTCGACCACACCTACCTGGTCTTCACCTCGGACAACGGCTACAACCTCGGCGCGCACCGGCTGATTCACAAGATGGCGCCGTACGAGGAGTCGCTGCGGGTCCCGCTGGTCGTCGCCGGGCCTGGGGTGACCAGGGGAACCGACGACCACATGGTCGCCGCGATCGACATCGCGCCGACGTTCCTGGAGCTGGCCGGGGTGCCCGTCCCGGCGGACGTCGACGGCATGTCACTCGCGCCGCTGCTGCGCGGGCAGGACCCGGCGCAGTGGCGCTCGGACCTGCTGGGCCAGTACGCCGGCCCGGGCGGCCAGGGTGACGACGGCATCGCCGCCGAGCAGGTGCCCGGCCAGCCGATCGTGGCGGCCGCCACCGACCCGGTCGCCCACTACCTGGACATCCCAGCCTGGAGCGGGCTGCGCACCGACCGGTACACGTACGTGCGCTGGTACGACACGGACCGGACCGTGGTCCACGAGCGCGAGCTCTACGACCTGTCCAACGATCCGTACGAGCTCACGAACCTGCTGGCGACCCCGGCGGGACGGGCGGCGAACGCCGAGCTCGTCGCACGCCTCGACAGCCGCCTGGACGCGCTCGCCACATGCGCCGGAGCGACCTGCCGGACGTAGGACCGAGTCGGACGAAATCCGCTTCGGGCCGGGCTGCGGCCCCGGCCCGAAGCGGATTTCGGATGACCCGTCGGTGCCTCCCGGAGCGGGTACGGGACGACCGTCACACAATGCCGCGGACCGCATGGCGAAGGTCACCCGCACGGCGTTGTCCAGGCTGAACCGGTAATCCGGGAAATACGGGCACACCCATTGCGGCCATCCCGGCGACGACGGGTGTGCCACGGAGTCGACCGGCCCGCCCCGGATGGCCGAAATGACCTCTACGGTGGCCGTCGTGCGCGCCAGAAAGGCCGTTGCGGCCGTATTCGCCCTTTCGCTCTTTCTGCTTGCGGGCTGGTTGGGCATCCCTCCGACGGGTGCCTCGGCGGCCTGGGCACAGACCCCGTCCTGCGGAGGGAAGATCGGGACCCTGGCAGATGTCGACACGCTGATCTCGGAGCCCGCCGAGTGCCCGGGGTCGGTGAACGGCTACTGGCGCGCCCATCTGGGCGCCGCGTGGACCCAGCCGCACTACGTCCCCTACCGCAACGGCGAGATTCCCAAGATCGCGTGCGCGGACGGCGTCACCGACCCGAAGGTGTTCGCCGACAACGCCCTCTACTGCACGACCGACGACACGGTCGCGTACAGCACCGACTTCATGGCCCAGCTCGACCAGACCGGCGGCCCGTCCTATCCGGCATTTGTGATCATGCACGAGCTGGGCCACCGCGGCGACCGGATCGGCGGGACCCTCGGCGCGGTGTCCCGGGCCGAGGAGAACCAGGCGGACTGCCTGGCCGGTGGGCAGGCCCGCTTCGCGGTCGACGCGGGCCGGCTCACCTCGACCGAGGCGGTGAACGGCTCGATGCTCTTCTTCAGCCTGGGCGACACCCGCGGCGGCTGGTTCGACCAGGAGGCGTCCGCGCCCGACGCCCACGGCACGCCGATGCAGCGGGCGCAGGCGTTCGACCTCGGCTACCAGCAGGACATCTCCACCTGCCGCCGCATCGGCCAGTCCCCGAACGGCAGCGTCACGGGCTGACGGCGGGACTGACGGCGCGCGGGCGGCTGACAGCCTGGGCGGGGGCGCCGGCCGCGCGGGGGCACCGGCGGGCCCGGCGTCCCCGCCGCCGGGTCGGCGGCCGGCTCGACGGACGGCCCAGGGGCCGGTTCGGCGGCCGCCCGAGAGCGCGGCTCGGCGGGCGGCTCAGCACTCGTCGGCGGTCGGCGGACGCATGGTGGTCCGCCCGGAGACCGAGTCCCAGTGGATGCGGACCCAGCTCGGCCGCTCCAGGTTCACCGACCAGGGAGCCAGCCCGCTGGCCTCGAGCCGGGCGATCTCCGCGTCCTCCCGGACGGCCTCCGCGCACCCGTTGATCAGCACGCTCCAGCCGACACCGACGGTGGCGTCGTAGCCGTCCACCTCGAAGGCGACGACACTGTGGTTGGTGGCGGCGGACAGCTTCGAGCCCACCCGGGACCGGAACGCGACGGTGTTGCCGTCCACGATGTAGTTCACGGGGAGCACCAGGATCTCGCCGTCCGCGACGAACGCGACCCGGCCAATCCGCTCGCCGGCGACGAGCCGCACGCAGATGTCGAAGGTCAGGACGCCGAAGCCGGCGTGGTCACGCGGGATGCCCGACCGGGGGATGCTCCCCCGGTCGCTGGTGCGCTGCGCAGCACCGGAGCCCAGCGGAGCGCCGATGGTCGCCGGAGCAGGAGCGTCGGTCCGCGTCATGACGGCCTCCGTGGTCGTAGGTCGCCGCCGGGGCGCCGGACGGCGTCGCCGAGACGGCTCTGGTCCGGTACCGGGGTGATCCCTCGGTACCTGGGCCACCGTAGGCCCGGCCAGACCGGGGCAGGCAGGGCCTGTCGCCGCGATCCGCCGGTGCATGCGGCCGGCGCGGGACCCGCCGTCCGGACGCGGCGGGCGGGCCGGATGGCCACCGCGCCCGCTCTGACCCGGGCCGCCGGAGCGGGTGCGGGCCGGCGTCCATGGCGCCACTGACGCCGGTGCTGACGCCGGCACGACCGCCGGCACGACCGCCGGGCCGGGCCAGTCGGGACGAAGGCCACACCTATACCACAATGGGCCGATCGTCAGCACCCTGCGGAAGGACTGAACTACGTTCGATACATGAACGAGGTTCCGCATGGCGTGGGACGGACGGCTCTGGCCACGGCGTGGATCCGGGCCGGGGAGAGCGAGCGTCCGGACCGGCTGTTCGACGACTGGCTGGCACCGGCGTTCGTGGCCGCGGCGGGCGACGCGCTGCCGCTGATCCCACCCGACGCCGGCGGCCGGCTGGGCGCACTCGCCGAGATGATGAACGCCTATCTGGTCGTGCGAACCAGGTTCTTCGACGACGAGCTGCTCGCCGCCGCGGAGGCGGGCGTCCGGCAGATGGTGCTGCTCGCGGCCGGTCTCGACAGCCGCGCCTTCCGCCTCCCCTGGCCGGCCGGGACGCGCCTGTTCGAGGTCGACCGGCCGGACATGCTGGCCTTCAAGGAGCGGGTCCTGGCCGCGGGTGGGACCGGGCCGCGGTGCGAACGTCACGCCGTGTCGGCCGACCTGACCGAGGACTGGGCCGATGAGATCCTCGATGCCGGCTTCCGCCCGGCCGAGCCCACCGCCTGGCTGGCCGAAGGCATCGTCGTCTACCTGTCCGCGGAGGAGGCCGAACGCCTGCTCACCGACGTCACCCGTCTTTCGGCTCCGGGCAGCCGGCTCGCGCTGGAGGACGCGAAGGGCCTGGCCGAGGAGATGGTCGAGGAGGCCCGGAACGTCCCCCCGCTGGGGGAGTTCGCCGACCTGTGGAAGGGCGGCCTGGAGGGGGCCTCCCCCGCCTGGCTGGGTGACCACGGCTGGCGCGGCCGGGAGATCGACTCCACCACCGTGGCGATCGAGCTGCGCCGGCCGATCCCGGCGGAGATGCCCGTCGCCGGCTACTTCGTCACGGCTCAGCGGGCGGTGGATGAGCGGGCAGAGGGTGAGCTGACAGCGGGGTGAGCTGGCGCAGAGGTGAGCTGGTGGTACAGATGGGCCGCGTCGAAGTAGAAGCGGTTCTCCGTGATGTGGCCGTCCTGCACCCGGTAGACCTCGGCGATGCGCACCGAGACCCGCCGCCCGGTGGGCGGCAGCGCCTCACCCGCGGGTGTGGTGAACGTCGCGGCGTGCGTGGCGACGAGCGTGTACTCCTCGACGACCATCTCGCCCTGCTCGGCCAGGACGTGGGTCTGCACCGTCAGGTCGGCGAAGGCGGAGAGGAACCGGGCGCTGTAGTCGGCGACCGCGTCCCGCCCGCTCAGCCGGACCGGGCCGGGCGCCTCCATGACGACGTCGGCGGCGAGCAGTGACCGCAGCGTGACGTCGTCCGCCTCGTCGAAGGCGGTCAGCATCCGCCGCACCGTGTCCAGCGCCTCGCCCACGTGCCTCCCCCTCGTCCATGTGCGCCCGTGCATCCGCAGGCCCGCAGAGTCCGCAGGCGCGCCGGCGCGCAGGCCGCGGAGCCGGCCGAAATCGTAGCGATGGCCGGGCGAGCCGCGCCAGGCTCCGCGACGACCCGCCGTCCACCAGGAGCGGTGAGACAGCCGGGAGCCGACCAGCCGACTGAATTCCACCTTTCGGCGGGCGACGGCGTTCCGCGCCGCAGAACGGAAAGCATCGCGATCCGTTCGCATACTCTGACATGGATGTCCGAGAACGAGATCCTGCGACGGGCGAGCTACGGCCCCACCAGTCCGGTGGTGGGGGCACGCGGTTCACGCACCCGCACGCGCATCGTCGACACGGCGCTGGCGCTATTCGAATCCCAGGGCTTCCACGGCACGTCGGTGGACGACATCGCGAAGGCCGCCGAGGTGTCCCGGGCCACGTTGTACCAGTATTTCGAGAGCAAGGAGCAGATCTTCGTCGAGCTGCTCGAGGAATGCGGCGGCGCGCTCATGCGGGTGGTTCGCCGCATCGGCCCGCTGGAACCCGGCGAGCTCGGCTTCGACAATCTGCACTGGTGGCTCGGTGAGTGGGCCTGGGTGTACGACAGGTACGCGACGATGTTCGTGCAGTGGGCGAACGTCAGTTCGCCCGGCACCGCGATACCACCGCTGGTCAGCCGCTTCTCGGCTGCCTACCGGGAGCGGATCGCGCAGCGGCTCACCTCGTCGGGGGTGACCGGCCTCGCCGCCGCCGACGCGGCGCTGGCGCTGACCGCGCTGGTGAGCAGCTGTAACTACACGCGCCATGCCGATGCGCCGCTCGGCCGTGAACACCCCGGCACCGGGCCGGCCGCCCGCGGCACGGCGATGGGTACCGACTACCTGACCGACAACCTCGCCGTGCTGGTCCAGCTCATTCTTTTCCCGCACACCCCCGTGAGTGTTTTCGCCCAGCTGAGCCGGGAGATCCCCACCCCGCGCCCGCCGAGCACCGGAGAACGCCTCTGGTCCGTACCGGCACCGGCGACCGGGCCGTTGCCGGCCTTGCCGCCGGACGGCCGTCTGCGGCAACTCAGCAGCCGCGCCACGGTGACCGTTCGGCGGCTTCTCGACGCCGGGATCAGATGTTTCACCGAAAAGGGCTACCACCAATGCTCGGTCGACGACATCGTCACCGAGGCGGGTTACGCGCGCGGCACGTTCTACAAGTATTTCGACGAGAAACTCGACCTGCTGGTGGCGCTGAGCGACGAGGCGATCGAGACGATCACCGAGCTCGACGGCCGGCTGCGGCGGATCGGCCCGGCTCTCGGGAGCGACTCCGCCCAGCTACGGAGCTGGCTCGGTGACGCCGTCGCGTTCCACCTGCGGTACCTGGGCGTCACCCGGGCCTGGCTCGACCGGCGGCCGTGCCACCCACGTCTCGACGCGGCCCGCCGGCTCGTCGGCGAACGGCTGCACACCGGCTACACCGCCCTGCTGGGCCCGGCGCGCTGGTCGCATCCGCTTGATCCGCGGGTCGCCAGCATCGCGTTCTTCACCCTGCTGGAGCGACTGCCCGAGGCGATGGTGGCGGCCGAGCCGGACCGCCCGCTCGCGGAGATCGTCGACCTCGTCGCCACGGTGCTCGAACGCGCGCACCTGTGCCCCCAGAGCGGCCCCCACGACTCCCAGCCCGCCGGCGCCGACCGCGACAGCGCCCGGGCCGACGCCACGTCCGTCCCCTCGGGACGCCACCTCCCCCGGCCCTGACGCCGGCTTCTCGCAGGCGGCCCCCGCCACCGTCACCGTCGGGGGCCGCCGTCCTCACGCCTGGTGACTCTCGGCGGCGTCGTGCCCGGCAATCGGCTGGTGGCACGGCATCTCGGCGGCGATTCTGAGAGTCTGGTGCGAGGAGAATGGCCCCCCCGCGCGGATGTGCGGTGGGATGCCCGAACGAGGAGGTCACACGGGTGAGCACCCTGGTCAAGCCGGGTACGCGTTACAAGTCCACGGTGTGCGACACCGAGGTGATCGTCGTCAAGCCGCCGGCGGCCGCCGTCGACCTGCGCTGCGGCGGCCACCCGGTGATCGAGGTCGGCGCGGAGGCACCCGCCGGGCTCACCCTCGACCCGGCGTTCAGCGCCGGCACCCCGCTGGGCAAGCGGTTCGCCGACCCCGAGTCCGGGCTCGAGCTGCTGTGCACCAAGGCCGGCGCCGGATCGCTGTCGATCGGCGACGTCCCGCTCCCGCTGAAGGACGCCAAGCCTCTCCCCTCCTCGGACTGACGGGCGACAAGCACATGCACCTCGGGATGCTGTTGGAGATGGCCGCGGACGGCCTGGCCGACCGGGTCGCGCTCGGTCCGCGCGTCGGCGGGCTGAGCTTCGCCGAACTCGCGCACCAGGCGCGCCGGGTCGGTGCCGCGCTGCAGACCCTGCCTGGAGACCGGGTCGGGCTGATCGACCTGAACTCGCCCGCCGTCCCGCTGACCCTGTTCGGGTCGGCGATCGCGGGCAAACCGTTCGTGCCGATCAACTACCGGCTCGCCGACGAGCAGCTGCGCGCGATCGTCACCCGGACCGCGCCGGCCACCGTCGTCGTCGGGGCCGGCGTCGCCGAGCGGCTGGGCGACATCGACGGCATCCACCTGGTCACCCGGGACGAGCTGCTCGCCATCGCCGCGGACACCGAGGCCAAGGAGGCCGACGGCTGGGGCGGCGACCCCGAGGACATCGCCGTGCTGCTGTTCACCAGCGGCACCACCGGCGAGCCCAAGGCCGCTGTGCTGCGCCACCGCAACCTGACCGAGTACGTCATCTCCACGGTCGAGTTCGCCGGTTCCGCCGAGGACGAGGTCGCGATCGTCAGCGTCCCGCCGTATCATATCGCCGGGGTGTCGGCGTCCTGCTCGTCGACCTACTCGGGACGTCGGGTCGTCCAGCTCGAGAGCTTCGAGCCCCGGGCCTGGGTCGACCTCGTCCGGGCGGAGTCGGTCACGCACGCGATGGTGGTGCCGACCATGCTCGGCCGCATCCTCGACGTCATCGAGGCCGACGGCCAGGGGCTGCCGTCCCTGCGGTCGATCTCCTACGGCGGCGGGCCCATGCCACTGCCGGTCATCGAGCGCGCGGTCACCGCACTCCCGCACGTGGGGTTCGTGAACGCCTACGGGCTCACCGAGACCTCGAGCACGATCGCCGTCCTCGGCCCGGACGACCACCAGGCCGCGATCGGCAGCGACGACCCGGAGGTACGGGCGCGGCTGGGGTCGGTCGGCAAGCCGCTGCCGAGCCTGGAGGTCACGATCCGCGACCCGGGCGGCCAGGAGGTCCCCACCGGCGAGCACGGTGAGATCTGGGTCCGCGGCGGGCAGGTCTCCGGCGAGTACCTGGGCATCGGGCGGATCGAGAACGACGGCTGGTTCCCGACCCGCGACGAGGGCCACCTCGACTCGGGCGGCTACCTGTACGTCCACGGCCGGCTCGACGACGTCATCGTGCGCGGCGGGGAGAACATGTCCCCGGGCGAGATCGAGGCTGTGCTCATCACCCATCCCGCCGTCGAGGAGGCCGCCGTCGTCGGCATCCCGCACCGGGACTGGGGGGAGCAGGTGGTGGCCGCGGTCGTCACCTCCGGCGAGGTCACCGAGGACGAGCTGCGCGGCCACGTGCGAGCCCAGCTCCGGTCCAGCCGCACCCCGGAGCACATCCAGTTCCGCTCGGAGCTGCCGTTCAACGAGAACGGCAAGCTGCTCCGCCGGGTGCTGCGCACCGAGCTCGAGCAGGCGTTCTCCTCCTGACCACCGGCGGCGGCCGGTGCGCGGCGATTGGATCGCCGCCCGCCGGCCGCCGCGGCGGGAGCCGCTGCGGCTGGCCTCGAAGTCAGGTGTGACAGCGAGGCGTCAGGCGATGAAGGCGTTGACCAGGACGCCGATGCCGTAGGTGGCGGCAGCCGCGACCAGGCCCAGCAGGAGCTGGCGGGCGCCGCTGTAGAACGCCGAGCGCTCGGTGAAGCGGCTGACCGCGGCCCCGAGGGCGAACAGCCCCAGCGCGGCGAGCACGGCCGCGATCGCGAACGAGGCGAACCCGGCCAGGTAGGGCGCCACCGGCACCAGCGCGCCGAGGGCGAACGCACCGAACGACGCACCGGCCGCGCCGAGCGGGGACGGCAGATCGTCCACATCCAGGCCGAGCTCGTTGCGGGCATGCACGCGCAGCGCCGTGTCCGGGCTGTGCGCCAGCTGGCGGGCCACCGACTCGGCGGTCGGCGCGTCGACCCCCTGATCGCGGAAGAACCCGACCAGCTCGGCGTGCTCGGCCTGCGGATACAGCGCCAGCTCCCGCCGTTCGACCTCGATCTGTGCCCGCATCGCCTCGTTCTGCGAGCGGACGGAGGTGTACTCCCCGGTCGCCATCGAGAACGCCCCGGAGGCCAGGCCCGCGAGCCCGGCCAGCACGATCGCCGGCCGCCCGGCGTCCCCGCCCGCGAACCCGCTGATCAGCGCGACGTTACTGACCAGACCGTCCATCGCCCCGAACACCGCGGGACGCAGCCACCCCGCGCCCGCCGAGTGCTTCGAGGGATGCGCCTCCCCCGTCCGCGCCCTCGCCGACCGCCCGCCCGCAGGCCGCTCGTGCTCCACTCGGTCGCCGTTGCCGCCTCGTCTCACGAGGGACGAGGCTACGGCGGTCGACCGTCCTCGGGCCGACGCCATGGGCCAGCGCCACACCCCCTCGCCGGAGCCGCTCAGGCCACGTGGACGAACGGGCGGCGCTGTGGGTCGGGCTCGGCCTCGCGGAGGATCTCCCGGGTCGTCGAGGCGACCTCGCCGGCTCCGAAGAACACGAAGCGCGCCAGATTCTGCAGCGGGTTGCCCTCGGACCACTCGAAGTACACGTTCGGCCTGGTGCCGGTGAGGTCGCGCAGGTGCAGGAGCGGGGCCGCGATCGCGTTCGGGACGGAGTTGCTGGTCAGCTGCAGGATCCCGTACCCGTGCCGCTCCCGTCCGCAGACGTCGAGCCGCCCCTCGAACTCCGACGAGTCCGGGTTGTCGGCGTACTCGGCGGCGTCGCCGGTGTCGAACTCGTTGGCGACCAGGTGCAGCGCCCCGGAACGGGCCGCCTCGGTGACCCACCGGGTGGCCGTCTCGTCGAGGCGCACGCCAGCGCCCGCCCGTTCGCCGGGCCGCCGGGCTCCGCGAGCCGCTCGGGGATGAGGACCGTTGTCGCGAGGCTGCTGGTGAACAGCAGCACGGCCATGATCAGCGCCGCCGTGGTGAGCAGCCGCCGCGCGCCGCGGATCCGGCCGGCGGGGTTCGCGTCGGTGTCGGCGGTGTCGTCGGGGCTGTCCGGGCCGCCGCGGATCAGCGGCATCACCGCTACACCGGTCTCGAAGCCGGAGAGTCCCAGCGCGAGCTTCGGGAAGACGATCAGGGCCAGGTACACCACGACCAGGACGACGGCGATCCCCACCGCCTCGGTGAACCCGCGCGGGAACACGGCCGCGAGCAGGGCCAGGAGCACCAGCGTGACGGCGACCTCGTGGCCGGCGAGCAGGTCCGGCGCGTACGGGTTCTCCAGGATGTGCGCGGTGGCGTCCGCGGCCGAGAGGGTGATCGTGATCAGAAAGTCGGTGCAGGCGAAGCCGAGGAGCACCAGGACCAGCAGCTTGCCCTTCCACCAGGAGAGCTGCTTCTCCAGGATCGCGATCGAGCCCTCACCACGCGGGCTCTCGCCGGCGACCCGCCGGTAGACCGGCAGCGCCCCGAACAGTGTCACGGCGACGAGCACCGCCGTGGTGATCGGGCTCACCGCGCCGGCCGCGAGGATGGCGATGCCCGGCTGGTAGCCCAGCGCGGAGAAGTAGTCGACGCCGGTCAGGCACATGACCCGCCACCAGTGGTGGCGGGGATGGTGCGGTTCGGGCTGCGCGTGCGGGCCGGGTCAGCTCCGGGGGTGCAGGTCGGTGCGCAGCTCGTGCGAACCGTCGGGACGGGCCTGCTCGTAGTAAAGCCGGTGGCCGCCATCGGGCAGCGGCACCACGCTGACGTACCGCAGCGCGCCGCCGTACGGTGAGACCGCGATCGGAGTGTCGCCGACCGCCGCGAACCCGTCGAGCCCACCGACGGCGATGCCGGTGCGCTCCGACCAGTTCTCCGTCGCGCTGGCCCGGCCGTCGTAGTAGGCGACGGCGTCCAGCCGGGCGCCCGCGCCGTCGAGACCGCCCCCGTCGCCGGCGCCGCCCCCGACGCCGTCACCGGCGTCGCCGAGCAGGACGGCCGAGATCCGGACCCCGCGGGCGTCCCACGCGCCGGGCCGGGGCGCGAGCGCCGTGCCCTGCCACGTCCAGGTCAGCCCGTCCGGGCTGGTCGCGTGCCGGCTGTCCATGCGGTCGGTGGCCGCCGGGTCGTCCAGCGGATGGCAGGAGGCCCACAGATGCCACAGGCCGTCATGCCAGACGACGACCGGGTCCTTGACCGCGGTCAACCGGTCGCCGGGGAGCACGGTGCGCCGGGTGGCGGGGTCGAAGGCGTCCGGCGCGTCCGCCTCGAGCACGTCGACCCACCAGTGCGGGCTGTCCGGCGTCGCGCAACTCACGTAGAGCCGCCAGCTCCCCCACGGGGTGGGCACCAGGGCCGGCCGCTCCAGCGACTCCGCGGGGAAGGCGTCCCGGTGAATCGTGTGGATCGGGGTGAACCGCTCACCGTCGTCGGAACGGGCGATCACCACCGCGTACCCGCGGCCGTGCCCGACCGGGCGGCGCAGCCGGTAGGCGAGGTAGAACGCGCCGTCGACGAGCACGGCGCTCGGCGCCCCGGCCCAGAAGCCCGGCCCCTCGCCCGGGGGCGACACCACCGTCACCGCGTTGTCCGGCGTAGGCAGGGGCACGTTCACGGCTGTCCGCTCGACCTCGTACGTCACCACGGGCGGAATCCTACTTAGCTGATGAACAAACCCGGCAACCGACACGGTCGGTCACTCACCGCAGTTGATCCGGGCTCCTACCAGGGCCTCGACCGTAGCGTCGGTCAGAACGCCGGCCTGCCACGGAACACCCACGGGGGTGCCCGGCGCGATGCTTTTCACTTTTTTCAATCGGGAATGTCACTTAGTCTGTTCCGATCCCACATCAGCCGCGCCGGCCCCTGGAGCAGTCGTCGATGTCCCTGCCCGACTTCCTCGTGATCGGGGTTCCCAAGGCCGGCACCACGGCGTTGCACGCCGCGCTCAGCCGCCACCCCGAGTTGTTCCTCTCCCGGGTCAAGGAACCGAAGTTCTTCCTCTCGGAAGGCCCGCCGCCCGCGCGCGGCGGCCCCGGGGACGCGCAGACCTACCAGGAGCACGTCTGGCGCCGGGCGGACTACGAGGCACTGTTCGACCCCGCGCCCGACGGCGCCCTCCGCGGCGAGGCGACGCCGTTCTACCTGTACGACCTCGACGCGCAGAACCGCATCCGCCGGCTGATCCCGAAGGCCCGGCTCGTCGTCCTGCTGCGCAACCCGGTCGACCGCGCCCACTCGAACTGGACGCATCTGTGGGCCGCCGGCCTGGAGTCCGAACGTGACTTCGTGCGGGCGTGCGCCCTGGAGGAGCGCCGCCGCGACGCCGGCTGGGCGCACTTCTGGCACTACGTCAGTCAGGGGCTCTACGGCCGGCAGCTCGAGCACCTGTTCGGCCTGTTCGCCCGGGAGCAGGTGCTGGTGCTGCGCTACCGCGACCTGCGGGACTCGCCGGTGCCGACGCTCGACCGGGTGTGCGAGTTCCTGGGCGTGCAGACCGGGCTGCTCGACGCCGTCCCGTCCCAGAACGTGACGCCGTTCGTCGCCGACACGGCGGCGAACGCGGTGCTGCGCGCCGTCCTTCGCACCGGTGGGCGGATCGGGCACCATTTCCCGGCCCCGGTGCGCGCCGTGCCACGCGGGCCGTTGCTGACGGCCCTGCAGCGGCAGCGGGGCGGAAGGCCGACGATGACACCGGCACAGCGCGCCGCCGTCCTGCCCTACTTCACCGCGGACATCGCGCTGCTCGAGCAGGTCACCGGCCAGTCCTACGCCGACTGGCTCACCGTGGGCCTCGAGCCGGACGTCATCGACTGATCCGGGCAGGCCGAGACCGGTGACGGCGGCGCGGCCGGTGGCGGGGGCGATGAGTTCGGGGTGACCGATCGGTCTGTGTCGGTGGGTGGGCCACGTCGGTGGGTGGGCCACGGTGCGCGCACCCACGGATGGGAGGCCGATCATGCCCGATGACGGATCGCCGCCGCCAGGCGCCGCTGCCACGGTTGTGCTGCCCTTCCCTCCCGGGCTCCGGCGGGAGGCCGTTCCCGAGCTGTGCGCGCGGCTCGACGAGCTCCTGCGCGCCGACGCGGAAGCCGCCGTCATCCTCGACACGACCCCGGTGGGCCGGCCGGACGCCGTCGTCGTCGAGGCGATCGCCAGGCTCGTGCTCGTCGCGCGAAGGCACCACCGGCTCGTCCAGGTGCACGCACCACCACGGGTCTGGGAGCTGCTGGCTCTCACCGGCCTCGCCCCGCTCGTCGGACGCCTCACTCCCGCCGCCGCGCCGACCTCGACGCAGCAGGCACAGGACGTACCCGGCCGGCGTTGACCGGGCAGCACTAGCCAGGCAACCGGGCCGGCAGGCCGAACAGCGGGAAGAGGCGCTCGACGTCCAGGAACGTGTTGATGCCGGCGACCCGCCCGGCCGAGACCTCCAGAACGACCAGGCCCCACGGGTCGTGCCCGGAACCCGTGGCGCTGGGCCGGTACTGCCCGAAGGCCGGGTGGCCGTTGGCCACGGTTGGCAGCAGCCGCGAGCCCCGGCAGCCCTGGCCCGTACCGAGCATCCATGCCCGGACGTCGGCGTGGCCCCGCAGCCACAGGCCCAGCGGCGGCATCGACATCGTGACGTCCTCGTGCAGCAGCGCCGCGAGGGACTCGAGGTCGTACCGCTCGAACGCGTCGACATAGCGGGCGAGCAGCTCCCGCTGCTCGGCGTCGGCGGGGCGCAGCGGGTCGGCGTCGGAGATCTCCGACGCGGCGATCGTGGCGCGCGCCCGCTGCAGGGCGCTGTTGACCGAGGCGACGGAGGTCTCCAGCAGGTCAGCGACCTCGGCGGCCGACCAGCCGAACACCTCGCGCAGGATGAGCACCGCCCGCTGGCGGGCCGGCAGGTGCTGCAGCGCGACGACGAACGCGAGCCTGATCGTCTCGCGACGGGCGGCGAGATCGGCGGGGTCGGCCGCGTCGGCGGCGCTGGAGTAGACCTGGCCGTCCGGCGCGGGCACGATCCAGGCCGTCTCCGGCAGCGGCGCGGGCAGCGGGGAGTCGGCCGTCGACGGGCCGGCGAGGTCCATAGGCCGGGCCCGCCGCTGACTGGCGCCGAGCATCGACAGGCACACGTTCGTCGCGATGCGGTACAGCCACGACCGCAGCGCGGCCCGGCCTTCGAACCGGTCGATTCCGCGCCAGGCGCGGATCATCGTGTCCTGCACGGCGTCCTCCGCCTCGAACGGCGAGCCGAGCATTCGGTAGCAATAGCCGGTCAGCTCGCGGCGGTACGGCTCGAGAAGGTTCTCGACACCCGCCTCCGCCCCGGCCAGAGCAGCCCCGCCGGTTCTGCCGCCGGGAGGAACGTCACCCATCAGAGGTCACCTCGATTCGCCCTCCTGATTCACCGCCCCGATCGGCCGCCGCGGGTCACCGACGCCCAGAACCAAGGCTAGCCAGCACCTCCGACAAAACCGCCGCGGCCATGACGCACACCCGACAGTGCGCGGGTCTTTCCCTGCGCCACAGCAGAATTAAGATCATCAGACATGAGCGCGGTGGGAACGCCGTCCGCAGCACCGGCCGCCGGTAACCCGGCTCCCGCGTCCGGCTCGGCGACTGCTGTCTTCACGGTTTCGGGCGCCACGGCCTCCGTCGCCGCGGCGGCGGGGACGATCCGGCGACGGAGCCGGACTCCACCCGGATTCCTGCGCCTGCTGTCCGCCGGGCTCGTAGGTGTCCTGATGGTGACGCTGTCCGTCTGCCTGCTGTCCACGCTCTCCCGCCAGCACGCCGTGGACGCCCTCGCCCGCGACTCCGGTGCGTCGTTCGTGGCGGCGCAACAGCTGCACGCCGAGCTCTCGGTGGCCGACGCGACCGTGGCCCGCGCGTTTCTGGCCGGCGGCGTGGAGCCGCCGGCCCAGCGGACGGCCTACCAGGAGAGCATCGCCTCGGCGAGCGGGCGCATCGTCGACCTGGCGCTCGCCGGCGGGCCGCGCGAGCCGCTGAGCGTCCTGGCGGCCCAGCTGCCGGTGTACACCGGCCTGATCGAACGGGCGCGCGCGAACAACCGGATCGGAAATGTCGTCGGCGGCGCGTACCTTCGTCAGGCCTCCGAACTCATGCAGACCAGGATCCTCCCAGCGGTCGACCGGCTGGCCGCCGAGGACGCGCTGGACATCGATCGCGGGTACGCCCAGGCGACGCGCTGGTACCAGCCGGTCCTCGTCGGCGTGGCCGGCGCGGCGGCGCTGGCGGCCCTGGTCGCCCTGCAGATCCGCCTGTTCCGGCGGACGCACCGGATGTTCAATCTGCGCCTGGTCGCCGCGACGGTACTGGTCGTGATCGCGACGGGTCTCACCCTGCTGGCTTTCGGTGTCTCCCGGGCCCGCCTGGTCGACAGCAGGAACGACGCCTTCCGGCCGATGACGGTCGTCGCCCAGGTGCGGGTGCTGGCGCTACGGGCCTGGGGCGACGAGAGCCTCTCCCTGATCGCCCGCGGCAACGGCGACGACCTCGACGCCGACGCGCGCCGGGTGACCGAGCGCCTCGGCTACGACCCGGCGGGCCGCCCGGCCGGTACGGGGGCGCTCGCCACCGCCGCGGCGCTGGACGGCCCGGACGCGCCGGGACAGGACGTGCTCGTACCCGACTGGGAGCGCTACCAGGACACCGCCGTCCGGGTCCGGGACCTGGTCCGCGACGTCGGCGGCTTCCAGGAGGCCGTGCGGGTGGCCCTCGACGAGGGAACCTCGACGTTCACCCGCTTCGACGGCGACGCCGAGACGGCGTTCACCGCGAGCCGCGAGCGTTTCGCCGCCGGGCTGAGCTCCGCCGCGGGCACCTACGACGGTGTCGCCGCCGGTACCGGCACGGCGCTCGGGCTGGCGATGCTCCTCACGCTGGCCGGGGTGCAGTCGAGAATCAATGACTACCGCTGACGGCACCTCGGCAACACCGGTGACCGCCCGCCGCGTGAGCCTGAACCACCCGGATCTGACCCGCTTCGTCAACGGCGTCCTCGCCCAGGCGATCGCCGACGGAAGCTGGAACCGCCTCACCCACACCTGCTCCCCGGACTCTCCCCGGACTCTCCCCACCCACCCCCACCTACCGCGACCAACCCCACCCACCTGCCCCGTTACGGTCCGGGGCAGGGTCTCCCAAACCTGACACCCAGCAAAAAGCCACCCCAACACGACCGTGGCGGGTCAGTGAGTCCATGGACTCTCCCAAGCGCCACACATCGTTTCGGGCCCGGCTACCCCGGCGGGGAGAGGGACGGGGATGGCTGGCGGGGGTGGATGAGGTAGGCGGGAGTGGCTGGGGTTGTGGGGTTTCGGGGGTGGGTGGGGCGTTGTGTGCCGGAAATGAGATCGGGTGACGAGAACACGACAAGTCGCGATCGGAGGAGTACCGACGATCTAGCATCAGCGATCATGCGGAGGGTCGGACGCGGGCCAGGCCACCGAAGCCGGCGGATCACATCGAGGATCACGCCGAGAACCATGTTCAGAGCGATGATCTTCGCCGCCGTACCGCTGCTCGGCACCACCGCGGCCTGCGGCACCGTGACGAGCACGCTGCCGGCGGCGGGCGACCCCCTGCCGGCCGCCGTCACCCCGCAGTCGCCGCTGCCGGCGCGCTCCACCACGTCCCCGGGGTGCGGCGACCGCACCGCGAGCCTGCGCCCGCCGGTCGTGCTTCCCCCGCCCGGTCAGCCGGACAGCCCCACCCTGCGCGAGATCGTCAACCGCGGCTACCTCACGGTCGGGGTCCGTACCGACACGCCGCCGTTCGGGTCACGCAACCCGGACACCGGCGAGTTCGAGGGGTTCGAGGTCGATCTGGCCCTGCTGGTGGGCCGGGCGCTGTTCGGCGCGGAGGGCCATGTCCGGTTCCGGGCGGTGACCGGCGCCGACCGGGTCGCTCTCGTTCACGACGGCGCTCTCGACCTGGTCGCCGCCACGACGACGATCACCTGCGACCGGGCGGCCGAGGTCGACTTCTCCGCGCCCTACTACCTGACGGCCAAAGCCGTTCTGGTATCGGAGGACGCGCCCTACCAGGGCCTCGCGGACCTTGGCGGCCGGCGGGTGTGCGCGGCGGCCGGCACCACCTCGCTGCAGCAGGTCGTCGACGCGCCATCGCGGCCGATCCCCGTTCAGCTTGCCAGCCCGGCCGACTGCCTGGTGGCGATGCAGGCGGGAACGGTCGAGGCGATCGTCAACGACGAGGCCATCCTGCTCGGGATGGTCAAGCAGGATCCGGAGACCCGCATCGTCGGCGTCGGCGCCTTCGACGTGGCCGTGGGCATCGCCATCGCCAAGGACGCGCCGGATCTCACCCGGTTCGTGAACGGCGTGCTGGAGCGGGCGGACCGCGACGGAGCCTGGGCGGCGATCCACCGACGATGGCTGGACGGGGGCCAGCCGCCCCCGCCGCCGTCACCTGTCTACCGGGACTGATCCGGATGACCTTGCGACGCGACGTGGACGACGCGCTGGCCGTTCTCCGGTCGGAGACGGCGGCGCTGTCGGCGAGCCTGCTCGAGCTCGACGCAACCGCGGAACAGGTGCTCGGCGACGTCACGCGGCTGCGCGGGCGGACCGCCGCCCGCGCCGCGGTGGCCCGGGCCGGGCTGGGATGGCTGTGGGACCGCCATCGCGCCGTCAGCGAGGTGCTCGGCCGGGCCGAGGCTTTGCGCGGCCTGCCGGATTCCCGGATCGGCGCCCGGCAGGCGGCGCGGGTCGACGCGTTCCTGCGCGAGCCACCGTCGCACCCGCCCACACCACCGCCCGGGGAGTTACCCGCGCCGCTGCCCAGGGAGCTGGGATCCGCCCCTGGACAGCTGCCGGCCGGTGCGACCGACAGGCTCCCGCGGAGTGCGGCCGGCAACCTGCCGGCTGGCGCGGCCGGGCGCCTCCTCGCCGGCACCCGGGAGATCGCCGAGGCGGTCCGTGCCGAGTTGGCGGCGGTGACGGCGGCCCGGGCCGCGCATCACCGGGTTCTCGTCGACGCCGCGCGCGGGCTCGCCGAGACCGGCGCCGTCTGCGCGCGGCTCGCGATACCCGACCTGCCCGAGCTGGTCGCCGCCCGCGCGGCGATGGACACCGCCGCCGCGGCGGTGACCGCCAACCCGCTGGAGACCACACCGGACGACCTCGGGCCCGCCATCGCCGCGACCGCCCAGGTGGGCGAGCTGGTCGCCGTCCTGCGCCGGACCTTCGACGGGCTGGACGCGGAACTCGCCGCGGCCGAGGACATGCTGCATCGGATCGTGCCGGTCGCGCAGGAGGGTGAACGCGCCGCCCGCACTGTGGTGGAACGCCTCACCGGCGACCCGACCGGCCTGGTGCGGCTGGGTGACGGATGGTTCGACGGCCCGCGCAGCGGGCTGCGGCCATGGCTGGACCGGCTGGTGGCGGCCGGTGCCGCGGGTGAGTGGCGGCTGGTCGCCCACGGCCTGGGCGCCTGGCACCGGGTCGCGCGGGAGACGCTCGCCGCGGCGGAGGAGACCGTCACGACGAACTCGGCGCCGCTGCGCCGTCGGGACGAGCTGCGCGGCCTGCTGGGCGCGCTGCGCGCGAAAGCCGGCCGGCTCGGCCAGCTCGAGTCGCCTCATATCGGCGAGCTGTACGAACGCGCCGCGACCGCGCTGCGCACCATCCCGGTTGATCTGGACGCGGCACAAGCCCTGGTCACGGTATTTGGCGACGCCCTGCTGAACATCCCGCCCCCGCCACCGGCACCGCCACCGGCGTCCGCGCCGGTGGCAGCTTCAGTGTCCGCGCCGGGCGAGGTGGCGGGGGTGTCGGCGGTGTCGGCGGCGCGGCAGGTTGGTGACGGGGGCGGCCATGCCGCGTGGACGGAGGAACGCTCTTGACGGTCGACGGCATCGCCTGCCCGGAACCCGACTGCGACGGAATCATCGAGGACGGGTACTGCAACGTGACCGGGCTGGCGTATCGGCCACCCGAGCCTGATCCGGGGCCACCGCCCCATCCCGACCCGACCGGGCCTGGCACGAGCGGGCCCGGCACGGGCGGGTCGGGCACGGGCGGGTCGGGCACGGGCGGGTCGGGCGGGAGCGGGTCGGCTGGCGGGTCCGCGTCGTGGAGTTTGACGGCGGGCGGGACACCGCGCCGGCGTCGCCGCCCGGGCCGGGCCCGTCGTCCCCAGAGCCGGCTCGGGGAGGGGCTGGTGGACGTCCCGGACATGCCGACCCCCGATCCGGAGTCGCTGCTGCTCACCGACCCGTGTGTTCCGGAGCACCGGCGGGTGTGCTCGGCCTGCGGGGCCGAGGTCGGGCGGGCCCGCGACGGCCGGCCGGCTGCCGTCGAGGGCTTCTGTGTCACGTGCGGGCACCAGTTCTCGTTCGTCCCGGCGCTGCGCGCCGGTGACCGGGTGGGTTCCTACGAGATCGCGGGCGCGCTGGCGCACGGCGGGCAGGGCTGGGTCTACCTCGCCCGCAACCGTGAGGTCGCGGACAACTTCTGGGTCGTGCTCAAGGGCCTGCTCGACAAGGATGACCCGGACGCCCAGGCCGCCGCGATCGCCGAGCGCCGCTTCCTCGCCGCGGTGGACGACCCGGCGATCGTGCGCATCCACACGTTCGTCAGGCACGCGGGTACCGGCTACATCGTCATGGAGTACGTCGGCGGGACGTCGCTGCGCGAGGTCCTGCGGCAGCGCCGGGCGGAGGGGGGGCGTCCCGACCCACTGCCGGTCACCCAGGCGATCGCCTACATCCTGGCCGTGCTGCCGGCGTTCGCCTACCTGCACCGCAACGGCCTGGTGTTCTGCGACTTCAAGCCGGACAACGTCATGCTCGGCCGCGAGAGCCTGCGGCTGATCGACCTGGGGGCGGTCCGCCGGCTCGACGACGAGAGCGGCGCGTCCTACCGGACCCGCGGCTACTCGGCCCCGGAGGTCGAGACCGAGACGCCCACCGTCGCCTCCGACCTGTACACGGTCGGGCGGACGCTGGCCACGCTGATCCTGAACTTCCGCGGGAACACGACCACCTACGTCCACAGTCTCCCGCCGGCGTCGACGCACGAGGTCCTGGCGCGCCACGAGTCGCTCGACCTGTTCCTGCGCCGGGCCACGGCCTGGCTGCCCGAGGACAGGTTCGTCTCCGCCGACGAGATGCGCGACGAGCTGCTCGGCGTGCTGCGCGAGATCCTCGCCGCGGAACGGGGCGCACCCGTGCCCGCGCCGAGCCGGCGGTTCACCGGGGACGTCCACCTGACCGGGGAGGACGCCGACGGGTCGGTCGTCAGGCCGCGGTGGGCGAGCCTGCCACGGCTGCGCGTCGACCCGGAGGATCCGGCCGCGGGCACCCTCGCGGCGCTGCCCGACAGTTCGCCCGCGCAGCTCGCCACGCTGCTGGCGGCCATCAGCCCGGCGACGGTCGAGGTCCGGCTCCGGCTGGCCCGCGCCCACCTCGAGAACGGGGACACCGCCGCCGCCGCGGCCGTGCTCGACGAGATCGAGGCCGAGGATCCGTTCGAGTGGCGGGTCCGCTGGTACCGGGGGCTGCTCGCGCTCGGCGGCGACGGCGACGGCGACACCGCCGCGGCGGCCGCGGCGTTCACCGACGTGTACGCGCAGGTGCCCGGGGAGCTCGCGCCCAAGCTGGCGCTGGCCGTCACGGCCGAGGCGGCCGGCGACCAGGCCCGGGCCGCCACGCTGTTCGACCTGGTCTCGCGGACGGACGACGGATTCACCAGCGCCGCGTTCGGCCTCGCCCGGGTGCGGGTCGCGACGAAGGACCGCGCCGGCGCGGTCGCCGCCTACGAGCGGGTTCCGCCCTCGTCTGCGGCGTATCAGGAGGCCCGGATCCGGACCGCGCTCGTCCGCGGGACCAGGACGGCGGCCGGTGTGCCGCGGCCCGCCGACCTGGTCGCCGCGTCGGGCATCCTCGCTGGCCTGGACGTCGACCGGCGGCGCCGGGTGGCACTCACCCGGGACCTGCTGCGCTGCGCGCTGGACCTGCTCCTCGCGGGAGACACGCCACCCGACCCGGACGTCGAGGTCGCCGGCACCCGCCTACGCGAGGACGACCTGCGCTTCGGGCTGGAGCGCGCCTACCGGGAGCTGGCCACCCTGGCGCGGAGCGCGCAGGAGCGCTACGACCTGGTGGATCTCGCGAACGCCGTGCGCCCGAGGACGCGGCGGTGAGCGGGCACCCGGCAGGGCCGCTGCCCCGCCCCGAGGAGCAGACCCCGGTCACGACGCCGCCCGCCTGCCCGCGGTGCGCCGCGACGCCGCTCGCCGGGGACCGGTACTGCGAGCGGTGCGGCGCGGCCCTGACCGCGACGGCCGCCTCCGGGACCGGGCCCGCTTCGCGTACCGCCGCCACCATGCACGCCGTACTCGTTGCCGACGTCGACCGGTACGAGACCGACCTCGGCGCCGCCGCCGGTGTGTCCGACCGCGGCCTCGTCCACCACTCGAACGAGGACGGAATGGGCGTGGCGTTGGCCGCCGACAGCAGCGTCGGCGCGGTCGGCCTCGGCGCGGTCGGCGTCGTCTGCGACGGGGTGTCAAGTGCGCGGGGCTCCGGTCCGGCTGCCGCGGCCGCTGCCGCGGCCGCGACGGCTCTGCTGACCGACCGGGTCGAGGCCTGGCGGTCCCGGGCCGTTCCGGTGCCGGCGGGCGGGCCGGACCCCGGCCTCGCACCGCAGCAGGCCTACCTCGGTGGCGGGCGGGCAGGCGGGGCGGCGACACCCGAAGCGGAGCGGGACACGGCCGGCGAGATGGCGGCCGCCCTGCGTGACGCCGCGCGGGCGGCTCAGAACGCGGCCGTCGCGGGGGCGGCCGGGCTCGGCCTCTCCCCCGCGTGCACGTTCGTGGGCACCGTCGTCGTGGACGCGACGCTGGTCGTCGGTTGGCTTGGCGACAGCCGCGCGTACCTGGTCGACAGCTCCGGCGCACGCCGGCTCACCGAGGACGACACCGTCGCCGCCGAGGCCGTGCGGGCCGGCCGGCTGGCCCCCGAGCTGGCCGAACGCGGACGCGACGCCCATACGATCACGCGCTGGCTGGGAGTCGGGAGCGCCTCCGCCATTCCCCGGATCCGCGCCGTCGCGCTGCCGAGCGCGGGACGGGTCGTGCTGTGCAGCGACGGCCTGTGGAACTACGCCTCCGCGGCGGAGACGCTCGCCGGCCACGTCGACGCGCTCGGGCCCGGCGCGCCGGCGATCGACGTCGCGCGGCACCTGGTCGAGGTGGCGCTGCGCGGGGGCGGCTCCGACAACGTGACCGCGATCGTCATCGACATTCCAGGGAGAACCTGATGGTGGACTTCAGTCTCGAGGTCAGCCAGAACAAGTACCTGCCCGAGGGGTCGGGCGAGGTGCACGCCGTCATCACCGTCACCGCGCACGACGTCCGCCCTGGTACTCCCGACGCCCCCGGGACGGCCGGGACCGCCGCCACGGCGGGCGCCGCCGAGGTCATCCTGCTGGACTGCTCGGGGTCGATGGACTACCCCCACTCGAAAATCATCGAAGCCCGCAGGGCGGCCCAGGCCGCCATCGACACGCTGCACGACGGTGTCGCGTTCGCCGTGGTGGCGGGCACCGGGCAGGCCGAAATGGTGTACCCGACGCGCCAGGAGCTCGTCGAGGCGTCGCCGCGGACCCGCGAGGCCGCGAAGGCCGCGGTGAAACGGCTGCGGCCCCACGGCGGCACCGCCATGGGCCGGTGGCTGCTGCTCGCCCGCGACCTGATGGCCACCCGCCCGGACGCCATCCACCACGCGATCCTGCTGACCGACGGCCAGAACGGCGAGAGCGAGGCCGTCTTCGCCGCCGCGCTGGCCGCGTGTGAGGGCCGGTTCCAGTGCGACTGCCGCGGCGTCGGTGCCGACTGGAAGGTGGCGGAGCTGCGCCGCGTCGCCTCCACCCTGCTGGGCAGCGTCGCCCTGCTGCGCGAGCCGGCGGAGATGGTGGAGGACTTCCGCTCGCTGATCGAGCGGGCACAGGCCCGCGGGATCGACCGGGTCGGCCTGCGGGTGTGGACGCCCAAGGGGGCGACGATCCGGTTCCTGCGCCAGGTGTCGCCCGAGCTCGAGGACCTCACCGCGCGGGCCGTCGAGGTCAATCCGCTCACCCGCGACCATCCGACGGGCGCCTGGGCCACCGGGACACGGGAGTACCACCTGTGCGTCGACGTCCCCCCGGCGCCGGTGGGGAACGAACGGCTCGCCGCCCGCGTCAGCGTGATCGCCGGCGAGGACGAGCTCTCCCGGACGGCGGTGCTCGCCGCGTGGTCCGAGGATGACGAGCTGTCGACCCGCATCGACGAGGTCGTCGCGCACTACACCGGCCAGACGGAGCTGGCGCGCGCCGTGCAGGGCGGGCTCGCGGCACGCCGCGACGGGGACGAGGTCAGCGCGGTCACCCTGCTCGGCAGGGCCGCGCGGATCGCGGCCGCCGCCGACGACGGCGCGACCCTCGAACGGCTGGCGAAGGTCGTCGACATCGACGACGCGGCCACCGGAGCGGTACGGCTGCGTCCCCAGGTCGACACCCTCGACGAGATGGACCTGGACGCGGGCTCGACCGTCACCATGCCCGCCCGGCGGTGAGCTCGCCGCACCCCCCGGGCCAGGTCAGCGCGGACGCCCCGTGCGCCGGGTGCGGGTTCCCCATGCCGGTGACCGACCCCGTCTGCCGCGCGTGCGGTCACAACGCCGTCACCGGGACAGGCCCCCGGGCGGTCGGCGTGGTCCCACTGGGCCGCGCGGCGACGCGCGCCGCTCCGGAGGCGACCGACGGGTGGACGTCCAACGGTTCGGCGGGCACCGGATCGGCGGGCACCGGATCGGCGGGCACCGCGTGGGCGGTCGAGATCGCTCCCGACCGCGCCTACTTCGACCGCGGGGAGAACGACGGCGCGGTCTTCCCCACCGACGCGGCCGGCCGGCTGATCCGGATGACGGCCCCACGGGCGGTCATCGGACGGCGCAGCCGCTCCCGAGGCCAGGCACCGGAGCTCGATCTCTCGCTGCCTCCCATGGATCCTGGCGTGTCCCGCTCGCACGCACTGCTTGAGCGGCACGCCGACGGGACGGTCACGGTGACCGACCTCCGCTCGGCGAACGGGACCTGGCTCGGCCCGGACGCGGCCCACCTGGCCAGGGTGGGTGTGGACGACTCGGCGCTCGTGCGCGAGGGCGACCACGTCTTCGTCGGCGCCTGGACCCGGGTGACCGTCAGACCACGCTGAACGCCCGTCCATCCCCGGACTCCACCGACCGTCCAGGCCCTGCCACGTCCCGCACCCATACCTTGACCTGAAGTTAGGTTTAACCTTTAGTCTGGCCGTCATGAGCGATCTGACGATCTCCAACCAGCGCGCAGCGGCTGAAGCCGGGCCCGCGGACACACCACCGAGTGCCGCCGAGCACACCCCGGACATCACACCGCTGCGGGTCGCGGTCGTGCTCGCGAGCGTCCGCGCCGGCCGGTTCGGCCCGGTCGTGGCCGGGTGGTTCGCCCGCCGGGCCGGGCAGCGCCCCGACGTCACCGTGGACGTCGTCGACCTCGCCGGGATCGCCGGGATCGGCGGCGCGAACACCGCCGTTGTCGACACGGCCGCTGTCGACCCGATGACCTGGGAGTCCTTCGCGGACCGCGTCGGCGCCGCCGACGCGGTCGTGATCGTCACCCCGGAGTACAACCACAGCTTCCCCGGACCGCTCAAGACCGCCGTCGACGCACTCGGCCCGCAGTGGCACGCCAAGCCCGTCGCGTTCGTCGCCTACGGCGGGATGTCCGGCGGGCTGCGCGCCGTCGAGGCGTTGCGGGTCGTCTTCGCCGAGCTGCACGCGGTCACGATCCGCGACACGGTCAGCTTCCACAACGCCTGGAGCCGGTTCGGTGCCGACGGCGAGCCGCTCGACCCCGGCCCGGTGGACGGCGCGGCGACAGCGCTGCTGGACCAGCTCTGCTGGTGGGGGTCCGCCCTGCGCGACAAGCGGCGCACCCACCCGTACCAGCGTTGACCGGGTGACCGGGCCCCCGGATCCGGTGACCGCGCCCGCCGACGACGCGGCGATCTCCCGTCCCACCTCGAACCGTTCCGTCGTCGTGATTCGCCCTCCCACGACCCGGCCCCACGACCCGGCCCCGGGAGCCGATCTGCGCGGTTCGCCCGCCGCACCCCCCGTGTACCCCTTCTGTCGCGTCTCGTACAGTCACGGGGCCCGGCGGATGCCGCGTCTGCCGCGTGCGCGGCAGGCGCCCACGTCAGGGCTATGACGCGGGAACCCGGCACCGGCGCCCACCACGGCATCCCCGCGCCCGACCACCATCGCGCCACGGCGCGTGGTGGCCACGACGTGCAATGACGGCGACGTTCAACGAGGAGCGGACGAACGGATGATCGGCGACGACACCCACGTGCGGAACAATCGCACCCGGTGGAACGAGATCTCCGACGACTACCAGCGGTTCAACGCCCCCCAGATCCGCGGGCAGGCGTTCACCGGCGACATCACCTGGGGGGTGTGGGGCATCCCCGAGTCGCGGCTGAACGTCCTCGGCCACGTCGTCGGACTCGACGTGCTGGAGATGGGCTGCGGCGGGAGCCAGTGGTCGACCGCGCTCGCCCGCCGCGGCGCGCATCCGGTGGGGCTCGACCTCTCCGAGCGCCAGCTGCACCACAGCCGCCGGCTCCAGCGCGAGACCGGGCTCGAATTCCCGCTCGTGCAGGCCAGTGCGGAGGAGGTGCCGTTCGCGGCCGGGTCGTTCGACATCGTCTTCGCCGATCACGGCGCCTTCTCGTTCGCCGATCCCTACCGGGCGATCCCCGAGGCGGCCCGGATCCTGCGCCCCGGCGGGCTGCTCGCCTTCGGTCACGTGAGCCCGATCTACGAGATCAGCATCCCGGACGGCGCCGAGGCCGCCGGCGACCGGCTCGTCGGTGACTACTTCGGCCTGCGCCTCATCTCCGACACCGACGGCCTGGTCAGCGCGAACCTGCCGTACGGGGCCTGGATCAGGCTGTTCCGCGAGAGCGGGTTCGTCGTCGAGGACCTCGTCGAGCCGAGGCCCGAGACCGGCGCGGACGCCACCCACCGCGACAACGCCGAGGAGGCGTGGGCGCGCCGGTGGCCCTCGGAGTGCATCTGGAAGGTCCGCCGGGTCTGACCAACCGCCGGGGCCTGGGGCGGCCCACGAACGGGTCACCCGGTCCGGGCGCCCAGGCCGGCGCCAGGCACGAGGATGACGTGCGGAGGCACGCACGATTTCACCTCGAGGAGAATCGACGCACACGATGAGCCCGACCCCACCGATCCCGAGCGCAGAAATCCCGGCCGCATGACCGTTCCGACCAGGCCGGGGCCGGAGCTGCGGGTCCGGCTGCCCCAGGTCGCGCCGTCCGTTCGCGAGTTCCTCGCGACGGAGGCGGGTGGCGCCGTCCTGCTCGTCATCGCCGCGACGGCGGCGCTGATCTGGGCGAACAGCCCCGTCGCGGACAGTTACCACGACCTCTGGGAGACCACCGCCACCCTCGGGGTGGGGGACGCGGCGCTGTCGATGACCCTGCACCACTGGGTCAACGACGGCGCGATGGCGATCTTCTTCGCGGTCGTCGGGCTGGAGATCAACCGCGAGTTCACCACCGGGGAACTGCGGGACCGCCGGACGGTCGCCGTGCCCGCGCTCGCCGCGGTCGGCGGTCTCACACTGCCGGCGCTGATCTACTTCCTGTTCAACTCCTCCGGGCCCGCCGCAGACGGCTGGGGCATCCCGATGTCGACCGACACCGCCTTCGTCGTCGGCATTCTCGCCCTGTTCGGGCCGCGCTGCCCCGACCGGTTGCGGCTGTTCCTGCTGACGCTGGCCATCGTCGACGACATCGGCGCGATCGCCGTCGTGGCGATCTTCTACACCGACAAGGTGGACGCGGTCTGGCTCGGCGCCGCGGCCGCCGTCCTGGTCGTGATCGGGGTCATGCGCTGGATGGGTGTCTGGCGGCTGCCGCCGTACGTGGTGGCCGCGCTCGTTCTCTGGGTGGCGATCTACTCGTCGGGGGTGCACGGGACGCTCGCCGGCGTGATCATCGGGCTGGTCCTGCCGTCCGCGCCGCCGCGCCGCGAGCAGATCGACGAGGTGCCGATCTACGTCCGGGCACTGCGGGAGGACTCCACGGCCTCGCGGGCCGCGCTGGCCGTCTCCGCGGCCAAGTCCACCGTCTCCACCAGCGAACGGCTGCAGTACACCCTGCACCCGCTCAGCGCGTACCTGATCGTGCCGATCTTCGGCCTGGCCAACGCGGGCGTGCACCTCGACAGCCACACCCTCGCGGACGCGTCCACCTCCCCGGTCACGATCGGGGTCGTGGTCGCGCTCCTGGTCGGCAACGGGATCGGGATCACGGCGACCTCGCTGGTCGCCATGCGCACCGGGCTCGGCGCGCTGCCCGGCGGTGTCCGCTACGGCCACCTGGTGGGCGCGGCCGTCCTCGCCGGAATCGGGTTCACCATCTCGCTGTTCGTCACCGAGCTGGCGTTCACCGACGAGGCCCTCGCCGAGCAGGCCAAGATCGGGATTCTGGTCGGCTCCTTCGCCGCCGCGGTGCTGGGCACGTTCGTGCTGCGCTATGTCGGGGAACGCTGGTCGTTGTGCTCGCCGGGCTCCGACGAGGCGATCCCGGCGCTACCGCCGCGCCCATGGCACTCGCCGACGCCGGCTGTCATCCCGGTCATCCGCTGACCGGCCGGAACCCGTGCGGGCGACGGCCGTCCGCAACGGCCCGAGCTCGAGCCGGCCGCGGTACCGCACCCCGTCGATGAAGATCGTCGGGGTGCCCTGCACCCGCAGCTCGGCGCCGCCGGCGTAGTCGGCCTCGACGGCGTCGCCGTAGGGCTGGGCCGGGTCGCCGACGACGAGGTCGGTCTCGATCCCCAGGGACCGGGCGAAGGCCATGAGGTACTTGTCGGCCAGCTTGTCCTGGTTCGTGAACAGCAGGTCGTGCATCTCCCAGAACCGGCCGTGTGCCCCGGCGACCTCGGCCGCCAGCGCGGCGGTGAGTGCGTAGGGATGGATGTCGAAGACCGGGAAGTGCCGGAACACCTGCCGGACCTGGCCGTCAGAGGAGTCGACCAGCTCGTGCAGGACGGCGGCCGCACGGGCACAGTAGGGGCACTCGAAGTCGCCGTACTCGACGATCACCACCGGCGCGCCCGGCTCACCCCGGGAGTGGCGCCCGGGATCGGTCGAGACGCACCGGCTCTGCTTCCCAGCTCGCCCGTGCGCCTTGCGGGCGTCGGCCCGTGGGCCGACACCCGGCCCCGACGGCACGTCGCAGACACCGGTCGCACCCGGATCCCCATCGGACCCCGCGCCATTCACCGAATTCTCGCGAAACGCACCACCCGCTTGAGCGGACACATCCACGCGAACTCCCGCATCTTCTTCGTTTACCATTCCTTCAGGAACTTCCACGCCTTCTTCAACTGGCGACCCTTCACGAATCCGGCACCCCTTCACGAGTCACAGCATTCCCACCAACCACAGAATTCTCTCGGACCACAGCATTCTTGCCAACCACAGAATTCCCGCCAACTACAGCATTCTTGTTAACTACAGTATTCTTGTTAACTACAGTATTCTCGCGAACCTCACCCATACGGTCATTGTAGCGAGCGACGGCGACCTCGCGATGCCGTTAGGCTGACGCCCGTGGCCGAGCCGAGAACGTCGGAACGACGTGTTCCAAAGGCCGACGACGATCTGGCGGTCCGGGCGGTGGACCTCCACATACGACGTGGGACGAGCTGGGGCGGCCATGCTGGCCACGGCGGGCAGGAAATCGTGCACGGCCTGTCGTTCGAGGTTCCCCGCGGATCGGTCACCGGAGTCATCGGCCCGAGCGGATGCGGAAAAACCACGCTGATGCGGGCGGTCGTCGGCATCCAGCGCGGAGTGAGCGGAGAGCTACGGGTACTCGGCCTCGACACGTGCGAGATCGAGCTCCGGCGGCGGGTTGGCTACGCCACCCAGACCGCCTCCGTCTACGACGATCTCACCGTCGACGAGAACCTGCGTTATTTCGCAGCGCTCTCCGCGGACCGGGTCCCCAGCCCAGCCGAGATCATCCGCCGGGCCGAGCGCGCCGCCGCCGGGGTCGGCCTGGCGACCGAGGGCCGCACCCCGGTCGGCCAGCTCTCCGGCGGCCAGCGCTCCCGGGTGTCGCTGGCCGCCGCGATCATCGGCGGGCACGAGCTGCTCGTCCTGGACGAGCCGACCGTCGGCCTCGACCCGGTGCTGCGCCGCGAGCTGTGGGACGAGTTCCACCGGATGGCCGACCGCGGCCTGACCCTGCTCGTCAGCTCACACGTGATGGACGAGGCGGCCCGCTGCGACCGCCTCCTGCTGCTGCGCGAGGGCCGGCTGATCGCGGACGAGAAGCCCGCCGACCTGCTCGCCCTGACCGGGGCCGGCGACCTCGACCACGCGTTCCTGTGCCTGGTGGAGTCGTCCGCGCCGGCCTGCGCCGACTCCCCGGTACGCGGCGACGCGCCTCCCCCGCGGGACAGCCCCCGGCTTGTCGGCGCTTCCCGGGCGAGCGACGCGCCCGCGGCCCTCGGCGTGCCCCGAACCCACGGCACGCCGGAGGCCCGTGGCAGGAACACGCGCCAGCCGCTGAACCTCGCGCGCACCAGCAGCACCGCGCTGCGGGTGATCCGCCAGATGCGCCGCGACCGGCGCACCGTCCTGCTCGTCCTCGTACTCCCACCCACGCTGCTGGGGCTGCTGCAGGCCATCTTCGCGAACAGCCCCACCGCCTTCGACCGGGCCGGGACGGGCCTGCTCGGCGTCTTTCCGCTGATGACGATGTTTTTTCTAACCTCGGTCGCCATGCTGCGGGAACGGCGGTCCGGGACGCTGGAGCGCCTGATGACCACGCCGATCGGCCGCGGCGACCTGCTCGCCGGGTACGGCATCGCGTTCGGGCTGCTCGCCGTCGTGCAGGCCGTCGTCACGACCACGACGGCCGTCGTCCTGCTGGACCTGCACATCGCCGGGCCGCTGCCGGTGCTCGGCCTGCTCGCCGTGCTCGCCGCCCTGTTCGGCACCGCGCTCGGCCTGCTCACCAGCGCCTTCGCGAACTCCGAGTTCCAGGCGGTGCAGTTCCTGCCACCGGTCCTGCTCCCCCAGTTCCTGCTGTGCGGCATCCTCGTGGCGCAAAGCCAGCTGCATCCCGTCCTCGCCACGGTGAGCTTCCTGCTCCCGATGACCTACGTCGTGGACGCGCTGACCCGGATCGGCGCCTCCCCCGGGGTGCCGGCGCTGGTCGTCCGGGATGCCCTCGTCATCGCCGCGTGCACGCTGGTCGCCCTGGCCCTGGCCGCGGCGACGCTGCGCCGGCAGGGCCCGTGAACCGCCCGTCAGGCCGTGCGGTCCAGGCCGACGGCGGCGAGGCGGGCGTAGTCCGGTGAGGTGCGCAGCAGCTCCTCGTGCCGGCCGGTGGCGACCACGCTGCCCTCGTCGAGCACGACGATCAGATCCGACGCCCGGACCGTCGAGATGCGGTGCGCGATGACCAGCAGCGCCCGGCGGGCGGCGATGTCCGCCATCACCCGGGTCAGCGCGTGCTCGTTGACCGCGTCCATCTGGGACGTCGGCTCGTCGAGCAGCAGCAGGGTGGGCCGGGCCAGCAGCGCGCGGGCCACGGCGACGCGCTGGCGCTCCCCGCCGGAGAGCAGTACCCCGTGGTCCCCGACGTCGGTGTCGAGGCCGGCGGGCAGGCGGCGGACGACCGCGGTGAGCCGGGCGATGTCGACAACCTCGGCGATCTCGGCGTCGGTGGCGTCCGGGCAGGCGTAGGCGAGGTTGTCGCGCAGCGAGCCGCTGAGCACCGGGGCGTCCTGCTCCACGAGGTTGACCTGCCGCCGGGTCTGGGCCCGTTCGGAGCAGCCCAGCGGCACGCCGTGGACGAGGATCTCCCCCGCGTCCGGCTCGTAGAACCGCTCGATCAGGCCCAGCACCGTCGACTTGCCGGCCCCGGACGGCCCGACCAGCGCGACCTGGCCCCGCGCCGGCACGGTGAACGACAGTCCCCGCAGGACGGGCCGCTCGACGTAGGAGAACCAGACGCCGCGGAACTCCAGCGCCGGCGTCGCGGCCGCCCCGTCCCCCACCGACGCCCCGTTCCCCACCGACGCCAGGGTCCTCACCTGCGTCACGGGCCCGGCCGGTGCCGGCTCCTCCTCCGGCGGCATCGTGAACACGACGTTCACGCGTGTCAGCGCGCCCAGGCCGCGCTGGATGGTCTGCGCGGACTCGATGAGCTGCGACAGCGGCATCACCAGGTAGGTCGCGTACAGCAGGAAGGCGACCAGGTCACCCAGGGACGTCGTGCCGCGGGCGACCAGGACACCGCCGGCGAGCAGGACCACCAGGACGGAGCCCTGCACCGCGAGCTGGGTGGCGGGGGCGATCACCGCGCTGAGCCGGGCCATGCGCAGCCCGGCGCGGTAGGCGTCGTCGGCGTGCCCGCCGATGCGCTCGGTCTCCCGCTCCTCGGCGTTGCTGGCGCGCACGGTGCGGATCGCGGTCAGCGCCCGTTCCAGGTCGGCGGTCATCCGCCCGATGCTCGCCTGCCCCTGCTCCGAGACGGCCCGCACCCGGGCCAGTGCCGTCAGCACGATCGCGCCGGCCACGACCACCGCGACCAGCACCAGCCCGAACAGCACCGGGCTGAGCCAGACCATCAGACCGATCGCGGCGAGCACCCCGATCACACTGGTGACGAACGTGGTCAGGCTGTAGGCCACGGCGTCCCGGACCACCGTGGTGTCCGCGTTCGAGCGGGAGAGGAGGTCACCGATGCGCTCGGCGTCGAACACGCGGATACGGAGCCGCAGCAGGTGGCCGATCAGCCTGCGCCGCAGGCCCAGCAGCACCCGCTGCCCGGTGCACTCCAGCAGGTAGTGCCCCCAGGTGTCGACGGCCGCCTCGACGAGGAAGACCGCGACGAGCACGACGATCAGCAGGACCGGCACCCCGCCGGCCCGCGCCGCGTCGATGACCGCGCGCACCAGCAGGGGCTGCGCCAGGCCGATCACCGTGCCGAACGCGGTGAGGGTGGTCGCGAACGTGATCAGCCGGCCGTGCCCGCGCAGCAGCCGCCACAGGTCGCCGAAACCCGGGCGGGGCCCCGGCGGCCCGGCACCAGGCGGCGTCAGGCCCGGCGGCCCGGACAACCCGGGCGGCGGGCCACCCAACGGCCCCGAGGGCCCGGGCGGCGGACCGCCGGTCGGCGGCCACGGCCGCGGGGGCGTGGTCACCTCACCCTGGCGGCCGGTCGCGGTCGCGACCGGACCGTGATCATCGGCCGGTAGGTGTCCGGCGGGACGGACTCGCCGACCATCAGGCCGTCGGCCTCCACCCAGGCGTGCGCCGCGAACGAGCCCACGGCCCGTACTCCTGTCCGCCATGTTGGCCACCTCCCCGAGACGCGGCAGACCAGCGCGGTGGCGACCGCGCGCGGCAGGCACCCGGACTGGCCTCGGCAGGTCCGGCTGACCGCCGTGACCGCCTCCATCGCCGCCAGGGTCTGCCGGTACCCGGCCGGCCGCGTCCCGGCGGCCAGCAGTTCCATCACCCGACGCAGCCGTCCCGGCGGCAGCCTGATCAGCACACGGGCGAGCGTGACGGCCAGCAGGGCGAGCGCGTCCCGGCGCAGCCACCGCCACCAGGCCCCGCCTCGCTGGGCCCCGCCACGCCGGGGCCGGCGGGTCACCGGGCCAGCCCGGCCGAGCGCAGCGTCGCGACCAGCCGTTCGACGTCGGACCGCGCGGTCGCGGCATCGACGTCGAAGGCGGCGGTCACCGCGCTCACGGCCTGCGCGAGCGTCCCGCCGCCGGCCAGCACGCCGACGGCGAGGTCGGCGGTGGGGTTCAGGGTCCAGTAACGACCGGTCCGCTCGTCGAGCAGGACGGCGCCGTACTCGGTCTCGGTGCGGATCACGTGCTTGCGCAGCTGCGTCGACACGGTCAGACCCGTTCCTCTCGTCCGCCGGCGGCGCGCGGGCGCGCGCGGCCGCCGCCCCATCCGTTCGCCCCGGCCGGCGCCCCAGCCGGTGCTGTGGCCGCGTCGAGCTCGCCGGCGAGCACCTGGGCGTGGATCCGGCGCAGCTCACCGCTGGGTTCCACGCCCAGCTCCCGGGACAGCAGGTGGTAGGCGGTGCGGTAGGCGGCGAGCGCCTCGGCGCGGTGCCCGGAGCGGCATGCCGCCACCAGGAACTGGCCCCACAGCCGCTCCCGCAGCGGGTGCTGAACGGTCAGCGCCCGCAGCATCGGCAGGACCCGGTCGTACTGGCCGCGGTCGAGCAGCGCGTCGATGAGGTCCTCGTGCACCACCGCGCGCAGTTCGTGCAGGCGGGCCGACTCGGCGCGGGTGACCTCCTCGGGAAGCTCGTCGTACGGCTCGCCGCGCCACACGGCCAGCGCGTCGCCGAACAGATCGACGGCCCGGTCGCGGTCGCCGGCCCACCGGGCGTCCTGGCCGCGGCGCGCCGCGTCCTCGAAGATCCAGACGTCGACCTCGGTGGCGGCGGCGTTGAGCCGGTAGCCGCCCGGCCGGCTCTGGATGCGGCCGAGTCCGGCCGTCTCCCCCGGCGGGAGCATCTGGCGCAGGTCGGAGACGTAGGTCTTGATGTTGCCGAGGGCCGAGGGCGGCGGGTCCGCGTCCCACAGCACCGAGCGGATCCGCTCGGTGCTCGTCCAGCGGCCGCGGCTGAACAGCAGCAGCGAGAGCAGACGCCGCTTCTTCGGCTGCCCGATCGGCACGGTGTGGCCGTCGGACGCATTCACCTCCAGCGGGCCGAGGACCCGGAAGGGCAGGTGACGCCGCGGTTCCATGAGGCGTTCCTCCCCAGCGGGCGGCGGGCTTAGACGGTCCGGCCGGGGCGGCGGGGGGTCGATGTCACCTCCGTCCCGACCCGGTAGGGAATCTTCCCATCACATACAGCTCACATACAGCGACATTCCGATGACCGGGAGCACCCGAGCGATCAGTCGGGCGAATGCCGGTTGTAGGCGGCGACGGTGGCGACAAGATCACCGACCGTCGCGAAGTTGACCGCGAGGAAGGTCGGGCGCAGCCCGCGGGCGGCGCACTGCTCGGCATGCGCCGTCAGCGACGAGCTGGTGTTCACCAGCGCCGCGTCGGCGCGGGTGGCGGCGTGGTCGGTGAGCCAGTGGTTGATGAGGAGCATGGTGGGCCGGCTGGCCCCGCGGCCGATCCGGCAGCTGAAGCCCCCGGGGATCCGGACGTCGAACGGGGTGTCCGCGTTGGAGCGGTAGAAGTTGCGGTACCAGGTGCCGGGCACGTCCCCGTTCTCGGCGAAGACGACCAGGCGCCGGCCGCGGTCGATCAGCTGGCCGAGGGTCGGCCACGGCCGGCCCGGCGCGGGCGGGCGGACCAGGTACTGACCGAGGCCCGCCACCCGGAACGCGGCCATGATCGGTTCGGGCGCGACGCCGTCCTGGACGATGATGGTGATGACCTCGGCCGGGTTGCGCGCAAGCCAGCCCGCGACGCCGGCCAGCGCGTCGTCCAGGCGGGTCGCGCCGAGCTGGCAGATGCCGTGGCAGAGCCAGAGCCCGGGGCGGCTCGAACGGGCACCGGTGGCGAACGGGGCGAGCGCCTCGCGGGCCCGCGGGCGCAGCTCGGCCAGGAACGACTCGACCTCCGCGGGTGTCGTCCAGTGGTGGACGTCGAGCATCAGAGCGCGGATGCCACTGTCGAGCTGGCCCACCAGGTCGGGGTCCTGCACCGCGCCGAGGAACCCGGCCTGCACGGACGCCATCCCGTTGTGGGTCGTCGGGTAGACCACGTCGGAGTAGCGCCGGTTGCACAGGTCCGCCCCACCGTTGCAGAACGCGGTGCCGGTGCCCGCCTCGCCGGGGATCAGCACCCAGGACACGGCGACGAACACCGAGCAGGTCGTGCCCACCGCCACCAGGCGCCGCACGCGCCACTCGGCGCGCGACAGCCGGCGCACCACCACCGTCACGGTGCCGAGGAGGAGCCCGGCCAGGAGCGGTATCGCCGCGATCTCGCTCCAGGTCGCGCGCACGTTGGCGACCAGCACGCGGCCGATGTCTCCGGCGAGGACCCGCCCCGCCGGGGGAAGCGGCGAGTCCGGCCCGCGCAGCGGCGCGAGCGGGTCGCCGACCAGGCCGGTCACGAGGACCCCCGCGGCCAGCGCGGACAGCCCGCCCGCGACGAGCGCGGCGCCCACCAGCCGCACCGACGGTCCGCGCCGCCGGACGGCGAGACCGAGCACGCCGGCGGGCAGGGCGAAGCAGAGCGCGGCGAGGGCGAGCATGCCCGTGCCGCCGATCGTGTGGATCGTGCGGAGCACGAAGCCGGCCGGGCCGCCGGGCGCGTCCGCGAGCGGGCGGCCGAGGTCGAGGACGGTGCCGCCGGCCAGGCGCGACCGCAGGTCGGCGACGGCGGACACGTCCCCGGCGAAGATCAGCGGGCCGACGACCGCCAGCGCGGCGCCGAGATCACCGGAGCGCAGCGCGACCAGCACCTGTTCCCGCGCGACCGGCCGGTCGGCCCCGTCCACCCGGCTCACCAGCAGGTCGGTCGCCCAGGCGACCTGATCGTCGGTGAGATCGATCTCGGGCACGGAGGCGGGCGGGCGGCCCTGGCTGACCCGGTCCACACCGTCGAGGACGTCGCGCAGGGCGGCGGCGACGTCCTCGGTGCGGTACCGCGGCGCGCCCGACACCTGCCCGGCGAGGTAAACGGACGCGAGCCGCCCGATGTTGTCGAGGATCGGCCGCAGGTCGACGGCGAGGACGAACTCGGCGCGGCTGCCGTCGAGGTAGGCGGCGACGTTGTCGGCGACGCCGTCGGTCATCCCGCGCAGCGCCGACGGCGGGACGACGAGCTGCAGGTTGTCGACCATCAGGTCCGGGTCGACGGGCAGGTCGGCGAGCAGGTCACCGGTCACGTCCGTGAGCACCGGGTCGGTCAGGACCTCGTCGCTGATCCGCTCGTGCACCCGCGCCTCGTCCAGCGCGCCGCGGTAGAAACGGGCCTGCTGGGCTGTCTCGTGCACGGTCAGCAGCGCGACGCCCGCCGGGACGAAAACCGCCGACACCACCGCGACCAGGCAGACCACACCCCCGAGGCCACGCCGCCGGATCCCAACAAAACGGGCGAGCCGGGACCAGCCGGGCCGGACCCGAACCGCCCAGAGCCGGGCAGGCCGGAACCGGGCCGCCCCGAACCAGGYCGGCGAGGCTCCCCACAGCCAACCCATGGGACGCCAGATTACCGACGTCAGTAGTCGAACAGTTGACGGAATCGAGGTCATCCCACGTCCGGGCCGCTGGAATACGTGGAGACGGGGTATCTCGGCACCGACGGCCCATGCGGGAGGCCCGTGGCCGGCCAAGGAACCGAGGTGTCCGATGACCATGCACTCGAGCCCGCCCCGTGAGCGCCCCGTCCTTGTGTGGGCGCTCACGGGGGTCGTCGTCGTCGGACTGGTGCTCGCGCTGGTCGGGATGATCCTCAACGCCTGGGTGCTGCTCGCCGTGGCCACGACGGTGGCCGTGCTCGCGGCCCTGGCTCTGTGGCCCGCGGGCGTGATGTCCCACGTCAGCACGACCCGTTCGGCGACCACCCGCGGACCGCGGTAACGGACGGGGAGGGAGAAGGCATGGACACGGCAGTGATCGATCGGCCACGTGGTCGCGACATGTGGCACGTCCCGCGGACGAAGGGTGCCCTCAGCGGGTTCCTGCTCGTGGCGCTCGGCATCTGGGGGGCCCTCATCCCGTTCGTCGGGCCCTATTTCGACTTCGGCTTCACGACGCAGACGTGGGAGTGGACGGCCAACCGCTTCTGGCTGTCCGTCCTGCCCGGCATCGTCGCGGTCGTGGGCGGGCTGATCCTGATATTCAGCCAGAACCGGGCGATGGCCGCGTTCGGCGCCACGCTGGCGACGGTCGCCGGGGTGTGGTTCGTCGTCGGGCCACCGCTGTCACAGATCTGGAACCCGGCGGCGATGGGCGTCCCGCTCGGGGGCAAGGGACTCCAGGCGCTCATCATGATCAGTTTCTTCTACGGGCTGGGCGCGGCGATGCTCTTCCTCGGCGCGAGCGCGCTCGGCCGGCTCAGCGTGGTCGGCGTCCGTGACGTCGCCACGGCGCGGCGGCGGCGCCTCGGGCATCCCGAACCGAGCCGGCACGCCCGCGGCCACCGCCGCCAGCTCCAACCGGCCGCGCCCGCATCGGACCAGGCCGTCAGGGACCAGGCCGCCGCGGACCAGGCGGCCGCCGGCCGGGCTGCCGCCGGGCCGGGCCTCGACGAGGCGTCGGTCTACCCGGACGAGCCCCGCCGCGCGGACACCCCGCCCGCCGGAACCCGTGAGCCCGCCGGAACCAGCGAGCCCGCCGGAACCAGCGAGCCCGCCGGGATCCGCGAGCCCGCGAGCGCCGGTGGCGGCCGGCACAGCCGCCACCACTGGTGGGAACGTTCACACTGACGCCTGCAGAGGGCCTCGCGCACACACCAGCGCCTCCGGCGGGGCTGGACTGGTAGGACGGCCAGATGAGCGACGAGAACACGGCCCGCCCGGCCCGCCCTGACGCCGACGAGCTGATCTACACGGTGGACGGCGCCATCGCGACGATCACCCTCAACCGGCCGCAGGTGAAGAACGCGTTCACCCTGACCATGATCGACCGTTGGGCGGAGGCGCTGCGGTCCGCGGCCGCCGACCCCCGGGTGCGGGTCGTCGTCGTGACCGGCGCCGGCGGCGCCTTCTGCTCGGGGATCGACCTGGCGGTGCTGGGCGGCATCGAGCCCACACCGATCGCGCGCCGGCGGATGCTCACCGAGGGCGTCCACAAGGTGGCCCGCGCCGTCCTCGACCTGGAGAAGCCGCTCATCGCGGCGATCAGCGGGGTGGCCGTCGGCGCCGGGCTCGACATGGCGCTGATGTGCGACCTGCGGTTCGCGGGGCGCTCGGCGCGACTGGCCGAGGGCTACATCAAGATCGGCCTGGTTCCCGGCGATGGCGGGTGCTACCTGCTTCCCCGCCTGGTCGGACCGGCCAAGGCGCTGGAACTGCTGCTGACCGGCGACACGGTGGACGGCGTCGAGGCCGAGCGGATCGGCATGGTGAACCGGGTCTACGAGGACGACGAGCTCCTCGACGCGACCTACGCGTTCGCCGGGCGGCTCGCGGGCATGTCCCCCATCTCCGCCGCCATGATCAAGAAGACCGTCTACCAGTCGCAGACCATGGACCTGCGCGCCAGCCTCGACATGATCGCCTCGCACATGGCGATCGTGCAGTCCACCGAGGACTACGCCGAGGCACGGGCAGCGTTCACCGAGCGGCGGACCCCCGACTTCACGGGGCGCTGATCACCCGCAGGTGCAGCTCGCGGGCGGTGCGGGCCCGGCGCAGGTCGTCGGCGGCGTCGACGACCACGCGGGAGAGCACTTGGCCGACGTCGCCGCGGCTCAACATCTCCTGAGCCGCGGCAAGCGTCCAGGCCTCGACCGCGTAACGGGGAAAGGCGGCGGCGGCCACCTGCCGGACGGCATGCGGGGAGCGGGCCGACGCCAGCGTGGGCATGTCGGCGAAGTACCGGTCGACGTAGCCGGCGGTGAGCTCGGCCTGCTCCGGTCGCCAGAAGCCCTGGGCCGTCGCCGCCACCAGCCGTACCGAGGTGGCGCGGTCCTCGGTGACGGCCTGCCACGCCCGGGCCTTGGCCGCCGGCTCGCCGATCGCCGCCCTGCTCCGCGCGGCATGCTCGGCGGCCCGGGTGCTGCGGTCGCGGTCCAGCTCGGCGGCGATCTCGGCCTCCCCGGCGGCGTCCAGGACGACCAGCCGGTCGAGCACCAGCCAGCGCAGGTCCGGGTCGACGACGAGGCCGTCGGGGACGCCACGGCCGGTGAGCCAGCCGCGCAGCTCGTCCACCTCGGACGTCCCTGCGCACCGCACCAGGCCGCGGGCCGCCGCCAGCAGCAGGCCGGACGTCCCGGCGGCACCCGCGATGACGCGGCGGCAGGCGCCGGCGAGCGCGGCGCGGGCGGCGGGTTGGTCCCGTTCGGGCAGGAAGACGTCGACGACGGTCGCGGCGGCGAAGCGCAGCGCGTCCTCGAAGACGGCGACCGAGCGTTCGGCGGGCAGCGCCCGCGCGGCGAGCGCCAGGTAGTCTGCCGCGGGCCATTCGGCGTCCCGGGTGGCGTCCGCGACGGCCGCCCACACGACAGCGCGGGCGAGCGGGTCGCCCAGCTCAGCCAGGACGGCGCCGAGGCCGGGCAGCTCCCCCGCGACGAATCTGATCTTGGCGTACGTGAGGTCCCCGTCGTTGAGCAGCAGCAGCCGGCCGGGACGGGTGCCGGCGAGCTCGGGCACCGGCGTGCGCCCGCCGGCCGGCGACGACGGAAGATCGACGAGGACACGTCGCACGAGCGTCACCGGGCCGGGAGCGCCGTCCGGGGCGTTGTCCGGGTCACTGTCGTACACGCCGATGCCGACGCGGTGCGGTCGCTCGGCGGGATGGTCCGCCGGGGCGGTCCGCGTGATCTCGACGGAGACGTAGGCACCGCTGTCGTCGAGGATCACTTCGGGACGCAGCGTGTCGACCTGCGCGCGGCGCAGCCACGCCGCGGACCACGCCGTGAGGTCCTTCCCACTGGCCCGCGCCAGCGCCGTCAGCAGGTCGTCCAGGGTGGCGTTGCCGAAGGCGTGCGCGGTGAAGTAGGCCCGCAGCCCGGCCAGGAACGCGTCGTCGCCCACCCATTCGACGAGCTGACGCAGCGCGGAGGCGCCCTTCGCGTAGGAGATCCCGTCGAAGTTGAGCAGCGCCCGTGCGGTGTCGGCGACGTCGTCGGGGGCCACCGGGTGGGTGGACGGCCGCTGGTCGGCCGCGTAGCCCCAGCTCTTGCGGCCCACCGCGAAGCTCGTCCAGGCGTCGGTGAAGCGGGTCGCCGCGGCCGTCACCCGGGTGCCCAGGTACTCGGCGAACGACTCGTTGAGCCACAGGTCGTCCCACCAGCGCATGGTCACGAGGTCGCCGAACCACATGTGCGCCATCTCGTGGGCGATCACGACGGCGCGCCGCTCGCGCTCGGCCTCGGTGACCGCGGAGCGGAACACCAGTTCGTCGCGGAAGACGACCAGGCCCGGGTTCTCCATCGCGCCCATGTTGAACTCGGGCACGAACGCCTGGTCGTACTTCCCGAACGGGTACCGGATACCGAAAAGCTCGTGGTAGTGGTCGAGGCAGCCGGTGGTGATCTCGAAGATCTCGGCCGCCTGGGCGTCCAGGTACGGCGCGAGCGACCGCCGACACACCAGCCCCAGCGCCACCCCGTCGTGGGTCGCGCTCCACACCTGGTACGGCCCGGCGACGAGAGAGACCACATAGGTAGACAGAGGGGCGGTGGGCGCGAACTCCCAGCGCCCCGGGCCGACCCGGGTGCCGGCGCCGTTCCCCCGCACCTCCCAGGACGGCGGGGAGGTCACCGTCAGGCTCAGCGGCGCCTTGAGGTCGGGCTGGTCGAAGCAGGCGAAGATCCGCGCGGCGTCGTCGAGGAAGGACTGCGCGTAGAGGTAGACCTCGCCGTCCTCGGCGTCGGTGAACCGGTGCAGCCCCTCACCGGTGTTCGTGCACTCCATGGTCGCCCGCACCTCGAGGGTGTTGTCGGCGAGCAGGTCGGGCAGCGCGAGCCGGCCCCCGGCGACGGCACCCGGGCCGAGGTCGCGCCCGTTGAGCCGGGCAAGCTCGACCCCGATCGCCTTGAGCTCGGCGAACGTGGCCGCGCCGGGTTGCCGGCACGAGAACGAGACCGTGGTGGTCGAGGTGAACCGCGGGCCGGACGAGGTCCCGGTCAGGTCCAGGTCGACGTGGTACGAGTGGACCTGGACGAGCGCGGCTCGGGCCACGGCCTCGGCTTGGCTCAGCGGTTGCATCTGCCCGACGGTAGTGCCCGGCCCGCCCCACCGCGCCTGTCGGGTTCCGCGCGCGCCCTCGACCGCACCCGTCCCGTCCGGAACCGGCCCGGAACCGGCCCAGGGCCGCGCCGCTCAGGACCACACCGGCAAAATCGGACCAATGACGAGCAGCGCCGCCCAGCGCGACGACGCCCCCGGGCACCGGCCTCCGCGCGGGACGTCCCCCGCCCAGGTCACGCTCGACGAACTCACCCGCCCCGGAGGCGAGGTGCTCACCGACCGCAAGGGCCGGCTGGTCGTCCGGCACGGTGATCTCGTCGTCAAGACGCACATGGCCGAGGAGGAGCTCCAGCCGCTGCTCGCGCGGCTGCGGCTGGCCGCTGATCCACGGCTCGGCGACATACTGCTGTCTCCCCTGCGCATCCGGGGCGGCCACGGCGGCCTGCTCGCCCCGGTCGGCGGCCGTCTCGTCAGCGCCTGGCCGGCCGGGAGGGCGCTGCGCGTCGACGAGGTGGAGGCCCGCGTCGAGGACGCGCCATGGACGGCGGCCGCCGCGCTGCTCGCCCGCCTGCACGCCACGGACCTGACCGCGCTCGCCCCGGCGCACGTCCCGGCGGCCGGCGTCTGTACCCGCCTGCGGCGCTCGCTGGACCGCATGGAAGCCGCCGTGGCCCGCGCCACCCGGGCTGGCGCCGCCTCGGGCGCGTCGGTGCGCGAGATCGAGCGGCTGGCGGACGAAGTCCGGCGGGCCTACCCGACGCTGCCGTCCTGGCTCGGGCGGACGCCGGCCCGCCCGGGTACGGCGCCGGCCCTCATCCACGGCGACTGGCATCTCGGCCAGGTCGTCCGGGTGGCCTCCGCTCCGGCCAGCGCCGCGGACGCCGGATGGCGCATCGTGGACGTCGATGACCTGGGCTGGGGGGATCCCGCCTGGGATCTGGCCCGTCCGGCGGCCTGGTTCGCCGCGGGCATCCTGCCCGCCGAGGTCTGGGGAACCTTCCTCGGCGCCTACCGGGAGGCCGGCGGCCCGGCGGCGGGCCCCGACGGCGATCCGTGGGAGGCCCTGGACGGCCCGGCACGGGCGGTGGCCGTGCAGTACGCGGCCGGTGCCGTCACCGACCTCGCCACTGACGGCACCCCGTTCGACGAGGGCGCCGACGCTTTCGTGGCCTGCGCCCGCCGGATGTGGTCGGGACACTGACAGCCGCGAAAAGTACGGACCGACACGACCCGCCCGGTAGGCTGCTGCCGTGAGTTACCAGACCATGGTGTGTCCGAAGTGTCACGGATCCATGCGGACCTACAACCGCAACGGCGTCCAGATCGAGCAGTGCGACAACTGCCGCGGGATCTTCCTCGACTACGGCGAGCTCGAGGCGCTCACCCGCCTGGAGTCGCAGTGGGCGCAGCCGGCGCAGCCGCCTCCGCCGATGGCGCCCGGCGGCCACTACGCCCCGCCGGCCTGGGGCTCGCACGGCCACGGCCACGGGTACGGCCACGGCCGCCTCACCCGGATGTTGTTCTCCTCCTGACGGTCTCCCCCGACTGACGGTCTCCCCACGACGGCCGGCGGCTGAACGCGGACGCCTACCTCCCGCCACCAGCGGGTATCGCCTCCAGGGACTCCCGTAAGGCGGCCCAGGGAGGCAGCAATGCCCGCGACGGCCCGGTATCCGCGCGACCTGTCCGCCGGCTCGCCGACGGTCGACCCGCTCCACACCGAGCAGTGCGGCGCGGTCGTGGCCGGGCTGATGTCGGTCGCCCGGCACCGGCTCGGGATGGAGCTGGCCGTCATCACCCGCCGGGTGGCCGACGTCCTGGTCGTCGAGCACTATGACGGCGACATCGAGTCGTTCGGCATCGCCGTGGGCACGACCGCCAGCTACGAGCGGACGCGGGCCGCACTCGAGGGACGTCTGCCGCAGGTCGTCCGCTACGCCGGGCGGGACGGGCGCACCGCGGACCCGGCGCTGGCCCGACGGGTCGACATCGGCAGCTATGTCGTGGCCCCGGTGCTGCTGCCCGACGGCTCCGTGTACGGCTCGCTGGCGTGCATGAGCCACAACCCGGGCCCGGCGCTGCGCGACCGCGACGCGTCGTTCCTGGCTCTGATCGCCGACGCGCTGTCGAACTGCGTCTCCGACCACCGTGGCGACTGGCGCGAGCGGGACCGCGTCTGGCGCCGGATCAGCCGGCTGATCGACGACGGCGGGCCGGCGATGGTCTTCCAGCCGATCTACGACCGGGCGACGCTCGACATCGCCGGTGTGGAGGCCCTCTCCCGCTGCCCCGGCACCTGCACCGCCGGCTCGGACGAGTCGTCCCCGCAGCGGTGGTTCGCCGACGCGGCGTCCGTCGGGCTGGGCGTCGAGCTGGAGGTCGCGGCGATCCGCAACGCGCTCGCGGCGCTGCCATGGCTGCCCGCCGGGCTGCCGCTGTCCGTGAACGCGTCACCGGCCGCCATCGTGTCGGGCGCGCTGATCGACCTGCTCGCCACCATCCCGCCGGAGCGGGTGATCATCGAGGTGACCGAACACAGCCGCATCGACGACTACCCGACGGTCATGCTCGCGCTCGACGCCCTGCGCGGCCGCGGGGTACGCACCGCGCTCGACGACGTGGGCGCCGGCTACGCGGGCCTGCACCAGCTGCTACAGCTCAGGCCGGACATCATCAAGATGGACCAGAGCATCATCCGGAAGATCGGGGAGGACGCCCCGGCCTGCCGGGCGCTGGCCACCGCGCTCGTGTGTTTCGCGGAGGACATCGGCGCGACCGTGCTCGCCGAGGGCGTGGAGACGTCCAGGGAGCTGGAGGTCCTCGGCGAGGCCGGGGTCCATCAGGTCCAGGGCTTCCTGCTGGCCCGCCCGGGCATGCTCGCGTCCGGCCCACCGCCTGGGACGAGCGGCACGCGGACCATCCCGACACCGACGGGCACCCGAACGCTCACACAACGTGAGCTTGCTGGCTACCGGAACGCGTGGCCACCGGGGTAGACCACGCCAGAGGGCACACGTCACCGCCGGCTCCGCTACCGTGCGGTCCGTGGCAGGTCGATCTCATGGCTGACCCCGGGAACACAGACGTCACCCACCAGGAGGCCGGCGGCCCGGTGGTCACCGTCGTCGGCATCGGCGACGACGGCTGGGACGGCCTCACCCGGGCCGCCCGCGACGAACTGTCACGGGCCGAGGTCATCATGGGCTCCGAACGGCAGCTCGACCTGCTCCCCGCCGCGGTCCGCGCCCGCCGGGTGCGCTGGCCGTCGCCACTGGTGCCCGCACTGGCGAAGCTGGTCGACGCACACGCCGGCGCGCGGGTCTGCGCGCTGGCCAGCGGCGACCCGATGTTCTTCGGCCTGGGAACAACCCTCGTCCGGGAGCTGGGCGCCGCCCGCGTCCGGGTGCTCCCCCATCCGTCATCGGTCTCCCTCGCCTGCGCCCGCCTGGGCTGGGCGCTGGACACGACCGAGATCGTCAGCCTGGTCGCCCGTCCCCTGGCCACGGTGCACCCGGCGCTCACCGCCGGCCGGCGGCTGCTCGTCCTGAGCGCGGACCGCCGGACGCCCGCGCAACTGTGCCGGCTGCTCACCGACCGCGGCTTCGGTGGGAGCACGGTCACGATCTTCGAGCACCTGGGCGGCCCGGCGGAACGCCGCCGGGACACCCGGGCAAGCGCCCTCGGCGGCGCCCGCTCCGAGGCGCGCGTCTACGAGGGCGCCGCGACCTCGGCCGACAGCTCGGACGCCGGCCCCGACTCCACCGCCGACCTCAACCTGGTCGCGCTGGAGCTGACCGCCGGGCCGGAGACCCGCCACCTCCCCCGAATCCCCGGGCTGCCCGACGACGTCTTCGAGCACGACGGCCAGCTCACCAAGCGGGAGATCCGCGCCGTCACCCTCGCCCGGCTGGCGCCGGCCCCCGGCGAGCTGCTGTGGGACGTCGGCGCCGGCTGCGGCAGCATCTCCATCGAGTGGATGCGGGCCCACCCTGCCTGCCGGGCCGTCGCCGTCGAGCCCCACGCCGACCGCGTCCGCATGATCGGCCGAAACGCCGAGGCGCTCGGCGTGCCGGCACTGCGGGTCGTCGCGGCGACCGCCCCCGCCGCCCTCGACGACCTGGCCGACGAGACCGGCGTCCCCGACGCGGTGTTCATCGGCGGCGGGCTGACCGCGCCGGACACGATCACCCGCAGCTGGGAGGCGCTGCGCCCCGGCGGCCGCCTGGTCGCCAACGCGGTCACCATCGAATCCGAGGTCATCCTGGCGAAGTGGCACGCCCGGCACGGCGGGGATCTCATCCGGCTGGCGGTGAGCCGTGCGTCACCCGTCGGCGGCTTCGCCGGCTGGCGCCCGATGATGCCTGTCACCCAGTGGGCGGCGACCCGTCCCCACGATCAGTAGGGCTCCATATCCGTAGGGCCCCCGGACGCACGGCGGGCTGTGTCACGGCCAGCCCGCCCCTGGCACGTCGACCTGGGTGACGAGCACCTGCCCGGAGCCCGGGGAGACCATCTCGGCTTCGGTCATGCCCCGCCATTCGGCGGCCACCATGAACAGCTCCGTCCCGTCGGGACCGCCGAGCGCGCAGGCGAAGCAGCCACGGTCCAGCTCGACGGTCCGCAGCACCGTGCCGCCCTCGGCGACCCGCACACACCGTTGGTTGGGCACGTCGGCGTACCAGACCGCGTTCTGCGCGTCGACGCAGATGCCGTCCGGGGCACCTACGCCGAGGTCGGCCCAGACCCGGCGGTTGGACAGCCCGCCGTCGGCGCCGATGTCGAAGGCCAACAGGCAGTGGCGGTACGAGTCCGCGACGATCAGGGTCGCGTTGTCGGAGGTCACCGCCATCCCGTTGGGGAAGGCGACGTTGTCGGCCACCTGGCGCACCGAGCCGTCCACCGTGACGACAACGACGGAGCCGGGCCCGAACGACTCCCCGCCCACCGGGTCGAAACCGACCTGGTTGACGTAGGCGTTGCCTCGCCCGTCCACCACGATGTCGTTCCAGCCGACCCCACCAAGGTCGGCGTGGGTGACGAGGGCCCCGTCAGGCTCCCGCCGCAGCAGCAGTCCGGCCGCGGACGAGACGATCAGCAGCCGGCCGTCCGGCAGCCAGGCGGTGCACAGCGGCAGCGACTCCACCCGCGCGACCACCTCGCTTCCGCCGGCGAGATCGACGGCGACGATCTCGCCCGCCGACCAGTCCGAGAGGTACAACCGCCCACCATGCCAGCGCGGCGATTCGACCAGGCCACGCCCGGTGAGCAACGTCCGTATCTCGTTCACGGTGCTCCTCTGCTGCCAGCACGGTGCCGGCTGCTCACACGGGCCAACGCAGAACGCGGGGCCCTCTGGACGCTCGTAGTCGATCAGCACGTCGACGCGTTCCCCGGGCGCGGCGGAAGCCTGGTAAAGCGCCTGGCCGGGCAGGTAGCGCGCCTCGTAGCGTTCACGGACCGCGTCGGGTGAACCAAACAGGGCGACGTCGCGGCGCAGCGCACGGCGCAGCGATTCGGCAGGGCTGATCTGAAGGAACACGCTGAGATCCCGATAATCGCGCAGCTCGCCCCGGAGGAGGAAGACACCGTCGACGATGAGCACCGCATCGCTCGCCGCCTCGCGTCGTCTTGCCGGCCGCGTCCGGACCGTCGATCGCGACACGCAGCACTCGGTCCGGGCATGTGCCCACCATCAGCTCGACGAGCGCACGCACGACGCAGTCGTGAGTCGAACCCACACCAGGATCGACGATCATGCGACGTGACAGTAGCAGCACCCCACCGGAGATCACGATCGCCGCGCTACGGCCGAGGACGTACGGATCCACCGAACGCGGGGCGGATGGAATCCCTGCTCATCCGCCGAGCCGCGGCCGCGCTGCGATGCAGGGCCTGCTCCCGGGCACCGACCTCCCGCATTAACGTCCTTCCACGTGACCAGCCAGATCCGTGAAATCCTGCCGCCGGCGACAGCCTCAGCGTTCCCCGCGCTTTCCCAGCTACGGCCCACGCTGGTGGGCACGGCCGACTTCGTCCGTATCGTCGACGAGGTGCAACGCCTGGAGGGCTACCGGCTGGTCGGCGTGTTCGAACGGGGCCAGCCGAGTGCGCTGGCCGTCGCCGGCTTCCGAGTCCGCCACTCCCTGTCCGCCGGCCGATTCCTCTACGTCGACGACCTTTCCACGATCGCGAGCGCCCGACGGCAGGGATACGCCAGACGTCTACTCGACTGGCTCCTCGACGAGGCGCGACAGCTCGAGTGCGCGCAGGTGCACCTGGACTCCGGCGTCGGACTCGACCGGGCCGACGCGCACCGGCTGTACCTCAACACCGGCATGACCATCACCGCACACCACTTCGCCGTCCCGCTCCGCCCCGCAACATAACGCCGCGAGATCCACACCACTCCCCCGACGCACGCAACTTTGGAGCTTCCAGAGGATCACCCGGGTGGGCCGCTGACGCACATGGCACAGGTATTTTCATGACCCGAAGGCTTGGGGCGCAGTAGCGTCGCGGGCGTGGCCCCCTCTCCGACTGCCCGGTTACGGTTCCGTCAGATGGAGCCAGCAGGTGCGCGCACTTCCCGGCGCAGTACACAACCACCGTGGACGCGGTCAAAATGGTAGCCTCGCGCCGGCCACGTTCAGACATCGGCGAGAGACTATTGCAGAGTCACCCGAGCCCCCGTCTGTCCGAAAACGGCTGGCTGCCCGATCGCTGGCCGGGGGGAGAATGCACAGCCCAGGACAGGAGCCTCGACGCGAGGCTGAACGATCTTGCCGAGTTCGAGCTGCGTCCCACCGGTGTAACGCTTCAGGATCAGGGCGTCAGCTACGGCTGCACCGACAGCACCAACATCCCGTACGCCTCGCGTGTGTACTCCGCGGGCACGGTCGACGAGGTAGCGGACTTCTACCGCCGCGCCGTGCCCGCGGCGGGGTGGAAGCTGGAGCGCGCCGACGAGATCCATCCCGGTCAACGTGTTCGCTTCGGGGCACGGCTGTGCTTTTCCCGGTCGATCGAAGGTGTCATCGTGTTTCTGTCCGTGGGGTTTCCGGGCGGCCTTGACGAAGGGCCAGAAGATATTCTCGGCCCAGATCCCCGCAACTTCGACCTATTTGCGTTGGCGGACCCGGAACGCACCTACAGGGGCTGCTAAAGATGCCCGTACCCGTACCCGTACCTGTGCGATGGTGGCAGGAGCCACGGCGTGCTGTTCCAGCCACATGCGTCACCAGGACTCCTATCCGCCCGCCCGACCCTGGACGCCGAGCTGGATCGMCGCCTGGGCCAGGCGGGGCCGCGGTGACGGACACGCTGCACGTCGGGTACTGCGCCACCCCCGTCACGGGATGTAGCACCACCTGCCAGGAGTGGTCGACATCCTGTATCCGCCGGTACGCGGGGACGCGACTCGAAGGCGCCTGGGTCGATCGCGGCGGATGACGGCCGGATACGACGGCTGTCCGGGTCAGATGCGAATGTTTTGCGGGATACTCCGCCGGTGACTCGGACAACGAGCGATCAGAGCGACGAAAGCGACCGCGCGGGCAGGACGCCCTCCGGCGGACAGGGCGCCAGCCCCGCCCCAGCCGGGACCGTCACCGACCAKGATCCGACCTCGTCCGGAACTGGCCGCTGGGGGGATGACGATTCCGCTGGCCGATGCGCCCCTGACGGACCTGCCCGCACTGTGCGGGCGACTGGCGGACGCCGGCTACACCGACGTCTGGTCGTCCGAGGCAACCACGACGGACGGGATCGTTCCGCTGGCGCTCGCCGCCGGCGAACCACGGCTGCGGCTCGGCAGCGCGATCGTGTCGGCCTACACCCGCGGCCCGGCGCTGCTCGCCCAGACCGCGGCGACAATGGCCGCCGCCGCGCCGGGCCGGTTCGTCCTCGGACTCGGCACGTCGTCGGATGTGATCGTTTCGAACTGGAACTCCATCCCGTTCAGCCGCCCGTACCAGCGGATGCTGGACACCGTCCGGTTCCTGCGCCGGGCCTTCGCCGGCGAGAAGATCAGCGAGGAGTTCCCGTCCTTCACGGTCCGCGGCTTCCGGCTCGGCGTCGTACCGCCCGCCCCGCCGAAGATCATGGTCGCCGCACTGCGACCTCGGATGCTCGAGTTCGCCGGTCGCGAGGCGGACGGAGTGATCCTTAACTGGCTTTCGCCGGCCGACTGCGACACCGTCCTACCGCACGTGCGTGAACACAACTCTGACGCCGAGGTGGTCGCCCGGATCTTCGTGTACGTGCACGACGACCCGGCAGCCGCCCGCCCTCTGCTCAGGAAGATGATCGCCGCCTACCTGACGGTGCCGGTATACCGGGAGTTCCACCTGTGGCTCGGCCGCCAGTCGGCGCTGGAGGGCATGTGGAGCGCGTGGGCGGCCGGCGATCGCAAGGCCGCCCTGGCCGCGATCCCGGACGAGGTCGTGGACGAGCTGATCGTGCACGGGACGGTCGAGCAGTGCCGGGCCGGCCTGCGACGGTACGTCGAACACGGGGTGACCACCCCGGTCCTCTCGATCGTGAACGGCGGCCCCAACCCGATGGACCTCGCGTCCGCGCTCGCCGCGGACTAAGTTCCCGCACCTGCCGACCAGTCGCCACCTCCCACAACCGCAGCGGCGAAGTGGGGCCCTTGTTTCCGGCGCGGGTGCCCTCGCACGGGCGTGCGGCGCTGGCCGGGGTGGAGGCGGGCCCGCAACGAGACGAGAGCCCATACGTCCCATCGCGTCGACGAACACCTGCGGCGGGCTACCGGACAGCGTGATCTCGCGGATGGGATCATCCGACCCCAGTCTCAATCGTTGTGTCGCCGAGATCGGGTCGCCGGCCGCCCGGGCGCGGTAGGACAGGATCCACGCCCCTGCGGGCTTGCCCAGGTTCACCTCGATACCCCACTCGTAATCAGATCCGGGCGCCCGGTCGGTGGCTGCCGCCAAAATCCCGTTTTCCACGGATGTCCTGCTGGCCTTCCCGCCGGCTTGTGGCGCCCGTCCGCCGCCGCGCCGAAAGCGAGGTGCCCCAGCGAACAGAGGCCGCCCGGGGTCAGTCTTCGGGCGGGTCGATCGGGGTGGTCACTTGGACTGCAGCGCCGCGATCACGATGGCGCGAAGAATCTCGAAGATGGTGGCGGCGAGGAGTTCGCTGAGGCCGAGAAATCCGAGATACAAGCCGAGGGCGAGGACGGCCAGGACACGAAAGGCCGCACCCAGCCCAGCGGGGAAGATATCGAAGACAGAGCCCGCCGCCTGTTCGCAACGAGAAATCTTCCCGGGCCGAATGTGAACTTGGTGTGGTCTCGTTGGGTTCGTGCTTGTCGGGGTGGCGCACACACCTTTATGGTCGAACGTGTGTTCGATATTATGGTGGGGTGGGTGTCGGTGCCATGAATGCCGTGCGGAGTGAAGGTCGACGAGGACGGTTCCGGTTCCCGTGGCTTCTCGGAGACGGAGGAGGTGTTCGAGGGGCGGGTGCGTGGGCTGCTGGTGCGGATCGGTGCGGCGGTCCGGTCGATAGCGGCGGGGAACGCGGACCTGCTGGGGCTGTTGGCGCAGTTCGCCGACCTGCGGCCGCCGGCGGCCGGCCGGGAGGTTCTGTTCGACGAGTTCGCTCCGGAGGACGTCGCGGCGGTGCTGGGGGTGTCCCCGCAGGCCGCGGCGGGTCAGATGCTGTTCGCGTGCACGGTGGCGCGCCGGCTGCCCCACGCGGTGGAGGCGTTGAAGTCCGGGGTGCTGGACGTGCAGCGGTTGCGCTCGTTGGAGAACGCGGTCCGCCCCTTGGACGGTCCGCTCGCGGCGCAGGTCGAGGCGCGGGTGCTGGCCGGGGGTGCGCGGCCGACCCGGGGGGCGTTCACGGATGCGTGCCGCCGTGCCGTGCACACGGTGGATCCGGCCGGGGCGGCCGCACGGGCGCGGGCCCGGAGGAAGGAACGGCGGGTGTGGGTCTCGCCGGGGGAGGACGGGGCCAGTTGCCTCCTCCGCGGTGCTGCCCGCCGAGGAGGCGACCGCCTGCTACCAGCGGGTCGACCAGATCGCCCAGGGGATCGCCGCGCACCGAGGCGGCGGGGACAGCCGCAGCCGTGACCAGATCCGCGCGGACGTCCTCGTCGATCTTCTGTGTGGGCGGGCTGAGCATGCGGTGCCGCTTGCGTGTGAGGTGCGGGTCGTGGTGCCGGTGACGGTGCTGCTGGGCCTGGCGGAGGATCCCGGGGAGATCCCCGGGTACGGTCCGGTTCCCGCGGCGGTGGCCCGGGAGATGGCCGCACGGCCGGGATCGACATGGCGGCGAATCCTCACCGACCCTCAGGGCACGCTCGTCGAGATCGCGGACCGGCGGCTACCCACCGCGGCTCAGGCCCGGCATGTGCGGGCACGGAACCGTGGCTGTGTCTTCCCGGGATGCGCCCGTACGTCGCGACGCGCGGATATCGACCACACGGTGGCGCACACGACCGGCGGGCCGACACTCAACCGGAACCTCGGGCCGATATGCCGCAAGCACCACCGCATGAAGCACTCCGACCGTTGGCAGCTGACACAACCACAGGAAGGAACGTTCGTCTGGACGGGCCCGTTCGGGGCGACGCGCGTCACCCACCCACATTCATACATCGAACCGCAACACAAGGCTGGCACGGCGAAAGGAGGTGGCGATGAACCATCAGGCAACACCGCCTCGGGGTGGAAAATACCCCACGACACACAGCCACCATTCCGACCCCCACCACACCCAGTTCCGGAACCGGAACCGGACTACGAGGTTCCGCCGTCGAGCGCGACGCGCTCTTAAGCGGGTGTCTCATGCGGGGAGTCTCTTCCAGCAAGTGAGCACGGCGGCGACCGCATCGCGGGCTACCTGATCGCCGACGCGCTCCTCGCGCGCTCGTCCTGCCAGAGGAGAGCGTTGCGCAGGGTTCCGAGATCTTGGCCGTTCCAGCGATCATCAGCCGTTCCAGCGATCCTGTCAACTTCACGACACCGGACGGCTATTCGGGCTGTCGGGCGGGGACGTCACCGCCTTCGTCCGGTGTCGTGCCCGGGTGCGAGCAGGACGGCCCACCATCTCCACCTGCGGGAACGTACGAGACGAGGGTTTTCGGCGATGCGAAAAGATTCCAGCACCGCCCCCGAGCAGTGGAGAGACCGCCCCGCGCTAGAGTTCCCGGACTAGTCCGATCATCTCGGATACTTGCTTTTCGACAAACAGTTAGGACCAGTGACGATGGCTCTCCGCGACAAACTCGCCGCGCGCGCCCAGCCCTATCTCGCCCCGGGTGAGACCGTACAGCACGTTTTACAGGCCCAGACCGGGCCGACCCCGTACTTCTTCCTTCTCACCATGTTGATCATTTTCTGGATCGACTACCGCATCGTGGTCGTGACGGACCAGAGCATTCTGGTGCTCAGGGCCGGCAAGCTCGTGCCGACGAAGCCGAAGGGAGACGCGCCGCTCGCGCGCCTGCCCCGCGAGACCGTTCTGGGGCCGGTCAGCGGTCTGTGGGGGACGACGGAGGCGACCGGCGAGAAGCTGCGGGTGCACAAGCGCTTCCACAAGGACATCGCCGCCGCCGACGCAGCGATCGGGCGGTAGCGGAGCCGCCGCCCGCCTCATGAGTCTTTACCGGTCCCGCGCCGGTACCGGGACCGCCCCGTCGGTAGCGGCACCACCACCAGCAGCAGCTGCAGCGCCGGCGCCCGTGCGCAGCAGGGCCAGGACGACGATCGCCAGGGCGGCCACGATCGCGGCGAACACCAGGCCGGCTGTGGTCAGGCTCGTCAGCTCGACGAGCAGGCCGACCCCGACGACCGGCAGTGAGAGCGCCACGTAGGCGACGACGAAGAAGGCGGAGGCGGCCTCGGCGCGGCGGTCGGCCGGGGAGGCCGCGTTCACGGCGGCGAGGCCGGCCCGGAAGGCGATCCCCTGGGACGCTCCGGAGATCACGCCACCGATCACGAGGCCGGCGACCGACGACGTCGCCAGGCCCAGCGCGAGCACGCCCATGCCCAGCACCAGCCCGGCGCAGCCGACGGTGAGCCCGATGCGCTCGGGCGGACGTCCTGGTGCGGCGAGCCGGCGGGTGACGACGTCGAGCGAGGCCTGGCCGCAGGCGGAGGAGGCGAAGACCGCGAAGACGACCAGTCCGGTGATGGCCCGGTTCGGCGGATCCAGCACGGCGCCCAGGAAGGCGGGTGCCACGGCCGTGTAGAGGCCGAGGACGGCGAATCCGGCGAAGGCAGCCAGCGCGACGCCGACGAAGACCGACCGGGCGCTCGGTGGCACCCGGGGGCGCTGTGGGCGCGGCCGGGCCGGGCCCGTCACCTCGACGGTCTCGGGCATCAGCCAGATGCCGACCGCGGCCGGGACGAGCAGCGCCAGATCGACCACGAAGGTCAGCCGCAGCGGGTTGGGGGCGTACTGGGAGAGCAGGCCGGCCAGCAGCGGGCCGCAGCCCAGACCGCCCATGTTGGCGATGGTGGCGACCAGGGTGGCGCGTCCCCGCCGGTGCGGTGGCGCGAGGTCGAGGAGCGTCGCGGTGGCCGTCCCGGTGAACACGCCCGCGGACAGGCCGGAGAGCACCCGACCGACGAGCAGGACGCCGACGTTGTCCGCCAGCAGGAAGACCGCGGCGCTCGCGGCCGAGGCGAGCAGGCCGGGCAGCAGCGCACGGCGGCGGCCGACCTGGTCGGAGAGCCGTCCGAACAGCAGCAGGGCCGCGATCACGCCGACGGCGTAGGTCGCGAAGACCACGGTGACCATGAGCTGGGAGAAACCGAACCGCTCGCGGTAGAGCGGGTAGATCGGCGTCGGCAGGGTGGTGCCGAGCATGGTGACGACGAAGGCGTACGTCGCGAGGACGAACCCCGCCCGGCGGCTGGTCGACGGGCGCCGCCGGGCCCGGCCGGCTGGGGGCTGAACCGGGGCCGCGCGGGTGGGCGGGGCGGCGGCGTCCGCCGTGGTCCCCGTGTCCGGGCCACCGGAGGCGGCTCCTCCCGGTAGGTCGGCAGAGCCAGCGGCGGGCATGCCCCTACCTTGCCCCCCACCAAAGGCCGGCGATAACGAGACCGAGGTGAGGAGCGTCGCATCCCACCGCGGTGGACGGCCGGCGCCGCGGTGGACGGCCGGCGCCGCACCGCTCGTGGCCGTCTGACCGGCCGGGGGTGGCCTGCCCGGCTGCGGCGACCCGGCCAGATACGGCGGTCTGACCGGCTACGGCAGGATGTCCGATGTGGTCATTCCGATTCACGACATCAATCCGCTGCGGCGCAGGCCGGTCGTGACCTGGCTGCTGATCGCCGCCAACGTCGTGATCTTCGTGTTCTTCACGCCGGTGGTCAGCTCGGTTGCCGGGGTACAGACCTCACGGACGCAGAACGCGTGCGAGCAGCAGCGCTTCTTCCAGGAATGGGGTGCGATCCCGAAGGAGCTGCTGTCGAACGAGCAGCTGTCGGTGGCGAACTCCGGCCGGCTCGCGGTGGACGCGCGGGGCCGGGTGGGCTGCCTGCAGGAGTCACCGCCGACGTTCGACAAGTCGCCGGCCCTGTCGGTGCTCAGCGCGATGTTCCTGCACGGCAGCTGGCTGCACCTGCTCGGCAACATGCTGTTCCTCGGGGTGTTCGGCAACAACATCGAGGATCGGATGGGCCGGCTGCTGTACCTGCTCTTCTATCTGACCTGCGGTTTCACGGCGGCGTACGGCTTCGCCGCGTTCGAGGGGAACACCACCGACACGCTGATCGGCGCGTCCGGGGCGGTGGCCGGGGTGCTCGGCGCGTACCTCGTCGTGTTCCCCCGCGCCCGGGTCATCGGGCTGGTCTCGGTGTTGTTCTTTCTGCCGTTCTGGCTGCCGGCGTGGATCGTGCTCGGGTTCTGGTTCGCGCTGCAGTACGTGTACTTCACCGGCTTCGGGGTGGCCGACGGTGGGAGCGTCGCCTACGGCGCGCATGTGGTCGGGTTCGTCGTGGGGGCCGTGCTGGTCGCGCCCTTCGTCCAGCGGCTGCGCGCGGCCGGGCCCGATCCGCGCCGGGCGGTCCAGCATCGCTGGGTGCGTGAGCCACCCGGATTCGGCCAGCAGCGGCGGCCCCGTCACCGCGGCTGAGCCCGGCGGGCGGGCCCCCACATGGGCGGGCCCGCCCGGGCCACCCTGCGGGTGTGGGGAAAAACCGCTGGTGACGAGCCTGGCGATACGGCACCGTTGGTGCGGCTATGACAACCGCATATCACCGCGCCCTGGCCACGCCGGGTGCCGCCCGCTTCGTCCCCGCCGCGTTCCTGGGCCGGCTCCCGATCGCCATGGTCTCCGTGGGGACGGTGCTGCTCGTCCAGGCCGAGACCGGTTCCTACGGGGTGGGTGGGGCGGTCGCGGCGGCCGGTGCCGTCGGTGAGGCGCTGCTCGCCCCGCGCCTCGGGCGGGCCCTCGACCGGTTCGGGCAGGCCCGGGTGCTGTCCGGCTGCCTGGCCGGTCATCTGGCGGCGATGACCACGCTGACCGTGGCGGTGACCGCCGGCGCGCCGCGTCCGGTGTGGTTCACCGCGTCGGCGGTCGCCGGCGGTCTGCTGCCCCCGGTGGGCGCCTGCGTCCGCGCGCGGTGGAGTGCCCGGCTCGGCGGCGGGGAGCTGCTCGGCACCGCGCTGGCGCTCGAGTCGGCGCTCGACGAGGTGGTGTTCGTCCTCGGCCCCACCCTGGTGACGCTGCTGGCGGTGCTGATCGCGCCGCCCGCCGGCCTGGTCGCGTCGATGGTTTTCCTGGCGACGGGCACCGGTGCGCTGATCGCGCTGCGGGAGAGCGATCCGGGGCCGCGCGGCGGCGGCGCGGCCGCCAGCGCCCGCATGCTGCGCGACGGGGGCACCCGCACCCTCCTGCTGATCTTCCTGTGCATCGGCATCGCGTTCGGCGGGGTGGACGTGTCGATGGTCGCCTTCGCCCGGGAGGAGGGGCTCGCCGCGGTGGGCGGGATGCTGCTCGGGCTGTTCGCGGCCGGGTCGGCCGTCTCCGGACTCGTGTACGGCGCGCGGGCGCACACCCGGCCCCTGTCCGGCCGGTTCCTGCTCGCCGCGGCCGTGATGGCGGTCGGGATGGCCCTGCCGCTGGCCGGGGTGACCCTCGAGCTGATGATCCCGCTCGCGCTGCTGGCCGGGACGACCGTCTCCCCCACCCTGATCACCGGCAACGCGGTGGTCGAGCGCCTGGTCGGCGCCGGGGCGCGTACCGAGGGGTTCGCCTGGCTCACCATGGCGGTCGTCAGCGGGATAGCCGTCGGGGCGCCGGTCGCCGGCAGTCTGGTGGACGGCGGGGGCGCGCACCGCGGATTGCTGGTGACCGCGGGGGCCGGTGTTCTCATCGGTTCGGCCGCGCTGACCGGCCGCCGCCCGCTCTCCTCGGGTCGACTGGTGGATCATCGTCCACACAACGATTGAACCCGGCTAACCAGCCGTTCACCAGAGTTATAATCTGCATGCTGCACGTGACATACAGCGACGTTCTTCAACGACAGCGGGGTCGGGCGGAGTCAACGGTGTCAGAGGTATCAACGGGCAGTTCCGGGGCCGGCGTGACGCCCGCCCAGCAGTCGCGGGCGGGCTCCATCCGCGTCTTCCTTCTCGACGACCACGAGGTCGTCCGCCGCGGGCTGCGTGACCTGCTCTCCGAGGAATCCGACATCGTCGTGGTGGGCGAGGCCGGGCGCGCCGACGAGGCGATCGCGGACATCATCATGTTGCGCCCGGACGTCGCCGTCCTGGACGCGCGGCTACAGGAGGGCAGCGGGATCGAGGTGTGCCGGCACGTCCGGTCGCACGATCCGGAGATCGCCTGCCTCATCCTCACCTCGTTCGACGACGAGGACGCCCTGTTCACCGCGATCATGGCCGGGGCCGCGGGCTACGTCCTGAAGCAGATCCGGGGCACCGCGCTGGTCGACGCGGTGCGCCAGGTGGCCGCCGGCCAGTCCCTGCTCGACCCGGCGGTCACCTCCCGGGTGCTGTTCCGGCTGCGCGAGGGGCCGGTGGAGGACGAGCGCCTCGCCGGCCTCACCGACCAGGAGCGGCGGATCCTCGCGCTGATCGCCGAGGGGCTCACGAACCGGCAGATCGCCGCCCGCATGTTCCTGGCGGAGAAGACGGTCAAGAACTACGTGTCGAGCATGCTGTCCAAGCTCGGGATGGAGAGCCGCACGCAGGCGGCCGTGTTCGCCACCAAGCTGTCGTCCTGACAGCCGGCGTGGGAGCCCCGGCCCTGACTGGCCGCTGGGGCGCCTGACGGGGAGCACCGCGCCGCCGGACCGGTTCAGGGCCCACCAGGCCCCTCCGCGGGCCCGACGCCGAGTCGCGGGGCGGGGGTGTCCCCGGCCGGCAGCGCGCGCGGTGGCGGGATGGGCTGAACCAGCGGCACGTGCCAGGTCACCGTCGTGCCGATGCCGTCCTCGCCCGGGCCGAACTCCATCCGGCCGCCGAGGTCGAGAGCCCGGCGGCGCAGGTTCGTCAGGCCGCTGCTGCGCGACGCGCCACCCGGGCCGCAGCCGTTGTCGCGCACCTGCACCGAGACGTCGGTGTTGGTGACCCGCACCAGCACCTCGATGCGGGTAGCCCGGGCATGCCGTGCGATGTTCGACAGCGCCTCACGGATGGCCGCCAGCAGGTGCGGATGGATCACCTCCGGGATACCGCGGTCGACCGGGCCGTCGATGCGGGCCGTGGGCCGGATGCCCAGCGCCTGCTCGGCCTGCGACACGATTCCGGCGATCTCGGCCCGCAGGTCGACGGGGCCGGCGGACGCCGTCAGCGAGAAAATCGTATGGCGGATGTCGGCGATCGTCTGATCCAGCTCGCGGACGGCGTCGTTGAGCCGCACCGCGGCGCCCTCGTCGATCACCCGGGCGAGGCCCTGCATCTGCAGACCGGTGGCGAACAGCCGCTGGATGACGACGTCGTGCAGGTCGCGGGCGATGCGGTCGCGTTCCTCGAACACCGCGAGGCGTTCCCTGTCCCACTGCACGCGGGCGAGTTCCAGGGCGAGCGCGGCCTGGCCGGCGAACGCCGCCGCCATCTCCAGGTCGAGCTGGTCGAACGGGACCGCGCCCGGGGCCGCGGTGAGCATGAGCACCCCCAGCGGCCGCCCGGCGGCCAGCAGCGGGATGACCATCACGGTGCCGATCACCAGGCCGTCGACGGCCTCGCCCAGCAGGCTGTGCGCGGCGGGATCGGCGCGCTCGGCGGGGACGAGCACCGCCCGGCCCTCCTTCATGATCTTGAACAGCCCGACCCGCTCGGGCAGCATCCGCCCCCGCAGCTGCTCGGCGAGCGGACCGTCGACGACGGCCACCTCCAGCGACCTCGGGGCCGCGCCGGCCCGCGCGGCGGGCCGGCGGGGCTGGACGCCGAAGCGGCCGGGCCGGGCCGCCTCCGCGCTGTTCACCGGGAGCACGATCGCGGCGAGCAGGGCCGAGGTGATCTGCCTGGCACGCCGGGCGACCAGCCGTAACGCGTCGACGGGCTCGGCCACCGACAGCAGCGCCGTGGTGATCTCGGCACTCGCGGTGAGCCAGGCCTGACGCCGTCGGGTGGCCTCGTAAAGACGGGCGTTCTCGATGGCGAAGCCGACGGCCGCGGCGAGCGCCTCGACCAGGTCCTCGTCCTCCTGGGTGAACTCGGGTCCGTGCTTGCCCACCAGGTACAGGTTGCCGAACGCCTCCCCGCGGACGGCGATCGGGACGTTGAGGAACGTGGTGAAACGAGGCCGGCCGGGCGGGAAGCCGAGCGTCTCCGGCGCGATGACGGCGGTGCCCACCCGCGGCGCGTTCCCGCCCGGGTGGGGGCCGCCCCCGGGCTCGCCGATCAGGCCGCGGCCGGGCGGCATCCGGGCGATGTCGCGGGGAACCTCCTCCCCCGGGCCGACCGCGATCAGCTCGGTGATGGCGCCGTCCTGGCCGAGGACCCCGAGCGCGCCGAGCTCGCAGTCCACCAGGGAGCGGGCCGCCTGCGCGATCCGGCGTAGCGTCACTGGCAGGCTCAGCTCGCGCGCGACATCGACCACGGCGTCGAGCAGGCCGCGCATCCGGCTCTGCACCGCGTAGACCTCCGACCTCGGAGCGGGCTTGAGGCAACGGCCGGCGCCGGTCTGGACCATCCCACGCCTCCCGTCCGATCGCCTCCCGTGACGATAACGAGCGCATGACCCCCCAGGGGACTCCCCGGCGTATCCGGCGAACTCCTCCCTGCCACGAACGGGGCACCGGGATGGCGTAGAGTCCCTCGTATGGCCGTACCGGGCTTCCTGCTGCACAGCGACCGCGTGACCGACCTGAGCAGGGTCGTCACCGCGGCCTGTACGACCCGGGTCTGACCGCCGGCGGGCTGTTGCCCGCCGCCCGCCAGGCCCGTCCCGCCCGCCCCGCAAGGCCTGACGCCGCGGGGCGCCCTGAAGAGGCACGCCGAAGCCACCAGCCCGCACCCCGGGGCTGATCCCAGCCACCGCACCCGATGCCCCGGGGCCGGTCACCGGCCGCGGCCCGCCCGCGCATGCGCGCCGGTCCGCGGGAAGCGCCGGTCAGCCGGAGACATCGACGGCCGGTTGGGAGCCGCCCCGCCTGCGCCCGGCGCCGGCTGTCGGCACGAGGCCTCTTCACTCCGCTCACCGATGCGTTCGACCCACCGATGCGTTCGACGTTTCCGCGATGGCGTCACCTGCGTGACGTCCGCCCGCCAGCACTCGCGTCGCGCATGGCACTCGTGCAAGGAGGCACCGATGCCGCTGATCCACCCTGCGCTGCTCCGTCCGGCTGTGGCGGCCACGCATGAGGCCACGTCGCCCGGCGCCGCACCGCCCGGCGCCGCGCCGTCCGGCGTCGCGCCACTCGTGCCGGACCGGTTTCTCGTCGACGAGCCGATGACTCTCGGCCTCGCGGACCTGCGCGAACTGGTCGCCCGGCTGGCGGGCGCCGACCTCGCCTGGCGGCCACTCGTCCGGCACGACCCGGACAGCCGCTGGTACACCCGCCTGCTGCTGTCCGGCGCCGTCGAGGTGTGGCTCATCGGCTGGTACCCGGGGCAGCGGACGGAGATCCACGATCACGGCGGCGCGCTGGGGGCGCTGGCCGTCGCCGAGGGCGCCGTGGACGAGGACGAGTGCGGGGCAGACTGGCAGATCACCCGGACGCACCGGCACGGGGCGGGGGCGCTCGCCGTCTTCCAGCCGGATCACGTCCACCGCATCGTCAACCGCGGGCACGGCCTGGCCACCACGATCCACGCCTACTCACCGCCCGAGCTGCCGCTGCGGTACGCGCCGGACCTCGCCCGGCGGACGGAGCCGCCCATGCCCCGCGAGTCGCGGGAGTCGCGGGGCATGGCCGCGGTGGTCCCGGCATGAGCGAGAGCCGGGTCGACGCGATGCTCGGCGCGGCCCGTGCCCGGCTGCGCCGGCTCACCCCCGAGCAGGCCGCGGCGGCGCTGGCCGACGGCGCCGTCCTGATCGACATCCGGCCGGCGGCCCAGCGGGCCGCCGAGGGCTCGATCCCGGCCGCCGTGGTGATCGAACGCAACGTGCTCGAATGGCGGCTGGACCCGACCTGCGAAGCCCGGGCCCCCTTCGCGACCGGCGACGACATCGTGCCGATCGTGATCTGCTCCGAGGGCTACACCTCCAGCCTGGCCGCTGCCTCACTCCAGGACCTGGGCCTGCCCGCGGCGACCGACGTGATCGGCGGGTTCCACGCCTGGGCGGCGGCGGGCCTGCCGACCACCAGCTGATCTCCAGCCCAACCACCGGCGGACCGCCGACCGAGCTCGAGTCGATCGCCAGCCGATCCGAGCTGAGCGCCGGCCGCCGGCCGCCGGCCGTTGATACGTTTCAAGCCCACGGTACCCTCATGTGGTCCTGAGCACATTTCAAGGCCGATGAACGACGACATCCGAAATCCGGCGGCATTTTGTACCTTTTTTACCTGCCGGCAACCCGCTCCGGAGGCGGCCTCCGGCCGCGCCCGACCGGCGCTCCCCGCACCGACATCTCACCGCCACGGTGCCGTCACACCGATCTTGCTGCCTCTACAGAATGCCTGTACAGCAGCCGCTTGTATGCCTGGGAGACCTAGCGCACAGCGCGCGCGGAAACGGTGACGTAACCGCCATGGACCTGGGAAGGTGAGGTCCGCCGCCCCGGAGCACCACCAATCGGGGGGCCCGGARAGATCCGGACGTCGGCGTTCCGGAACCCTTGCTATCCGGTCGAGAGAAGTCTACGTTCCTCGGTTAACGAGACGAGACGGGATCGTTTCCGAGCGGGGCTCCGAGTACACGCCGGGCGCACTGTTGGGAAGCACCTGGGGGCTTCTCGACTCGTGCTGGTAGGCCCGCCTGTCCGGTGTATGGCGCTACGCCGGACGTGCGTTACCGCAGCGCACCTGTCCGCCTTTGCAACGTCAGCAGGAGACGGTATGCCCAGTCAGCCCGGCATGCTACCGGTCGGTAGCCCCGCCGCACCCATGTCCCTGTCGCCGTCCGATTCCGTCCGCGAGGGAGGCAACCGATGAGTGCCGGCGTACCCGTACTTCCCGGTCGCGACCTCCCGCCGCAGCCGTTCGGCGAGGGCTGGCCCGTCTACTGGCGCCAGGACGCCGCGTGCCGCGACGGCGACCCGGACGCCTTCTTCCCGCCGGACGGGCGCAACACCAAAGCACGTGCGGCTGCCGAGACCCGGGCCCGCAAGATCTGTTCCGACTGCCCGGTGCAGCGGGCCTGCCTGGCCACCGCGATCTTCCGCCAGGAAGAGCACGGGGTCTGGGGCGGGCTGACCTCGGACCAACGCTCCGCCCTCGTCCCGCGGGGCCGGCTCAGCGCGGACGACGCGCTCGCCGCCGCGGACCGCCTCCTGCTTTCCATCGCCGTCGCGAGCTGACCCGGCCACGGGCCGCACGTCCTCCGGCCCGGTCATCGTCCCCCCCGGCGATGACCGGGCCGTCCTCGTCGGACGCCTCACGCCACCACATCGAGACCACAGGCCGGTGAGCGGCGTAACGAAGGCATTGACGGAGACCTCCGGCGATGGGCAGTCTGCGAGTCGTCACGGCGCCTGTGCCGGCGCGTTCGACGGGCGTTCGACAGGCGACAGACGGGGAGGACCATGGTGTCCGGTGGCGACGGGTTCGCGCGTGCCGAGGCCGCGCGGTGAGGCCCACCTCGCGCCTACTGCTGCTGCGGCACGCCAAGTCCGACTGGACGTCCGACCCGGAGGTCCGTGACCAGGACCGCCCGCTCTCCCCGAAGGGGCGCCGCGGTATCGCGCTGGTCGCCGACTACCTGGCCGCGTCCGGTCTCGAGCCCGACCTCGTGCTCTGCTCGTCCGCCGTGCGCACCCGCGAGACGGTGGAGCACCTGGCCGACGCGCTGCCCGGCGACGTCCCGGTGCTGGTGGAGGACCGGCTCTACCTGGCCGAGGCGAACGACCTGCTGGCCCGGCTGCGGGAGATCGACGACGGTGTCCCGACCGTGCTGCTGGTCGGCCACAACCCGGGCATCCACACGCTCGCGGTGGGGCTGCTCGCCCCGTCCGAGCGGCACCGCGTGCCGACGTTCCCGACGGCGGCGCTGGCCGTGCACGGCCCCTCGGTGCCGCGCTGGGCCGAGCTCGGCCCGGCCACGACGAGGCTGCTCGACTTCGTCACCCCGCGCTCCCTGCGGACGTCCGCCGGCACCCCCGGGGACCCGGCGGACGACTGAGCCGCCAGGGAGCGACTGGCACCGGCAAGCGACTGGCACCGGCAGGGGCCCGGCCGGGCCGTCAGGCGGGTTGGGCTCGGTCGGGGCCGGTGCTGCGGCGGTGCACCCGGCCGGCGGCCGAGCCCAGCCGACGGGCGGCGTCCCGGGCCACGCCATGGCCACGCGGGCGCGGCGAGAGGCGGTCGAGCGGGCGCATGACCATCGCCTCGTTGTAGGCGATGAGCGTCTGCGGGAGGTCCGGCGAGCCCACCTCCACCGGCTCCCCGAGCAGGAGCGCGAGCGCGAGCCAGGGCAGGTTCAGCCCGGCCGCCGCCGACTGGTAGGTCCCGGAGGCGGCCCGCGTGTTGACCTCGAGCAGCACCGGCGTGGCTCCGCGGTAGCGGACCTGGACGTTGTTCAGGTACGCCAACCCGAACTCCTCGACGACGCGGGTGGCGAGCTCCGTCACGGCCGCGTCCGCCCGCAGGTTGCGGGTCCAGGGCAGGCCGTCCTTGCCTCGCGGCACCGCCGCCAGGACACTGCCGGGCATCGCCACCGGGCCCGCCCCGGGCGCGGGGCTCGTGCCGGGCGCGGGGCTCGTGCCAGCAGCAGGACGGGAGAGCACGTCGACGCTGAACTCCGGCCCGTCCAGGAACTCGCCCACGACGAGGGCGGGGAAGCTGCCGGCCCGGCCGAGGATGCGTTCCATGGTGGCGGGGCTGACCCGCACCGACGGCGGCTCGAACAGGGCCGTCAGGCGCTCGGCGTCCCCGTCGATGATCCGGAAGCCCTGGCCGCCGTGGTCGACGTCCGGTTTGACGCAGACCGTGCAGCCCGCGGCCGACAGCTCGTCGCAGGCGGCCTCGAACTCCGCGAAGGTTGTCACCGTCCGGGTGTGGGGCACCGGCAGGCCACGGGCCGCCATCGCCGCGTACTGCCCGGACTTGGTAGTGAAGATCCGCGCCGAGGCGGCTGGGGAGCACATGACCCGCACTCCGGCGGCCTCGAACTCGCCGACCCGGGCGGCGACGTCCAACATGTTGCGCCCGGGGACGAACACGTCGATCCCGTGCCGGCGGCACGCCGCCAGTGCCTGTTCGACGAACTCGTCGCCCTCGCCCGGTGGCTCGTCGATGACGGCGTCGCAGGCCTGCAGGAACGGGGTGCTCGGGATCTGGTGGGAACCGAGCACCGTCAGCCGGCCGGGGCCGGCTCCGTCCCGCAGCAGCCCGATGAGCTGGTAGGTGCCGCGCCAGGTCTGGTTGAACCAGAGACGCGCCGCGCTCAGTACGCCTGCTCCATGATGTTGGAGGCCAGGCCGATGGCGGCACCCGCGACGATCGCCACACCGGCCGCGATCCACAGGGGCACCGAACCGAGGATCAACGCGAGAGTCCCGAAGATGAAGGCGGCGATAATGATGTACACCGCCGCCCAAGAGCCCACGTTGCCCCGCACATGACCGGTCTCCGACACGTCAACTCCTGTCTCGTCGTCCACGGTAACCATGCCCGACCTCCCGCCGAGCGTACCCGCCCGGGAACGTCTCAGGAGAATCCAGCCAGGTGACGCAGATCCGCCAGTTGGTCGTTGAGCCATCGCCGGACGTCGTGCGTGCGGACCTGCTCGGCGGCCGCGGCGAGCCGACGGTGCCGTTCCTCCATCGGCATCGTGAGCGCGGTGTAGAGGGCGTCGGCCATCTGCTGGACGTCGAACGGGTGCAGCGTGACGGCGAACTCACCCAGCTCCTCGTGCGACCCGGCCATCTCGGACAGCGCGAGCACGCCGCCGCGCCGGTTGACGACGGCGACCTCCTTGGCCACGAGGTTCATGCCGTCGGCGATGGCGTTGACCATCAGCACGTCACAGATCGAGTAGGCGGCGACCGCCAGCGCGAAGTCCTCCACCATGCGGAGATCGATGGGCTGGCGCCCCTCCTTGGTGTGCTTGGCGTTGATCTCAGCGACGACCGCGCCGATCAGCGCGATGTAGTCGGCGTACTCCGGGACGTCGGTCCGGCTCGGCTGCAGCAGCGCGAGGAAGCTGACCCGCCCGACGAGCTCGGGATGCTGGTCGAGCAGGGTGCCGAAGGCCAGGAAACCGCGCACCACGTTCTTGCTGGGGTCGGTGCGGTCCACCCGGAGCACGAGCTGGCGGTCCTCGTCGAGGAACACGTAGCGCAGCATCGCCATGTGGGCGGCGACGTCCTCGCTGGCCAGCGTGGCGTCGAGGGCCGCCGGGTCGACGGAGATCGGATAGTAGCGGGCGCTCACCACCCGGTCGTTCACCGTGACGGTCAGGTCGTCGAGGTTGATCGGCAGGCCGAGCAGCTCGCCGGCGCACAGCACGAAGTTCCGGGCGTAACGGCGGGTGTGAAAGCCGACGACGTCACTGCCGAGCAGGCCGCGCAGCAGACGTTCCCGGATGTTCCCGGGCAGCACGCGCCATTCGTCCGGGCCCGGCCACGGAATGTGCACGAAGTGGGTGAGAACCACATCGGGGCACTGTTCGCGGACGTGTTCGGCCACCAGGTAGAAGTGGTAGTCCTGCAGCAGCACCAGCGCCTTGCCGCCGCGGGACCGCACCTCGTCGGCGACGGCGTCGGCGTAGGCCCGGTTCACCGCGGCGTAGCCGTTCTCGAACGCGTCGTGCTCGGCCCGGGTGAGCACCGGAGCCAGCGACCGGCCGTACAGGCCGTGCTGGATGAACCACAGGATCGGGTTCGACCAGACGCTGTAGAAGTCGGCGTAGGCGTCCGGATCAGTCACCACCAACCGGACCCTGATCGACGGGCCGTCCGGCTGCCCCTCGACGACGTGCGGGGTCGGCTGGGTCTGCACCAGGATCGCGCCGCCGTCGTTCTCACCGGCGACGGCGGCGTCCTCGGGGGTCGCGGCGCCGCACACCCAGACCGCGTCGTCGAGGTGCTCGGCGAGGCCGGACAGCGCGGACACCAGCCCGCCGGCGCCACGGTTGACGGTCCGGCCGGACGCGTCACGATCGAAGCTGACAGGACCTCGGTTGGACAGCAGAACCAGCGGAAGATCGAGCAGGTCGATGTCCGACACGGCGGAAGAAGCCCTCCTGGTCGTCATGGTGCCCGGCACCGTCGGTCGGCGCACGGCCGGCAATGTGGGCACTGTCGGCCACGGCCCGCCGAAGGGTCGAGCGCACGGGACAATCCGGACTGTAGTGAGCCTGGCTACCGGATGCACCGCGTTGCCGCCCGGCCAGGACGTTGTTACCCGGACACCCGGCGGGTTACCACCACCGCACAGCGCGTGCGGGTCTCCGTGGCACGAACCCCGACCAGTTCGTCCACGTACGCACCACTGCGCGACCAGTGCACATGCCCGGCCGGTCCGGCCGCACCGCGCGCCGCGGTTCTCCCCCGCCGACACCGGTCCCACCGGCAGTGTGTCCGACACCACGCCGGATCCGGGCCGGTGGTACGCCACCGGTCACAGACCGTCGCGGTAGACCTTGACCTCCTGGACGGCGTTGCCGAGCGCGGCGAGCGCGTTCTCCAGGCTGTCCCTGGTCTCGACCAGCGCACTGGTGAGCTGCTCGACGGCGAGGTGCTCACTGCCGTCGGTGGCCGCCACGACCATCGCCTGCGCTTCCTCGATCATGTTGAGCGCGCCCTCGAGCTGGCCCGTCACATCTTCCGTGCGCCGGAACGCCTCGTCGAGCTGTGCCTTGACGTCGGCGATCGTCCCTGCCACCGTGCACTCCGTTCGTTGACCGACTGGGTCCTCTCACCGGCTGGGTCCTCTCACCCACTGGTCCCCGCACCGGCTGGTCCCCGCACCGGCGCGGGCTGCCCGGCCCCGGCCTCAGCGCCGCCCGGATCCGCCCTGGCCGGTGGGTTTGGACGAGCCGGTGGCCGCGCCGAAGCCCAGCCCGAACCGCAGCGCGAGCGCGAGCACGGCCAGCGAGCCGATGGCCCCCGCCGGCTCGATGGGCACGAAACCGAACGTGGCGAAGACGGCGACCGCCGCCGACGCCGCGGCGAGCAGGGCGCTGCGCACCGCGGCCGCCGCGGACGAGCCGGTGGCCGCGACCACCGCGATCGCGCCCACTCCCCCGGCCGCGGCGAGGCACGGCAGGGCCGGCGCCGCCACGAACACCCGGGCCGCCACCGTCAGCGCGCCGCCGAGCGCGCAGCACAGGGCGGTGACCAGCCCCGCGGACATCCCGGAGGCGCCCTTCGTCACCGCGCGCAGCTCGGCGGAGCGGGCCATCACCTCCAGGCACAGCCGGTAGGCCAGCTTCTTCGCCCGCTCCGGGTCGACCAGGCCGTCGGCGCCGACCAGGCCGCCGGACGCCGCGCCGAGCCGCTTCCCGCCGCGCTGACCCATGGAGGGCTGCTCGTCGACACCGCGGGCCCGCGAGCCGCGCGACGCGCGGCGTCCGCCCGCCGCGTCGATCGTCACAGCCGTGGGACGGCCGCCGCGGCCACGGTCGAGCCCGTCCAGATCGCCGGCGTACCGCTGGTAGACGGCCTCGAGGTCGGGCCCCTCGCCCCTGCGGGGGCGCACCTGGTCGAGCTCGCCCAGGCCGTGCGGGGCCAGCGACCCGCCGACGCTCCCCCAGACGACGCCGATGCGTGTGCGTATGTCGTCGGCCGCCGAGCGGTGCCGGCGGGCGATCACGTCGTGCCCCTCCTGGCGGGCGGCGAGGCTCTCGGCCAGCCGGGCCCGCACCGCGTCGGAGGCCCCCATCAGCTCCCGGTACCGGTTGGCCGCTACCAGCGGATGGTCGAGCTCCCGCGGCACGAACGCGCCGGGCCGGGGCGGCACGGCCGCGGCGGAGCCGGACCGGGGGGTGGGAGCGGTGGCGCCTGAGGGCATGGTCGGCACGAGCGGCCCGTCCGGGATCTCGGCGAGGCCGGAGCCGATCGTCCCGCCCGCCCCCGGGACGCTCCCGCCGCCGCTCACGCTCCCGTTCCCCCGCCCGTGGCCGAGGTTGGGATCGGGACCGGAGCCGGGAGGCCCCAGCCCGCCGCTGGCACCCGCCCCGGCAGCATCGGGACCCGTCGAGAGTCCATATGGATCAGCCACCCTCCGCGCATTCCCCGCCTCGGGCGGATCACTCACCCCACGCCGGCCCGCGCCGCTCACACCGCCGCTCCGCTCTCGGCCGCCGACCCCGTGCCGAGCGGGGCGAACGGGACGACGGTGCGCGGCTCGGCCTGGGCGTGCCGGTCGAACAGCACCGCCCGGTTCGGCGTCGTGCCCGCCGTGACCGGACGGTGTCCCGCCAGGCCGAACAGGTCACCACCGGGCAGGCCCGTCGCCGCCCAGGCCGCGATGTCGTCCCGGTGCCCCGGGCCGAGGTCGTCGACGAGCCGGGACGGCGCCCGCCACCAGCAGAGCAGGTGCACGCCGGTGGCCGGGCCACGCCGGGTCAGCGTCCGCAGGTCGTCGAGACCGGACCGGCGCGACGCGTCGTCGCGCGCCTCGAGCCCGGCGCGGCCGGCGTCCATCGCGAACACGACGATCAGCCGCATGCCCGCGGCGGCCTCGCCCCGCCCGGCCAGCGCGGCCTCCTCCCGGGCCCGGATCTCCGCCGCGGCCGACCCCAGCACCCCGCGCAGACCGGTGACGTCCGTGACATGGGTGGGATGCCCGGAGCGCCGCAGGACGTCCGCCATGACCTCGGCCGCGGCCACCGTGGCCGGATCGGCAGCGACCACGTCGACGACCAGCCCGCCGCGCGGCGTCTGGGCACCGACGGACACGGCGGCCGCCTGGACCATGCCGACCGCCTCGCGGCGCAGCGGGCCGAGGATCGCCAGGTGCCGGCCCGGCAGCCGGGCGAGCCGCACCCCCACCGCCGGCGGGGCCAGGTCCAGCGGGACGCCGACGAAGGCCAGCGGGTCCCCCGCCGCCTCCCCGGGCAGCGGCGCCGGCCGCCCGGCCAGCGCCTGGAAGGCCGGGTTGTCGGCGAGGACGGCCGGCGCGTGGCCGACGAACACCCGCGGCGCCCGCATCGGCGGGACGGCCTGGGCCACGAGGGCCTCGATCCGCTCCCGCAGCCCGGCGATCACCTTCGGGTCGGGATAGGCCACCCGGACGTGCTCGTTACCGATCGGATGGCCGTTGCGCCGGTTCACGATGGCCTCGCCGACCCCGGACAGCGCGCCCGCCGCCTCGTTCGCGGTCGACAGCAGAACCCGGGACTCGGAGATCGACGTCCGCAGCGCGACGCGCAGCGCGAACTGGCCGAAGATCGATCCGCGCTTGCCCGCGGTCGCGTCCAGCGCGTCGATGCCGGACAGCGTCTGGCTGGCCAGCAGCAGGTGGATCCCGTAGGCGCGGCCCTGGCGGGCGATCACCTCGAGCAGCGCGACCGCCTCCCGGGCGACCGCGTCGAGTGGGGTGAGCATGACCTGGAACTCGTCGATCACGATCAGGGTGCGCGGCCAGGCGGAGCTGCGGTCGGCGGCACGCAGCCCGCGCAGGTCGCGCGCGCCGACGGCCCGCATCGTCACCGAGCGCCGCTGCATCTCGTCCCGGGCGGCGCGCAGCACCGCGACGCCGAACTCCCGGTCGCTCTCGATGCCGACGGTGTCGGCGTGCGGAAGGTAGAAGGGGTCGCCCGGACGCGCGGCGAACTGGGCGAACTCCAGGCCCTCCTTGAAGTCGAGGAGGTGGAAGCGGAGCTGGTCCGGGCCGTAGCGGGCGGCCAGCCCGTAGACCACGTCGAGCAGCAGGGTCGACTTCCCGGCCCCGGCCTGGCCGCCCACGAGGCCGTGCACGGTGTCGTCATCGAAGGCGAGGGTGACCTCGCCGTCCGGGCCGTGCGCCACCGGGACGGAGACCCCGGCCGAGCTCTCGTACTCCCAGAGCCCGGCGGGCAGCAGGCCACCCAGGTCCGGCGCACGGGCGGCGGCGCGCTCCACCCCGGCCGCGACCCGGGCGGTGACGTCCGAGACGACCACCGACGGCGGGGGGGCGTCTAGGACGCAGCCGAGCAGGCCGGACAGGGTGCTGCGCCAGCCGCCGGGCATCCCGCCGTCGCTCTCGCCGCGCAGGGCCAGCAGCTCGACCGCGGTGATCGTCTCCGCGTTCGGCAGCCGCCCCGCGGCCCGCCCGCCGGGGACGTCGACCCCACCGCCCCCGGGTTCGACGACCGCGATGACGTGCACCCCGCACGAGGGGCCCTGGGAGGCCACCGCGTCCAGCGCACGGGCGGCCTCGTCGGGCAGGGACGGCCAGCCCAGCAGCACCAGCAGCCGCCACGGCTCCGACCGGGGCAGGCCGGCGTCCTCCCGTTCGCGTAGCGAGTCGAACCGGCCGGCGAGGCGTTCGACGGTGATCCGACCGACTTCGCCGGAGAGCTCGGCGAGGGCGAGCTCGAGGCGCGCGCGGCTGGTCAGCGTCGGGCCGACGACCCCGGCCACCCGCAGCGGGGCGAAAGCGGCGAGGCCGGCCCCGAGCTCGTGCGGGTCGTAGACGGTGATCCGGACGCCACCCGGGGGGACGCTCGCCAGGATCCGGGTGAGCAGGCCGCGGACCAGGCCGACCGCCTCGCCGCGGCGGGGGCGGGTGGTCTCGATCTGGAGGTTTCCCGCGTCGAGCAACGGCACCGCCAGCGGCACCTCGACGGTGCGCTCGCCGCGGGCCAGCGGCGGCACGAGGATCCGGCCCAGCCGCCACAGCCCCGGCCGGACCGGTGGCCCGGGCGTGGGGTCGGCGCCGCCCGCGGGCAGTGTTCCCCGCCACTCCGGCGCGTCCCAGCCGGCGCCGGCGAACGCGGGCGCCTGCCGCCGGGCGAGCGCGCCGGCCTCGCTCAGCGCGAGCGCGACCTGGTCGAGATCGCCGGCGAGGTCGGCCGGCACCGCGCCGAGCGTCTCCGGGTCGAGCGCGGCGGCCGACGGGACGGGCAGCGCGCCGGAGGCCAGCTCGGTCGCCTGCTCGTCGAGCTGGTCGGCGAGCGCGAGCGCCGCCTCCAGGCTCTCCGTGATGCCGGAGACGAGCAGGCGTGCTCGCCGCGTGCCCGACACCGCGACCTCCTCGCGACAGACGACCGGAACGTCTCCTGACCGGGCCGCGTCCGCGACGCCACGACACCCGCCGCCACCTGACCTGGTGCCAGCTGGCGGATCACCACCAGCGATCAGTCACTGGCACACCACGCTAGCGACCGTTGCGTCACGTCGGGCCGTTTCACCGCATGCGGAACCGGCGACCACCCGGGTGTCTCCGGCCGGTGTCCCCGGCCAGTTCAGCCGATAACCGTGGGAAACACCCGATGATGAACTGGACCGTACCGGATGCCCGCCGGGACACCGACGGTTTATCCGCTGTGTCGCGCGTGTTCAATGGCCCGGCGGAGGAGCATCGACGTGGACGCCGTACGGGAGGCACACAAGTGGCGGATCCGGGGCGCATGTCCGGCCTGGACGCGGGGTCGGAGACCGAACCGGACGGGCTGGCGGGCCCCGGGGCCCCGGCCGGCGTTGGTGGCGGCGGCGGTGCGGGCGACGTGGATAGCGTGACCGGTATGGAAGGCGTGGCTGGTCTCGACAGCGTGGCTGAAGTTGACAGCGTGGCGGGTGGCCCGCTTCAGGCCGCCGCCGCGGCGGAGGCGCCGGCGGACCGACCGCTGGCCGTCATCGACGTCGACGGGGTGGTCGCCGACGTGCGGCACCGCCTGCGCTTCCTGCGGGCCCGCCCCGGTGACTGGGACGCGTTCTTCGCTGCCGCGGACGTCGATCCGCCCCTGGTCGAGGGGGTGGAGCTGGTGCGCTCGCTCGCCCGCGACCACGAGGTGCTCTGGTTGACCGGGCGCCCGGAGCGTTCCCGGGCCGCGACCGAGCGCTGGCTGCGGGAACAGGGGCTGCCCCTCAACGAGCTACGGATGCGCCCGGACGCGGACCGCCGCCCGGCGCGGATCTTCAAGCGCTCCGAGCTGCGCCGGCTCGGCGTGCACCGCCGGGTCGCCGTCGTGGTCGACGACGACCCGGCGGTCGTGGAGCTGCTGCGCGCCGACGGCTGGCCCGTGCTGCGCGCCGACTGGGTCGCCTACGAGCCCACCCTGGGCAACGCCCAGAACACCGAGGGACGCACCTGAGGCCGCGGCCCGCCACGATCGGCCCTGCCGTGATCCGGGCGGCCTGATCTCGCGGCCTCGTCAGCCTGCGGCGTCCCTCCGGAAGGCCCGGACGGCCAGCGGCCCGAACAGCAGCAGGATCCCGCCGCACCAGGCGAGCGAGAGCAGCAGGTCGTCAGCCACCGGGCCGCCGAGGAACAGGGCGCGCACGGCATCCACCGTGACGGTGACCGGCTGGTGGTCGGCGAACGCCTGCAGCCAGCCCGGCATCGTGTCGACCCGGGCGAAGGCGGAGCTGGCGAAGACGAGCGGGAAGACCCAGATCATCCCGCCGGACTGTGCCGCCTCCGTGCTGCGGACCGACATGCCGATCACCGCCGACACCCAGGAGAAGGCGTAGGAGAAGATCAGCATCACGCCGAATCCCGCCAGGATGGCCGGAACCGTGGTGTCACCGAAGCGGAAGCCGACCGCCAGGCCGACCAACAGCATGATCAGGATGATGAAGGCGTTACGGACCAGGTCGGCGAGTGTCCGCCCGGTCAGCAGGGCCGAGCGGCTCATCGGCAGCGACCGGAAGCGGTCGATCAGCCCCTCCTCCTTGTCGTTGGCGAGGCCGATCCCGGTCATCATCGCGCCGAAGATCACTGTCTGCACGAAGACGCCGGGCATCAGGAAGTCGACGTAGTCGAGATCCGGGCCGACGTCGATCGCGCCCCCGAACACGTAGCTGAACAGCAGGACGAACATCACAGGCTGGATGGTCGCGAAGACCAGCAGCTCGGGCACCCGCCAGGTCTTCATCAGGTTGCGCCGGCACATCACCCAGGCGTCGAGGAGCTCCCAGGTCAGCCGGCTCCGCCGCGCGACGGGTGTCAGATCGAGAGTGGTCATGCCTTCACCAGATCCCGCTCGTCGTCGCCGGTACGCGGGCCGGGAGGCCCGTCGTCACCGCCCGGCCCGCCGGGGCCGGTCGCACCCGCCGGGGCGGCGCCGTGACCGGTCAGGGTCATGAAGACGTCGTCGAGGGACGGGCGGTGCAGCGCGACGTCGACGATCGTGACCCCGATCTCGTCGAGGCCGCGCACGACCTCGGCGAGGATGCCCGCGCCGGAGACCGGGACGCTCACCCGGCGCTCGTCGGCGTCCACGGTGGCCGCGCCGGTACCGGACCGGGCCAGCACCTCGGCGGCACCGCCGAGGTCGCAGCCCTCGGCCACGGTGATGTCGAGCCGGTCGCCGCCGATCTGGCGCTTGAGGTCGTCGGTGGTTCCCTCGGCGATGACCCGCCCGGTGTCGACGACGGAGACCCGGTCGGCGAGCTGGTCGGCCTCCTCCAGGTACTGCGTGGTGAGCAGCACGGTGGTGCCGTCGCGCACGAGGTCGGCGATCACCCGCCACATCGCCTGGCGGCTGCGTGGGTCCAGCCCCGTCGTGGGCTCGTCCAGGAACAGCACGGCCGGCGCCATGATGAGGCTCGCCGCGAGGTCTAGGCGCCGACGCATGCCGCCCGAGTACGTCTTCGCCTGCCGCCCGGCGGCCTCGGCGAGGTCGAAGCGCTCGAGCAGCTCGGCCGCCCGCGCCCGCGCGGTGCGGGCTGACAGCCGGTACAGCCGGCCGAACATCTCCAGGTTCTCCAGGCCGGTCAGCCGCTCGTCGACGGCCGCGTACTGGCCGGTCAGGCCGATCCGGGGACGGACCAGCTGCGGCTGGCGCAGCACGTCGACCCCGAGGACCTCGGCCCGCCCACCGTCGGCGGCGAGCAGCGTGGCCAGGATGCGGACAGCGGTCGTCTTGCCGGCCCCGTTGGGGCCGAGAACGCCGTGGACCGTGCCCTCCGCGACGAGGAGGTCGAGCCCGGCAAGGGCCGTATGTCGGCCGTAGCTCTTGCGAAGGCCCTCGACGAGGACCGCGGGATGATCCGTCACACGGGGACCGTACGCCAGGCCACCGACAGTTCCCCAATGGTTTTTCCCCGCGGGGCGTGCCGATCAGGCCGAGCTGCGCCGCCGCCGGCGGTGGGCCAGCTCGTCGCCGGGGTGCGTCRCCGCCGGGTTGCCGGGGCGCTCGCAGGGCAGCTCCGCGAGCTGGCCGCGCATGTCCTCCAGCGCACGCCCGACCGCGATCGCGAAGACGCCCTGACCACCCCGGACCAGGTCGATCACCTCGTCGTCCGAGGTGCACTCGTAGACGGTCGAGCCGTCGCTGATGAGGGTCAGGTGGGCGAGGTCCGCCACTCCCCTGGTCCGCAGATGGTCGACGGCGGCCCGGATGTTCTGCAGCGACACCCCGGCTTCCAGCAGCTTGCGGACGACCCGCAGGACCAGCACGTCGCGGAACGAGTAGAGGCGCTGGCTGCCGGACCCGCTCGCCCCGCGCACGCTGGGCACGACCAGGCCCGTGCGCGCCCAGTAGTCAAGCTGGCGGTAGGTGATGCCGGCCGCCGAGCAGGCCGTCGGCCCGCGGTATCCGACGTCGTCACCGGGCGGCTGCGGGATCTCGTCGCCGAAGAGCTGACCCTGCTCGATCATGGTCGTCCGCTCGGCATCCACCCAGGCGGGATCGGCTTCCTCCGGCGCCACCCGCGCGGCTGCTCCGATCGAGGTGCCACCATTCACCAGTCCCATCCTCCGGACAGTCCGGGAGCCTCACGGCCCGCCCGCTGACGACACCGCCCACACCGGCGCCGCGCCACACGCCCACCAGCCCGGGCCCGCGCCGCGTCGGCGGCGGGGCACCGTGGCCGCCCCCGGCGGCGAACGGCGACGCATCCCCGCGCCGGCCGGCGCACCGGATGGGCAGTCGGTTCGCCCGACCGTAAGGGCGGGGCATCGTCTCTTCAATGATCCAAGCCGGCGTGTCCGTAGTCCAGCGGACATGCTGGCCGCACCAGGACAAGTGTGCGCCCAACCGGACGAGCTACCCCGCTCGGGTCACATCCGGCGCGGCACCGGGGCCTCGCGGCCCTCCGAGCCTGGTTCAGGAGCCCGGCGTGTTGAAATCCTCCGGCGAGATGGTGTCCAGGAACTCCCGGAACTTCTCCAGCTCGCTCTCCTGCTCCTGTTCCTGCTCCTCCGGGACGGTGATCCCGGCCTCGGCCAGGACCGCCTCGACCCCGTACACGGGCGCGCCCATCCGCATGGCCAGGGCGATCGCGTCCGAGGGGCGGGCGGAGACCTCCACGCCGTTACCGAACACCAGCGTGGCGAAGAAGACTCCGTCCTGCAGGTCGGTGATGGTGACCTGGGTCAGCTCCGTCTGGAGTGCCCGCAGCACATCCCGCATCAGGTCGTGGGTCATCGGCCGGGCCGTGGTGATGCCCTCCTGGGCGAAGGCGATCGCCGTCGCCTCGACCGCGCCGATCCAGATCGGCAGGTACCGCTCCCCACCCACCTCCTTGAGCAGGACGATCGGCTGCTTCGACGGAAGCTCGACACGCACGCCGACGATGTCCAGCCGATGCACCGATCTACCTCCTAGCGCAGGTGGGGTAGGGCGGGACGCTGTGACCGGAGCCAGAAAACCCCACGGGGAGACAGTATCCCCGCTACCGCCCCGCGTCAGCGCGCCCGCCAGTTCTCACTTTCCGTGGAAGATGGCGCCGTTTTGGGTGACCGTGCCCCGCTAGCCTGGCCGGCTGCCGGTCAACCGGGTCCGCAACAGCGCGGCATGCATGCGCACCAGCAGGGTGGCGAGCTCGTCGGCGGTCTCCGCGGCGCGGCCATCCGACTCCGACAGACGACCGGACCGCAGCGGCGCGACCGCCGCCTCGATGAGACCTGCCTCACGATCCGCCGCCGCGCGGGCGGCACGCAGGTGCCGCGCCTGGACGCCGTGCGCCGCGAGCAGGGCCACGGTACGGGCCACCAGCAGGGCGTCGGAGTCGTAGTAGCCGCCGCCCGCGATCGGGCCGACGAGCCCGTTGCCCTCCAGTTCGGCCAGCGAGTCGTCGTCGAGGCCGCTGGCGGCGAGCAGCTCGCGGCGGGACAGACGGACCCGCTCCGCGCCCAGCAGGCCGTCCAGGCCGCGGACAGCCGGCCGGTCGGGCACGGCACGCGGGCCCGTCCGGGGCAGCGGGGTGTCGCCTCGGTCGAGCGCCGCGAGCTCCTCCTTGATCACGCGCAGCGGGAGGTACCGCTCACGCTGGGCGTGCAGCACGTGCCGCAGGCGCATGACGTCGTCGAGCGAGTACTTCCGGTAGTTCGCGCTGGTGCGCGCCGGCTCGACCAGCCCCTCGGACTCCAGGTAGCGGATCTTCGAGAGGGTGATGTCGGGGTACTCGGTGCGAAGTCTGTCCAGCACCTCGCCGATGTTCAGGGTCTTCGCGGCATCCTCGGGCCGCTGTCCCGGGCCGCCCCGCCGCGACGATCCCGGCCGGGACTCCTCCGCACGACCGGACGAGCGCATGGGTTCCGCCGCGGCGCTGCTGCCGCCGCTCACCTCGTCGTGGACCTGTTCACCGAACCCCGACCCCCCCATAGGTCGCGCCCGTCAGGAAGACCAGGCGGAACTTGCCGATCTGGACCTCGTCGCCGCCGGTGAGCTCCGCGGAGTCGATCCGCTCCCGGTTCAGGTAGGTACCGTTCAGGCTGCCGACGTCACGCACGGAGAATCCCTTGGTGTAGGGCGACCGGTGGAACTCGGCATGCCGCCGGGAGACCGTGACGTCGTCGAGGAAGATGTCGCTCTCCGGATGGCGCCCGACGGTGGTGAGATCGGCGTCGAGAAGGAACCGGCTGCCCGCGTTCGGGCCTCGCTTGACGACCAACAGGGCCGAGCCGGGCGGAAGCGCGTCGACGGCGGCGACGGCGTCGCGCTCGGTCGACTCGTCGACGTGGTCACCCTCGATGCCGGAGAGCGCGGCGGCCAGGTTGAGCGTCGACGTCTGCTCCGCGGGTCGCTCCGGCGCCACGGGCTCGCCCGGACGCACCAGAGGCGACCCGCACCGCGCGCAGTACAGCGCGTCGGACGGGTTCTGCTGGCCGCACCTCGTGCAGAACACAGTCTCGTCCGCTTCCTGCCGGATGCCCGCAGGCGGGAGCCCGGCCGCTCGGTCCGCCGCCCTGACGGCGGCAGGAATGTTCCCCGACAGGGGCCTGACCCGATGTGATCGGGCACTCACCCCGCGCGAACGGCCGAACGCGGCGGTGTCCGCGGCCGATGCCGTCACGGCGCACTTCGAGGCTAGTGCATCAGGCGCACCGTCGTGAAAAGGGTGCGTCGGGTGTTTGTTCGGCGTGGCGCCACCGCACACGGGCGGTGGCCGCCCTTCACTTGACATCGGACGAGATAGGACATAGCCAGGCCAATGCGCATAGCACCGCCCAATGACCGCGCCCACCCCGGGAACGCCTGTCCCGGAATGACAGTCCGGCCACGAACTTCACGCCGGCCGCGAACTTCCCGCGCGGCTACTGCTCCTTGACGTGCTCGCGGTAGGCGGCGGCGTCGAGCAGGTCGTCGAGGACGGCCGCGTCCACCACCGTGACCTCGACCAGCCAGCCCTCCCCGTAGGGGTCGGAGTTCACCAGCTCGGGAGCGGCGACGAGCGCCTCGTTGCGGGCCGCGACCTCGCCGGAGACGGGCGCGTAGATGTCGGAGACGCTCTTGGTCGACTCGACCTCGCCGCACGGCTCCCCGGCCGAGACGGCCTGCCCGACCTCGGGCAGCGACACGAAGACGATGTCGCCGAGTGCCTCCTGCGCGTACGCGGTGATGCCGACCCGCACCCTGTTCCCCTCGACCCGGGCCCACTCGTGCTCACGGGTGTACTTCAGGTCGTCCGGGTACACCGGAATCGCCTCCTGCGGTCGTGGTGCCGAGCGCCGGCACGGGCGTCGACGGACGCATGGGACCGTCCGGACGGCCGGCGCCCACCGCGACGGCGTCGTCGCGGGGCGCGCCCCTCAACCGGCTGGACGGGCAAAACGGGGGGTCGGAACGGCCCGCAGCGCCCTGATCTCGATCCGATCCGAGTTCGTGACCTCAGCATGCGCGCCATCCCGGGTAGCTACCGTATCGAGCACTCCGCCAGGAATCCGCATTGCCTGGGCAAGCGTGTGCGCGTCCCCGACCACGCGCAGCTCGTAGGGCGGCACGACACTGCCGCCGTCCACGGTCATACCGCCGCCGGGAGCGTCGACGATGTAGGTGGAGGCCACAACACGGACACCGGAGAGCTCGATCGCCTCGGCACCGGCGTCCCGCAGCTCCTGCAGGGCGTCGACGAGGATCCACGCCTCGACGGTCCCCCGCGGGTCGTCGATGCGGAGGGTGACGCCCGGCCCGGTCGCCGGGCCGGTGCCGGCGAGTACCGCCAGGGCCTCGGCCTCGCGGCGGGCCCGGTCGAGGTCGGCGTCGCCGCGCGCGCCGTCGGCGACCGCGGCGCGGGTCTGCTCGAGACCGGTGGCCTCCACCTCCAGCCGCCGCCCGGCGACGGCGAGGTCCTCCAGCTCGGTGGCGAGCTCGTCGGGCCGGGCCGCCGCCAGCCGCTCGGGCGTGTCGGCGATCCGGATCATCACGGCGACACCGAATCCCAGCACCGCGAGCAACAGAACCGTCACGTATCGCAACAGCCGCACCCGGGAGCCGGTGCCGCCGCTCGTCGCCTTCCCGACAGTCGGGTGCACGACAGCGGGGCCGCCGCCGGCCGGCCCCGTGGTGTCCGCCGGCTCCCCGAGCGGCAGCTCACCGGGAGGCGACTCGCCGGGCGGCGGCACGTGGAGCCGAGGAGTGCGGGACGGCAGCTCGTCGGTCACAGTTTCAGCAGCGATCGGCGGACCGCGCTCGCGTTGGTGAAGATCCTGATGCCGAGGACGACGACCACCGCGGTCGACATCGCGCCGCCGACGCCGAGCGCGTCACCCAGCGCGACGAGCGCCGCGGCCAGCAGCACGTTCGACAGGAAGGACACGACGAAGACACGGTCGGAGAAGACCCGCTCCAGCGCCGCGCGCAGGCCCCCGACCGCCGCGTCCACCGCGGCGACCACCGCCACCGGCAGGTACGGGTCCAGCCAGGTCGGGGGCTTCGGCGCGACGAGGAGCCCGGCGACGACGCCGACAACGAGCGCGAGCAGGCCGGTGATCGCACCTTCACGGGTCAAGATCCGCTCCCTCGGGCATATCGGAGGCTCGGGCTGGGGGCCGCCGGCACGGTGACGTCGTCCAGGCGGGCGACGGTCACGGCGTTCGGGGGCGCGCCCATCCGGGTGCGCAGGCGCAGGGTGACCGCCGCGGCGGTCACCCCCGGAACGATCGTGTCAGGGTCCCCGACGACGTCGACCACGTAGGGTGCCGCGACCGGGCTCAGGCCGACCAGGATCGTGTCGCCCGCGGCGCGCACCGCGCTCAGCGCGGTCAGCCGGACCCCGTTCACGGCGATGGCCTCGGCGCCGGTGGCCCACAGCGCGTTCACCATGTCGGCCAGGTCGTGGTCGGCGAGCCGGCCGTCGGGGCCCTGTGCCGTCGGCCGCGGGTTGCCCGCGTCGGCGGGCGGCCCGGCCGACGGGTCGACGAGGGTCACCCGCGCGCCGGGGCCGCGTGCCGGCGCCAGGCCGGCCGGCGCCGCGAGCGCGTCGATCTCGGCGTTCGCGACCGCCCAGAGCCCGTCGGCCGTCCGGCGCCGGTTCACCAGGCCCTCAGTGGCGGAGCGGAGCACGGCCACCGAGGAGGCGAGGCCGTCCCGGTGGGTGGAGCGGGCCTCGTACTCGGCGCTCAGCCGCGCCCGCAGCCGCTCCCGGGACGGCGCGTCATCGACCGCCTGGCGCACGCTCACGGCGACAAGCAGGCCCGCGAGAAGCAGCGTCAGGGGCAGCAGCAGCCGCCTGGCCCACCCGCCACCGCGCCGACCGGCTCCGCGCGCGGCGTCGGAGCCCCGCGCGTAGGCGGGCTCGAGCGCGTCGGCCACGATCCGCTCGAGCACCGTCGCCGCGGCGCCGCCCGCCAGCGGGCTCCCCCCGCTCGCGCGCGTGGTCAGCCGTGTCCGTCCGTGCACATCCGGCATTCTCGCCGATGGCCGGCTGGCCACTGTGGCATACCCGTCGCGTTCCGCCGCCGGGAAGCCATTACGATCATGGACGGTTGACGGGAGCCTGCTCCGGCGGCACCGTCTCCACGACGGCGCTCCACCGGCGCACCAGCTTCTGCGCGCCACCCAGATCCGCCGCCTCGGCCCACAGGTGGGTCACCGCCTCGGACGGGTCGGGCAGCACCAGCACCCAGGATCCGTCCGGGCCGACGACGCGCACCCCGTCGGTGGTGTCGACCTGGTCGCCCGAGTCGACGTCCACCGACTCGACGACGCGGCGCATGACGGTGCCCTTCTCCGCCCACGGTGTGGGCACCGACGCCCGCACCATCGCGACCGGAGGGATCCGCGCGTCTATCGCGCTGAGCGTCAGCCTGGTCCGGGCGACCAGCGCGACCAGCCGGACGAACGCCGCCAGGCCGTCGATCACGGGGGCGAACTCCGGCACGACGAACCCGCCCCGCCCGTCGGCGGCGAAGACGATCGGCTCGGCCTGCACGACCCGGGAGAGCTCGGAGCCGGACATCGACATCCGCCGCACGGTCAGGCCGTGGAAGCGCCCCACCTGGTCGGCGACCCGGGTGGTGGTGACGGGCACCGCCGCCTGGGCGCCGCGGTTCTCCGCCGCGACGAGGTCGAGCATGACCAGCAGGGCCCGCTCGTCGCTGATGAGGTCGCCGCGCTCGTCGACGATGGTGATCCGCTCGCCGATGTGGTCGAAGCGGACCCCGAACGCGGCGCGCGAGCTCGCCACGAGCGCGCCCAGCCGGTCCAGGGCCCTGCGCTCCTGCTCGGCGCCGGGCTCGGGGTAGGTCTCGTCCAGCCGGCCGTTGACGGTCAGCACGTCGACGCCGAGCCGGCCGAGCAGGGTGGGCAGCAGCAGCGACGCCGCTCCCCCGGACGGGTCGACGACCACCTTGAGATCCGCCTCGGCGAGCCCGCTGGTGTCCACCCGGTCGAGCAGGTCCTGGGTGTAGACGTCGGCCGTGCGCGCCGGGAAGCGCAGGTCGCCGATCTCGCCGGGGAACGCTCGGCGGAACTCCTGCCGGGTGAACACGCGGTCGAGCTTGCGCTGCGCGGCCGGGGAGAGATCGTCGCCGTCGGCGTCGAGGAAGACGATGTCGATGCGCTCGGCGTCGCCCGGCTTGGAGCGCAGCATGATTCCGCCGGCCGCGTCCGAGGTGCGGACGTCGAAGCGCGCGACCGGCAGCGGGGCCACCTCCAGGTCACGGACGTTGATCGCGCCGGCGGTGAGGGCGCTGATCACGGCCCGTTTGAGGGCCCGGGCCGCGCGCGAGCCGTCCCGCGCGGTGGTGACGGTGGAGCCCTTCTTCAGCGTCGTCGCGTACGCGCTGGCCAGGCGGACCACCAGCTCCGGTGTGATCTCCGCGTTGACCAGTCCGGAGACCCCACGCGGGCCGAACAGCGACCGCTGCCCGCGCGACTCCCAGATGACGCTGGTGTTGACGACCGCCCCGGCCTCGATGGTCTTGAACGGGTAGACCTTGACGTCATGGGAGACGAACGCCTCCTCCTGGATGACGCACTCGTCGCCGATGACCGCGCCCTCCTCTATGCGCGCGGCCCGCAGCACGTCCGTGCTCTTGCCGATCACGCAGCCGCGCAGGTTCGTCCGCGGGCCGATGAGCGCGTTGTCCTGGACGACCACCCGGTGCAGGAAGGCCCCCCGCTTCACCACCACGTTGCTGCCGAGCACGGTGAACTCGCGCAGCTCGGCGCCGGCCTCGACCTTGCTGTAGTCGCCGACGACCAGCGGTCCCTTGAGGATGGCGTCGGGATGGACGTCGGCGTCCTCGCCGATCCACACCCCCGGGGAGACCTCGAACCCGCCGATCGAGACGTCCACCTGCCGGTTCAGCACGTCCGCCTGGGCGCGCTGGAAGCTGGCGATGGTGCCGACGTCCTCCCAGTAGCCGCCGGCGACATAGCCGAACACCGGCGCCCCGGCGGCGACCAGCCGGGGGAAGACATCCCCGGACCAGTCGACCGCCTCGCCGGCCGGGACGTGGTCGAGGACCTCCGGCTCCATCACGTAGATGCCGGTGTTGACAGTGTCGGAGAACACCTGGCCCCAGGTCGGCTTCTCCAGGAACCGGGAGATCCGCCCGTCCTCGCCGGTGATCACGATGCCGAACTCGAGCGGGTCGGGCACCGACTTGAGCGCGACGGTGACCAGCGCGCCCTGCGCCCGGTGGTAGGCGACGAGGTCGGTCAGGTCGATGTCGGTCAGGGCGTCACCGCTGATGACCAGGAACTCCTCGTGGCGCAGCGCGTCCTCGGCGTTCTTCACGCTGCCCGCGGTGCCCAGCGGCGTGGTCTCCGTCGCGTAGGACAGGTGCATGCCCAGCTCGTCGCCGGAGCCGAAGTAGTTGCGGATCATCGCCGCGAGGAACTGGACCGTCACCACGGTCTCGTCGAAACCGTGCCGCTTGAGCAGCCGCAGGACGTGCTCCATGATCGGGCGGTTGACGACCGGCAGCAGGGGCTTCGGCAGGTTCGCGGTCAGCGGCCGCAGCCGGGTGCCCTCGCCGCCCGCCATCACGACGGCTCTCAAGGGTTACCTCCCTATTTTCGCGCCGCGGCCAGGCGGGCGCGTTCCCCGGCCAGCCGGCGGGCCTGTTCTGCGTAGAGGAGGCCGGACCACCAGTAAAGAGCGATACCCCAGATGGCGAACGCCCACCCGAGCGGGCGGGCCGCCGTCGCCAGCCACGAGTCGCCGGCGGACAGCAGCAGGAGCGGGAAGGCGTACAGCAGGTTGAAGGTGGCCGCCTTGCCGAGGTAGTGGACGGGCAGCGCGGTGCCCACCCCGAGCCGGCGCAGCACGGGCACCAGGCCCAGCAGTGCGACGTCCCGGGCGACGAGCGCCAACGCGAACCACAGCGGGACGATGTCGCGCAGGGTGAGCGCGGCGATGGTCGCGAAGATGTAGAGCCGGTCGGCCAGCGGGTCGAGAGTCACCCCGAGGCGGCTGGTCTGGTTCAGCACCCGGGCGAGCTTGCCGTCCAGGTAGTCGCTGATGCCGGCGAAGGCGAGCACACCCAGCGCGGCACCGTCCGCCTCCGGGCCCAGCGCGAGCCAGAGGAAGAGCGGCACGCCCAGCAGGCGCAGACCGGACAGCAGGTTCGGGATGGTCCAGATCCGGTCGGAGGCCTGCGTCTCCGCCGTCACGCCGCGTCCCTCCTCCCCGACCCGGCCGCACGAAGACGGGCGCCGACGGCTCGCGCGCCGACCGCTGGACGCGGGTCGTCGGCTCTGACGCTAGCGGATAGGCGCCGGCCGGGTCGCCGAGTGGTCGCCGCCGTCCGGGCCCGGCGTGGTGCGGGACGGCGCGCGGCCAGGTGCGGGAGCGCGGGGCGGCACTCGGCCCGGTTCGGGCCGAGTGCCGCCCCGCGCGTCACATGATCCGGCCGACCTTGTAGGTGGAGCTGTAGATCGGGCGGAGCGACACCACACCGCCGGTCTGCGGCGCGGCCCACATGTAGCCGTTCCCGGCGTAGATGCCCACGTGGTAGATGTTGCCCTCGGTCCCGTAGAAGATCAGGTCGCCGGGGCGCTTACCGGACTGCGGCACGTGGGTAGACACGTCGTACTGGCCCTGCGCGGTGCGCGGCAGGGAACGTCCGAGCTGCTTGAAGACGTACTGGACCAGGCCGGAGCAGTCGAACGAGTAGGGGCCCTCCGCCCCCCACACGTACGGCTTGCCCTTCTGCAGCGAGGCCAGGTAGACGGCCTTCTCCCCGATCGAGCTGCCCGGGATCACCGACGGGATGGCCTGGCTGACGGCCGGGCGGGGCGCCGTCGGCGCCTTGATCGTGATCGTGGCCGCGCCGGCCAGCGAGGGCCGCAGCGCGCTCGTGCCGTCGAAGACGGCGGTGATCGTCGTGGTGGTCAGCAGCCGCGCGGTGATCTGGGCCTGACCGTTGGTGTCGGTCGTCAGCGCCGTCGAGGTCTGCCACTTCGGCCCGTTCACCACGACGATGCGGACCCGCTGGTTGGCCAGCGGAGCGCCGCCAGCCTCATTGGCCCGGACGGTCAGCACCACCGGGGCGTTCGGCGCGACCGTGGTGTTGTCCGCCGTCAGCGAGACCTTGGTGAACATCGGCTCGGAGGACGCGATCGCCCCCGCCAGCGGCGCGGCGGCGGCCGCGGCGGCGGCGGCCGCGGCGTCCGGCGCGTCCGTCCCGCCCTGGCCCGGCAGAACGGAGGCCGTCTGGGTCGCGCCCGGGTCGATGGACGCGGCGCCGTCCGGGGTGGCCGGCACCGTGGCGGCGAAGGCCGCCGTCGAGGCCGCGAGCGTGCCCGTGGTGAACGCGGCGATCGTCGCCGCCCGACGAGGCGGCTGGGAGGTGCGCCGCCGGGCGCCCGTACCCGATCGGGCGTTCGAGGGGCGCTGTCGCCCCTTGACGAACTGCTCCCAGTCCTCGGGCAGCCAGGCAATTCCACGACGGGGCAACGCGTGTCCTTCTCTCTACCGGCGCCTGTGAGGCGCTCTGCCGCGCTCGGCATCGCACACCGACCCGCCGGCCAGCACGGCCGGCAGGACCGGATCGGCCGTCCGGCGGCCGGACGGATCGCCCGGTCACCGGGACCGCCGAGGTCCCTCGTCCTGCCCCGCCTGTCTCGGAGGGGTCGTCGGGCCGGGGGCAGGACACGGCGCTTCGGCTCGACGCTTTACATACATCGGACGGTGCTCGGCACTCTCAAATAGCTGTGCACGCAGGTGCCGATGCTGAAGATAGTGGACTTCGGCACTTGCCCGACAATCACCCCCCTCACAACAATCGCCCACCTTCCCGGAACGCGAGGGTTCGATCACGACATGGAAATAGCCGCTTACTTTCCGTCGGATCAACACCCGGCGGGCGTGGGGCGGGCGGGCCGTGACGGCACCCGGGGAGAGGCCGCTGATGCCTGCCTGATATAGGCATTCGGGCTTCCGGCGCCAGCCGGGCGGATCATCAGGGCGACGCGCGCCGGAACGCCCCCGCACGGGCCGCCAGACCGCCCCGGACGTGGCCTTTTGGGTCCGGGCGCCAGCGACGGCGGGTCTGCGCGGCCACACCGGGCAATACGCGTGAAACAGAATGGGCGGGGCGGGCTCGACCTTCGTGGGGGGCGCGCGACCGCCGCGGAGCGCCCGCAAAGCACATTGGGGCCACCGCGAAACATCCGGCGAAAGGTCGCCGGCCGGCTCAGCCGGTTGGGGCCGGCGGAGCGGGGGCGTTCGGCGCCGCGCCCGCGCCTGGCACGGGCGCGGCGGGCGCGGGCATGGCCGTAGCGGGCGTGACAGGCACGGGCGCGACAGACACCGGGGCTGCGGGTGCCACCCCGACCGGCACAGGGATGGCGGGCGCCGGCGCGACTGGAGCGGGCACAGCCGGCGCGGACACGGCCGGGGACGGGGACGGGGACGGCGCCGGCGCGACTGGAGTGGGCACAGCCGGCGCGGACACGGCCGGCGCCGGGGCGCCGGCGGGCGGCGCCCCGGCGCCGGGCGGCTGGGCGCCCGGCACGGACGGGCTGTTCGCGTGCGCGTAGACGATCAGATTGCTCAGGTAGTGGTTCGTGTCCTCGTCGAACGCCCCGCCGCAGGTGATCAGCCTCAGCTCCGGCCGGCCCACCGCGCCGTAGACGCGATCGGTCGGGAACGCCTTCTTGGTCGTGTCCTCCGTGCGGTCGACCGTGAACGTCGTGCGCAGCCCGGTCGGCGAGGTGACCTCGATCTGGTCCCCGGCGCGCAACGCCCGCAGGCGGTAGAAGACGGCCGGCCCGGAGGTCGAGTCGTAGTGGCCGACCAGCACCGACGGGCCGAGCGCGCCGGGCGCCGGGCCCCGGTCGTACCAGCCGACCTCCTGCCACTTCTTCGGCACGGCCAGCGAGCCGTCGGCGTTCAGCCCGAGCCGGACGATCGCCGCGTCCACTCCGATCGCCGGGATCCGCACCCGCGTCGGGTCGGTGACCACGACCGGCGGGAGCGCCGGCACCGGCGCGGCGGCCGTCGGGCCGGTGGGCGCACCCGTCCCGTCCAGGGCGCCGGCCTGGTCGATCGCGGTGCCGAGGCCGGCGACGTCGACCCTCTCGGTGTCCGAGGGCGGGGCGGGATCGGACTCGGTCAGCCGGAACCCGCTCCCGACGACCAGTACCACGCCCGCGACGAGCAACAGGCGGGAGAACGTCATACGCACCGGCGACCGCTCCGTCGCTCCACGCTTCACGACTGTCTCCGTCCAGCGACCGTCCATCGACACCGACCCACCAAGAACTACGCAAGGTGATGGTATCGAGCCTCGGTGGTAGCCGAGCGTAGTTGCGCGTCGAGTCGCGTGACGCGAACGACCCACGCCAGGACCACATCCGGCAAGGAGGTGCGAGGCGGTCGCGCGCCGCAGCTCAACCCATGTCCCGCAATGGATGCCGGTCCCGCGCCGGTCGCACCCGCGGCCCGTTCGGACCCGTCACACCACGCCGTCTCGCTGCGTCCCATCCCGACCACTCCTCGCTATGGTGTCACTCGCAGTGACCAAGCAATAACCATGCGTGAGAGAGGGGACCAGATGAGGAAGGGAATGGGACGGAGCGCCGCGCTTCTCGCCATGTCGAGCGCGGCAACCGTCATCCTCAGCTTCGGACCCGGACTGACGGCCGCGCACGCCGACATCTTTGACGACAAGGGTCGGTGCGACGACAAGAAGTCCGAGGAGTGGGACATCTTCGGCGACAAGGACAGGGACGACAAGGACCGCGAAGGCGACAAGGAGGCCCGTGCCTTCGTCGACGACAAGGACGCCGTCAAGGACGACAGGGACAAGGACGACGACTGGTTCGACGACAAGGACAAGGACAGGGACTGCCCGGTCGGCGTCGTCGCCGGTGCCGGTGTCGGTGTCGGTGCGGGCGCCGGAGGGGCCCCGGTCGGCGGCGTCGGCGCGGGCGGTGGCGGCACCGCGGACAGTGGCAACTCGCCGCTGCTGCCGATCGCCGGGGCCGGTCTCGGTGCCATCCTGATCGGCGCGGGCATGCGCCGCCGCGGCCACGGGTCGATCTGAACCGACCGCCCCCCAGGAGCCTAGGACGGATCGGCCGGTGTGGTCATGTCGCGCCGGCCGATCCCCCGGGACGGACCTGAGCCGGTGTGTGAGATCGACCCCCACCACAGCGCCGGATCTCCGGTAGGGTAGCGTTCGTCAGCACGGGACGTGGCGCAGCTTGGTAGCGCACCAGACTGGGGGTCTGGGGGTCGCAGGTTCAAATCCTGTCGTCCCGACATAAAACGGTTTACCGCCCGCTGGACAGGCAGAAGCCTGGTCAGCGGGCTTTTTCGTGCTGTCGGGACCACCTGGCCGATCCCGGTTGAAGGGCTCCGCCTCGTCCCCGTTGGGACCTCGGGACCTGATCTGTCAGGTGCCGCGCCGCCCGGCGGCTCCCCGCTTCCGGGCCACGACGAACCGACGGCACCGGATGCAGGAACGTCACGCTGTCGTCAGCGCGAGGTATGTCCACCCGACTCCCGTTGTTTGCGATCAGGCGCCCGACACCTCCTCCTGCATGACTGGACGCATGTCCGGGGTGATGCTCTCTGTCGGGAGCGAGCTCATTCCGCAGCCGTGTCTCGATGGCCAGGGACGCCAGCTCAGGCAGGAAGACGATGAACAGCACTGCGTCCGAAGCTCATCGGGATCCGGTGCTCACCCCGCAGGATCCCCGCCAGATCGGTCTCACGTTCGGGATCCCGGGCGGATTCGTGAAGGGCTGCGGCAGCCTGGCACCGCCTACCAGTTCCGCCATGCCGAGCTACAACGGCACCAGGCCGAGCGGCCGCGCTCTGCTGTACCGGCACACCGCTCCGTCACCACCGAGAAGGACCGCGGGTACGACAGCACGGCTCAGCCCCGGGGCTAGCGGTGGCGGTCGGGACGCTCGCGGACCCGGATCGAGATCTCGATGGGCGTGCCGGCGAAGCCGAAGTCCTCGCGCAGTTTGCGCTCCAGGAAACGCCGGTAGGCCGGCTCGAGGAATCCGGTGGTGAACACGACGAAGCGCGGCGGGCGCACCCCGGCCTGGGTCGCGAACAGCACCCGCGGCAGCTTCCCGCCCCGCGACGGCGGCGGCGTGGCCGCCACGACCTCGCCGATCCAGGCGTTGAGGCGGCCGGTCGGGATGCGCGTTCCCCACGAGTCGAGGGACGTCCGCAGCGCCGGGGCGAGCCGGTCGGTGGCGCGGCCGGTGCGGGCCGAGATGTTCACCCGCGGCGCCCAGGCCACCCGGCCCAGCTCGCGGACGATCTCCTGCTCCAGGTCGAGACGGCGCTCGGTGTCGAGCGTGTCCCACTTGTTGAAGGCGAGGACGAGGGCCCGGCCGGCGTCGGTGACCATGCTGATGATCCGCTGGTCCTGCTCGGTGACCGGCTCGTCCGCGGCGAGCAGGACGATCGCGACCTCGGCGGCCTCCAGCGCGGAGGCGGTGCGCAGCGACGAGTAGTACTCGGCGCCGGAGGCCTCCTTCACCCGCCGCCGCAGGCCGGCGGTGTCGATGAACATCCAGGTCTCGCCGCCGACGGTGACGAGCTCGTCCACCGGGTCGCGGGTCGTGCCCGCGACGTCGTGCACCAGCGAGCGCTCGCTGCCGGCCAGTTTGTTGAGCAGGCTGGACTTGCCGACGTTCGGCCGCCCGATCAGCGCCACGCGCCGGGGGCCGTCCTCCTCGGTGAACCGCTCGCGGGGTGCCTCGGGCAGCACCGCGAGGACGGCGTCCAGCAGGTCGCCGCTGCCCCGGCCGTGCAGCGCGGACACCGGGTACGGCTCGCCCAGCCCGAGGCTCCACAGCGCGGCGGCGTCGGCCTCCGTGCGGGCGTCGTCGACCTTGTTCGCGGCGAGGATCACCGGCCGGCCCGACCGGTGCAGCACCCGGGCGACGGCCTCGTCGGCGTCGGTCGCGCCGACGGTGGCGTCGATCACGAACAGCACGCCGTCGGCGGTGTCGAGCGCGGCGCGGGCCTGGTCGGAGACCCGGGCGGCGAGGCCGCGGGCGTCGGGCTCCCAGCCGCCGGTGTCGACGAGGGTGAACCGGCGGCCGTTCCACACCGCGTCGTAGGCGACCCGGTCACGGGTGACGCCGGGGACGTCCTCGACGACGGCCGCGCGGCGGCCCAGGATGCGGTTGACCAGCGTCGACTTGCCCACGTTCGGCCGGCCGACGACGGCGAGGACGGGCTGCCCTCCCGCCAGCGGGAGGGCAGCGCCCACAGGGCCGTCGTCGACGGACGCGGCGAGATCTTCGGTGTTCATGACGGCTGCACTCCGCTTGGGCTGGACATCTCGGTGAACTGGCTGCGAGCTGTCCTTCCGCGGACGGCGGACCCGTCCGGCGCACTCGGAACAAACAGCGATCCGGTAGAACTTACTCCGCCGCCGACGAATCCCGGCTCTCGCCGGCACGCACCGTCGCCAGATGATCCGCCAGCCGGACCCGGATGTCCTCCGCCACGGCGGCCAGCGCCCGCCGCGAACGCGGGTTCGCCGGCACCTCCACCTCGAACGGCTTGCCGAACACCACCCGGACCTTCACCGACCGACGCGGCCACTTGGCGCCCCGGGGCAGCGCGGCACCGGTGTTGATGCAGGCCACGGGAAGGACACGGCAACGCCCGTGCACGGCCAGGTAGGCGATGCCGTGCTGGACGGCGGCCATCTCACCGCTGCCCCGGGTGCCCTCGGGGAACACGCCGATGGCGCCGCCACGGGAGAGCTCGTCGAGCGCGGTGTGCAGGGCGTCGCGGTCCGGGCGGCCGCGGTTGATCGGGATCTGGCCGACGAACAGCAGCAGCCTGCCCAGGATGCCCTTGTACATCTCGGACTTCACCAGGCACCGCACGGTGCGCGGCGCCTCGATGACGACGAGCGGCCCGTCCATCCAGCTGCTGTGGTTCCCCGCGAAGATCAGAGGCTCGCCGTGCGGGACGTTCTCCCAGCCCTCGTGGACCACGTTCATCACCAGGTGGTTGAGGACCTGGCGGACCGGCGGCTTGAGCACGCGGTGGGTGATGTCGTTGAACGGCTTCGACGCGGCACCGCGGTGCGCCGGCGCCCCGACCGAGGTCGCCGGACGGACCCGCTCGGCCCGGGCCCCGCTCGTCGCCGACTCGACGCCGCTCGGAGCTGGCACGACGGCCTTCGGCGCCGGCTCGACTCCGCCTGCGGCCGGAGCTGCCGGAGCCGACTCGACCGCGGCGGGCTCGACCGCCGCGGGCTCGACCGGAGCGGGCTCGGCCGGAGCGCCGGCCCCGGCTACCGGCTCGGCCACCGGCCCGTCCGGCGTGTCGAGCCGGCCGTCGGCGGCGGTCATGAGGTCGTGGCGAGCACGTGCTCGCCCTGGCGCAGGACCTCGTCCACCACCTCGGGGACCGACAGCGCGCTGGAGTCGAGAACGATCGCGCCCGCGGGAATGGACAGTGGGTCGACCGTGCGCGAGCTGTCGAGGGCGTCACGGCGGTCGAGCTCGGCCAGGGTGCGGGCCACGTCGTCGACGCCCTTCTCTCCCAGCTGCCGGGACCGCCGCAGCGCGCGCACCTCGGTGGACGCGGTGAGGAAGACCTTGACCGGGGCGTCCGGCGCGACGACCGAGCCGATGTCGCGGCCCTCGACCACGATGCCGCCGGCGACGAGGGCCTCGGCGATGATCTCGCGCTGCTGCGCGACCATCCGGGCCCGCACGGCGGGCACGGCGGCGACCGCGCTCACGGCGTTCGTCACCGCCCGGGTGCGGATCTGCTCGTCGACGTTCACCCCGTCGACGGAGATCGACGGGCGGTCGGGATCCGTGCCGACCGTGAGGACGGTGCGCTCGACGACCTCGGCCACCGCGGCCGGGTCCTCGATGTCGATGCGGCGCTCCAGTGCGACCTGGGTGACCGCCCGGTACATCGCCCCGGTGTCCAGGTAGCGCAGGCCGAGCCGGCGCGCGATCTCCCGGGAGACGGTGCTCTTCCCGGAGCCGCCCGGGCCGTCCACCGCGACCACGAGACCGGTGGGGGCGGCGGGGGCGGCCCCGGCGGTCACCGGGCCCGGTACCGAGGGCGCCACCGTCGTCCCGGGGCCCCCCGTCCTGAAAGCATCGTCGTGGCTGCCGGTGGCCGAAGCCCCCGGCGAAGCGGACCCGTCGTCGGGGCTCACCCGTCTCCTCCGTCCGGACGCGTGTCTGTGCGACCCGCATGTTCCTTCGTCCACGCCAGGCCGGCGGCGTCTCGGACCCGGGCCGACGGCCCGGTCGCGGCCGGGGCGGCGCGGCGCGCCCACCCCGACTGTCTCCGGGCCGGAAGTCCCAGGCTGGTGGTCCCTAGAACACCTGCCGGACGGCCAACCCGGCTCAGGCTACTCGCTGGTCCGTCACGAGCGCCGATATGCCGTCCATCCGGCCCGCGTCAGCCGTTCGACGAGTCCGTCCGCGCCGTCCGGATCGACCGCGATCTCGACGATGCCGGCGGGGGCGTCCAGGCTGTGCTCGAACGGCCCGACGTCCTCGATGTTGACGTCCCACTCGCCGATCACGGCGAACAGCGCCGCGAGCTGGCCGGGACGGTCGTCGAGCACCACACCGACCCAGCCCCACGGAAGTGCCCGGGCGCCGGCCTTGCGGGGCAGCAGCGACCGGCCGTGCCGCCCGCCGTGGATCGCCGCCGTGACCGCCTCGACCACCTCGTCACGGGTCCCCTCGGCGAGCACGTCCGCGAGGTGGGTGAACTCCCGCCCCAGCCGGCGCACGCGCTCGGCGATGGGCCCGCGGTTGCCCTCGATGATCGACGCCCACAGGACGGGGTCGCTGTCGGCGAGGCGGGTCGTGTCGCGGAAGCCCTGGCCGGCGAACGGCAGGTCGTGCGAGTCGAGGCCGAGCAGGCTCCCGGCGAGCACGCTCGCCACCAGCTGCGGAACGTGCGAGAGGACGGCCATCGCGGCGTCGTGGCGCTCGGGGGTGGTGCGCACCGGTGTCGCGCCGCAGGCAAGGGCGAGGGCGGCGGTCGCCGCGATCGCGTCCGCGCCGGTGTGGGCCACCGGGCAGACCGCCCACACCCGCTCGGCGAACAGGTCCGCGCGGGCGGACACCGCCCCGTGCCGCTCCCGCCCGGCGATCGGATGGGCCGGGCACCAGGCCCCGAGATCACAGCCGAGCTGGACGGCCTCGACCAGCGGGCGGGTCTTCACGCTGCCGGCGTCGCTGACCGTCGTCGCCAGGCCGCCGCGCTGCAGGTCGCGCAGCTCGGCGGCGACGGTGGGCAGCGGCGTGGCGATCACCGCGTGGTCGACCCGCTCGCCCTGCCAGGGCCGGCCGGCGCCCATCGCCTCGGCGAGCTTCACCTGGGCGCCGTCGGAGTCGCGCAGGAACACCTCCACGCCGCGCCCGGACAGCGCCAGCCCGATGCTCGTGCCGATCAGCCCGGACCCGACGACGGCCACCCGGCGCAGCTCGGGCAGGTGCGCCGGATCCCACGCGGGCGAGCCCCCCGCGGCCGCCTCGACCCCCGGGCGGACGTAGGGCGGCGAGAACCGCCCGGCCGCCGTGGGGGGCTCGCCGGGACTCACAGCCCGGTCGCCTTGTAGAGCGCCCCCACCTCGTGCCGGGTGAGATGGCGGGCGCGGCCGGCCCGCAGCGTGCCGAGCGTCACCGGGCCGAACGAGACCCGGACGAGGCGGTGCACCGGGTGCCCCACGGCCTCCATCATGCGGCGGACCACGTGCTTGCGGCCCTCGTGCAGGGTGAGCTCCATCATGACCCGGGACGCGGCGACGTCGACGATCCGGGCGGCGTCGACCGAGACGGGGCCGTCCTCGAGGGTCACCCCCGAGCGCAGCCGGCGCGGGACGTCGCGGCGGACCGGGCCGCTGATCTCGACCAGGTAGGTCTTCGGCACGCCGAAGGACGGGTGGGTGAGYCGGTGGGCGAGATCGCCGTCGTTGGTGACGAGCAGCAGGCCCTCGCTGTCGCCGTCCAGCCGGCCGACGTGGAACAGGCCAACGGAGCCGAACTCGGTGAGAAAGTCGGCGATGGTCGGCCGGCCGCGGTCGTCGGACATCGCCGACAGCACACCGCGCGGCTTGTTCAGCGCCAGGTGCACCAGCCCGGTGCGGGTGACGACGCGCTCGCCGTCGACCTCGATCACCGCCGTCTCCGGGTCGACCCGACGGCCCTGCTCGCGGACCACCTCGCCGTCGACCCGGACGCGACCGGAGTCGATCAGTTCCTCGTTGTGCCGGCGAGAACCGATGCCGGCGGAGGCCAGCACCTTCTGCAGACGGATGCCCTCGGACGCCGGGTCCCGGCGGCGGGTGCCGGGGGACTCGGATTCGGTGCCGTTCATGACGCCACGATGTCATCGACATCGTCCACACCCGGCAGCAGGGGTGCGAGCGGGGGCAGTTCGTCCAGGTCACGCAGGCCCATGCGTTCCAGGAAGTAGTCGGTGGTGCGGTACAGGATGGCTCCCGACTCGTGGTCGTGGCCGCATTCCTCGACGAGGTTGCGGGCGGTGAGGGTACGGATGACGCCGTCGGCCGAGACCCCGCGCACCGCGGAGATCCGACCGCGGCTGACCGGCTGCTGGTAGGCGACGATCGCCAGCGTCTCCAGCGCGGCCTGGGAGAGGCGGGCGGACTGGCCGGCCAGCACGAAGCGCTCGACCCACGGGGCGCACTCGTCGGCCGTGTACAGCCGCCAGCCCCGACCCACGTGGCGCAGCCGGAAGCCGCGCCCGTCCCGCTCGTACTGTGCGGCGAGCTCGGCGAGCAGCGCCTCGACCCGCCGGGCGGGGATGTCGAGTGCGGTGGCGAACTCGGCCACGCCGACCGGGTTCTCCGCGACGGTCAGCACCGCCTCGACGAGCGCGATGTCGGATGGCCGCTCGCCCGCGGGCGGAGCCGGCGGCACCCGCGGGCCCGGCGACCGGGGCGGAGCCGGCGACCGGGGCGCGGGAACCGCCCCGTTCGTGCCAGCGGGCGCGCCCGTGCCGGTGGGCCAGTCGGTGCCGGCGAAGCCGTCGGCGCCGACTGGCCCGTTGGTGGAATCAGGGGTCACGCGGTCGGTCTCCTCGGTCGCCTCGGCCGGCGGCGGCCGTCGAGCGGATCGTCCTCAGCTCCGGTGCCCTCCCCCGCTCCGGCACCGGCACCCGCACCGGCGGCGGCGGTGTCCCCGGCGGGGGCGGTGCTCACCACAGGGGTGAAGGGCTCGTCCGGCTCATCCTCGCCAGAGTAGAGCGAGGCACCGACAGGACGGTCGTCGTCCTCGGGGCGCGCGACCCAGCGGACGATGAGCTCACCGAGCGGGCGCTCCTGCTCGAAGACGATCCGGCCCTCCCGGAACAGCTCCAGCAGGGCCAGGAAGCGCGCGACGACCTCTATCGTCTCGGCCAGGCCCGCACACAGCGCGGTGAACGACGCGGCACCCAGCTCCCGCAGCATCCCGATCACCGCGATCATGTGCTCGCGGACGCTGACCCGGGGCAGGTGGACGTGGTCGGTGGCCACCTGCGGGGGCAGCGGCGGCTCACGCAGCCGGGCGGCGAGCGCGGCGAGCTCGGACGGCCCGATGCTGATCTGCACCTCGGGCAACGCGGCGGCGTAGCGCGGCTCCAGCGGCACCGCCCGCGGGACGAACCTCGACTCCAGCGCCATCATCGCGGTGAAGATCGCGGCGGCCTCCTTGTAGGCCCGGTACTGGAGCAGCCGGGCGAACAGCAGGTCACGAGCCTCCAGCAGGGCGAAGTCCTCGGCCTCGTCGTCGGAGATCGCGCCGGGCAGCAGGCGGGCGGCCTTCAGGTCGAGCAGCGTCGCCGCGATCACCAGGAACTCGGTGGCCTGGCCGAGGTCGAAGTGCTTGCCCAGCCGCCTGATGTGCGCGACGAACTCGTCGGTCACCTGCGACAGCGCCACCTCGGTGACGTCCAGCCGATGCTTGGCGATCAGCGAGAGCAGCAGGTCGAAGGGGCCGGAGAAGTTCTCCAGCTCGACGACGAACGGCTCGGTGCGCCCGCCACGCGCGGTCGGCACGGCGGCCCCGGCAGGCGCGGCGGGCGCGGCGGCCTTCATCGGCCTGGCGGGTCCGGTGGACCCTGTGGGAGCAGTGGGCCCGTTGGGCACCGGTTCGTCCGCTGCCGGGCCGAGCACGCCCACACCGGTGGCCGTGTCTGTCCCGGACGAGCTCATACGGCCACGTTACGCCCTGTGACGTATCGTCCCGACGTGCACACCGGCCGCACCCACCTGGGCCCGCCTACGGCAGATCGATCCCGATCAGGGAGCCCAGGCCGCGGGTGAGCGGCCAGATCAGCTGACCGATCACCGACGGGAACCCGGGGAACAGCACCGGCAGGATGATCACCGCGAGGAGGATCACCACCCCGACGTTGCCCTCGGTGAGCCGGTGGTTCGCCTTGCGCCAGCCCTCGGACTGCGGGCCGAGCAGGAACAGGATGCGCCCGCCGTCCGTCGGCGGCACCGGGACGAGGCTGAGGATGCACAACGACCCGAAGGTGATCGCCATCCACAGCAGCAGCTCCACCGAGAAGGTGCCGCCGACGATCTCGGCCGCGCGGTCCCCGGTGTCGATCACTGCGCGCTGCGTGAGCGCGCGTGCGCCGGCGAGCGACGCGAGCGCGAGCAGCGCGTAGGAGAGCGGGCCCGCGAGCAGGGCGGCGGCCACGTGGAAACGGCGCTTGCGCCAGACGTCGTTCATCCGGATCGGCTCCGCCCACCCGGCACCGCCGATGAGCACGCCGACCCAGCTGAACGGGCTGATCCGCTGGGTGCCCACCCCGGCGGTCAGCCGCCCGGAGCGCCTCGGGATCGGGTCACGGGCCAGCCGGGCCGCGAGGATCTGCGCACCGTCGTGGACGACGATGCCGATGACGAAGGCGAGCACGATCCCGAGCAGCGCCGCGGGCTCGGCGAGGTGAAACAGCACGGCTTGTCGTCCGTCCCCGATCCGTCGTCCTACCTCCAGGACCCGCCGACCGGGTCCCGCTGCCTACCGGCCCACCGGCTGGCCGACAGGTCAGCCGGGCGGGCCGGCCCGGGTCACCCGACCGCGGGCGGCGTCGCGTAGCGCGCCATCAGCTCCCGGGCCAGCCGACGGTATCCGGCCGCACCGACAGATGTCGGCGCGTAGGTCGTGATCGGCTCCCCGGCCACGGTGGTCTCCGGGAACCGTACCGTCCGGTTGATCACCGTGTGGAAGACCTCTTCGGGAAACCGCTCGACGACCCGGGCGAGCACCTCGCGAGCGTGCAGCGTACGAGCGTCGTACATGGTCGCCAGGATGCCCGCGAGCTCCAGGCGGGAGTTCAGCCGCTCGCGCACCTTGTCGATGGTCTGCAGGAGCAGCGCCACCCCGCGCAGCGCGAAGTACTCGCACTCCAGCGGAACCATGACGGCGTCGGCGGCCGTCAGGGCGTTGACCGTGAGCAGGCCCAGCGACGGCTGGCAGTCGATGAGGATGACGTCGTAGACGTCCATCACCGGGGTGAGGGTGCGGGCCAGGCTGTGCTCGCGGCCGACCTCGGTGACCAGCAGCACCTCGGCGGCCGACAGGTCGATGTTGCTCGGCAACAGGTCGAGGCCCTCGACCTGGGTCTCGACGATGGTGTCCTGGATGTCGGCGTCGCCGCCGAGCAGCAGATCGTGCACGGTGACCTCGAACTGCATCGGGTTGATGCCCAGGCCCACCGAGAGCGCACCCTGGGGGTCGAAGTCGACGAGCAGCACCCGCCGGCCGTACTCGGCGAGCGCGGCCCCCAGGTTGATCGTGCTCGTGGTCTTGCCCACGCCGCCCTTCTGGTTGCACATGGCGACGACCCAGGCGGGGCCGTGTGAGCTCAGTGCCGGCGGGACGGGGAACACCGGCATCGGACGCCCGGTCGGACCGGGCTTGCCGACACCCTCGTCGGGTTCCTCGCCCCCGACCTCAAGCCGGCCGTCCTCGGACAGGCGGGGCTCGCCGACCGTCACCTCACCGTAGTAGCGGCGGCCCGGCGGACCGGAGACCGCGGCGGAGTCGGAACGGACCACGGTGTACCTGCTCCTCACGACTGCTCGGGCAGTCCCTGCGTGAATACCTCTGGTTCGGGTGCCCCTGCTTCGGCTGTCTCAGCTTCGGGTGCGTCCGCATCAGCTGATACCRCATCAGCTGTTACAGCGTCGGCTGTTACTGCTTCCCGGCGGAGGTCTCCTCCTGTGACGAGCAGAAACGGACCGGTTGGAGCGTACCGACCCGGACCCGGTATCGGCGGTCTCGGGGGCCGCCAGTCGGCGTGTCGCGTTCCTCGCCTCATGTGTGACTCGAACTTCGGTGCCCACCCGGCGCGTTTCGCGGCGATATCTGCGGTAGTTCATCTTGCGCTCCATGTACCCGAAGCGCACGTCGCCGCACACCGTCGCCTACGTCACCGCGTACCCGCCGCCTACGTCGCCGCCGCCGGACCGGACGCCGCGGGCGCAGAGCCGCTCCCCCGCCCGCCGGCTCCGGTTGCGCGACGACATTGCGGTGAGATGACGGTCGGGTGTTGGCTGACGTCCAGGTGAGTCGGTGATGACACGGCGATGGTGAAAGGGAGTGCCATGACGGATGGCCCGCAGGCAGTGGCGGTGGAGGCGGTCGTCGCGGTCGAGAAGGGCGCGCCGGTGGCGCTGACACGGATCATCGTGCCGCCGCCGGGCCCCGGGGAGGCCCGGGTCCGGGTGCAGGCGTGCGGGGTGTGCCACACCGACCTGCACTACCGCGAGGGCGCGATCAACGACGACTACCCGTTCCTACTCGGCCACGAGGCGGCCGGGACGGTCGAGTCCGTCGGCGAGGGGGTCACCTCGGTCGCCCCGGGTGACTACGTGGTGCTGGCCTGGCGGGCGCCGTGCGGGACGTGCCGGTCGTGCCTGCGCGGGGCGCCCTGGTACTGCTTCGACTCCCGCAACGCCGTCAACCCGATGACGCTGGAGGACGGCACCCCGCTCTCCCCCGCGCTGGGCATCGGTGCCTTCACGCCGCTGACACTCGTGGCCGCCGGGCAGTGCGTCAAGGTCGACCCGGCCGTTCCGCCGCAGGCGGCGGGCCTGATCGGCTGTGGGGTCATGGCCGGCTTCGGCGCCGCGGTGAACACCGGACGGATAACCCGCGGCGAGACGGTCGCCGTCTTCGGCTGCGGCGGGGTCGGCGACGCGGCCATCGCCGGCGCGTCGGTCGCCGGCGCGCGCCGGATCATCGCCGTCGACGTGGACGACCGCAAGCTCGAGTGGGCCCGCGGGTTCGGCGCGACCCACGTCGTGAACTCCCGGAACGAGGACCCGGTGGAGGCCGTGCGGGCGCTGACCGACGGCAACGGGGCGGACGTCGTGATCGAGGCGGTCGGCCGCCCCGAGACCTACCGGCAGGCGTTCTTCTCCCGCGACCTGGCCGGACGGCTGGTGCTCGTCGGCGTGCCCGACCCGTCGATGACCGTCGAGCTGCCGCTCATCGAGGTGTTCAGCCGCGGCGGCTCGCTGGCGTCGTCCTGGTACGGCGACTGCCTCCCGACCAGGGATTTCCCGATCATCATCGACCTGCACCGCGGTGGCCGGCTCGACCTGGCCGCGTTCGTCACCGAGACGGTCGGCATCGGGGACGTCGAGCGGGCCTTCGAGCGGATGCGGCGAGGTGACGTGCTGCGCAGCGTCGTCCTGATCTGAGCGCCCTCCCGTTCCGGTGAATCCGGACGGGTACAGCGGGCCGACGAAGTGCCTCAGGGGCAGGCCGGACGGGTACGGTCGTCCCGGGTCGACCGGTGCACGAACCGGCGCGGAGAGGAGTTTCCTGTGGCGGTCAGCGGCGGTCAGCGGATCGATCGGGTGATCACCCGCGGTGACTTCACCCTCGACGGCCAGTCGTTCACCGTCGACAACAACGTGTGGCTCGTCGGCGACGAGCAGTCGGTGGTCGTCGTCGACGCGGCCCACGACCCGTCCGTCATCGAGGCCGCGGTGGACGGCCGGCGGGTGTCCCTGATCATCGCGACGCACGGCCACAACGACCACATCAACGCGGCTGCCGAGCTGGCCGACCGGGTGCGCGCCCCGATCGCGCTGCACCCGGCCGACGCGGTGCTGTGGCGGCAGGTCTACCCCGAGCGCGGGCCGGACGAGGCGCTGCGCGACGGCCAGGTGATCCCGATCCCGGGCGGTTCCCTGCGCGTGCTGCACACCCCCGGCCACTCCCCGGGCGGCRTCAGCCTGTTCGGGGAGATCAACGGCGACCCCGTGCTGTTCAGCGGGGACACCCTGTTCCGCGGCGGCCCGGGGGCGACCGGCCGGTCGTTCTCCGACTTCCCGACCATCCTGAGCTCCATCCGGGCGAAACTGCTCACCCTGCCCTCCGGGACGGTCGTGCACACCGGCCACGGCGACGACACGACCATCGGCGAGGAAGCCGTGGACTACGACGACTGGGTGCTCCGCGGCCACTGAGCTATTCCGGTGCGGCGATCACCGTGAAGCCGTCGGCGGCGCGTTCGAAACAACCCGCGTTTGAACGTGAAGGCGGCGCGCCTGTCGTGCGGTACGCGGTGTGCGGGACCGGCCGTTCCCACGGGATTTCCCGCCGAGATCCGAGGCGGGATCAGAGCCGGGATCAGATCAGCGTTCGTGCGCCGCATTCGCCGGGCTGATCGCCTTCGTATTCGCCTGGGCATCGGCGGTAACGAACCACCGGTCGAGGCGAAGGCGAAGTCCACGAAACCCGGACAGATCATGATGACCGGCGCGACCGGCCGGCAGAACACACCGGCAGAACCAGCGGATCGGCTGATCCGTGCACCCGGCCCGGTTCACCCGGTCGAGCTCGATCTGTCGGGTGAGGCGGGCCGGGTGGCGGAGCGGAAGGGTCAGCCGGCTCAGGCGGCTCAGGCGGCTCGGTCCTCCCGGCGGAGCTGGCGCAGCTGCCGGCGCAGCCTGATCTGTGGGATCACGCCGATCAGAAGCCCGACCAACAGCCCCGCGGCGGCGGAGGCGGCCAGCGCGGCGGCCACCGACATCACCTGGGTCGACCCGAACAGCCAGATGCTCACCCGCTGGTCGTTCTTCACCACGAACACGATGACCGCGATGGCGATCAGCAGCACCAGCACGGTGATCGCGTAGGTCGAGTAGGCGACGCCCCGGCGGGCGGCCCGGCCGGCCCCGCGACCGGTGGGCCCGGTCCCGGTGCCTGGCGCGCCGGGAACCGCTCCGGGCACCGCCGGCGGAACGGCACCGGACGCAGGCGGCGCCGGCGGGACCGCGCCGGCCGGCGGGTACGAGCCCGGGACGGAGGTCGGCGGGCCTCCGACCGGAACGCCCGCGGCCGGCCCGGAGGCCACCGGACGCGGCTGCTCACCCCCGCCACCTGGCTGCTGTGGTGCCGTCATCGCCCGCCCCCTACCCATCGGTACCTGTCGGGCCGCGCGGTCGGGAGTCGCTCCCCCCGCCGCCTCACCCCGTGCCCGAAGTCTAGGACGGCCAGTGCCATATGCTGAGCAGCGCGGACGAGTTGGCCGGACGGTCGCGTCGGTACCGGGGCGCGAGCCCGGGTGCCGCCGAGGAACGTCCGGGCTCCACAGGGCGGGGTGGTGGGTAACGCCCACCCGGGGTGACCCGCGGGACAGTGCCACAGAGAACAGACCGCCGGTGCCGTCATGGCGCCGGTAAGGGTGAAACGGTGCGGTAAGAGCGCACCAGCGCCCGGGGTGACCCGGGCGGCTAGGTAAACCCCACCCGGAGCAAGGCCAAGAGGCCCCGGCCGGTCACGGTCGCGGGCTGCGCAGGCGTCTGAGGGCTGCTCGCCCGAGCCTGCGGGTAGGCCGCTGGAGGCCGTCGGCAACGGCGGTCCTAGATAGATGACCGTCACCGGCAAGCCGCGAGGCGACCCGGAACAGAACCCGGCGTACAGGCCAACTCGTCCGCCCCATCACAGCTTGCGACCTGGTCGCACTGCGCGCGGTCCTGGCGCCGATCGTCTGGCGGGTCGTCACCCGACCCACGGCGCAGGAGCGGATCTGCTCCCGCGGCGCCGGCGTGGCCGGTGGCAGACGTCGGGCTGGCTCCCGCGGCCTGCGGTTCGGGCCGACGCCACCCCTGGCGCCAGCGATCGTGACGCCCCTGTCCTCAGGCCGGCCGACGCGGACCCCAGGCGGTCAGCCGGCGGTGCCGTCGGCGCAGAGGCGGGGGCGGGTGACCTGGAACGCGGTCCCGGTGGGATTGATCTGGACGAAGGCATAGCAGTTGAGCGGCTGCGTGCTGTTGGTGGTCGGGTTGACGGGTTCGATCAGGCCGCCCGCGTCGTAGCCGGTGACCTTCCGCAGCGCGCCGATGAAGCCCTCGCGGGTGGGGCAGTCGCCGGCCAGGTCGAGCCCACGCAGGAACATGTCGCTGTAGACGTACGCATGCAGGGCGAACTGCTGGTCGGGCTCGACGGTTTCGGGTGCGTAGCGGGTCATCGCCGCGCGGTAGCGGTCGATGGCGGCGCCGCCGACCTCGAAAGGACGGGAGTACACCGGGAAGGAGACACCCGCGAGCTCCTGTCCCAGCACGGGTAGCACCGCACTGTCGTAGCCGGTGAACGAGACGGTGGTGGCGAGTCGCAGGTTCACCGCGCGGGCGGCCTGCACGACGTCGGCCATGTCCTCAGGGGTCGTGAAACCGATCAGCGCGTCGGCGCCGGCAGCGGCCAGCTCCCGAACCACCCTGGCAGGGCTGTCGCTGCCGCGGGCGTAGGAGATGGCATCGGTCGAGGTCAGCCCGATCGACTGGAACGCGGTCCTGTACCACGTGACGGCATCCACCGTGGACGCCGGAGTTCCCGTGGTCAGGATGCCGACCCCGCTGCCGCCGTTGGCCCGGACGTAGCGGCCGACGGTCTCAGGGGAAGCCTCGTACATGTCGGAGAACAGGTTCGGGTATTCGGCCCAGGACTGCAGACCGAAGCCGACGACGGGAACCTTTTGCGCCGCGAGGCTTTCCAATGAGCTACCGAGGGCGGTGGTGACCGTCACGAGACCGAAGACCCCTTCGTCCCGGAGAAGTTCCTCGGTGACGGTGGCGCTCTGGGCGAGCGTGTTCGTATCGTCACGCCACTCGTAGACAACCTTGCGGCCGTGTATCCCGCCCTCAGCATTGACCAGGCCGATTCTGGCGTCCACTCCGGACCGGGCCGAGGCGATCGCGGTGCTTCCCATGCCCGACTCGGAGTACACCAGACCGAGCTTCACCTGGTCGGACGTCACCCCGGGGCTGGTACAGGCGGCTCGTGGGCTCCCGGCGCTCGAACCCGGGGAGCAGCTCGTCAACCCGGTGGCAACGACCACAGCCGTGAGCCCCGGCAGCGTCCTGACGCGACCTAAACCCACACTTTCCTCCACGGAAGACAAACTGGGGATGACGTTCTACGGCGCAGCGAGCCACGCCGTCCATTCCTCAGAAATTGTACTCCGTCTAAATTATCGATCCAATTCAACCGGCAAGGAGGCATAGCCGGAACACGCAAAGGAAGGCTGTGAGTACAGAACGCAGGGTCAGGTAGTAAGGCGGGGCGGCCGCCAGGTCCGGAGACGTTCGTCGAGGTCGTCGAGGAGGGAGTGCCATCCGAGGTAGCCGCGGGCCTCGCCGACGAACCGCTCGGCGCGCCCGCCGATGACGATGCTCGGGCGGTGGCGGGAGATGCGCAGCGCCTCGTCGACCAGCTCGACGGCGTGGTCGAGGTCCCGCCGCTTGGCCGCTGCGGTGGCCGCGGCGATCCGGGTCATCGAGCGGAGCCCGGTGGCGCCTACGGCGTCCAGGTGGTGGATCGCCGCGTCGGTGTAGACGCTCGCCGCGCCCGGCATACCGAGCTCGACGTACGCGGCCGCCGACAGCTCTGACAGCGTCAGCACGTGCAGCGTGTCGATCGAGAACCCGGGGCGGCCGAGCTGTTCGACGCTCAGTGTTCCCGCGATGCTCCAGGCCCGGCCGACCGCCTCGTGCACCGCCCACCGGTCACCGAGAGTGCCGTGCGCTCGAGCCTCGATGGCGGCGGCGCGGGCCGCGGCCGGGCTCCCGCGGCCGACCAGGGCAGCTCCCGACGCCGCGAGCGCGACCGCGTCCGCCGGCCGGCCGGCCTTGCGCGCCAGCGACGACTGCCACAGCCGCACCCAGCACATCAGCTCCTCGTCGCGGGCCTCGGCCGCGTGCACGAATGCCTCCTCGAAGGCGAGGACGGCGCCGGGCAGGTCGCCGAGGTCGTGCCGGGTGGCTGCCCAGAGGGCGACGAGCCGGCCGGCGGCCCGGTGCAGCCGCAGCCGCGTCGCCTGCGGAACGACGTCACGCTGCAGCAGCGAGCGGACGACGGGGAGGTGACGGCGCAGGTGGACGGCGGTCGCCCCGATCGGGGCCCGCTCGTAACCCGCGGTGAGCTGGGCGACCCTGTCGTCGAGGTGGTCGAGCACATCGCTGGACGGGCTCATGCCGCCACCTCGCGGGACGAGGAGGTCCAGCGGGAACAGGACGCCGACCGCGATGAGTCGACGCCGCGAGGTGGCGTCCATCGATTGCGTCCTCCGCTGTTTCCTCCACCGGCTCCGCTGGATCCACCGAGTGGCACGGTGGCGGGCGTCTGATGTGTCCGAAGTGGCGTGATCCGGGACGGTGTCATCCGAGGTGGTGCTGTCCGAGGTGTGACGGTCCAAGGCCCCCGTGCTTGGCGCATGTCCCGAATCCTGCGAGCCCGGAGGCATTCCGTCACCCTCAGGTACCACGCAAGGACACAGATCGGCCTCGCGGCCGTACGCACACGTGTCCGACCGCTCCGTCTCTGCTGGTCCCGGCCCGGAACGTTCGGTCCCGGCAGGCCGTTCGGTCCCGGTCGTGGACGTTCGCGGGAACCGGATCGGCGCGGCGGACCAATACGTAATGTGAACAGACACCCACCCGGAAACCCGGCGGCGAATTCCGGCATCAGCGACGACCGAGCTGGTGAGGCATGACGGTGATCCCGACCGACGCCGACCTGCTCGTGCGGTCCGTGCGTGAGCCCGAGGTCTTCGCCGACCTCTTCGAGCGCCACGGTGACCGGGTGCACCGGTACCTGGCCCGGCGGGCCGGGCCGGACCTCGCCGAGGACCTGGTCTCCGACACCTTCGTCGCCGCCTTCGAGCAGCGTTCCCGGTTCGACCCGGCGCGCGGGCCGGACGGCGCGCTGCCCTGGCTGCTGGGCATCGCGACCAGGATCTTGCAGGGCCACCGGCGGGCCGAGGCCCGGCGCTGGCGGGTGTTGGAGCGGGCGCTGCCCGACCGGCCAGAGCCCGCGGCGGCGGACCGGGTCGCGGACCGCGTCGACGCGAACGCCACCGTCCAGTCCCTGGTCCGCGCGCTCGCCGAGCTCCCCGACGGCGAGCGGGACGCGCTGCTGCTCCTGGCCTGGGGAGACCTGCGGTACGAGGAGATCGCGACCGCCCTCGCCGTGCCCGTCGGCACCGTCCGGTCGCGCATCCACCGGGCCCGCAACCGGCTGCGCGCCGCGCTGGCCGCCGATCCGCTGGCCGCCAGGTCGGCCCCGACCCGCTCCGACTTCCGTCCTTTTCTGGAGAGTGAGCCATCATGACCGACGACCTCGACCTGCTGACGCGGCTCGGCGCAGACGTGCCGCCGCTTTCGGCGGAGGGCCGGGCCCGGGTCCGCGCGCGGCTGTTCGCCGCTGCGGCCGGGACCGCGAACGCGCCCACACACGCTGAATCGAACGCGGTAATGGGAGCGGACGGCGCGCGTCCGTCGCGCCGGGACCTCCTGGAGCGGGTCGACGGCCCGGGAACGCCGCCGCGACGCCGGCGCCGGGTGCTGCGTCTCGGTGTGGTCGGGGCGGCCGCGGCCGCCGTGTCGCTGACCGCCGCGCTGGTGCTGCCGGGATCGGCATCCCCCGCCTACGCGCTGAGCGAGGAGCCGGATGGGACGGTGAAGGTCCAGATCAACGAGTTCCGCCAGGCCAAGCAGCTGGAGGCCGACCTGCGGGCGGCCGGGATCAACGCGGTCGTCGACTTCGTCCCGATTGGCCAGACCTGCCAGCAGCTGCGTGGCGGCGGTGCACCCCCGGCGGGCAGTGACGTCACGCCGCCGGCGGAGGGTGGCGTCTCGAACGGCGGCCAACCCCCGGATTCCGCGCCCGGCACGGTGGCCGAGGGCGCCGATCCGGCCGGGACCGGCGCCGCCGAGCGGGGAGCGGTCGGCGGCGACCCGAACGGATCCGGCGCGCGGGACCGGAACGGGCAGGACCCGAGCGGGCAGACCCAGGCGGGGGCCCCGGCCGAAGCCGGAGAAGAGCCCGCCGTCCTGACCGTCGACGCCGGGCCGGAGGAGTCGACCGCGTTCGAGGTCACCCGGGGTGCGCTCAAGCCCGGCCAGTCACTGGTGATCGTCGGCAGCTACGACGAGGCGGATCCGAGCCGCCCGGGCACGATCTCCTCGGCCGTCGTCGAAGGCCAGGTCGCGCCGTGCACCCCGGTCCGCGCCGGCGGGGCGGGGGCGCAGCCCGGGCTCGGCACCGGGGTCGCTCCCAGCGGTGCCCCGGGTGGCGCACCCGGGGGCCCTACTCGCCGGGAATGACCAGATGGGCGACGTGGTGGGTGTCGTTGAAGCCCCGCAGCACCGCGGGTCCGTCGGAGTACCAGTCGATGGTGGTGATCGACACCAGGTCCAGGTGCAGCCGGTAGAGCACGGTCGGCTCGGCGGCGAGCGCGAGCTGGGTGAGCCCCTTGATCGGGGTCACGTGCGAGACCACGAGGACGCGCCGGGCGGGATACCGGGCCATGATCCGGTCGCGGGCCGCCGCGACACGGGCGACCGTGCTCAGCAGGCTCTCCCCGCCCGGCGGCGGCACCGAGGGATCGGCGAGCCAGGCGTTCAGCTCGTCCGGGAAGCGCTCGCGGACCTCGGCGAACGTCATCCCCTCCCACGCGCCGAAGTCGGTCTCCCGCAGGTCCTCGTCGATCAGGTAGTCGCGGCCCAGCGCGTCCGCGGTCTGGCGGGCGCGCTTGAGCGGCGAGCTGATCACGGCGTCGAACGGCTCGCCGCGCAGCCGGTCCGCGGCGGCGGCGGCCTGTTCCAGCCCGAGGTCGGTGAGTGAGGCCTCCACGGTTCCGCTGAACCGCTTCTCCACCGACAGCGGCGTCTGGCCGTGGCGGAGCAGGACCATGGTGATCGGCGGAGCGGGCGGGGCCATCCAGCCGGAGAGCCGGTGCGTGGTGGGCGCCTGGTGCGGCAGCGGGTCCGGCGACTGCGGGACGGAGGGTTCCCAGGACCGGCCGGCGGCGGCGGCGTCCATCGCCTCGTTCGCCAGCCGGTCGGCGTCGCCGTTGCGGGCCCGGGGCACCCAGACGAACCGGACCCGCCCGAGCCCAGCGGCGATCTCGGCGGCCTGGGCCGCCAACGGGCGCATCGACGGGTGCTTGATCTTCCAACGGCCGCTCATCTGCTCGACGACGAGCTTGGAGTCCATCCGGACCTCGATGTCGGCGCCCGGGTCGAGCTCCGCGGCGGCCCGCAGGCCGGCGAGCAGGCCCTCGTACTCGGCGACGTTGTTGGTGGCCGTGCCGATCGAGGCGGCCCGCTCGGCCAGCACCTGGCCGGTGCCGGCGTCCCGGACGAGGGCGCCGTACCCGGCGGGCCCGGGATTGCCGCGGGATCCTCCGTCGGCCTCGACGACCAGTCTGCGCCCAGCGCTCATGCCGCCACTCCCCTCTGCTCGTCCGGCTCCCGCGAGTCTGCTCGGCCGGCTCCCGCGAGGGGCTCGTCCACCCTCGGAGGGGAGTCACCCCTCGGGGGGATAGAAGACTTTACCGGCCGCTCGGCGATGTGGACAGCGGGCGGCCGGACGCGTGACGTCAGCGGGTGGTCACAGCCCGGACTCGGCCGTCCTGACCAGGATGCGTCGACACTCCTCGCACCGCACGACCTCGTCGGCCGGGGCGGCGGCCACGGCGCGCAGGTCCCCGCCGGAGAGCTCCAGGTGGCATCCCTGGCAACGGCGGCGGACCAGCACGGCGGCGCCCACCCCGGCGGAGGAGCTGCGAACCCGCTCGTACAGGACGACCAGCGGCTCGGGCAGGGCCGGCGCGAGGGCGTCGCGCTCGGCGCGGCGCTTCGCCGCCTCGGTGTCGATCTCGCCGAACTGCTCGTCACGTCGCTCCTCGGCGGCCCGGCGCTCGGCGGCGACCCGCTCCTGCTCGGCGACCAGGCCGGCCAGCCGGCTCTCCAGCGCGTCGACGGCCTCCATGCGCTCGAGGGCCTCGTCCTCGAGGACGCCCTGCCGGCGGGCCAGCGAGGCGAGCTCGGCCTGCAGGTTCTCCAGCTCGCGCGGGTTGGCGACCTGACCGGACTCGAGCCGGGCGCGGTCGCGGTCGGCGCGACCGCGGACGAGCTCGATCTCGTTCTCGAGCTTCTGCTGGGCACGGCCGATGTCGGTGATTTCCGTCCGTACCCGGACGATGTCCGAGTCGAGCCGGTCGAGGGCCTCGGAACGCTCGGCGATGGTGGCGAGCTCAGGCAGGCCGCGGCGGCGCACGGCGAGCCGGTCGAGCGCGGTGTCCAGCGCCTGGAGGTCGAGGAGGCGAAGCTGGGTTGCGGGATCGGCCTTCATGGACTCCTCGCCTAGAGCCTTTCTTCCCGGCGTGCGCCGGGCGCATGGGATGGGACTGGCAGGCCGGTGGCGGGCTCGCGCCACGTGGGCGCGGCGCTCACATGCAGCTGCCAGGGATCGGTGACGAGTGTGGACACCGAGGTACTCACCGTACGTCCCCGGGCCGCGAGGCCGGCGCGCAGCCGGTCGGCGGCGCCGGCGAGCCAGGGCCACTCGCTGGCCCAGTGCGCCACGTCGACGACGTCGAGCGGGTGGGCGCCGACCGCGTCGAGGGTGTGATGGTGCCGGCCGTCCGCGGTCACCAGGACGTCCGCCCCGGCCGCCGCGGCGGCGCCGACGAGCTCGCCGCCCGCTCCCCCGCACACGGCCACCCGGTGGACCCGCCGGTCCGCCGGACCGGTCGCCCGCACGCCGCCGGCGGTCGCCGGCAGGGCCCGCGCCACCCGCTCGCAGAAGGCGCCGAGCGGTTCGGGGGCCGGCAGGACGCCGACCCGGCCCAGGCCGCGGCACTCGGTGCCGGCGTCGGTCCGCCCGCGGGCCCGCGCGTCGGCGCGGGCCCCCGCGCCGGTCGATCCCGTTGCCAGCGGGTGGACCTCGCGCAGGCCGAGCGCGGCGGCGAGCGCGTCGCTGACGCCCGGGTCGGCCACGTCGGCGTTGGTGTGCGCGGTGAACAGCGCGACACCGGCCCGGACCAGGGTCGCCACCACGCGCCCGCTGGCGGTCGTCTCGGCGACCGTGTGCGCGCCGCGCAGGAACAGGGGATGGTGCGTGACCAGCAGCTGGGAGCCACTCGCCGCCTCGGCGGCGACGGCGGGCGTCGGATCGACCGCGAACAGGACGTCGGTCACGGGGGCGTCCAGGTCACCGACCGAGAGGCCCACCGCGTCCCACGACTCCGCCCAGGCCGGCGGGAAGCATGCTTCGAGAACGGAGACGCAGTCACGGACCGTCGCACCAACGGAGGTCATCCCCGCGACCCTACTCGGATGGTCAGCAGACGGTCAGCCGGCCGGGTCGACCGGTGACCATCGCGCTGGTTCCGGACCGGGTGCCGTCACTTCATCCCGGCATGACCCGTAACGTCACCCCTGGCGTAGGACGTCCGCACGGGGTTACCACGCCGTGGAGAAGGAGCTCGAGTAATGGCTGACGTGTCGGTACGGTTCCAGATCGCCGGGGATTCGGAGATCGTCCTGAACCTGGCGACCCCGCAGGCCGTACGGCTGGTGGAGGCGCTGATGGGCAAGGTCGCCGACGCCATGGCGGCGCCGGAGCGGCTCGCCGTCGGCACATCCTGGCAGCAGGGCCCCCCGGCGGCGCCGGCGCCGCCGGCGTTCAACCCCGGGCAGCGACTGCCCCAGTAGCGCCCCGCACCCAGACGCCCTCAGCGGCACGCGCGGGCGTCCTCGGCGGGACACCGGTCGTCTTCGGCGGAACACCCGACGGCCCCGGCGGCACACATCCGGTTGCCTTCGGCGGCGCACAGAGCTGACAACGGCGCGAGCACGCGTGCTCGCGCCGCGGGTAGTCACTGCCATCACCAGGAATCCGACAACAACGTCGACGCAACGCGATACAACTCCGCAGAGCATTCTCTACGAAAGGACACCCGATTAGCTATGGCGGGGGACGTACCGGCCGACGAGCGGATCCTCATCACGCTGGATGACCCCGGCCCCGAGGCCGACGCGCGGCGCGGCCTGATCGGTCTGTCGCGAAACGCCGCCGGTGGCGCCGAGGGTGAGCTCCCGGATGGTTCCGCCGGCGACGTCGGTGGCTCCGGCGGAACCGGTGACGCCGGCCCGTCCGAGATCTCCGGCCCGAGCGGCCCGGGTGACCCCGGTGCCCAGGACGTGACCGAGGACCCCCGCCACCGCGAGCGCGCCATCCACCGCTACGGCCGCGTCCGGGTGGTGGGCCGGCCGCTGGCGACCGCGGCCGTGGCCACCGCTCGCGGGGTCTCCGCCGGCACCACCCCGGTGGACGGGACCGTCGTGTCGACGCTGAGCCTGCCCGGCGGGCTGGACCGCACCGAGGCTCTCGGGGTCGAGGCGTTCCGCCTGCGCGCGGGGGACGACTACCGCCGGCGCAAGCGCTCGCGCCCGCGCGACGCCGCGCCCTGGGACATGAACCGGCCGTGCACCGACATCGCCCCGCCGCGCGGCTCGGCGGGCCCAGGCGCCACCCCGCTCGCACCCACCGTGCGCTCGCTGCTCAACGGGCTCGGATCGGACGCCTCGGGACCGGAGGCGACCGGGTCGCCCTCGGGCGCGGTCGGGACGGGCACGGCCGGAGCGCCGTCCGCCGGAGCGCTCAGCAGTTACCTGGAGGGCTCCGTCGCGGTCGGGCTCATCCTCGTCGAGGGACCGACACCGGCCCTGCAGCTCTCCGCCGCGGAACGCACGAAGATCGTGGCCGAGGTGCAGAACGGCCTGTCCTGGTACGCGACGCAGAACCCGGCGGCCGAGCTGACGTTCAGCTACGACATCCAGATCGTCCGGCTGCCCACCCCCGCCAACCCGTCCGCGAACGACCTCGAGGCCCTCTGGCGCGACCCCACGATGAGCCGGCTCGGCTACGCGGCGAACTTCGACGGTGTCTACGACTACGTCGAGGCGCTGCGCGCCCGGCTGCGCACCCGGTGGGCCTACTGCGCGTTCGTCACGAAGTACCCGCTCGGACACTTCGCCTACGCGTCGATCGGCGGCCCGCGGATGGTGCTCGCCGCCGACGCCGACGGCTGGGGCCCGGACAACATCGACCGCGTGTTCGCGCACGAGACCGGCCACATCTTCGGGGCGCCGGACGAGTACGGCGGCGCCGGCTGCGACTGCGGCGGGAGCTGGGGTCGGTACGGGGTACCCAACGGCAACTGCGACTCCTGCGCGCCGGCGCCGGTCGACTGCCTGATGCGCGCCAACACGTTCGCCCTGTGCCGGTACACGCCCGCGCACCTCGGCTGGGGCCACGGCGTGAGCGGCAACCCGGTGCTCCTCCAGGCGAAGGGCCTGGGCGTGCGGGGCAACTTCGACGTCGTCGCGCCGTCGGCCTACGCCGGCCTCACCCACGTCTGGCGGGACAACGACGCCGCCGGCGCACCGTGGCGGGACCCATGGCAGACCGCGCAGGCCCTCGGCCGCGTCGACGCGGTGACGATGGTGCAGAGCACCCTGGCGAACCCGGGCCCGCTGGAGGTGGCCGTCCGCGTGGGCTCGCGGCTGTTCTTCCTGTGGCGGGACAGCACCGGGGCGTTCCAGTGGCGCGCGCCCGTCCAGCTCGCCCAGGGCGTCGGCGGCGTCCCGTCGCTGGTGCAGAGCCGGCTGGGCGGCAAGGGCAACTTCGAGCTGCTGGCCCCGGCCGCCGATGTTGGCATCATGCACATGTGGCGCAACCACGACGTCTACGGCTACCCGTGGAGCGCGCCGAAGCTGTTCGCGGCCAACCTGGGACGGGTCGACGCGGTCAGCCTGATCCACGGGACGCTGGGCGGCGGGGCCGGGATGCTGGAGGCCGTCGCCCTGGTCGGCACCCGACTGGTGCACCTGACGCGCGACCAGGCAGCCGTCTGGCGCACCGGCGGGATCTTCGCCGAGGGGGTGTCCGGCAACCCGGCGCTGATTCAGAGCGTGTTCCCGGGTGCGCGCAACTTCGAGGTCGTGGTGCCGTCCGCCGGAACCGGGCTGATCCACTTCTTCCGCGACAACAACCGCGCCGACCCGGTGTGGAGCGGCCCCCGCCCGTTCGCGGCGGAACTCGGGCATGTGGACGCCGTCTCGATGATCCAGAGCAACTACGACGGGAACCTCGAGGTGCTGGCCCGGGTCGCGAACCGGCTGTACCTGCTGTACCGCTCGGGCGCCGCGGCCGTGTGGTCGGCGCCGCGCCGCGTCTTCTGACCCACCGGCGGGGCGGGCCGTCAGACTCCGGTCAGCGGGGCGGCTCGCCCGGGGCGGCGGGATCGTCCCACCGCCGGCCCTCCCCCGGGCGGGTCGGCTTGCTCCGGCCGCGGGCGAGCCAGCCGTCGACGAACAGCCCCTCCTCGGGGGCGAGCGTCTCGCGCAGCGCCGGCGGGACGTCCGCCTCGAGCACGGCGACGACTCCGGCGAGCTCACCGGTCGCACCGATCCGGTCCGCGGGCAGCACGACGAGCGCGAGCCGCGGTGGCAGCCGGGACGTCACCTGACCCCAGCCGGCGACCAGGTCGAGCACGGCCCGGGCCGCCTCGGGATCGGGCCCCAGTACGAGGAGCAGCTCGCGCTCGGTCCCCCACGTACCGTCGCGGTTCTGATCAGGCACCCGCGTCCTCCGTCCTGCGGGCTCGCGCCCGCGCAACCGCTCCCCCGCCGTGATCGCCACCACCCCCGTCATGACAGCCGCCACCACCAACGCGGATGGACGCGGCGGCCGGTACAGGACAGGCTGGGAGCATACGGGCCCGCGCAACGGGTCGGTGACGCTCCGGCGAAGGGGGTGAGGGAGACGGATGGGTGAGCGCCTGCCACTGTTTCCACTCGGCACCGTCCTACTTCCAGGTCTGCTGATGCCGCTGGAGATCTTCGAGGAACGCTACCGCGTACTGATCCGCGAGCTGCTCGAGATCCCCGACACCGAGACCCGCCAGTTCGGGGTCGTCGCCATCCGCCGAGGCCGGGAGGTCGGCCCGGCCGTCCCCATGATCCACGAGGTCGGCTGCGCGGCGCTGCTGCGCCGCGTCGAGGCACACCCGGACGGACGCTTCTCCATCGTGACCGTCGGCGGCCCGCGCTTCCGCGTGCGCTCCGTCGACGAGGGCGACCGCCCCTACCTCGTCGGGGACGTCGACTTCATGACGGACCCGGTCGGTGACGAGGCCGACGCGACCACCAACACCGCGGTGGTGGCCCGGCTGCTGCGCGAGTACACCGAGCGGCTCGCCGCGAGCGGCACCGTCGAGATCAAGTTGCCCGACCTGCCGACGGACCCGACCGCGCTGTCCTACCTGGTGGCTGCCGCCGTGGTTACCGACATCACCGAGCGGCAGGGGCTGCTGGCCGCGCCCGACGCCGCGACCAGGCTCCGGGCCGAGCGGGCGCTGCTGCGCCGCGAGCTGGGCCTGCTGGAACGGATCACCACCGTGGGCTCGAACGAGCTGAGTCGCATCAAGCCGAGCTCCAACTGACCACGCACGCTCGCTGAAGGCGCACAGTCACTGAAGGCGCACGGTCAGCGCCGCCGCCGGGGCCATCCGGGCGCGGTGCCGCCCGCCCACAGCGCCACCGACAGCACGAGCAGCGCGACACCAGGCAGGACGAGGTAGAGCCCGGTGGCCCGCACCTGGAAGTCGACCAGGTCGCGCAGCAGCGGGGTGGCGTTGGGCGGCAGCGCGTCCAGCACCTGGCCCGAGCGGCGCAGGTGCCCGACCCAGCCGGCGAGCAGCGAGCCGCCGATCCCGCCGGCGGCGAGGCCGATCGGCACCGGCCAGCCCGCGTCCGCCGCGCGCAGGTAGGCGACCAGCCCGCCCACGAGCCCCGCGACCGCACAGATCATGGCGAAGTAGGCGTCGATCGTACTCTGCACCCCGAACACCGACATCGCGCCGGAGAGCACCGCCTGGACGTCGAGCCGGGGGGCGCTGACCGACCAGAGCAGGCCCAGCAGCGGGCCGACCAGCAGCATCGCGAGTGCGCACACGAGCCCGGCGAGCAGCCCCACCCGGCCGGTGATCGGCTCCGCCACCGCCGGCTCCGCGGGCGGCTCCACCGCCGGGTACGCGGCCGGCTCCACCACCGGATACGCGGCCGGCTCCCCGGCTTCGGTCATACCGTGGGGTTCGGCGATGCCGCCGGTCTCGGGCTCCGCCTCGGGACGGGAGCACGCCCGCGCGCCCCGGCTGTCGCCCGGCCACTCTGCCACGACCCGTCCGTCTCCTCGCCTGCCGTACCGGTCCACCGACCCGGATCCCCGGGGGGTGAGTCGACCGCCGTCGGCACCGAGCCCGGGGGTCGACCGTACCCGCCTTCTCCACGGCCGCGCCGCGCCACCGAAGCGGCCGCGATGCCCGGATGCCCGCTCAGGACCGGCCGGCGTGCCGCAGCGACCGCACGGCGACGACGAGCGCCACCGCCGCGACCGCCGCGCAGACCGCGAGATCGACCGTCACATGCGCCCAGTCCACCGCCGGGGCGAAGCCCTCGGCGAGCGCGTCCACCGCGTAGCTGCTGGGCAGCAGATCACGGGCCAGCCGGCCGATGCCGGGCAGCCGGTCGGCGGGGATCACACCGAGGAAGAGCACCACGCTCATGCCGAGCTGCCCGGCGACCGTGGCCAGCTCCGGCTTCGGCGCCAGCAGGCCGATCGCCGCGCCTATCCCGGCCAGGCTGGCCCCGGCGAGCACCGTCACCGGGATCAGCAGCCACAGGCCGCCCATCGGCAGCCCGTAAAGGAGCGAGCCGACCACCACGGTGACGACCGTGCCCGGCACCGCGAACGTCGCGTACGACGCGGCCGTGCCGAGCACCACCGCGGCGCCGGGGATGGGCAGCGTCAGGTAGTAGTCGAGCGCCCCGGCCGCGCGCAGGGCCCCGAACCGCTGCGCGAGCAGGTTGAGCGCCACGAAGGCCACGACGAGCACCGTCGAGCCGGCCACGACGGAGGCCGCCGCGGAGTCGTCGCCGACGTCGACGATGCCCCGCAGCAGGATCATGATCCCCAGGGACTGGAACGCGGCGACGAACAGCAGCGGCACCCGGGCCACCCGGGCACGGGCCAGCTGGCCCCGGTAGACGGCCGACGCCGCCGCCGGGAAGGCGGTCGGCGGGGGCAGCGGCACGGGCGCCTCCTCGGCGGCGGCCCCGGCCGCGGCCCCGCCGGATCCGGCGGCTGCCCGGCCCTTCCTGCCGGCCTTCCGCCTGCCCGTCTTCCCGCCCGCACGACCGGGTGAGCGGTCCTCAGACGGCACGGCGGCCACCCCGACACCCGTCGCGGGCGGCAGGCCGGCCGGACCCGCGGGGGTGGCGGGGTGAGGAGTCGTCAGGGTCATGTCCGCTCCAGATCACGGCAGGTTCCGCCGAGAGTGAGATACACGTCCTCCAACGACGGAGTCGCGAGACTGAAGTCGTCCAGGGCGGCGAACGCCGGCCCCGTGGTGAGGCGACCGAGGGCGTCCCTGGCCTCGGCATGGGCCAGCCGGGTCGTCCATCGGCGGCCGGTCACCCGCGCCGTGGCGGCGAGTCGGGCCACGGTCGGGTCGTCGACCGGCGGGTCGTGCCGCCAGACCAGGTCCAGCCGGACGTCGTCGGAGACCGACGCCTTGAGCCGGCCCGGCGAGTCGCAGGCGATCACCCGGCCCGCGTCGAGCACGGCCACCCGGTCCAGCACGGTCTCGGCCTCCAGCACGTTGTGTGTGATCAGCACGACCGTGGTGCCGCGCGCGGAGCGGCGGCGCTCCAGCGCCGTCCACACCGAACGGCGGGCCACCGGGTCGAGGCCGGTCGTCGGCTCGTCGAGCACGAGCACCGGGCGCTCGCCGACCAGGGTGGCCGCGACGCAGGCAAGTCGGCGCTGGCCGCCCGAGAGGCGGCCGAGCGGGCGGTTCACCACCTCGCCCAGGGCGAGCTCCTCGATCACCTCGTCGCGCTCCCGGCGGGCACCCGCCCGGGACAGGCCACGCAGCCGCGCGGTCGTCTCCACCGCGACGCCCACCGGCAGCTCGGCCAGCGCGAGATCGTCCTGGCCCAGGTAGGCCGCCATCCGGGCGGCGGTTCCGGGACGGCTGACGACGTCGTGCCCGAACATCGTGATCGAGCCGGTGTCGGGGCGGAGCAGGCCCATGAGCTGGCGGACGAGGGTGGTCTTGCCGGCGCCGTTCGGACCGAGCACGCCGAAGACCTCGGCCGGACGGACGTCGAGGTCGATCCGGTCGTTCGCGAGGACGGCGCACTCCCCGGCGCCGTGCCGCCGGGTGAGGCCACGCACGGCGTAGCTCAGCACGGCTGCCATTCTCGCAGCCGACACGCCGAGCGGAGGCCGCGGGCCGATGCCGCCGACGTCACACCGGCGACACCTACCACCCGCGTGACAGCGGTGTCACACACCCAGAGCACCCGTCCCACCGCCTCGTGCCATGCCATCGGACCGGACGGGATCAGACCGCGCTGCTCATCCAGACGACGATGTCGAGGATGCGCAACGGGGTCACCGCCGGGCCGCCCGGCGGCACGAGACCGGTGAGCCGGCGGAACTCGTCGGCGTTCTCCCGCAGGTCGTACTGCATGGCGCGGACGAGCAGCTGCATGTACTCCCGCCACGACCGGCCGTCGCGCGGTGACGGGGGGACACAGTCCTCGTGCTGGTAGAAGATCCGCACCTTCGAGTCGAACAGGGGCACCAGCGCCGGGCGCTTGCGGTGCAGCACCTTGGCGATCAGCGAGCCCTTGACGTCCCGGTCCGCGACGTCGGGGTCGTCCAGCGGGTCGTAGAGGGCCGCGACCAGGTCGAGGGTCACCTCGTCCGCCTCGATCAACTCGATCCCCGGGGGGAGCCGGTCCAGCGCCCGCTGCAGCAGCGGGGTCAACGCGGTCAGCGTGTGCATCCGGTCGAGGTCCACGTTCACACCGAGCAGACAGGGCGACAGCAGGTCACCCGTGCACAGCAGGTCCGGGTCGCCGTTGGTGACGAGCCCGTCGTAGTAGGGGTACGCGTACCGCAGTCCCCGTTTGCGTGGTCCCAGGTACTCCTCGAGCAGGCTTTCCGCGTCGAAGACCTCCCGGGTGCCCCTGGCCAACCTCACCCGAGTGCCCCCTTCGTCATCAGGCGGGCCGTCCGTCGCACGGCCGCCGGTCAGGTCCCCGCCGCCCGGCCGTACCGGTGGACGTCCCATGGACCTGGTGCAATCCTGCCCTGTCCCGGTGGGGCGGTGGAAGACGACCCTCCTGACGGCCGCCGTGCCGGGCCGATCGCGGCGGTCGGCGGCTCCCCACGCGCGGCGTGGCGGGGGCCCCGCCGCCCGGCCGTGCCCGCCCCCAACGTGCCGGGTGGGCACCTCGGGGGGTGGGAGCACCCGTGGCCCACGGCACCCGGGACCGCGGGCGCCCGCTCAGCGCGGGTCGGGCTGCAGCGGGAGGAAGCGCACGGTCTCCGGGGAGATGCCGGGCGGGGCCGGGTCGACGACCCGCACTCCCTCGATGTGTCCGAGGTCGACCAGCCGGGCCGCCGGCGCCCGCACGACCGCGCCGAACAGGCAGCCGCACCGCGCGCGCAGCGCCGTGGCCTCCTGCCGCGCGTGCTCGGCCTCGGCGGGGTCCGTGGCACTGTGCGCGCGGGTGTCGGCGGCGTCGGCCTCGCTGTCGAAGGCGGCGGTGAGGTCCGCGACCGGGTCGCGGACGGTGGCGGCCATCACCGCCCCGTCCGGCGGGACGCCGAAGAACACCTCGAGCGTGCGGTAGGCGGTGAAGATCTGCAGCATCTCGTCCGGCGTGCGGTAGCCGGCCAGGCTGACGACGGCGTAGAGGTCGGCGTCCGGGGCCGCCCGGGTCAGGCCGTCCAGCTTCGCCGCGGCCTCGGCGGCGTACGTGGCGGGCGACTCACCCACGGCCGGGCCGACGGTGACCGTGGGCTCGACGGGCCCGGCCGGAGCGTTGCCGGGGCCGGGGCCGGGTGCATGGCTGCCAGAGGGATCGGCGCCGCGCAGCATCGTGGTCACGGCACCGACGACGATCAGCACGACCAGCCCGAGCACGAGCAGCCGGCCGATGGCCTCGAGGGCGCGCCCGGTGATGACGCTGGCCCGGCCCGGTGGCGGGGGGCCGTCGCCGTCGACGTACGGGCCCCCGCGTGCCGCCCACCCGCGGCGCAGGCGCGCCCGAGGGCGGTCGCGTGCGCCGGCGAGACGGCCGGCGACCGACTCCAGCACCCGGCCGACCGGCGGCAGGGCGGCGTCGTCGACCCGGTCGAGCAGTCGGATCGCGGAGCGTCCCAACCCGCCCGGCGGGGAGCCGTCGCCGGGCACGTCACCCGCGGGCTCAGCGGGCCCCGCGGACGGCGCGGGCCCGGCGGACGATGTAGGCCGGACGAACGTCGTGGGCCCGGCGGATTCTGTGGACCCGGTGGATGCTGTGGGATCCGCGGGATCGACGGGATCGGCGGCTGAGGGATCAACGGCAGCACCGTCGTCCGGAGGAGAGCCGCCCAGGGGGTCCTCGTCCAGGATGCCCTCTCGCAGGGGGTCCTCTCCCGAGGGACCGTCGACCGAGAGAGTGCCCCCCGAGGGACCGTCGGCGGCGGGCGACCCGCCCGCGGGCGGGTGTTCGGCGGGCGGGTCGCCGGAAGGCGCCTCGCCGGAAGGCTGGTGACCGGAAGGCGGGGCGCCGGCAGAGGGGCCGCTGGCCGGCGGCAGACCGGAGGCGGTCACCGCCGCGGCGTCGTCCGCGGGTTCAACGGGCGCGGGTTTCTCGGGCGCGGGTTTCTCGGGCGCGCGGACCGCCTCGGGGCCTTCGCTCGAGGACTGTGCGGAAGGCGGGCCGGGGTCCGCCGGCACCGGCGTCCTCACGTCTGGTCGCGCAGCCGCTTCACCGCCTCGGCCAGGTCGTCGGGATCGGGGCTGGTGAACTCGACCCAGGTGCCGTCCGCCGGGTGGGCGAAGGCGAGCCGGGCGGCGTGCAGCCACTGCCTGGTCAGCCCGAGGCGCTGGGCCAGCGTCGGATCCGCCCCGTAGGAGAGGTCGCCCACGCAGGGATGCCGCAGCGCCGCCATGTGCACCCGGATCTGGTGGGTGCGGCCCGTCTCCAGCCGCACCGACAGCAGCGAGGCGGCGCGGAACGCCTCCTCGGTGTCGTAGTGGGTCACGCTGGGCTTGCCGTCCGCGACGACGGCGAACAGGCCGGGCCGGCGGGGATGACGGTCGATGGGGGCGTCGACCGTCCCGCGCAGCGGGTCCGGGTGCCCCTGGACGACCGCCCGGTACTCCTTCTCCACCTCGCGTTCCCGGAAGGCCCGCTTGAGAAGGGTGTAGGCGCGTTCACTCTTCGCGACAGCCATCGCCCCGGTCGTGCCGACGTCCAGGCGGTGCACCACGCCCTGGCGCTCGGCCGAGCCCGAGGTGGAGACCCGGTAGCCGGCGGCGGCGAGCGCGCCGATGACCGTCGGGCCGGTGAACCCCGGGGCCGGATGGGCCGCCACGCCGACCGGCTTGTCGACGACCACGATGTCGTCGTCGTCGTGCAGGATGCGCAGGCCCGCGACCGGGGTGGGCTCCACCGTGAGCGGACGGGGCGGGGCGGGGAGGGCTACGTCCAGCCAGGCGCCGCCGCTGACCCGGTCGGAGCGGCCGCGGACCTGGCCGTCGACGCTCACCTGGCCGTCGTCAACGAGCGCGGCGGCGGCCGTGCGGCTCAGGCCGAACATGCGGGCGATGGCGGCGTCCAGGCGGATGCCGTCGAGGCCGTCGGGGACCGGCAGCGAGCGCCGGTCGGTGTCGGCCGTGCTCACGCGTCACCGGGCCCGGGACCGCCGGCGTGGCTCGGCCCCGCCGGACCGGATGGTCCGGCCGGCTCCGCTGACCCGGGGTCGGGTGGCGGGGCGGCGGAGAGGCGCGTGCCGTCGAGGCCGATGCCGCGCAGGGAGAGGATGACCGCGAGCACTCCGCCGCAGACGATCGCCGAGTCGGCGACGTTGAAGATGGGCCAGTGGTGGATGTGGACGAAGTCCACGACGTGCCCGCGCAGCGGCCCGGGGGCGCGGAACAGCCGGTCGATCAGGTTGCCCAGCGCGCCGCCGACCATCGCGCCGAAGACGAACGCCCACCCGATGGAGGCCAGCCGCCTGGCGGTGACCACGACCACCGCGACGACCGCCAGCGCGATCAGGCTGAGGATGACCGTGGCCCCGCCGGCCAGGCTGAACGCGGCCCCCGAGTTCCGGGTCAGGCGCAGGTCGAGCACGCCGGGGATGATCTCGATCGGGGCGCGCCCGGTGAGCTGGGCGACGGCCAGCAGCTTCGTGCCGATGTCCAGGACGATCAGACACAGCGAGGTCAGCGCGACGACGAGCACCGCACGGTGCGAGGTGACCAGGCGGTCACGGCCGGGCTTGACCGCGGCGTCACCGCTCGGGGCGCCGCCGCCCGCGTCGGCGGCACCCGGGGCACCCACTCCCGCCGCACCGGCGTTCACGGTGCTCCCGTACTGGGTGTTCCTGTACGGGACGCCCTTGTCCATCCCCGGCTCGGCCACCACACACACCACTGTACGGGTGCGATCTCACGGGTCATCCGCCCGCCGGCCGGCCACCGGCCCGAGACGCGACCCGAGACCCGGCCTGAGTGCCCGTCCGGTGCCGGGCACGGGTGCCGGTGATCCGCCGGCGGTCCGCGGCCGCGATCACCGTTGGCCGTCGGCTACGCTGGAAGCGCGGAAAGGCTTTGACGGGACGAGTAGCGGCAGGCGCAGTCGCAGCGAGCCGGGGGCGGTGCGAGCCCGGTGGCCAGCGCGCCGTGAAGATCACCCTGAGCCGCCGGGAGAACAGGGCTGTGAGCCCCCAGTAGATCCGGCCGCCGCCGCATGACAAGAGTGGCCGCCCGGTCGCCGTCCACGAGAGATCGCGGAGCGCACCCGGGCGCGCAAGGAGGGTGGTACCGCGGTACCTCGTGCCGCCACCGGCCCATGCCGGTGTGCGGCGAGGTGTCGTCCCTCCGCCGGAGTGCCCCACCGCCGACGGAGACCAGCCACGATGAGTACCCCCGACGCCCCGACGCCCGCCTTCCGCCCCCTGCCCGCGCGGGTCGACCTTCCGGCCTTCGAGCGCGAGACGCTGGAGCGCTGGAGGGATTCCAAGGTCTTCCACCGCTCGCTGCAGGCCGGCGCAGACCGGCCGCTGTGGGTGTTCTACGAGGGCCCGCCGACCGCCAACGGCAAGCCGGGCGCCCACCACGTCGAGGCGCGGGTCTTCAAGGACCTCTTCCCCCGTTACAAGACGATGAAGGGCTACCACGTGCCCCGCCGGGCGGGCTGGGACTGCCACGGCCTGCCCGTCGAGCTCGCCGTCGAGAAGGAACTCGGCTTCACCAGCAAGAGCGACATCGAGGACTACGGCATCGCCGAGTTCAACGAGAGGTGCCGCGAGTCCGTCCTGCGCCACGTGGCCGACTTCTCCGCGATGACGGAGCGGATGGGCTACTGGGTCGACCTCGACGGCGCCTACCGGACGATGGACACCTCGTACATCGAGAGCGTCTGGTGGTCCCTCAAGCAGATCTTCGACAAGGGCCTGCTCGTCGAGGACTTCCGGGTCACCCCGTACTGCCCCCGGGACGAGACGCCGCTGTCCGACCACGAGGTCTCCCAGGGCTACAGCGACACCGACGACCCGTCGGTCTACGTGCGGTTCCCGGTCGTCGAGGGCCCGCACGGGCTGGCCGAGCACGGCGCGCACCTGCTGGTGTGGACGACCACCCCGTGGACGCTGGTCTCCAACACCGCGGTCGCCGTCCATCCCGAGGTCAGCTACGTGCTGGCCCGGGCCGCCGGCGGTGAACTGCTCGTCGTCGCCGAGCCGCTGCTGACCGCGGCCCTGGGCGAGGGCGCCGAGGTGGTCGAGCGCTTCACCGGCGCCGAGCTCGCCGGCACCCGCTACGCCCGGCCGTTCGAGCTGATCGCGCTGGAGCGCTTCGAGGAGGCAGCGGGGAAGACCGCCGTCGGCCGGGGCGCCGGGACGTCCGCCCGCCCGCACTCGGTGGTCCTGGCGGACTACGTGACGACCACGGACGGCACCGGGCTCGTCCACCAGGCACCCGCCTTCGGCGCCGAGGACCTCGCGGTCTGTCGCGCCAACGGCCTCGGCGTCGTCAACCCGGTCGGGCCGGACGGGCGCTTCCTGCCCGACGTGCCGCTGGTCGGCGGGCTGTTCTTCAAGGACGCCGACGCGCCACTGTCCGCGGATCTCACCGCGCGGGGCCTGATGTGGCGGGCGGCGACCTACACGCACAGCTACCCGCACTGCTGGCGCTGCCACACGCCGCTGATCTACTACCCGCTACCGTCCTGGTACATCCGCACGACGGCCGTCCGCGAGCGCCTGCTCGCCGAGAACGCGCGGACGGACTGGCACCCCGAGCGCATCCGCGAGGGCCGTTACGGCGAGTGGCTGCGCAACAACGTCGACTGGGCGCTGTCCCGCAACCGGTACTGGGGCACCCCGCTGCCCGTCTGGCGGTGCGAGGCCGACCCGTCCCACCTGACCTGCGTCGGCTCGCTGGCGGAGCTCTCCGAGCTGACCGGCACGGACCACTCGACGCTCGACCCGCACCGCCCGTTCGTCGACGACGTGACCCTGCCGTGCCCCACCTGTGGGGAGACCGCCCGGCGGGTGCCCGAGGTCATCGATGTCTGGTACGACAGCGGCGCGATGCCGTTCGCCCAGTGGGGCGCCCCGCACCGCAACGCCGACGAGTTCGCGAAGCAGTACCCGGCGCAGTACATCTGCGAGGCGATCGACCAGACCCGGGGCTGGTTCTACACGCTCATGGCCGTGGGCACGCTGGTCTTCGACCGGTCGTCCTACGAGACCGTGCTGTGCCTGGGCCTGCTGCTCGACGCCGAGGGCCGCAAGATGAGCAAGCACGTCGGCAACGTGCTGGACCCGTTCGACCTGTTCGACCGGCACGGGGCGGACGCCGTCCGGTGGCTGATGCTGGCCGGCGGCTCACCGTGGTCGGACCGCCGGGTCAGCCACGAGTCGATCGAGGACATCGTCCGCAAGATCCTGCTCACCTACTGGAACACCGCGTCGTTCTTCGCGCTCTACGCGGGCGCGGCGGACTGGCGCCCGACCGGCGCCGACGGGTCGGGCGAGGGCGCCGCGGCCCCGGCCGAACGCCCGGTGCTGGACAGGTGGGCGCTCTCCGAGCTCGCCGACACCGTCGCCGAGGTGGACGCCGCCCTCGAGGGCTTCGACGCGCTGCGCGCCGGGCGCCGCATCGCCCGCTTCGTGGACGACCTGTCGAACTGGTACGTCCGGCGTTCCCGCCGCCGCTTCTGGGCGGGCGACCCGAACGCGCTGGCCACCCTCTACACCTGCCTGGACGGCCTGACCCGGGTGATGTCGCCGTTCACCCCGTTCCTGACCGACTGGCTGTGGTCCCGGCTGTTCGCCGGCATCCTGCCCGGCGCCCCGGACTCGGTGCACCTGGCCTCGTGGCCGCAGCTGCCGGCGGACCTCGTCGAGCCGGGCCTGGCCGAGCGGATGGACCTCGTGCGCCGGATCGTCGAGCTCGGCCGCGCGGCCCGGGCCGCCAGCGGGCTGCGCACCCGTCAGCCGCTGCCGCGCGCGGTGGTCGGCTCCTCGGCGTTCGACGACCTCTCGGCGGAGCTGCACGCGCAGATCGCCGAGGAGCTCAACGTCGTCGCCGTCGAGGCCGCGACCTCGGACCTCGTCGACATCAGCGTGAAGCCGAACTTCCGGGCGCTGGGACGGCGCTTCGGCAACCGCACGAAGGCGGTCGCCGCCGCCGTCACCACCGCCGGGGCACCGGTGGACGGCCGGCTGACCGTCACCGTGGACGGCGAGCGCATCGAGCTCGGCGGTGAGGATCTGATCGTCACCGAGACGCCGCGTGAGGGCTGGTCGGTGACGAGTGAGTCGGGCCTGTCGGTCGCCCTCGACCTGACCGTCACCCCGGAGCTGGCCCGGACCGGGCTCGCCCGCGACGTGGTGCGCGTCCTGCAGGACGCGCGGCGGGCCGCGGGGCTGGAGATCACCGACCGGGTCGAGCTGCGCTGGGCCGCCGCCAAGGAGGAGACGGCGGCAGCGTTGCGTGAGCACGCGGCGACCGTCGCCGACGAGATCCTGGCCACAGTGTTCCAGGAGGCACCGGTCGAGCAGACGGCGGAGCCGGCATGGCACCGGGGATCATCCGCGGAGCTCGGCCTGACCTTCGCGCTGACCAGGACGGCCCCCGCGCCGCCGACGGTTGGCTGACGGCCACCCGAACTTCTCGCCCGCGCCGGTGGAGACCCCGCCGGCGCGGGCGCGGCGGCAACAGCCGTGGTTCCGCGCAGCGCAGCGCAGCGAGGGCTAGGCTGGCGTCTTCTTCCCAGCGCGCCGCACAGCCGCGACGGGCAGCAGCACCGCGGCGAGGCAGACGACGATCAGTGACGTGTACGACCAGGTGGCCGCGCCGAACAGGCCGAGCACGGCCAGCACCGCGGCGATCACCACCAGGGCGCCGCTGATCATCACCATGCTGGCCTAGAACTCCTGCATGCCCGGAGCGTCGCGGCGGCCCGGGTCGAGATCCGGGCGCCCGCCGTGACCGTTGCTCTCCCGCGCCAGCGTCGCGGCGCCCATCTGCGGGCCGCCCTGGAACGCCTGCGCTCCCACGTGCTGGGGCTGAGGCGGCTGGCCGCCACCGGTCTGCGCCATGCCGACGCTCGCGGGGGCCGGGGTGGGTGTCGGCGCGCCGGGGTTGAGCCCGGGGCGCGCCGGCATGCCCGGCCCGACGGCCGGCTGTGTGGGCATGCCGTCGAGGTCACGCAGCTGCATCTCCAGGTAGGCGCGCAGCCGCGTGCGGTACTCGCGCTCGAAGGCGCGGAGCTGCTCGACCTGGCCTTCGAGGCGGCGCTTGTCGTCCTCGAGCCCACCGAGCTGCTCGGCGACGTGCGCCCGGGCCTCACCGAGGATCCGGTCGGCGTCGGCGCGCGCCTCGCGGCGGGCCCGCTCCGACTCGGCGCGGGCCTCCCGCAGCGCCTCGTCGGCGGTCCGCTGGGCGAGCACGAGGGTCCGCGCGACGCGCTGCTCGATGTCGGCGTCGTTCTGGCCACCGGCGCCCGGGCCCGTGCGGGCCGGGGCCTGACCGCCCCCGCCGACCAGCGCGGGCATGACCGCCGTCGGGCCACCGGACACCGGCGGACCACCGGGCACGCCGGGTCCATTCGGACCACCCGGACCACCCGGACCACCCGGACCACCCGGACCCGCGCCAGGCGGGCCGGCGGGCATCGGGGGCCGCTCGCGGGCGGCCTGGGCCGCCTGCGCGGCCTGCGCCTGCGCCTGCGCCAGCTGCCGGCGGGACTCCTCGAGCTGGCGGCGCAGCTGCTGGTTCTCGTCGAGGATCTGTGCCGGGACACCGGGACCGCCACCGCCGGACCGGCGGGCCTCGTCGAGCTGCCTGCGCAGGTCGCTGCTCTCGTCGAGCAGTCGCGTCAGCTCGGCCTCGACCTCATCAAGGAAGGTGTCGACCTCGTCCTCGTTGTAGCCCGTGCGGAACCTCGTCGGGCTGAAGACCTTGTTCTGAACATCCTGCGGTGTCAGCGCCACGTTGCCTCCTCGTGCGGCATCGCCGCTCCCCGAAGAGAGGGCGGTCTGCGGGCAGTCTGCCTTGCCCGCACTCGCGGTGTGCACACGACCTCAGTCACAGCCTCTGCGCATAGCTCTGCAAAACGACGATCACTATGAAGAGAAGCAGGAACCCGAGGTCAAGCGCAACGCTACCTACCCTCAACGGCGGAATGAACCGCCGAATCAATCGCAACGGAGGGTCAGTCGCCGTGTACACGATCTCGAAGAGCAGGACCAGGGGGCCGGTCGGCCGGAAGGAGCCGCTCAGCGCGAGCACCAGGTCGATGACCCACCGAGCGATCAGGAGCAGCAGGTAGGCCGTCAGCACCCAAAAGAGCAGAGTTCCAAGTGCGCTGATGGTGCTCTCTCCCGGGAGGACGAGGGGAAGTGGTGACGACCCTACTGGATGATCTTGCCCTGGCTACGACTGGTTACTACGACTGGTTGTAGAACCCACCCTCGCGGATGCGTCGCTTGTCTGTCTCGGTGACCTCGACGTTGTGCGGCGAGAGCAGGAAGACCTTGTTGGTCACCTTCTCGATGTCGCCACGGAGCCCGAAGATCAGCCCTGCGGCGAAGTCGACCAGCCGCTTGGCGTCGACGTCGTCCATCTCGGTGAGGTTCATGATAACGGGAGTCCCGTCCCGGAACTCCTCACCGATCTGACGGGCCTCATTGTAGCTACGCGGCTGGAGCGTCGTGATCCGGTATGGCCGGGGCTCCTCGACGGGCGCTACGCGGCGCATCGGCGTCGGCACGGGGGGTCGCAGATGCTCCACCGGTGGGCGTCGCGGCATGGCGACAGGCTCCTCACGTGCATCGATCCGGCGGACCGACCGGTCAATCGGCACCGGGTCGAGCGTGGCCCGCCGATCGTCCCGGACGGCGCCTCGGACGGCGTCGTGACCGCCGTCGTCATAGTCGTCGTCGAGATAGTCCTCGTCCTCCTCGGCGAGCCCGAGGTAGACCATCGCCCTGCGACCGAGCCCCATGGGCGCGACTCTAAGGGACACCGTGCCGTTCACCGAACAAAGCGGTGCCGATCCGAAGGTGTGTCGCGCCCTCCGCGACCGCATCCTCGAGATCACCGGACATCCCTGCACTGACTAGCGTCGCCGCGGGATGTTCGGAACGAAGTCGGTCGGCTACCTCACGGAGTCGGGCGAAGGCCGGCCTGGCGGGTGCTCCGCGTGGCGCGACAGCCATCACACCCGTCAGAACAAGCCCTTCGGAGCCCGCGACGAGCTCGGCGAGCGCCGGTACGTCCGCGGGCAGGGCCCCGCCGCGAGCACCGTCCACAGCCCCGGCGGTGGGCTCGCTTTCCCTGGTAGACAGGGCATTTCGCGCCGCGGGTGCACCCGGTGCACCGACGGGCTCCGTAATGTCCAGATTGACCTGTATGCACACTGAAATCTGACGACCACGTGCCGTTGCCGCCCGGGAAAGGGCTTCGACCAGTCGCGCTCGGTCCACCGACTGCACGCAGTGCACCCAGCCCGCCACAGCCCGGGCCTTGTTGCGCTGGAGCTGGCCGACGAAATGCCAGACCGGCACATCGGGCCCGGCGGCCGGCCCGAGGGTCGGACCCTGATCCACACGTGATGGACGCCATGCCCCCGACGTGTCGGCCAATGGACTCGATTCCCGGAAACGGTCATCATCGGACCACATCGTGTGCTCATCCGAGCCGCCCGCCGCGGCGGCGGCCAGCGCCAGCCGGACGGCCTCGGTCTTCGGCCCGGCCTCCTGCTCGCGGTTCTCGGCGAAGTGGCGGACACCCAGCGCGACCAGCGCGAGGACGTCCTCGGCGGGTCGGGTCTTGCTGACGGCGATCAAGGTCAGCTCCGCCGGGTCGCGGCCGGCGTCCCGGGCCGCCACGGTGATCCGGTCACGGACGACGGTCAGCCGCTCGCGCAACTCGGCCAGCCGGCGCGGGTCCACCTCGCGCTCGAGGCCGCTCATGGCAGCCAGGCGAGGCCGGCGAACCGCCCGGTCCGCCCGTCGCGGCGGTACGAGTAGAGATCCCCCGACTCGGCGCTGCAACGATCGGACAGCACAACACGGCCCACGCCGGCCGTCGCCAGCTGGGCGCGCAGCCCGGCCCGGAGATCCAGCGCGGGCGTGCCCGCGCGGGTCTCCGACCCACTGCCCGGAACCCGCCGCTGGACGTCGGCGCGCATGTCCGCGGGCACCTCGTAGCACCGCCCGCAGATCGCCGGGCCCAGCGTGACGTCGATCGACGAGCGGTCGACGCCGAGCTCGTCGAAGATCTTCAAGGTGGCCGCCAGCACGCCCGCCGCCATCCCCTGGCGGCCGGCGTGCGCGACGCCGACCGCCGCCGGCGACTCGAACATCACCGGCACGCAGTCGGCCACCAGCACCGCGAGCGCGACGCCGGCGGCGTCGGTGACCATGGCGTCGGCCTCGGGCGGCGGTCCGGGTGCCCGCACCAGGCTCACCTGGGCCCCGTGCACCTGCCGCATGAACTGGACCGGCCGGCCGACCCGGGACGCGAGCAGCCGCCGGTTCACGCTGACCGCCTCCGGATCATCACCCACGTGGTCACCGAGGTTGAGCCCCGCGTACGGCGGCATGCTCGTGCCGCCGTCACGCGAGGTCACCAGGACGGGCATCGCCGCCTACTTGAGGAAATCCGGAACGTCCAGCTCGTCGTCGTCGGCCACCGGGCGGACGGGGCGGCGCGGCGGGTAGGTCGGGCGCGGGCCGGGACGAGCCGGCTCCGGGCCGCGCCCGGCCTGCGGCGGAGCCCCGCCGGCCGGGGCCGCTCCCGGCGCGCCCGGGGCCCCGCCGGGAGCGGCCCCGGCGTGCCCGAGCCCGGCGCGGGGCATGCCCTGGGCCGCGGCGGCATGGGCCGGCGCGGCGTGGGCCGGAGCAGCGTGCCCGGGAGCAGGGTGCCCGGTACCCGGGGCGCCGGCAGCCGGCGCGGAGCGGGCGTAGCCGCCCTCCCCGACCGTGTCCGGGTGCTCCCGGCGGGGCGGCCCGCCCATGGGCCGCTGGTCGCCGGCGGACCCGACCGCCGGCGCGCCGGCCTGGCTCGGGGCGCGGTCGTCGGGCAGCGGGTCCGGCACGTAGTGCCCGACCTGCTGGCTCGTCGGCGGCAGGTAGGTCGAGTGGGCCGGCGCGGGCCGTGGCGGCGCCGGCACGTTCGGGATCGGCGGCAGCGCCGTGGTGTTCGGCGCGCCGCCCGAGCCCGGCTGGGCCGCCGGCTGGCCGGGGGCCCCCGGCTGCGGCGGGCCGCCGGCCGCGCCGCCCGGCCCCGGTGGTCGGCGCTGGGTGGCGAGCGTGCGGGTCCGTCGGTCCTGCACGGTGTCGAACCCGGCGGCGATCACGGTGACCCGCACCTCGTCGCCGAGGGCGTCGTCGATCACCGCACCGAAGATGATGTTCGCCTCGGGATGGGCCGCGTCGGCGACCAGCTCGGCCGCGGCGTTGATCTCGAACAGACCGAGGTCGGACCCACCGGAGATGTTCAGCAGGACGCCCTGTGCGCCGTCCATGCTGGCCTCCAGCAGGGGGGAGGCGATGGCCTGCTCGGCGGCGACCGTGGCCCGGTCGTCACCCCGTGCCCGGCCGATGCCCATCAGGGCGCTGCCGGCGTGCGACATGACCGTCTTGACGTCGGCGAAGTCGAGGTTGATCAGACCAGGGGTGGTGATGAGGTCGGTGATGCCCTGGACACCGGAGAGCAGCACCTGGTCTGCGCTGCGGAAGGCGTCCAGGACGCTGATGTCGCGATCGGTCATCGCGAGCAGGCGGTCGTTCGGGATGACGATGAGGGTGTCAACCTCATTGCGGAGGGTGTCGATGCCCGTGTCGGCCTGGGTCGCGCGGCGGCGGCCCTCGAAGGTGAACGGGCGCGTCACCACACCGATCGTCAGCGCGCCGAGCGAGCGGGCCACGTTGGCGACGACGGGAGCACCACCGGTGCCGGTGCCACCGCCCTCACCCGCGGTCACGAAGACCATGTCGGCCCCCTTGAGGACCTCCTCGATCTCCTCGCGGTGATCCTCGGCGGCCTGGCGGCCGACCTCCGGGTCGGCACCGGCCCCCAGGCCACGGGTGAGTTCACGGCCGACGTCGAGCTTGACGTCGGCATCGCTCATCAACAGCGCCTGGGCGTCGGTGTTGATGGCGATGAACTCGACACCCTTTAGCCCGACTTCGATCATCCGGTTGACGGCGTTTACGCCGCCTCCGCCTATCCCGACGACCTTGATGACCGCGAGATAGTTCTGGGGGGCTGCCATGCGGTGTCGGTCCTCCAGCGGCGTCGGTGGGCGAGCAGGGGGGCTCCCCGGCTCCGTTAGCCCGCGGTCTTACGACCGATTGGAGCGGGGAAGCAGCCGAGCAGCCTCAACCTTCACCGTCAGCTAGACGGTTACAGTTATGTCAACTTCCGACTGTGGATCGGACAGTAGGCACGGCTTCGTCGGTGGTCAAGGACGCTGGCGGCGCGTCACACGGATGGGATTCGCGTCCCCTTCGTCACACCGGTCCCGGCCCGCCCGGGGCACCTCCGCCGAACCCCTGCCCTGTGGTGTGTACTGCGTGGCGTGACCGGACCGCACTCCGACGACGCCCCGGCCGCCCCAGCAGGCCCGGCCGCCGCGCCGCCGCCCGTCGTCCCCGATCCCCGCGACCGCCCCGAGCGGGCCCGGCGGGTCCACTTCCTCGGCATCGGCGGCGCCGGGCTGTCACCCCTCGCCCAGATCCACCTGGCCGCCGGCGGCCAGGTCTCCGGCAGCGACCAGGAGTACTCACCGCGGGTCGCCATGCTGCGTGAGCTGGGGGTCCCCGTCCGGGTCGGTCCCGCCGCCGACGCGGCGGCGCTGGCCGCCGAGCTGTCCGCGGCGGACGTCGTCGTGGCCTCCAGCGCGCTGCGTGACGACCACCCGGAGATCATCGCCGCCCGCGAGCTCGGCATCCCCGTCCGGCGGCGCTCGGACTGGCTGCCGGAGCTGACCGCGCCCTACCGGCTCGTGGCGGTCGCCGGCTCACACGGCAAGACCACCACCGCGGCGATGCTGACCCTGGTGCTCGCGGCCGGCGGCGTCGACCCGACCGCGGTCATCGGTGCCGATGTGGCCCAGTTGGGCGGCAGCGCCGTGACCGGACGGGGCGACGTGTTCGTCCTGGAGGCGGACGAGTACGGCGGCGCGTTCGCCGGGCTGGACCCGGAGCTCGCGGTGATCACCAACGTCGAGTGGGAGCATCCGGACCTCTTCCCGGACGAGGCCTCGGTGCGCGCGGTGTTCGCCGACTTCGCGGCCCGGGTCCGCCCGGGCGGGCGGCTGGTCGTCTGCGGCGACCATCCCGGCGTCGCCGCGGTGCTCGCCGAACTCGACCGGCGGGCCGAGCCCGACCGGCGCGCCGACGCGCCGCGGGCCCGGGTGGTCGACTACGGCTTCGCCCCCGGGCGGACGTGGCGGGCGGTGGACTACGTCCCACTGCCCGGCGGTGGCTCCACCTCGACCGTGCTGCGCGACGGGAACCGGGTCGGCGAGCTCACCCTGGCGCTGCCCGGCCCCCACATCGCCCTGGACGCCCTCGCCGCCCTCGCCACGGCCGCCGAGCTGGGGGTGCCGCCCACGGACGCCCTGAGGACGCTGGGGACGTACGCGGGCGCGGCCCGACGCTTCGACGTCGTGGGCCGGGCGAGCGCGCCCGGCGGCACCCGCGTGGAGATCGTCGACGACTACGCGCACCACCCGACCGAGATCCGCGCCACCCTGCGCGCGGCCCGCGACCGCGCCGCCGGCCGGCAGGTCTGGGCGGTCGCGCAGCCGCACACGTTCAGTCGCCTCGCCGCGCTGCTCGACGACTTCGCGACGGCCTTCGGCGACGCCGACCGCGTCTACGTGACCGACGTGTACGCCGCGCGCGAGACCGACAACCTGGGCCTGCACGCGTCCGACCTCGCCGGGCGGATCAGGCGGCCGGCCGCCGCCGGCTACGTGGCCTGGACCGACCTGCCGGGCCGGCTCGTCGCCGACCTCGCCGATCTCGGCGGCCGCGGGGACCTCGGCGACGCGGCGGCCGGCGGCACGCACGGCGTCATGCTGCTCACCCTCGGCGCCGGAACGATCACCACGCTCGGCCCGCGCCTGCTGGACCTGCTCGCCGCCGGCGGCACCGACGCATTTTCCGGGAGCAGCCGGGCGGGCGACCAGGACGCGACGGGCCTGCCGGCCTGACCCTGCGGGGCAGTGAGCGGAGTCGGTGGTTGACTGCGCCGCGTGACATTCTCCGGTGAACGAACACTCCCCCCTCCCGGCGGGTGCCCCGACGGCAAGGGTGAGGACCGACGATGACCGAAACTCGAGACCCGCGCAGCCGCGGGTTCGACTTCAGGGTGGTCAACCAGGCGGTGATCGCCGAGTACCGGGCCAACGGCGGCAGGCTGGAGAAGACCCTGTCCGGCTCCCGGCTCCTGCTGCTGACAACCGTCGGCGAGCGCACCGGACGCCCGCACACCACCCCGCTGGGCTACGTCGTGGACGGCCACCCGGCGCACGGCGCCCCTGACGCCCCGCCGAACGCTCCGAACGTCACTCGGGACGGCCCCCACGCCACGCCGTCCGGCCCGCCCGCCACGCCGGACAGCCTGAACGCCAGGCCGGACGGCCCGGAGCGGGACGTCCCGACCCGGCGCCTCGTCGTCTACGCCACGAACATGGCCGCCGCGGCGCACCCGCAGTGGTACCGGAACCTGCTGGCGCACCCGAAGGTCACCGTGGAGCTGGACGCCGACCGGTTCGACGCGGAGGCGTCCACCGCCGTCGGGGCCGAGCGCGAGCGCCTGTACGCGGCGCTGGTGGACGGCATGCCGGGGCTGCGCACCCATCAGGAACAGACGACCCGCGAGATCCCGGTCGTCGTCCTCGCCGCGCTGCGCTGACCGCCCCCGGCCGGCAGCGCTTCGAGACGAAGTGTGGCGGCTGGGTGAGTCCATGGACTCACCCAGCCGCCACACTTCTGCGATGGATCATCAGACCGGGGCTGGGGGCCTGGGTCAGCCCGGCAGGGCCGACCGTTCGGCCAGCAGGCGCAGCAGCTCCGGGCCGACCTGCGTCACGTCGCCGGCGCCGAGTGTCATGACCAGGTCGCCCGGCCGCGCCAGATCCATCAGCACGCCCGGGACGGCCGACCACGACGGCTCGTACACGACCCGCGCCGCCCCGGCCCGGGTGGCCGCGGCGACCCGGGCACCACCCGCGCCCGGCTCGGGCTGCTCCCCGGCGCCGTAGACGTCCATCACCACGACCGCGTCGGCCGAGCCCAGCGCGGCACCGAACCGGTCCGCGAGCAGGGCCGTGCGGCTGTACAGGTGCGGCTGGAACGCGACGACGACCCGGCCGCCGCCGGCAGCCGCCCGCGCCGCCTCGACCGCGGCGGCCACCCGGTCCGGGTGGTTGGCGTAGTCGTCGACCACCCGCACCCCGCCCGCCGACCCGAGCGGCTGGAAGCGGCGGCGGACCCCGGCGAACTCGGCCAGCCCGGCCAGCAGGCCGGCCGGTGGGGCGCCCAGGGCGATCCCGGCGGCCAGGGCCGCCGCGGCGTCCAGGAGGTGGTGCCGGCCGGGGACCCGCAGCGACAGCCGGCCCAGCCGGACGCCATGGACGACGACCTCCGCGCTGGTGCCCGCGATCGAGATCTCCTCGGCGACGAGCCGGACGTCCGCCGACGGCCCGAACCCGTACCCCGTCAGCCACGGCCGGCCCGCGCCCGCGGTGCCCTGCCCGCCTGTGGTGCTGTGCGCGGCGGCGTCCGCCGGGCGCCCGTCCGGGCCGCCGGCCCGGCGCCACCGGTCGGCGTGATCGGCCGCCGCCGTGGCGAGCGCCCAGCCGGCCGTGTCGTCCACGCAGGCGACCAGGAAGCCGCCCGGGTCGACCCGGCGCAGGAACGTCGCGAACGAGGCGGCGAGCGCGGGCATCGTCCGGTAGTGGTCGAGATGTTCGGCGGCCACCCCGGTCAGCACCGCGCCGTACGGCTGGAGCTGCCAGAACGCGCCGACGTCCTCGTCCGCCTCGACGACCATCAGCTCGGAGCTGCCCGCGTGGGTGTGCGAACCGGCCTCGCCCGGATCACCGCCGACCGCGAATGTCGGGTCCTCACCGCAGGCCTGCAGGGCGGCGGTGAGCATCATCGCCACCGTGGTCTTGCCGTGCGAGCCCGCGACCGCGACGCCCCGGTGCCCGGCCATCAGCCCGGCGAGCGCGGCGGAGCGGGTCAGCACGCGCAGCTCGCGCCGGCGCGCCTCGGCGAGCTCCGGGTCGTCGGTCGGCACCGCGGGCGCGACGACGACGAGCTCGACCCCGTCGAGCCGCGACGCGTCGAAACTGTCCGGGCCGTTGCCCACCGTGATCGGGATGCCGAGCGCGCGCAGCGACGCCAGCCGCCGGGATTCGACCGCGTCGCTGCCGGTGACTGTCGCGCCCCGCGCGACCAGCAGCCGCGCCAGACCGCTCATGGCGATCCCGCCGATGCCGACGAGGTGGACCCGCCGCCAGCCCTCCGGGAGATCTCGCGCCGTCACGTGGCCATCCTGCCGCAGTGCCGCGCGCGGGCGTGCGTCGGACCCACGCGCGCCGGGCTCAGGCGCGGCGGGCTCAGGCGCGGCGTGGGCGGGGAGGCGCTGGCCACGGTCGCTCAGTTCGCCGCGTGCCTCGGCCGGGCCCGCCTGCGGGTCGGCTCGGCCAGCCGGATCATCGCGACGATCGCGCGGGCGGCGTCCGGGTGGCCCGTGCCGGCGCAGGCCGCGGACATCTTCCCCAGTCGCTCTGCCGAGGTCAGCACCGGGAGCAGGTTGGCCGCCAGCCAGCCGGGGCTCAGCTCGGCGTCGTCCACCAGCAGCCCGCCGCCGGCCTCCACCGTCGGCAGCGCGTTGCGGCGCTGCTCGCCGTTGCCGTGCGGCAGCGGTACGTACACCGCCGGCAGGCCGACCGCCGCGAGCTCGGCGCACGTCATCGCGCCGGAGCGGCACAGGCTCATGTCGGCGGCCGCGTAGGCGGAGGGGATGTGGTCCAGGTAGGGCACCGCCCGGTAGGGCGCGGCCAGCCCGGCGGGCAGCGCGGCGGCGACCTCCTCGTAGTTCTTCGGCCCGGTGGCGTGCAACACCTGCACGCCCGAGCCGGTCAGCTCCCGCGCGGCGCCGACCATCGCGATGTTCAGCGAGCGGGCGCCCTGCGACCCCCCGAAGACGAGCAGGGTCGGGCGGTGGGCGTCCAGGCCGTAGCGGGCCCGCGCCGCGCGCGCCGCCGGCCCCGAGCGGTCCAGGGTGAGGATCTCCGCGCGCAGCGGAATCCCGGTGAGGGTGGACCCGCGCAGCGGGGTGCTGGGGTAGGAGGTGGCCACGAACGGCGTGAGCCGCGCCCCCAGCCGGTTCGCGAGGCCGGGCAGCGGGTTGGCCTCGTGCACGACGATCGGCACCCCCAAACGGCGCGCGGCCACGTAGGCGGGCACGGCGACGTAGCCGCCGAAGCCCACCACGACGTCCGCCCGCACCTCGCGCAGCGTGGCGCGCGCCGCGCCGACGGCGGCGGCCAGCCGTTTCGGCACCGTGAGCAGCGCCGGCGAGGGGCGCCGGGGCATCGGTACCTTCGGCACGGTCGCCAACTCGTAGCCGCGAGCCGGGACGAGTTTCGCCTCCAGCCCGGTCTCGGTACCGAGCAGGGTCACCCGGATCCTGGGGTCGTCCGCGCGCAACGCGTCGGCGACCGCGAGGGCCGGTTCCACATGGCCGGCAGTTCCGCCGCCGGCGAGCAGCACACTTCGCAACATCGGCCCTGACGATTCCACATCGCGGCGGCGCGCACGCAACATGGTCGGCCGAACACGCGGGCGGATCGGCCGACCACACGGACGCCTCGGCGCGGCCGCTCGGACCGCCGTTCCGGGGGGCCGAGCTCGACCGTTCTAGACCGCCGCCTCGGGAGTCTCGGCCCGCGCGGCGCGGCGGCGGCGCAGCCACCCCCGACCAGCGCGCCCCACACGCCCTGCGCGGCGCGCCTCGGCGCGCGCCGCGAGGTAGACGACGGCATCCGGCTCGCGGCGGGCGAAGGCCAGCAGCATGCCCAGCGCGCCCATCGTCGGCAGCAGCGCCGATCCACCGAAGGACACCAGTGGCAGGGTCACCCCGGTGATCGGCAGGATTCCCACGACCGCGCCCATGTTCACCACGGCCTGCGCGATGATCCAGGCGGTGACCGCCGTGGCGGCCAGCCGGATGAACAGGTCGTCGGCGCGGTGCGCGATCCGCAGGCCCGCGTAGCCCAGCACGCCGAACAGCGTGACGGTCACCAGACTCCCGAGCAGCCCGAGCTCCTCGCCGATGATCGCGAGGATGAAGTCGGTGTGCACGGCGGGCAGCAGATCCGGCCACTTCTCCCGGGAGGCGCCCAGCCCCTCCCCCCACCAGCCACCGGACGACAGCGCGTAGATGCCGTGGACGGCCTGGAAACCGGTGTTGTTCGGGTCGGCGAAGGGATCCCGGAAGGACATCAGTCGTTCCAGCCGGTACGGCGCGCTGATCGCCAGGACACTGGCGCCGGCGACCATGCCGCCGAGCAGCCCGGCGTAGATCCGCAGCGGGGTGCCGATCACCCAGAGCACCGCCAGCGGGACGACGGTGACACAGATCGAGCCGCCCAGGTCGGGCTCGAGCATGAGCAGCAGGTCGACGAACAGGAAGCCGGGCACCACCGGGATGATCAGGTGCTTCCAGTTGACCAGCAGCCGGCGCTTGCGGACGAGGACGTCCGAGCACCACAGCACGAGGGCGATCTTGGCGAACTCGCTCGGCTGCAGGGTGTACGGGCCGATCGGGATCCACTGCCGCGAACCGTTCTCGACGTGCCCGATCCCCGGGACGAGCACCGCCATCAGCAGCAGGACGGTCATGCCCAGCAACGGGTAGGCGGCGGCCCGGAAGACCCGGATCGGCAGGCGGCTCGCGACCAGCAGCAGCGGGATGCCGATGCCGGCCCAGGTCGCCTGCCGCAGGAACAGCGTGTAGGCCGAGCCGAAGTCCTGGAAGGACCGCGGGGCGGACGCCGAGAGCACCATCACCAGGCCGAGCAGCAGCAACAGGCCGGCGGAGGAGAGCAGCAGGTAGTACGAGGCCAGCGGGCGGTCGAGGACGGGCGTGCGGGGGTCGCCGACCCAGCCCCGCCTGGCCCCGGTGGCCTCCGGCCCGCCGGTGCCGGGGCGCAGCCCGCCGGCGGCGCGGGCGCCGCCCGCGCCGGTGGCGGCCTCGGAGCCCGCCGCGCCGGCCCCGCCCGCGCCGGTCGTTCCCGGGCCGGTGCTCCCCGCGGGCCTCGACCCGGCGACGGCCGTCCCCGTTCCGGTGGTTCGCGCACCCGTCATGCGCTCACTCACGCTCCCCCTCTCCGGTGCCGCGCTGGGAGGGAGAGCGCCGGCGGTCAGCCTCCCCGCGCTCGCACGGCCGCGGCGAACAGGTCGCCGCGCTCCGCGTAGTCACGGAACATGTCCATCGACGCCGCCGCGGGCGCCAGCAGCACGGTGTCGCCCGGTGCCGCGAGCTTCGCGGCGGCCTCCACCGCATCGTCCATGCCCGCGGCCCGTTCCACGGGGACATCGGGGGCGTGTCGGGCGAGAGCCGCGGCCACCTCGTCGGCGCACTGGCCGATCAGGACCACCGCGCGCAGCCCGTGACGGGCCGAGACAACGAGATCGTCGAACTCAAGGCCCTTGTTCAGACCGCCCGCGATCCACACCACCGACGGGTAGGCGCGCAGCGACGCCGCGGCGGCATGCGGGTTGGTGGCCTTGCTGTCGTCGACGTAGCGGACGCCGCCGCGCCGGCCGACGGTGACGTTGCGGTGCGCGCCGGGCCGGAACGACGCGAGCGCCGCGCCGATGGCCGCCGGGTCCACCCCGTCGGCGCGGGCCAGCGCGGCGGCGGCCAGCGCGTTGGCGATGTTGTGCGATCCCAGCTCAGTGCCGGTGGCGAAGCCGGGGAAGCGGTCGTCCCGGAACTGGCCGCCGCCGAACGGGCCCGGCCCGTCGCCGGTCCCGGCCGCGCCGGCCCGGGTGCCACCCGCCACGGCGCCGCCGACCCTGCCGCCGGTGATGCCGGTGGCGGGCGGGCGCCGCCCGGGTGAGCGGCCGGCCGCGCCGAGATCGGCCACGGCGATCAGCCGCCCGCCGGAGAAGGCCCGGTCGACCAGGTACCCGTTCACGACGGTCAGGTCGGGCCGTGGGGTGGCGTTCGGGTCCAGCCCGAAGGTGACCCGCCGGCCCGGCGCCCGCGACAGCAGCTCCAGGCTCACGGGGTCGTCCACGTTGCCAACGGCGACGGTGTGCGGGGCCGCCCAGATCCGCGCCTTCGCCGCCGCGTAGGCGTCGGCTCCGCCGTGCCAGTCGAGATGGTCCGGCGCGACGTTGAGGATCACCGCCGCGCGCGGGGCGACGGTGGAGGTGTAGTGCAGCTGGAAGCTGGACAGCTCGACGGCGAGCGCGTCGTAGGGCGGCCGGGTCTCGACGGCCGCCACGATGGGCGTGCCGATGTTGCCGGCTGTGGTGGCGCGCCGCCCCCCGGCGACGAGCATCGCGCCGAGCATCTCGGTCGTGGTGGTCTTGCCGTTCGTGCCGGTGACCGCGAGCCACCGGGACAGCCCGCGCCACCGCCAGGCGAGCTCCACCTCGCCCCACACCGGTACCCCGGCGGCCTCCGCCGCCCGCAGCAGCGGCGTGTCCGGTGGGACACCCGGCGAGGTGACGACGAGCGACGCCGCCCCGGCCTCGGCCGGCAGGCCGCCGAGCCGGACCTCGATTCCCTCCGCCCGCAGCCGCTCGGCGGCGGCGCGCTGGCCCGGGCCGTCGGCCGCGTCCACCACGACCACCCGGGCGCCGCGGGCCGCCAGCGCACCGGCCGCCGCGGCGCCGGAGACGCCCACTCCGACGACCGTGACCTGAGCGCCGGCGAGCACCGCGCCCGCGGGCACCGGTGTGGCGGAAGTACTCATGGTCAACCGCCCCCGTGGGAAAGATACTCGGCGTAGAAAAGGCCCAGGCCGAACGCTACGGCCAGGCCGGAGACGATCCAGAACCGGATGATCACCGTCGTCTCCGGCCATTCGGCGAGTTCGAAGTGATGGTGGATGGGCGCCATGTTGAACACCCGTCTCTTCGTCGCCTTGAAGAACGCCACCTGGATCATGACCGACAGCGTCTCGATGACGAACAGGCCCCCCAGCACGAACAGCAGCAGCTCGGTGCGGCTGACGATCGCGATGCTGGCGAACGCCCCACCGAGCGCGAGCGAGCCGGTGTCCCCCATGAAGATCTTCGCCGGGCTGGCATTCCACCACAGGAAGCCGAAACAGGCCCCCATCGCGGCGGCGGAGACCAACGCGACGTCGAGCGGGTCGCGCACGTAGTAGCAGCCCTCGGTCAGCGCCCCGGCCTCGCAGACGTTGCCGAACTGCCAGAAGGAGATCACCACGTAGGCGCCGAAGACCATCGCGGACGTGCCGGCGGCCAGGCCGTCCAGGCCGTCGGTGAGGTTCACCGCGTTCGAGGTCGCGGCGATGATGATCCAGGCGAGCAGCGGGAAGCCGATCAGGCCGATCGAGAACCCGGTGTCGCGCACGACCGAGATGAACGTCGAGCCCGGCAGCAGCCCGCTGTCGTTCTTGAACCGGACGGCCAGCAGCCCGAACGCCAGCGCGACCGCGGCCTGGCCGGCGAACTTCGTCCGGGCCGTCAGCCCCAGGCTGCGCTGCTTGCGGATCTTGATGTAGTCGTCCAGGAAGCCGACCAGGCCCAGGCCCGTCATCACCATCAGGACCAGCAGGCCCGAGGCGGTGAAGCCGATGCCGGTGACCAGGTGCGAGACGAAGTACCCGGCGAGGGTGGCCAGGATGATGACGGTGCCGCCCATGGTGGGCGTGCCGCGCTTGGTCAGGTGGCTCGACGGCCCGTCCTCACGGATCTCCTGCCCGTAGCCCTGCCGCCGGAAGAAGCGGATCACCGACGGGGTGCCGAGCAGGGAGATGACCAGCGCGACCAGTGCCGCGAAGAGAACTCCTCTCACGCGAGCGTCACCCGCGCACGCCTGGTTCGCCGGAGTGTCCCACCGTGTTCCACGTGTTCTCGATCCCCTCGATCGCGGCGCCGGCGGCGCCGTCCCGCCGGCCCGCTGGGCCGGCCCCACCATCCGCGGTCAGCCCCGTGGCCACCCGCTCGAGCCCGAACGACCGGCTCGCCTTCACCAGAACCACGTCACCCGGGCGGACCTGCGCGGCCAGCAGCGCCAGCGCCTCGTCCACCCCGGGCACCCAGGTCGACTCGCCGGCCCAGGCGCCCTCGTGCTCCGCCGCCTGATGCACCCGGCGCGCCCCGGCGCCGACCGCCACCAGCCGTGACACGCCCAGCCCGGCGGCGAGCCGCCCCAGGGTGTCGTGCGCGGCCTCCGCGTCGGCGCCGAGCTCGCCCATCGGACCCAGCACCGCCCACGCCCGCCCCGCTCCCCGCATGTCCATCAGCGCGGTCAGGGCCGCGCGCATCGACTCGGGGTTCGCGTTGTAGGAGTCGTTGAGCACGACCACGCCGTCCGCGGTGGTCGTCACCTCCATCCGCCAGCGGCTGCGCGGGCGGGCCTCCTCGAGCGCCGCCGCGGCCTCGGCCGGCGCGAGGCCGAGTGATGTCGCCACCGCCGCGGCGGCCAGCGCGTTGGCCACCTGGTGCGCGCCGACGAGGCCGAGGCGCAGCCGGTGGCGCTCCCCGCCGGCCAGCAGGTCGAACGCGGCCCGGCCGTCGCCGCCCACCTCGACGCGCTCGGCGCGGACGTCCGCCGCCGCGACGCGGCCGAAGGTGACCACCTGGACGCCGGCGCGGCCGGCCATCGCCGCCACCAGCGGATCGTCGGCGTTCAGCACGACCAGGCCGGTGGCCGCCTCTGCGAGCTCGCCCTTCGCCGCGGCGATGCCGTTCCGCCCGTCGGCGTACTCCCCCACGTGCGCCGACCCGACGTTGAGTACCAGCCCGACGTGCGGGCGGGCCACCGCGCACAGCGTCGCGATGTGCCCGATGCCGCGGGCGCCCATCTCCAGCACCACGAACGCGGTGTCGGGCTCGGTGCGCAGCAGGGTCAGCGGCAGGCCGATCTCGTTGTTGAACGAGCCCACCGCGGCGACCGTCGGGCCGAGCCGGCCGAGCAGGTCGGCCAGCAGGTCCTTGGTGGTCGTCTTACCGGCCGAGCCGGTCACCCCGACCACGGTCGCCGGGGCGAGGTCACGCAGGTGCGCGGCGAGCGCGGCCAGCGCCGCCGCCGGGTCGGCGGCGACGACGGTGGGCACGCCCGTCTCCCGGGCGCCGAGGACGGCCACCGCGCCGGCCGCGACCGCGCCGGCGGCGAAGTCGTGCCCGTCCACCCGTTCACCGGGCAGGGCGACGAACAGCGCGCCCGGGCCGACCTGACGGGAGTCGATCACCACCGACGTGACCGGGGTCAACCGGTCCGCGCCGGCGGTGAGCCGGCCACCGGTGGCGGCTGCCACCTCGGCGAGAGTCAGCGCGATCATCGGCTCGCCGCCGCCAGCAGCGCGGAGCGCAGCACCTCGCGGTCGTCGAACGGCGTGACGACACCGGCGACGTCCTGCCCGCTCTCGTGCCCCTTGCCGGCCACGATCACGGCGTCGGTGGGCCCGGCGGCGCCGACCGCGAGCGCGATCGCGCTCGCCCGGTCCGGCTCCACGACGATCTCGCCCGCTCCAGGGGCGCCGCGGGCGCCGGCCAGCATCTGCTCGAGGATGCGCGCCGGGTCCTCGGACCGGGGATTGTCGCTGGTGAACACGGCCAGGTCGGCCAGCCGCGCCGCGGCCGCGCCCATCAGCGGCCGCTTGGCGCGGTCGCGGTCCCCACCGCAGCCGAGGACGACGACCACCCGCCCGGTCACGATCGGGCGCACGGCGGCGAGCAGCGTCTCGACCGCGTCGGGGGTGTGGGCGTAGTCCACGAGGGCGAGGAACGGCTGGCCGGCGTCGATCCGCTCCATCCGCCCCGGGACCCCCGGCAGCGACGAGATGCCCTCGGCCGCCGCCTCCAGCGGGACACCGACGGCGGCCAGCAGCGCGAGGGCGCCCAGCGCGTTGGCGACGTTGAACCGGCCCGGCAGGGCGAGCGAGAGGTCCGCCTTCGCGCCGTCCGGGCCCAGCGCGCGGAACACGCTGCCGGCCGGGCCGGCGACGACGTCCTCCGGCCACCAGTCGGCCGGGCGGCCGGTCACCGAGTAGGTGCGCGCGTCCGGGCGCAGCGCCGCGAGCCGGCGGCCCCAGTCGTCGTCGACGCAGACCACGGCGGCCGCGCTGCGGGCGGGCTCGAACAGTGCCGCCTTCGCCGCGAAGTAGTCCTCCATCGTCGGGTGGAAGTCGAGGTGGTCCTGGCTGAGGTTGGTGAAGGCGGCGCCGGCGAAGCGCAGCGCGTCCACCCGGTGCTGGGCCAGCGCGTGGCTCGACACCTCCATCGACGCCGCCCCGACGCCCCGCTCCACCATCGTCGCGAGCAGCGCCTGCAGGTCGCCGGACTCGGGCGTCGTGCGCACCGAGGGCACCACCGTTCCGGCGACCCGGGTCTGCACCGTGCCGAGCAGGCCCGTGGTGTACCCGGCGGCGCGCAGGCCGGCGTCCAGGAGGAAGGCGGTGGTGGTCTTGCCGTTCGTGCCGGTGACCCCGAGCAGGGTCAGCGCGCTCGACGGGTCGCCGTAGATCCAGGCGGCGGCCGGCGCCAGGTCGCGGCGCGGGTCGTCGGTGACGAGCACGGGCACCGCGAGCCGGCCGGACAGCGTCGCGGCGCCCACCGGGTCGGTGAGGACGGCGACGGCACCGGCGGCGACGGCACCGGCGGCGAAGTCGGCGCCGTGCACGTGCGCGCCGGGCAGCGCCGCGTAGAGGTCGCCCGGCAGCACCGCGCGCGAGTCGTGGGTGACGCCGGTGAGGACGACACCGGCGAGGGCCGCCCCGCCCGACGGACCGGGCGCGACGGTGATGGATCTGAGGACGTCGGGCAGAGCGGTGAGCGACCGCGGTGACGGCGCTGCCGGACGTAGTGCCGGGGTGGTCACGGGGACGACCTTAGTGGGCGGGCAGGCGGGGGATCCGCACGGGCGCCGTGGACGGCGGTGGTCCACCGGGCCGACGCGCAGGTGTCGGGACAGCCTGGGCCAAACCGGCGGCGGCTCCCGGCCCCCGGCCCCCGTCGTGGACGGGCGCGCGACGTCCCGCGCTCGCCCGTCCACGACGCTCTCCCCGGTCCGCGGTGCCTTCCCCGTCCGCGGTGCTCCTGCTCGTCCTCGGTGCTCTCGCCCGTTCTCAGCGGTCGAGGTCGAGCACCAGCGGTTCGGGCCTGGTCCCCGGCGGCGGCACGCCCAGCGTGGTGAGGGCGAAGCTCATCACCCGTTTGAACACCGGCGCGGCGACCTCGCCGCCGTAGAAGCCCTTGCGCGGGTGGTCGAGCACGACCTCCACGACGACCTGGGGGTCGTCGGCCGGGGCGAAGCCGATGAACGTCGAGACGTAGCCGTCGTAGCCGCCGTTGACCGGGTCGTACCGCTTCGCCGTGCCCGTCTTGCCGGCGACCCGGTACCCGGCGACCTCGGCGGCGGGGGCGGTGCCCTGTGTCGTCGCGACGGCCTCGAGCATGCGGGTGAGCGTGGAGGCGGTCTCCGGGGAGACCACCCGGCGCTCGGGCGCCCGCGGGGTGGGCCGTGTGACCCCGTCCGGGCCGGTGATCGCGTCCACCAGCCGCGGGGCGACCCGCATGCCGCCGTTCGCCACGGTCGCGTAGACCGACGCCATCTGCAGGGCCGTGGCCGAGGTGCCCTGGCCGTAGGCGATGGTCGCGGCCTGACTGCCCGACCAGTCCGCGGCCGGCGGCAGGATGCCGGCGGCCTCACCGGGGAAGTCGACCTCGGTCGCCTTGCCGAGCCCGAACGCGCGCATCATCTGCTCGAGGTTGTCGTTGCCGACCCGCTCGGCGACGAGCACCGTCCCGATGTTGCTGGACCGGGCGAGCACGCCGGCCGCGGTGAGGTGCTCGGTGCCGTGCGGCTCCGAGTCCGTGATCGTCACCCCGCCCCGCTCGATGGACGGCGGCACGGTGATCGGGGTCGTCGTCTCGATCAGGTTCCGGTCCAGTGCCGCGGCCATGGTGATGACCTTGTTGACGCTGCCGGGCTCGAAGGCCTGGCCGGTCGAGCGGTTTCCGATCGCGTCGATGTCCCGGGAGGTGATGTTGTTCGGGTCGAACTGGGGCGCGTCGGCCATCGCGAGCAGGTCACCCGTCTTCGGGTTCATCACGACGATCGTGCCGCCGTCCGCCTCCGAGGTCCGCACCGCCTCGGCGATCGCGCTCTGGGCGTCCCACTGGATGTAGTTGTCGATGGTGAGGCGCAGTGTGGAGCCGCTGACCGGGTCCTTCTCCACGCTCTGCGCCGAGGGGATCTCCCGCCCGGACGGGTCGGCCTCGATCTGGCGGCGCCCGTCCGTCCCGCGCAGCACGCTGTCGTAGGCCAGCTCCAGGCCGCCGGCGCCCACGATCGCGTCGTTCTCGCCGAGCTTGGTGAAGCCGACGAAGTTGGCGCCCAGGGTCAGCGACGGGTACCAGCGCCCCCGCTCGGGGAGGACGCCGATGCCGCGCAGGCCCAGCTTGTCCACCTCGTCCCCGACCGCCCGGTCGAGGCGACGGCCCAGGTACACGAACCGCACCTGGGGATCGTTGGACGTCATGCTCTTGCGCAGCGTGTTCTCGGACTCGCCGAGCAGCGGGGCCAGCTTGCGCGCCGCGTCGACGACCTGGGCCTCGTTCATCAGCCACGGGTCCGCGTACACGGCCCGGCGCTCGACGTCCTGCGCCAGCGCGTCGCCGTGCCGGTCGGTGATCATGCCACGGTCGGCGGGCAGGACGGACTTGCGCAGCCGCTGCTGCTCGGCCTGCTCCGCGTAGTTGGACGAGGCGAAGCCCTGCAGCTGCGCGAGCCGGCCGGCGATCACGACCAGGACGGCGATCATCAGTACCACCGACACCCGGACCCGGCGGCGGGGGCTGGCGAGGACGAACGGCCGCGGCGGCCGCGGCGGCGTGCCCCCGAGGCCGCGGCGGATCGAGGTGGCCCGGTTGCGGCCCGCCCCACCGCTCGAGGGATGCGGGCGCCGGACGGGGGGGACCCGCCCGGACGTCGTCCGGCTGGCCGCCCCCCGGGTCGGGTTACGCCGGCCGGCCGCTCCGCGGGCGGAGGTCGTACGGGCGGATGTGGCGCGGGCGGCCTGGTCCCGGCGGAGCTGCTCACGTGGCGTCGCCGAGCCGGCGGCCGCGCTGCGCAGCGGAGACACCCGTGGGGACGACCGACCCGCCCGGGCCGTCGCCGCCCGGCGCTCCCGTCCGGCCGCGGCGGGGCGGGGCCGGGGACGGCGCGCCGCCCGTTCCGTGGCTTCAGCGGCGTCGTCGTCCCAGGTCTGTTCGTCAAGCTCGTCGCGGTCGTCGCGGTCGTCGCGGTCGTCGCGGTCGTCGCGGCGGCGGGCGTCCTGGCGCCGGTCGTCTCGAGGCCGGGCAGCGTCGTAGCCGCGCCGGTCGTCACCACGTCGGTCGCCGCCGCGGGGGGGTGGGGTCACCCGGCCGCGGCCACCGTCCGGGTCACGGCCGGAGAACCGGCGCACGGACGGATCGAGCAGGTCGTCACCGTCGTGGCGCGCGGACCGCGCGTCCGGGCTCCCCGGCTGCGGGTTCGTGACGAGACGGAGTCGGTTCCGACCGCGGCCGGAGGACGGACCGCGGGTCGTCTGGCTCACTGACCGGCTCCCGCCTCTCCGTCGGTACCGGTACGGGCCTGCGGATCGGCGGCGGACGCGGCCGCCTCGCCGCCAGCCGCCGCCTCGCCGCCAGCCGCGGGCTGGGTGGACGTGCCACCCGCGCCGGAGGCGCCCGACTGAGCCGAGGCGCCGGACTGGGTGGCCGCGGAGTCCGTCGCCGCGCCGGCGCCGGCCGGAGCCGCCGACGGGCCCGGGACCACGACGAGCAGCATGCCGCTGCCCGCGTCCCGGGTCAGGACGCGCGCCCTGGGCGGCAGCGGCGCGTTGGCCGGCAGGTACTCGGGAACGCCGCCGGGCACCATCCCGAGCTGGTTCGCGCGGGCGGCGAGCTGCCCCGGGTCGGACTGCTCGTCGAGCTTGAGCGACAGCTGCTGCTCCTGCCGGGTCAGCTCGGTGGACTGCCGCTCGAGCTCGTCGGCGTGGAAGGAATTCTCCATCAGCGCCGTGTTGAGCAGGAGCAGCGACAGCAGCCCCGCCCCCATCAGCACGAGCAGCAGCACCACGAACGGCCCGCGCGGCGCCGTGGACCGCGCGGGCACCCGCAGCACCGACAGCCCCGGCCGCGCTCCCCGCCGCAGCGGTGAGTCGAGCAGGGGAACCGTGGTCGCGCCGACCGCCATCGCGGACGGCCGACGTCCCGCACCGGACCGGCCCGTTCCCGATCGTCCGGTGGCTGTCCGTCCCGTGCCCGAGCGCGCGCCGCCGGGCCGGGACGGGACGGTGTGCCCCGCGGTCGTGCGCGCGCCGGTCGTGCGCGTGGCGGTCGTACGCGCGGCGCTGGACGAACGGGCCGCGCTGGACGAGCGGGCGGGCGCTCCGGCGCCTACCGCGCCCACGCCGGCGGCGACCGGCCGGCGACGGGCACGGCCGGGCACGGCCACCTCGTCAGACGGGTCGGCGCGGCGTCCGGCTTCGTCGGCGTACGCGGGCTCCCCGACGGGCGACCCGGCATCCGCGAGGTCACCGGCCGTGGAATCGCCGAACGCGGGCTCGCCGGCCACAGGCTCGCCGAGCGTGTGGTCGCCGGCCGCCGGCTCGCCGGGGGCCGTATCGCCGTAATTGACGCCGCCGTATGCGGAGTCGTCATAAACGGGGTCGCCGTAGCCGGACGCGCCGTACGGCGCGTCCTCGTGGGGCGCGTCCGCGTAGGGAGCGCTGTCGTAGGGCGCGTTCTCGTAGGGCGTGTCGTCGTAGCCGGTGCTCTCGAACGCGGCCACGTCATAGGCGTACGCGGTGCCGTCGTGCGCGGCGTCGTGCGCGGCGCCCGGGTAGGCGGCCACGTCGTGGTCTGTCGCGTGGTACTCGGAGCCGGACGTGTGATGACCCGGACGGGCGCGACCGCGGGGCAGCGGGTTCGCGGGAGCGGTCATCGGACACCTCCGGTCGGGTTGTGCGCGCGGCCCGGTTCGGCCGCCGTGCGTTCCGCCGCGCGCAGCCGGACAGACCCGGCGCGCGCGTTCTGTTCGATCTCCGTGTCGGAAGCCGGCTCCGCGCCGCGGGTCAGCCACCGCAGCGTCGGCCGGGCGTCATCCGGGATGACCGGCATGTCCGGCGGGACGGAAGGCACCGAGCGCGGCATCAGCACCCGCTTCACCAGCCGGTCCTCCAGGGAGTGATAGGAGAGGACGACCAGGCGGCCCGCCACGGCCAACGCGTCGAAGGCGGCGGGCACCGCGCGCTCGAGCACCTCGAGCTCGGAGTTCACCTCGATGCGCAGCGCCTGGAAGGTGCGCTTGGCCGGGTTACCTCCGGTGCGGCGCGCCGCCGCGGGGATGGAGTCGCGGACCAGGTCCACCAGCCGCGCGGAGGTGGTGAACGGCGCGGCCTGGCGCTGGGTCACCACCGCCCGGGCGATGCGGCGCGCGAACCGCTCCTCGCCGTACTCCCGCAGCACCCGGGTCAGCGCGTCGACGTCGTAGTTGTTGAGGACGTCGGCCGCGGTGGGGCCGCGCTCCTGGTCCATCCGCATGTCCAGCGGGGCGTCCCGGGAGTAGGCGAAGCCGCGCTCGTCGAGGTCGAGCTGCATGGACGAGACGCCGAGATCGAACAGGACACCGTCCACCGACGGCACACCGAGCCGCTCGAGGACGTCCGGCAGCTGGTCGTAGACGGCGTGCTCGAGGTCGACGCGGTCACTCAGGCCGACGCGGTCACCCAGGCCGGTGAGGCGGCGCCGGCTGTGCTCGAGGGCGGTGGTGTCCCGGTCGAGACCGATGAGGTGGACCTGCGGGAAGGCCTCGAGCAGCGCGTGCGAGTGACCGCCCAGCCCGACAGTGGCGTCGACGACGACCGCGCCGGGACGGCGCAGCGCGGGGTCAAGCAGCTTGATCACGCGCTCGGTCAGCACCGGCGTGTGCGTGACGTCCACTGCCAACCCCTCGGCCGCTCGTCGGATCTGGTGTTTCGGATATGCGGGCGGGCACGCCGGTGCGTTGGCRGGTACGCCGTCCCCGGCGGCCATCGGGAAGGGAACGGCCGGAAGAGTCGTACACCCAGGTCCCGCCCCGCTCGATCCGCCGGACGCCGGGGAAGTGGTGTCCGGTGGGAGCGGGGGGAGACCTCGACAGACGACCGGATGGTGACGCGACGCCTTCGACGACTCAGATGACTCCGGGCAGGACCTCCTCCGACAGCTCGGCGAAGGTCTCCTCCTGGTCGGCGAGGTAGGTGTCCCAACGCTGGGAGTCCCAGATCTCGACCCGGGTGTTGGCGCCGTTGACCACGCACTCGCGGACCAGCCCCGCGTACGCCCGCAGCGGCGGCGGAATGGTGATCCGCCCCTGGCGGTCGGGGACGTCGTCGGAGGCCGACGAGAAGAAGACGCGGCTGTAGTCGCGAAGCGCCTTCGCGGTGACCGGAGCGGTACGGAGGGACTCACTGATGCGGGTGAACTCCGCCAAGGGGAACACGTAGAGACAACGTTCCTGCCCCTTCGTGATCACTAGCCCCCCCTCCAGCTCTTCGCGGAACTTCGCAGGCAGAGTCAGCCGCCCCTTGTCGTCCAGCCGCGGCGTGTGGCTGCCGAGAAACACCGGAGCCTCCCCGCCAGGCCCGGAGAGACGCGCCGTGACCATCAGACGACGACTGGTTCACCAGCCGGCGGCTACCCGCGAGCTCCCCACCCCCACTGCGCGCCACTCTACCCCACTCCCCCCCACCCGACACCCCCAAGACACCCCGCTCCACCCCACCGCTCCCACTCCGGGCTCGGGGGCGGTAAGCGCTCCGTAGGGAGGCTGGTATAAATCGCCGCAAACCAGGTTGATACACGACAGTCAGGCGGCGAAAAAGGGAACAAATGACCCCTCGCCCGGGTACGGACGACCGGGCCGCAGCCCACGGCCACAACCGCAACGGCGGCCATCACCGACCAGTCCTCCCGGACCCCCCCTTATGGATGTCACACTCGTGGGGGAGTGCTCCGCGTCAGGATGATGTCCGGGCTGTTCCGGGGTTGCTTCCGGGGGCGGCGTCCAGGGCGGCGACGGTGCCCCCGCGCACGACATCCCCGCACCGGGGGCGACGACCGGGACACGCGATCCGAAGGAGGCCCGCACCGTGGTGACGGAGCCGGGAGTACTGCGCTGGCGCGACCCGGCGGGCGAGATCGATCATCTGTCCGAGGTCGCCGACCGGATCGGCCGCTCGGTGGAGACCGTCATCGACGGCAAGTCGGATGTGGTCCGCACGGCTCTGGTGGTCCTGTTCGCCGAGGGGCACCTCCTCATCGAGGACGTGCCGGGCGTCGGCAAGACCATGCTCGCCAAGGCCCTCGCCCGCTCGATCGACGCACGGGTGCGGCGGATCCAGTTCACTCCGGACCTGCTCCCCAGCGACGTGACCGGCGTCAGCGTCTACAACCAGGGCACCCGCGACTTCGAGTTCCGGCCGGGCCCGGTGTTCGCGAACATCGTGGTCGGCGACGAGATCAACCGGGCCGAGCCCAAGGCCCAGTCGGCCCTCCTGGAATGCATGGAGGAGCAGCAGGTGACCGTGGACGGTGTCACCTACCGCCTCGAGGCCCCGTTCATGGTCGTCGCCACCCAGAACCCGATCGAGATGGACGGCACCCGGGCGCTCCCCGAGGCCCAGCGCGACCGCTTCACCGCCCGGGTCTCGATGGGCTATCCCTCGCCCGGCGCCGAGCTGGCGATGCTCGACAACCACGGCCAGAGCGACCCGCTGACCAACGTCGTCCCGGTCACCACCGCGGCCGAGGTCGCCAAGCTGGCGAACGCGGTGCGCTCGGTGCACGTCTCCGGCGAGGTCCGCCAGTACATCGTCGACCTGGTCGGGGCCACCCGGCGGCACCCGGAGATCACGCTGGGCGCGTCCCCGCGGGCCACGCTGCACCTGATCCGTACGGCCCGGGCGCACGCCGCGGTCAGCCGGCGCGGCTATGTGCTCCCGGACGACGTCCAGGCGGTCGCCGGCCCGGTGCTGGCGCACCGCCTGCTGCTGCATCCTGAGATCATGCTGTCGGGTGAGCCGACGAACGACATCGCGGCCCGGATCGTGACCGACCTGATCGCCCGGATCCCGATCGCCCGGCAGGACCCGGCACGTCCCTCGCGACGTGGCCGTTAGAGACACGTGCGCGACTTCCTCGCTGCGGTACGCGGGCTGACGGTCCGCGGCCGCTCGTTCCTCGCCGCGGGCGGGGCGTGCGTGGCCTCGGCAGCGGTCATCGGCGAGCAGGACCTCCTCGCGGTCGGTGCCCTGCTTGTCGCGCTGCCGCTGTTCGCGGCCGGGTTCGTCGCGCGGACCCGCTACCGGCTGGCCTGCACCCGCCGGTTGGAGCCGCCGCGGGTCACCGCGGGCGACACCGTCTCGGTACGGATCCGGCTGGACAACGTCTCCCGGCTGCCGTCCTCGGTGCTGCTCGTCGAGGACACGACCCCCAACCTCGGCCTCCGCGCGCGCTTCGTGGTGGACCAGATCGAGCCGGGCGGCTCCCGTGACCTCTCCTACCCGCTGCGCGCCGGGGTCCGCGGCCGGTACCAGGTCGGCCCGCTCACGATCCGGCTGACCGACCCGTTCGGCCTGTGCGAGCTGGAGCGCAGCTTCCGGGGGCGGGACGAGCTGATCGTCGCGCCCGCCCTGGAGCGCCTGCCGCTGACGCCGCTGGTCGGTTCGTCCTCGCTGAACAACGAGGTACGCCGCTCGTCGGCACGGGCGGGTGAGGACGATTCCACCACACGGCCGTACCGCTCCGGCGACGATCTGCGCAAGGTGCACTGGAAGACCACGGCCCGGCTGGGTGAGCTGATGGTGCGCCGCGACGAGCAGCCGCTGACCGGCGCCGCCACCGTGCTGCTCGACACCCGGCACACGGCCTGGCCCGAGATGGACCGGGACGACCCCTTCTCCTGGGCGGTCGGCGCGGCCGGCTCGATCGCGGTCAACCTCGCCCGCAGCGGCTACGGCGTCCGGCTGATCGCCGACACCGGTGTCGCGGCGACCGGTCCCGGCAACGCCGTCGGCGCGCTGCTCGACGAGCTGGCGGTCATCGCGCCGACCCCGTCGGCCACCCTCAGCCCGGCGCTGGCCAGTCTGCGCTCGGCTGAGCACTCCGGCATGGTCGTCGTCGTGCTCGGACGCACCGACCAGGCGACGGCCTCGATGATCGCGGGTGCCCGGCCGCGCAACGCCCCGGCCATCGCGGTGCTGGTGGATCTCGCCGGCTGGGGCGCCTCCCCGGCGGCCGGGGGCGACCTGGAGGTCACCCGGCACACCCTGACCAGGCACGGCTGGACCGTCCTGGTCGCGGGTGCCGGGGCCCGCCTCGCCGACACCTGGCCGCAGATCTTCCGTCCGGGCGCGTCGGCCGGGCGCCGGTTCGCCGTCGGGAACGCCGTCGGCGGCATGGCGCGGGTGTCGTACGGGTCCGTGTCGGGCACCGGTCCGGCCGCCCACGCGGGGTCCGCCCCCCGCGCGGACCACGACGCCTCCGCCCGCCGGGCCGGCGCGGCGCCGAACGGCGGCTCGCTCCACAGCGACTCCCCCCACTACAGCTCGCCCAACGGCAGCTCGCCCAACGGCAGCTCGGGCGGCGGCTCGCATGGTCGGGACGCCCGCCGCGGCGCGGCGCCCGCCGAGGGTGGGGCGGACCGGGCCCCCGCCGACCCGACACCACCCCCGCCCGCGACCGCGACCGGCCCGCTGTACCGGCCCGGCTCCCCCCACGAGCCCGCGACCCCCGCCACCACGGGAGGCGGCCCCCCACCGAATGGTCGCGGATGGTGACCCCACGGCCGTTCTCCGCCGCGCTGGGCGGGATGGCCTGTCTACTCGCCAGCGCCGCGCTGGCCCCGCTGTTCGACGGGTTCGGCTGGTGGTTCGGCCCCGTCCTGATCGCGACGGCGGTCGCCGTGAGCACCGCGGTGCTGGGCCGGCTGCTCGGCGCCCTGTTCCGGCTGCCGGCGTCCACCGGCATCTGCCTCAGCCTGATCGGCCTGCTCACCACCCTCACCAGGGTGAGCGCACGGGACACCGCCCTGCTTGGCGTGATCCCGACGCCGTCCACCGTGACGGCGCTGCGCGAGCTGGCGCTGGCCGGCAAGCACGACATCGGCGAGCTCGCGGTGCCGGTGCCGGAACGGCCCGGCCTGGTGGTCCTGGTCTTCGTCGCCGTGTACCTGGTCGTCATGGCGGTCGACCTGATCGTGGTGGTCGTGGACCGGCCCCCGCTGGCCGGCCTGCCGCTGCTCGGCCTGTTCGTCGTGCCGGCCGCCGTCCTGCCGGCCGGGGTCGGCACGCTTCCCTTCGTCCTCGCCTCGGTCGGCTTCGTCGCGCTGATGCTGCTGGACGGCAACCGGATGGTGACCCGGTGGGGCCACCCGGTCGGTGACCGGCCCCCCCGGGTCATCCGCAACGGACTGGGATCACTCGGTGCCCGGGTGGCCGTCGGGTCGCTGGTGATCGCGGCGGCGGTGCCACTGCTGGTGCCCTCCCTGGACGGGCACGGAGTGATCGACAACGGCGGCGGCAGGCGCTCGGGCGACGGCCCGAGCTCGGCGAGCGTCGTGCAGCCGATCGTCTCGCTCTCCCAGCAGCTCCATGACGACCGCGAGATCCCGCTCCTGCGCGTCACCACGGACAATCCGCAGTATCTGCGACTCACCGCTTTGGAGAACTTCGACGGCCAGCGCTTCACCCTGCGGGCCCTGAACGCGACGAAAGAAGCCCGGGTGAGCGAGGGCCTGCCCGGACCGGAACGGGGCGTCCGCACGATCTCGACCACCGCGTCGGTGGCGGTCTCCGGCGAGATGGCCGAGCGTTACCTGCCCGTGCCGGGCATTCCCACCGACTTCGGCGGGCTCGCCGGCGACTGGCGCCTCGCCGAACCGACGGGCACCGTCTTCTCCACCCGCACCTCCACCGCCGGGCTGCGCTACACCGTCAGCGCGGCGGTCCCCGACCCCACCGCGCAGCAGATCGCCGCCGCCACCGGCCCGGTGCCCGAGTCGATGAACGTCGTCACTCAGCTGCCGCCGGACGTCGACCCACGGCTGCGGACACTGCTCGCCCAGATCACCACCGGCGCGAGCACCGGCTACGCCCGGGTCCTCGCCATCCAGAACTTCCTGCGCGGCTCGGAGTTCACCTACGACCTCAACGGCGCACCCACCGTCCAGGACGGCGCGCTCAGCGAGTTCCTCTTCGAGAGCCGGCGCGGGTACTGCGAACAGTTCGCGTCCGCAATGACCGTCCTGGTGCGGATGCTGGGGCTGCCCGCCCGGGTGGCCATCGGTTTCACGCACGGCACCCGCGCTGCCGACGGCACCTGGGTGATCACCAACAAGCAGGCACACGCCTGGCCCGAGGTCTGGTTCCCGACCCTGGGCTGGCTCCCGTTCGAGCCGACCCGCCGCTCGGACGGCGCGACCCCGGCCCCGGACTACGCCCCGTCGACGACCGAGCCGACCACCGGCCCGGACCCGGCCGAAGTCCCCCAGGGGAACGGGGATGTCGCCGTCGAGCCGACGCCGAGCGCGGTGCCCGTCCCCGACGACCAGGGCGGGGCGGCCGAGGAGCTGACCGCCGAGGCCGACGACAAGGCCGCGGGCACCCACAAGGACGCCTTCCCCCCCTCCTGGCTGCCCTGGGTCGGGCTGGGTCTCGGGATCCTGGTCCTGCTCAGCATCCCGGCCCTGTCCAGGGTGGCGCTGCGGCGCCGCCGGATGGGCTCGGGTGGCCCCGACCGCCAGGACGCCGAGGCAGTCGCGCGCGTGCACGCGGCCTGGGCCGAGTTGGTCGACGTGGCCGCCGACCTCGGCATCCACCTGCGGACGAGCGACTCACCGCGCTCGGGCGCGCAGCGGCTCATCGCCTACCTCGAGGCCGGCCCCGAAGCCGGGTCGGCGGAGGTCGACGCCGCCCGGCAGGCCCTGATCCGGATGGCAATGGCCCAGGAGCGGGCCCGTTACGCCCCCGCCAGGATGGCCGCGCCCGATCCGGGCGTGGACGTCCTGGCCGACCTGGCTCTGGCCCGCCGGGTGCTGTGGTCGGTCGCGCCCCGGGGCCGCCGCGCGATGGCGACGGTGGCCCCGCCGTCGATGATGCAGCGGGCGCGGGAGATCCCGGTGCGCGATGTTCTCGGGCGCATCCGGCACCGGGCCGGTGACCCGCCGGACAACGGCGCCGACGACGACCAAGAGGCCGGGGTCGGTGCCTCCGCCGGCGGGCGGACACACCCGCCGCAGCCGCCCGCCTGAGATCGCGCCAGCCCGAGCCCGGCCGAGACCGGGCTCGAGCGAGACCGGGCTCGAGCGAGAACCCGTGTGAGCCACCAGGCTGAGATCGGCTCACCGCCGGGCTCAGCCTGGCCGGGCTCCGGGAGCGGTCCCGATCAGGGACGGTCCTCCCAGCGGCGGCGCCACCGCTCCTCCACCCGTTCCATGAACGACTGCCGCGCCGGGCGCGACCGGCCGCCGGAACCGGGCCTGGATTTCGACCCGTGCGGGCGACGACCGACGTCATTGCCCCGGCCGCTGATCCGACGCAGGTCGGCCGCCCCCCGCAGTGCCGCGAAGAGCATCATCAGGAACCCCAGGATCCCCAGGATCACGGTGAGGGGTACCTGGTTGAGGACCACACCCACGACCAGGACGACGAGACCGAGCGCGAACAGGACCCCGCTGCGCCGCACGCGCCGCAGGAGGTAGGTCCTGGGGTTCGTCGACCGGACCGTGCTCGCGAACTTGGGATCGTCCTCGACGAGAGCGCGCTCGATCTGCTCCAGTAGGCGCTGCTCGTTCTCCGAGAGCGGCATCGACGCTCCTCCCACGACCTTCAGGCCCGCCGGACGGAACCTGACACCCAAGAATAGGCATGTGCGGGGCCGAGGCGGTAGGCAACAGGTCATGCTGTGTCCAAGCCGGTTCGAACCCACTCCGACCAGAGCTATTCGGCGTACTGGGCTCCTGCCCGGGCCAGCGGGGTTCATGCCATGCTCATCGTACGATCATGCCGTTCGGTGATCGTGGCCGCGGCCGTTCCAGGGGCGTTCGAGCCTTCCAGGACACCGGATTCACACTCGGCCGGGCCCCCACTCACGGGGAGGAGCCGGGCGCCGCGGGCGGTCGGGCAGCAGCGACGCGGGCCGGACGGACTCCTCCCCGAACCGCCGGCGGGCGCCGTCGGTGGCCCGGTCGACCTCGGCCCAGCCTGACGGCCGCTCGTCGAACGCCAGTTGGTGGCTCGTCCGCCCGGCGGCGGACAGCCGGGCCGCCCGCACCCCGAGCAGGCGCACCAGCGGGCGGGATGTGGCCCTGAGCTCGTCGAACAGCTCGCCCGCGGTGCGGTAGATCACCCAGGTGACGTCGGTCGGCTCGGCGAGGGTACGAGCCCGCGTGACGGTGCTGAAGTCGGCATGCCGGACCTTGATCGAGATTTTGCGGGCGGCCTGGCCCCGGGCCCGCAGGCGGGCCGCGACGCGCCCGCTGAGGCGGAGCAGCTCCCGGGCGAGCCGCTCGGGGTCGGCCAGGTCGGCGGAGAAGGTCTCCTCGGCGCCGACGGACACGTCGACGCCGTCGGGCTCGACGCGGCGGCCGTCCCGCCCGTGCGCGAGCGCGTGCAGGTGGCCGCCCGCGCCCGCTCCGAGGGCGCGCCGCAGCGTGTCGGCGGGCGTGCGCGCGATGTCGCCGATCGTGCGTATCCCCAACCGGGTCAGCGCCTGCTCCGTCCGCGGCCCGACCCCCCACAGCGCCGCGGTCGGCAGCGGGTGCAGGAAGGCGAGGACCTCGTCGGGGGGCACCACCAGCAGGCCGTCCGGCTTGCACCGGGCTGAGGCGATCTTCGCGACGAACATCGACGGCGCCACCCCCACCGAGCAGGTCAGGCCCTGTTCGGTCGCGATCCGGCCGCGGATGGCCCGCGCGATGTCGACCGGGGTGCCGAACAGCCGCCGCCCGCCGCCCACGTCGAGGAACGCCTCGTCCAGGGAGATCGGCGCGACCAGCGGCGTCACGTCCCGGAAGACGTCCATGATCGCGCGGGAGACCTCGCGGTAGCGGCCGTGATCGGCGGGGACGACCACCGCTGTGGGGCACAGCCCGCGGGCCCGCGCCATCGGCATGGCGCTGCGCACCCCGAAGGCCCGAGCCTCGTAGGTCGCGGAGAGCACCACACCCCGGTTCCCCCCGCCGACAATCACTGGACGGCCACGCAGCTCGGGGGCGTCCCGCACCGCGACCGAGGCGTAGAAGGCGTCCATGTCGACGTGCAGGATCCGACTGTCGGACGGCCCTGGCCCGCCGGACTCCAGTGGGGCGGGCTCCGGCGGGGGCTTCACCGCGGGCCGTCAGCGCGGCAGCAGGAACCCGATGACCAGGCCGACGGCGAGGCTGCCCACCGAGAGCCCGGCGACCCGTACCAGCCAGGTGTTCCGTCCTCTCTCCATCGGCCGCGCCCGCCCGGACGGCCCCGCCGCCGGCCGCCGCCCCACCACAGGCCGCCCCACCACAGGCCGCCAACGCGCCAAGGGCGGCCTCGGCACCGCCCGGCCGGCGCGCCGCTCGTCCACACCAGCGACCACCACCGAAAACCACCACCCTCAGTAATCATCAAACCCCAAGCTGTAACCGATGGTGACCGAACGTGGGTCTCGACGCAAGAGTGGGCCGTCATCAGTGGGGCGTCATCGGAAGTCCCTGGAGCGCCCGCCCACCGCCAGCGCCAGCGGCAGCGGCAGCGGCAGCGGCAGCGGCAGCAGGCTCTCGACGATCATGTTCACCACGCCTTCCGCGCTCTCCAGCCGGCCGCGCACGATCAGTGCCACCGCCGTTGCATGTGAGCGCCTGGTAGCGCCCGGTCATGCCGCCTCGCCTCTCGGTGAGGCACCCCCGGTCTGACCCGCTCGCGCGGTGCCGGGTTCCCGTTTCACAGCCACCCGCCCAGCAGGCTGGGTCCTACGGTCGGCTCCACGGGCGTTTTCCGTCTCCGACGTACTGGCGGCGACGAGGTTGCGCAGGTTGATCGCGGCGTTCAGGTCGCGGTCGATCACCAGCCCGCAGGACTGGCAGGCGAACGTGCGGTCGGCCGGGGTGAGGCTTGGGTTTCGCCAGCCACAGCCGGAACAGGTCTTACTCGACGGATACCATCGGTCCGCGACGACGAGCCGCGATCCGTACCAGACGGTCTTGTAGGTGAGTTGGCGCCGGATCTCGGCCATCCCGGTGTCCGAGACCGCGCGGGCGAGCCGGCGGTTACGGACCATCCCGGCGACATGCAGATCCTCGACCACGATCACGTCGTGGTTCTTCGTGAGCCGGGTGGTGAGCTTGTGCAGCCCATCGCGCCGCTGGTGGGCAATGTGGGCGTGCAGGTGGCCCAGTGCGGCAGCGCGCTGGCGGCGGCCGGCACTGCCCGGCTTCGAGCGGGCATAGGCCCGGGACGCAGTGCGCAGCCTGCGCAGCGAGCGGGTKAGTGGCCTGGGGTTATCGACCTGCTCACCGGTCGACAGGACAGCGAGGTGCTTCACTCCCGCGTCGACACCGACCGCGCCGCCCGCACGTTGGCGGGCCGACGGGTTCTGGGGGATCTCACGATCGATCTCGACGGTGAACGCCACGAACCAGCGGCCCGCCGTGCGCGACACGGTCGCACCGAGCAGCCGGGCGGACCCGGCCGCCAACCGGCCGGTGAGCGCACCCATCGCCTCGTGGACCTTGACCCGGCCCAGGCGGGGCAGCTTCACCTGTAGGTTGCTGGCCGGGCCGTAGGCGCCGGTCGTGTACCGGAACGAGTCGCGGGCCCTGCCACGCTTCTTGAACCGGGGGAAACCGACCCGCTTCCCCTTCCGCTTCCCCGTGCGGGAATCAGTGAAGTTCTTCAACCCGCGGGCGAGCTGGTCGAGGCCGGACGAGTACGCCTCCTTCGAGCACGCCGACCACCACGGGGCGACGGTGCTCTTGGCCTCGTTCCAGGCGAGGCGCAGCGCGGGCAGCGTCCACGGCACTGCGGCCACCGCGCGGGCGGCCCGGTCCGCGGCGGTCTGGTGGCCATAGAGCCGGGCACACATCGACGTCAGGATCTCCGTCATGTCCCAGACAAGATCGTCGACCTGGTCGGCCGGGTCGACGACGACGAGTCCGCGACCTGACGCGGCAAGCGCCGCCTCGACAGAGCCGGCGCCGAACCAGGCGAACCCGTCACGACGCTCGACGACGATCGTCGTCACCGCCGGGTCACGCAGCAGAGCGAGGAACTCCCGCCGAGGGCCGTCGAGTGCCGACCCGACCCCGTTCACAGCCGCCCACTCTTTGAGATTCACACCACCACCACACAGCGCCACTCAGCGCTAACTGGCACTCAACTGGCAACAGTTTTCAACCCCACGGGGACGCGGCCTGCGCCAACGAGGGCTGGGAGGGCACGCCGAGCGCCGCCTCGACGAGCCCGAGGAAGATCTCCACCTGGCGGACGAGGTCGTCGGCGTCCCTGGTCGTCACGACGGCGAGCCCGGCCTCGGCCGCGGCCCGCCGCCCGGCACCCGCGGCGAAGAACGCCGACCACTCCTCGAGCTCGGGGGCCACCAGCGCGAGCAGCCGCCACGCGCTCACCGGGCGGCCCCGACGACCCGGGCGGGGCTGCGCGCGGGCGGCGAGAACGGCGGCCGCGGCCCGCAGGGCGGCGAGATGCGCCAACGCGTAACGCTCAGCCGCCGGGCGGGTGAAGGCCGCCTCGGCCAGCCCGCGCCGGGCCGAGGTGAGGAGCTCGTCCCGGGAGCGCCGCGGGAGCCCCGAGGCGGGGAGCATCGTCCGGCCCGGAAGCTGCCCGGGGACCGGCCCGCGCGGACCGGGACCGTCGTGACGGCTCACCGTGCCCTGGCGGCCCACCGCGCTCTGGTCGCCGGCCACTCCGAACCCACTGACAGTGCTTCGCCGAACCGCACCCACTGGGATCACCTCTCCGATGCCGAACCGCGTGATGCCGAACCGCGTGATGCCAGATCACGTGATGCCGGGCCACCCCGACATCGAACGCATGTTCGAAGATAATCCCGGGCCGGCCGGCCGTCAACCCGCCGGCGTGGCGCGCCACGCGGACGGGTCGAGATCGGGGTAGGCGGGCGCCGGAGGCACCGGGTCGTCCTCCAGCAGCAGGAGGAACCAGCCGAGCAGCACGAGCACCGTGACCTCGGGCACCCAGCCCCGGCGTGGGTCGGCCACCGTCGCGGCGCCGAAGTCCGGGCGGGCCACCGGCGGGCGATGGCGCGTCAGGTCGGACGGGTCAACCAGCACGATCGCGACCCCGTCGTGCGCGAACCGGACGATGTTGGCGTTCCGCCAGCCGACGAATCCGCGTTCGAAGACGTACCCGGCGGCCCGGCGGCGCGGGCGCAGCCAGCGCAGCGTGGAGCCGTCCGCGAGGTCGACCAGGCCGCCCCGCGGCCGGGGCCGGAATGCGGCGAGCGGCAGCCGCGCCACCGGATCGACCACCCGCACCCCCACGCCGTCGAGGTCCGACTCCAGCCGGAACGGGCGGTCGGCGACCATGAGCTCCACCCCGCCGTCCCGATGCCACCTCTCGAGGACGGCCGCCCGGTCACCGCGCACCCACACCTGGTTGCGGGTGCCCGACACGAAGTCGTAGCCCACCTCCAGCGGCAGCAGGCCGTCGAGCCGCGCGGCAAGGCCGGGCGCCACCCCGCGGCGGCCCGCGCCGGCCCCCTCGGCACCCGCCCGGCCCGCCTCCACCCGGCTCACGTCAGCCCGGTCCGCGGCCGCCCGCCGCGCGCCGCCGTCACGGCGGCGGTGATCCGGTGCCTCGTCCGCTCCGCCGCGGGACGCACCCGTCACCGCTCCGATGCCCGAGAACTCGAAGATCGACATGATCGACACCCTCCCTCCAGCCACCGCGGGACCCCGAACACCCCCCGCCGAAATGCGCGGCGGCCCGGTATGGCTCTCGACAACGAGTGCACCCCGGACCGATCAACAACCGGTACACACCCGATCACGACTGCCGTTGACCCGGAGTTGAAAGYGTCGAATCGCACGCGCGACGATTCCGCGGTTGTCCCGGTGTCCGCCACGGCCCGCCGCGGGAAAGGCAGAATCAGAAGGACGAACACCGCCGGCGCACCACACCGGCGACCGCATTCTCCCGAGAGGACCAGATGCCCGATCCGGACCGGCTCCAGTTCGCCGTCCTGGGGCCGTTGGAGGTCACCGCGGGCGGTGTTCCCGTCGTGCTCGGCGGCACCCAGCGAAAGGTGCTGCTCGCGGCGCTGCTGCTCGAGGCCGGGCAGGTGCTGTCCACCCAGCGCCTGATCGAGGTGATCTGGAGCGAACCAGCCCCGGAAAGGGCACTCGCCACCCTGCGGACGCACGTCAGCGAGCTGCGCCGCCGGCTGGAGAGCCCCAGCTCAGCCCAGGTGCTCATCCGCCGGGGAGCCGGTTATCTGCTCGATGTGGGGCCGGCGCAGATCGACGCCGAACGCGCCCGGCGGCTGTTGGAGCAGGGCCGGCGCGCCATCGAGGACGGCGACCCGGTCAGCGCCATCGCGCCGTTGCAGGAGGCGCAGGCGCTCTGGCGCGGCCAACCGTTGGTCGATCTCGTCGACTATCCCTTCGCAACGGGCTACGTCGAAAAACTGACAGAGCTTCACCTTGACATCCAGAAGACGCGAATCTCAGCCGATCTGTCGCTGGGCCGACACCGCGAGGTCATCGGTGATCTGCGGATGCTCGTCACGAGACATCCGCACGACGACGGGCTGCGCCGGGAGCTTGTTCTCGCGTTCTACCGCGACGGACGCACCGAGGACGCCGCCCGGGCCTGCCGGGAAGGCCTTGAGGCACTCCACGATCTCGGTCTGGAATCCCCGCTGCTGCAACGGCTCCAGGAGGACGTCCTGCGCGCCGATCCGGGCCTGGCCTGGACGCCGCCACGTGCGCTGGGCCGGCCGGTGTCGGCGCCGCCCACCGGGCAGGGCGTCTACCAGCTCCCGCCCGACATCGAGGAGTTCACCGGCCGCGACACGATCCGGAACCAGATCCTGGCCACCCTCACCGACCCGGTGGCGGGCGCGAAGGGGACGGTCGTCGCCGCGATCGCCGGCAAGGCCGGGGCGGGGAAGACCGCGCTCGCGGTGTACGTGGCCCACCGCGTCCGCGCCCAGTTCGCCGACGCCCTGTACGTGGACCTGCGCGGCACCAGCGAACCGCTCGACCCGCACCGCGTGCTGGGCCGCTTCGTCCAGGCGATGGGGGTAAGTCGGGCCGCGGTTCCCTCCGACCCCGACCATCTGGTCGAGGTGTACCGGTCGCTGCTGGTCAACCGCCGGGTGCTGATCCTGCTGGACAACGCGGCGAACGAGGCGCAGATCCGCCCGCTGCTCCCGACCAGCCCCGGCAGCGTGGTCATCGTCACCAGCCGCTCGCGGATGCACGGGCTGACCCCCTCCTACTGGATGGTCGACGTCCTGCACCCCGGCGACGCCGTGGAGCTGCTCTCCAGGGTGGTCGACGAGCGGCGGGTGAGCGCGGAGCCGGAGGCGGCACGCGACATCGTGGGGCTGTGCGGGTACCTGCCGCTCGCCATCCAGATCGCGGGGCGCAAGCTGGCCGCCCACCCGCACTGGCGGCTGACGCGGCTGGCCTCCCGGCTGGCCAACGAGCGGGACAGGCTGTCCTGGCTGGAGGCGGGCGACCTCGAGGTCCGCGCCAGCTTCGGGCTCAGCTACGAGGGCCGCCCCGCCGACGAGCAGCGGGCGTTCCGCCTGCTGGCGCTGCCCGAGCTGGCCGACTTCGCCCCGTGGGCCGCCGCCGCCGTCCTGGACGTCGGCCTGGACGAGGCCGAGGACGTCGTGGACCGCCTCGTCGACGCCCAGCTGCTCGAACGCCGCGGTGTCGACCGGGCCGGCACCGAGCGGTACCGGTTCCATGACCTGCTCCGGGTCTTCGCCCGGGAGAAGAACGAGGCGTCCGCCGGCGCGGCCCACCCCACCGTCCCCCCGGGCCCGGGCTTCACCCGGACGGCGACCACCGACGTCCCGCGCGCCGCCCCCACAGGCACGGACACCGGAGCGGCGCCGGCAGCCCAGGTGCCGCGGCTGGCTCCCGAGCACGCGCAGGCCCTCGACCGGCTGCTGTACGCCTATCTGGCGGTGCTGCGCGGCGCGGTCGACGAGTTCGCGCCGGGCACCGCGCGCACCATCGAGCCCGCCGCCCACACCCCCGCCGCGGGCGGCTCCGGTGGACCGGGCCACGCCGTCGACCCGGACGTGGTCGCGGCGCTCACCGCCCAGCCGCTGCTGTGGTTCGGCGGCGAGCGGGTCAACCTGCTGGCCCTCGTCGACCAGGCGCACCGGCACGGCCTCGACGAGCCGACCTGGCTGCTCGCGATCGAGGCCGCCGAGTTCTGCGCCTTCGGCGCGCACTGGTCGGACTGGGAGCGGATCCACACCCTCGCGCTCGCGGCGGCGCGGCGGCGCGGCAACCGGCTGGCCGAGGCGGTCCTGCTGTGCGGCCTGGGCGAACGCGACATCACCCTCGCCTTCGAGCACGCCTTCTGGCGGCTGGACGCGCCCGGTGCCGACAACGACGGGGAGCCGGCGGCCGTCCTCGGTGCCCGCGCCGCCGACCACCTCGACCTCGCGACCGAGCGCCTGGAACGTGCCCGTTCGATCTTCGTCGAGTACGACGACGCGCTCGGCGAGGCCCGCACCCTGCACGGGCTGGCCGACGCCGCGCGCGGGCGCGGGGACGCCGAGGGCGCGGTGGAGCACTTCGAGCAGTGCCTGGCGCTGACCCGCCGCGGCGGCGCGCGGCGCGCGGAGGCCGAGGCGCTGATCTGCCTGGCGATGGCGCACGGCGACCGCGACGAGCTGGGCGAGGGCATCACCTGCCTGTCGATCAGCCTGTCGATCGCGCGCGAGCTGACCAGCCGGTCGCTGGAAGCCCTCGCGCTGCGCCGGCTCGGCGACCTGCACCGGCACCGGCCGGAACGCGCCCTGGCCCACTACAACGAGAGCCTGCCGCTGCTGAGCGCGCTGCCCGACATCCTGTGGGAGCCGCGGATCCTGGTCCGGCGGGGCGACATCCTGGCGCGCCTCGACGATCATCTCGCCGCGCGCCGGTCCTGGCAGCAGGCGGTCACCCTGCTGCGCCAGCACGGTTCCACCGAGCTCGCCGCGGCCGAGTCGCGGCTGACCCGCCCGGCGAGCACCGCGCCGACCCAGTTCGCCAGCGGCCGGCTGCTCGGCGACTTCGACCCGGCCTACTTCATCGGACGGGTCGCCACGAGCCGGCGCAGCGTCCGCCTGCTCAACACGTGGACGGACCTGCTGGCCCCGGCGCACGTCGAGGCCTTCGCCGAGGCTCTGCTCACCGCGGTCGACGCGGGGGCGATGGTGCAGATCCTGCTCCTGGACCCCGACTCCCCGCCCGCGGCCGGCCGGGCCGAGGACCTGCTGCACAGCATCGACGTCCCGAATGTGATCAGGGCGAACCTGCGCGTGCTCGACACCGTGCGGGCGCGGCTGGTCCCCGCGCTGCGGCCCCGGCTCTCCGTGCGGATCTATGGCGACCAGCCACTGACGACCTACCACCGGTGGGACAGCGGGGCCCTGATCTCGACCTTCCCGTTCGGGCACTCGTCGGCAGCCACGACCCAGCACGAGGCGGCGATCTCCTCGACCCTCGTCCAGTTCGTCGAGCAGCACTTCGAGAAGATCTGGCATCCCGACCGCAGTGTCAGCCTCGACGACTATCTCCGGGTCCCGCTGCGCATCCTGCGCACCCACGGCCCCGACCGGGACGCCCGCACGATTCAGGCGAGGTACGCGCGGCTGGGCGACACGGTCTACCTGGCCGACGAGGAGCTGACCCGGCTCGTCCACGACGGCGGCGCCGACGGCCTCGTCACCGAGATCGGCGGCACCGGCCGCCACCCGCTCACCGAGCTGCACCGGTGCCGGGTCGTGCCGGCCTGGGAGGGGCGTGACGGCGCCGCGGACGCCTTCGCGAAGAAGTACGGCCCACAGACCACGGCCCCCGCGCCGGACGGCCCGCCGCTGCGGCTCGCGCCGATGCGCCCCCCGCCGCCCGCGCCCACTCCGCCCGCCGCCGGGCCGCCCGCCTCCGGGCCGGCGGCTCCTGGCCCGGCGGGCCCTGGGCCGACAGGCCCGCTGCCGTCGCCCCGATCGGTGCCGTGACGTGCTCGTCACCGTCGATTTCTGGCACGTCCCGCGCCGGCGGGCGGGGCACGCCGCCGCGCGCATGGCGCTCGACCGGCCCACGCTGCGGCGGACGTCCGGGCTGACGTTCGGCAAGCTGCTGGGCACCGGCTCGAGCCACCGGTTCACCCCGCTCGACGCCGACCCGCTGCGGTGGGCGCTGCTGGCGGTGTGGGACACACCCTCGGCGGCCCGGGGCTTCGAGCGCTCCAGGACAATCCGGTCATGGGCCGGCATCGCGGACGAGCGCTGGCGGGTGGAGCTGCGCCCGGTGGCCTCCCGGGGGCGGTGGTCGGGCCGTGCGCCGTTCGGGGGCCGTCCCGGTGGCCCGGCGAGCCACCGCCGCCCCGACGGCGAGCACCGTGGAAAACACGGCGGGGAACACGGCGGGGGGCCGGTGGCGGCTGTCACCCGGGCCCGGCTCGCGCCGCGGCAGGCCGTGGCGTTCTGGCGGGCCGTCCCGCCGGTCGCGGCGGAGCTGCGCGGCGCCGGCGGGCTGCTGTTCGCCGCGGGCATCGGCGAGGCGCCGATCGGCCTGCAGGGCACCTTCAGCCTGTGGCGGGACGTCACGGCGCTGCGCGCGTTCGCCTACCAGGGGCCGGCGCACGCCGCGGCGGTGCGGCGGACCCCCCCGGCGGGCTGGTACGCCGAGGAGCTGTTCGCCCGTTTTGTCGTGCTGGGCTCACGCGGGACGATCGGGGGTGTGAACCCGCTCGACATCCCGCCGTCCGCAGGGAAGGCCGATCATCCTTTGACAACCCGTTGAAGATCCTGCGCGAATGTGGGTCCCGCGCACGCGGACGCCGACCGGACTGACGCCGGCAGGGCGGCCGGCGGCAGGGCGGCCGGCGGCGGGACGACCGATGACGGGACGACCGATGACGGGACGGCCGGCGCCCGGCGCGCCCGGTGCCCCTGGKCGCCCACCGCCCCGTGCCTCCACCACCCCATGTCCCAGCATTCCCCGCTCTGTTCCCGCTCCGTCCCCCCACTGTCCGTTTCCCGCTCCGTTCCCGCCGACCACGCACCGCCGCCGACCACGACGGTCGCGGCCGGCCGCGTTCGATCCAACCCGGGTGGCGTAACTCGCATGCCAAGGTCCCTCGACCCCTCCGCCCCGCTCGCCGCGCGCGGGAGACCGGCCGGGAGCACCACCGACGCCGCCCCGGCCGGGCGGCGGACCCTCATCGCGACGGCGGTGACCGCCCGGGTCGCCGGGCTGGCCATCCGGGCCGGCGCGGTGCTGCTCCCGGAGCTCGCCGGACGGCCCGCAGACCTGCCCGCGGCGCTGACCGAACACCGGCCGCACACTCTCGTCGTCGGGGCCAACCACGTTCCGGGCGACGCGCTGCACCGGTGGGCGCAGGCCATGCGGAGGACACCGGACCGGCGCGCGCTGGCGGTGATCCGCCGCGGGACGTCACTGGCCGAGATCGACACCGACGCGGCCGCGGAGCTCGGCGTGACCGTACGCAACACCCCGGAGGTCAACGCCCGGCACGTCGCCCGGTTCATGGCGGACGAGCTCCTCGCGCCCCGCCGCGCCGCGGGCCACCGCCCACGGCCGCCGACGGTGGGGCTGATCGGCAGCGGTGACATCAACAGCCGCGTCGCGCGCGAGGCGGTGGCCCGCGGCCACGACGTGATCGTGTACAGCCCGTCGCTGGCCGCCGGCGCCGGCGCCCTCGACCGCTGGCTGGCGGCCAGGCGGCTGCCGGCGGGACGCATCCGGGCGGCCCGGGACGTCGAGTCCGTGCTCGACGCGGCCGACCTGCTCGGGCTCGCCGTCCCGCTGACCACGGGCGGGGAGCATCCCACCGCCGGCCTCATCGGGGCCGAACGGCTCAAGCGGTTCGGCGGCCACCGGATCGTCTCGGTGTGCGAGCCCGACGTGTTCACCGGGCAGGCGCTGACGGCGGCCTTCGACCAGCTCGATCTCGAGGTCGTCCTGGACAACGCCCCACGGCTGTTGGACCCGGTGCGAGCGCTGCTGGCGGGCCGGTACGACCCGGACGACCCGCCGCGGGTCCGGCCCGGCTTCACCCTCGTGTCGGCCGCGATGCGCGCGCCGGAGTGCGCGGCCGATCTCGACCAGGCCGTCCTGACCGCCCTCGCCCGCCTCGATCTCGACGACCGGCGGGAGCTCCCACGCCCACCCGCCGGGCCGAGCCGGGCCGAGGCCGAGGCCGTCGTGGTGGTCGGCGGCGGGATCGTGGGCCTGACCGTGGCGCTGCGGCTGCACGAGGCCGGGCGGCGGGTCGTGGTCCTCGACGCGGCGCCGGCCGACCGCCGCCGGGTCGACGAGCAGGGCACCACCTTCGCCGGCACCAACGGACGTCACCTGTCGACGACCGAGACTCTGCCGCACGCCGACGCCACCCGCGCCGGGGTCCTCGCCCGGACCCCGACGGATGGCGGATGGCGGCTGCGCCCGCCGGAATCGCTCTCGGCGCCCGAGGCCGCCTGGGCCGAGGCGTTCGAGCAGTTCACCGACCGGCCGGGGATGCGCGCCCTCGCCACCGAGGCGGTGATCGCGCTCAATCGGCTGGGGCTGCGGCGGTGGGAGGAGATCTTCCAGGACCGTCCCGACGACCTCGGCGCCTGCCTGCGGGGGAACCGGCTGGCCCGGGTCTACCTCGACGACGCCGGGCTCGCCGCCGGCCGCACGCTGCAGACCCGGGCGAACGACGACACCACCGACCTGGACGCCGCGGCGGTCCGCCGGCACTGGCCCGCCCTCGCCGCGGGGCTCGGCGCCGGACCCGACTGTCGGTCCGACCGCCGGTCCGGCGGCGGGGCCGTCGAGGTCGACGGGTGCGCCGTGGCCGTCCACGACCTGGCCGGTGCGCTCGCCGACCTGCTGCGCGGCCGGGGCGTGCCGGTCGTCGCGTCGGCCGCGGTCCGCGGGCTGCGGCCCACCGGCGCGGCGGTCGAGGTGGAGCTCGGCGACGGCACGGTCGTGCCGGCCGGCCGGGTCGTCCTCACCGTCGGCGGCCGTGACCTGTACCGGCTGCTCGGGGGGCGCTGGCCTGACGCCGGCTGCGTCGCCAACGTGCTCGGGGTGTCGCTGACCCTGCCGAACCCGGGCGTGGCCCGACCGTTGAAGATCCACGCGGGCGATCCGCTCGGTGTGATCAACGTGACGCCCGCCGCCGACCAGTCGGTGATCCACGTCAGCGGTGGCTTCGGGTACCTCGGCCTGGCGTCCTGGCGCGGCGCGCGCCTCATCCCGGCCGACAGCGACACCGAAGCGGGCGGTGGTGGCGTCGCAGGGGCCGTCGAGGAGCTCGTCACAGCGCTCACCGTGGCCATCGGCGATCTCTTCCCCGCGCTGCGCGGGCCCGACGGGCGGCTGGACGTCCGCGAGGTGCGCACCTGCGAGCGGCCGATGACCGCGGACGGCCTGCCGGTGGTCGACGCCCCGGCGGAGCTCGGCGGGCGGATCGTCGTCGCGGCCGGGACGAACGCGGGCGGAGCCGTCCAGGCGCCGGCCCTCGCGGACCTGGTGGCCGACCTGCTCGACGGCCACCCGTGGTGGGCACAGCTGGCCATGGCCGGTGACCGGACCGGGCTGCCCGTCGGCGGGGGTCGGCTATAGCACTGTTTGCCAGACCCGTTCCGGCCGACGGGCGGTGGCCTCGCGCCGCGCGTTATCGTCGGATGGCCCGGCGCGACAGGAGGCAAGGCTGTTGACCGACGTCCGAATCGTGCGGTGGTCACCGGCCCGGATGCGGGCCCGGCTCGACGACGTCATCGCCGTGTACAAGGCCGCGTTCCTCGACCACCACGAGGACGACCCGGTGCGCGCCGCCCGGGACAGGGCGACGCACGCGCGCCGTCACTTCGACCGCCGTGACCTGCGCGCCGTCGCCGCGGTGACCCCGGACGACGAGCTGGTCGGCATGACCTACGGCCTGCCCGGCAAGAACGGCCAGTGGTGGCACGACGTCGTCGCCGGCGCGCTGCCGGAGGGGACCGCGGCGCACTGGCTCGCCGACTGCATCGAGGTCGTCGAGCTGCACGTGCTGCCCGGTTACCAGGGCCGCGGCATCGGCCGTGACCTGCTGCGGGAGCTGCTGCGGGACGTCCCGCACCGCACGGCGGCGCTCTCCGCGCTCGAGCTGCCCGGCAGCCGCGCGCGCCGGCTGTACGCCAGCGAGGGATTCGTGCCCCTGCTGTCGCACTTCCAGTTCCCCGGAAGCGGTACCGAGTACGCCGTGCTCGGCAAGGAGTTGCCCGGGCGGGACGCCGACGACCCGCCGCGCTCCGCTCCGGCAGGCCAGCCCGCCCGGGTGCCGTGAGCCGGTCGGGACCAGCCGGTTCCGATCCACCTCCGGCCGCCCCTGCGGGGCGGGCCGATCCACCTCCAGCCGCCCCTGCGGGGCGGGCCGCGGCCGTGCTGCCCTGGCTCGCCACCGCGGTGGCCGTCGCGCTCCAGATCACCTATCCGCTGACCTCCGGGGACAGGCGGGCGGCCGTGACGGTGCTGTCGGTCCTGGCCTTCCTCGCGGCGGCGGTGAGCCATGCGGCCGCCGTCCACGGGCCCGCGTGGGCCGCGGCCGCGACGGCGCTGGCCGCCGGCACCGGCCTGCTGGCCGAGTCGGTCGGCCTGCGTACCGGCTGGCCGTTCGGCCACTACGCGTACGGCTCCGCGCTCGGCCCCGATGTGGCCCGCGTCCCGGTCGTCGTGCCGCTGGCCTGGGCGATGATGGGCCTGCCGGCGCTGGTGCTCGGCCGCCGCTGCGCCCGCTCGCTGGTGCGGGCACCGGCCGCGCGCTGGGCAGTGACGGCGCTGGTCGGCGGCGCCACGCTCACCGCCTGGGATCTGTTCCTCGACCCGCAGATGGTCGCCGAGGGCTACTGGGCGTGGTCCTCCGGCGGTCCCGCGCTCAACGGCATCCCACTCAGCAACGCGGCCGGATGGCTGCTCGTCGGCACGCTGCTCACCGGCGCGCTGGCCGCCCTGCCCGCCACCGCCCGGACCGCCACCGCCGCGCCCTCCGCCGACCGGGTGCCGATGGCCCTGCTTGGCTGGACCTGCGCCTCGTCGGCGCTGGCCAACCTCGCCTTCTTCGGCCGTCCCGGGGTGGCGCTCGCCGGCGGTGCCGCGATGGGCTCGCTGCTCGGCCTCACCGTGCTGCTCGGCCGCCGCGACGCGGCCCGCGGGTGGGCCGGCACCGCCCGCGAACGGGACCTGGCACGCTCTGAGCTGTGAACGGAGGCCGACTGGCAACGGCGCTGGTGCGTTCCGGGGCGGCCGGAGCCGTCGCCGTCGCGGCGCACACGGCGGTGAACGCGGCGCTGCTGCGCGTCCCGGCGCCGGCCGTCCCGGTGCGGGAGCGGGTCAGCGTGATCCTGCCCGTGCGGGACGAGGCGGCGCGGGTGCGCACCTGCCTGACTGCTCTGCTCGGCTCCCGCGACGTCGCCGACCTCGAGGTGATCGTCTACGACGACGGCTCGACGGACGGCACGGGCGTGATCCTGCGCCGGCTCGCCGAGCGGGACCGGCGCCTGCGGGTGCTGACCGGACCGGAGCCGCCGGACGGCTGGCTGGGCAAGCCCCACGCCTGCGCCCGGGCGACGCGCCAGGCCACCGGCACCGTGCTGGTCTTCGTCGACGCCGACGTCACCCTCGCCCCGGACGGCCTCGCCCGGGCCGTGGGCCTGCTGCGCGGATCGGGCCTGGACCTCGTCTCGCCCTACCCGCGGCAGGTCGCCGCCGGGGCGGCCGAACGGCTCGTGCAGCCGCTGTTGCAATGGTCGTGGCTGGCGCTGCTCCCGCTGCGCGCCGCCGAGCGCTCCGCCCGCCCGTCGCTGGCCGCGGCCAACGGCCAGTTCCTCTGCGTGGACGCGGCGGCCTACCGCCGGGCCGGCGGGCACGGCGCGGTCGGCGGCGCCGTGCTGGACGACATCGAGCTGCTGCGCGCGGTCAAGCGCTCCGGCGGGCGCGGTGTGGTCGCCGACGGCACCGAGCTGGCGGTCACCTGGATGTACGACGGCTGGCAGCCACTGCGGGACGGCTACGCCAAGTCGCTGTGGGCCGCGGGCGGCACCCCGGCGGCCAGCGTGGGTCAGCTGGCCGTGCTCGGATGGCTCTTCGTCGGCCCGGCGGTCGCCGCGGCGCGCGGGTCACGCGCGGGGCTCGTCGGCCTGCTGGCCGGCACGGTGAGCCGGCTGATCGCGGCCCGGCGCACCGGCGGCCGTGCCTGGCCGGACGCGGCGGCCCATCCGGTCTCCGTCTGCCTGCTCGGCTACCTGACGGCGCTGTCCTGGTGGCGGCACCGGCACGGCACCATCCGTTGGAAAGGCCGCGCGCTGAACGGGCCACCGACCGGGAGCGGACGACCGCGCATAGGCTCGGAGCCGTGGCGACGGTCGTCGTGGTCGGGGCGGGCGTCGGCGGGCTCGCGGCCGCCGCTCGGCTCGCCGCCGCCGGGCACCGGGTCACCGTCTGCGAGGCGGCGGAGCGGATCGGCGGCAAGCTCGGCTGGTACGAACGCGACGGCTACGGGTTCGACACCGGCCCGTCCCTGCTGACGATGCCCGAGGTGTTCGAGGAGCTGTTCGCCGCCACCGGCGGGCCGCTCGGCGAGCAGCTCACGCTGCGCCGCCTCGACCCGATCGCCGCCTACCGGTTCGCCGACGGGGCGGCGGTGACCGCGCACGCCGACGACGCCGCGTTCCACGCGGAGCTGGACGCGAGGCTGGGCGCCGGGGCCGGGGCCCAGTGGCGGCGCCTCGACGAGCGCGCCCGCCGGGTCTGGGCGGTGTCCGAACAGCCCTTCCTGCGCAGCCCGGTCTCGGCCGCGGCGCTGGCGCGGACCGCCGCGCGCCGCCCGCTGGGGCTGGCCACCGTCGCACCCGGCACCACCCTGCGCGGTATCGGGCGCCGTCACCTCACCGATCCGCGGCTGCGCATGATGCTGGACCGGTACGCGACCTACACCGGCTCGGATCCGCGCCGGGCGCCGGCCGCGCTGGTCACGGTCCCGCACGTGGAGCGACGGTTCGGCGGCTGGTACGTCCCGGGCGGGCTGCGGCTGCTCGGGCAGGCGATCGCCGAGCGGGCGGCCGAGCGCGGCGCGGTGATCCGCACCGGCGCGCCGGTCGCACGGATCACCCGCACGCCGGGGGGGCGGGTGGACGGCGTCCGCCTGGCCGACGGAACGCTGCTGGGTGCCGACCTGGTCGTGTCCGACGTCGACGCGGCCCGGCTCTACGACGGCGCACCGCCCGCGGCGCCCGGGCGGGCCGGCCCGCGCCCGCTCGTCGACCATCCGGCCAGCCGGCGGCGGATCCGGCGGCTGGCGCCGTCGCTGTCCGGTTTCGTCCTGCTGCTGGCACTGCGCGGGCGGACGCCGGGCCTGGCCCACCACACCGTGCTGTTCCCCGCCGACTACGAAGACGAGTTCAACGCGGTCTTCGGCGGCCGGCTGGCCTGGGATCCGACCGTCTACATCGCCGCGCCGGACGACCCGGCAACCGCACCGCCGGGCGACGAGGCGTGGTTCGTCCTGGTGAACGCCAGCCCGCACGCCGCCGCCACTGCCGCCACTGCCGGACCGCGGGGTCCCGGTGTGGACTGGGACCGGCCCGGGCTCGCCGACGCCTACGCCCGCCGCATCCTCGAGGTGCTGGCCTCACGTGGGCTCGACGTCCGCGCCCGGGTGCGCTGGTACCGGACGATCTCGCCGGCCGACCTCGCACGCGCGACCGGCGCCGTGGGCGGCTCGATCTACGGCGTGTCCTCCAACGGGCCGCGGTCGGCGTTCCTACGCCCGCGCAACCGCTCGCCGGTGCCCGGGTTGTTCCTGGTCGGCGGCTCGGCCCATCCGGGCGGCGGGCTGCCGCTGGTCACGCTCTCCGCGAAGATCGTCGCCGATCTCATCGGCCCGGCCTGACCCCGCCGCCCGCCGACAGCACCGACCGCACCGAGACGAGGTACTGGACGAGCCCGACGACGCACACCACCAGCGTGGCCGCCGCGGCGACCGTGGCCACCGCGGCCGCATGTGCTGGGACGGCCCCGGCCAGCGCGAGACCCACCGCCGCGAGAATGATCCTGGTCGGCCGCTCCCCCACCGTCACGGTGCCGATCTCACCGTGCCCGGCACCGGCCGCGCGGGCCCGCACGTACTCGAGCATCATCATCGCGCCGCCCGCCGACACGACCAGCGCGACCGGTGCCCCGACCAGCCAGAGCGCGAGCAGGTGGCAGGCGTCGCAGACCCGGTCGGCGGCCGAGTCGAGCACGTAGCCCCAGCTCGTCACCCGGGCGCGMAGCACGGCGACCGCGCCGTCGAGATTGTCCAGCAGGCCGCCGGCCACGACGACGAGTGGGCAGACCAGCACCCAACGGCCTCCCGCCCATGCGGCGGGAATCACCGGCGTGGTGGCGGCGACCGTCGCCGCCGTCACCGCGCCCGGACTGACGCCGGCCGCGGCCAGCGGCCTGGCCAGGCGATACACCAGATCGAGCCAGATCCGGATCATGCGCGCGCCGCTTCGGGGGTCGTACCCGCCGTGTAGCGCGGCCCATTCGACCAGGTAGGTGTCTCGATCGGGTATCGGGGTGCGCACACCGTCCATCGTGCCCGCGCCGTAGAGTTCCGTCGTGGTATCCGACCAGCCGACCGGTGTCGTCGAGTCCATCGAGGACCTGGACCCCGATCACGTTTTCAGCGCGCACCGTGACCAGGTGATACTGGCCGTGCGCATCACCCCGGTCTTCAACGCTCTCGATCTCGGTCTGGTCACCGCCGTCATCGACGCGGCGAACCACGCGGGATTCGCGCTGGTGCGGGAACAGACTTTCCGCGACGAATGGCTACTCTGCGTCTTCGACGCCTACGAGGAACAGGACTGAAGCCACGCCGCCCGCCGCCGCGTGCCCCCCTGTACTCCGCACGTTCGTGCGGTGTCCTGAACGTGTGACTCTTTGATCTTGTGGTGTGTTGATCGCCCTGGTGTGTAGGGCTTCCGGT
>NZ_MAXA01000214.1 GCF_001854695.1 Parafrankia soli
GAGGAGGGCATCGTCGCCGGCGGTGGCGTCGCGCTCCTGCAGGCCGCGACCAGCGCCTTCGAGAAGCTCGACCTCTCCGGCGACGAGGCCACCGGTGCGAACATCGTCCGTCTCGCCCTGGAGGCGCCGATCAAGCAGATCGCGTTCAACAGCGGTCTCGAGGGCGGCGTCGTGGTCGAGAAGGTGCGCAACCTCCCGACCGGGCACGGCCTGAACGCGGCGACCGGCGAGTACGTCGACATGGTCGCCACCGGGATCATCGACCCGGCGAAGGTCACCCGCTCGGCGCTGCAGAACGCCGCGTCGATCGCCGGCCTCTTCCTCACCACCGAGGCCGTCATCGCGGACAAGCCGGAGAAGGACAAGGCCCCGGCCATGCCGGGCGGCGGCGGCGAGATGGACTTCTGAGTCCTCTCCCCCACGCTCTCTGGCGAGCACAGAAGGGCGGTTCCGGCCATGGCCGGGGCCGCCCTTCGGCGTTTCCGGGCAGCCCGGGGCCTCTTCCGCCGGCAGCCCGGAAGCTCGAGCGGGGACGGTGGTCCGGGGGCGTGGTGGTCCGGGGGGCGTGGTAGTCGGTCACCCAGCCGCCGGGTGGGAGGTGCCACGGCGGCGGGTGACCGCCCGCGGGATGCGCCGATTGGGGACGGAGCCGGCGCGGTCAGTTCCCGCGGTGCGAGGCGTCCCCCACGGAATCTCCCTCCAGCCGCTCCCAGGCGGCCGGAGAAGGGATACCGCAAAGAGTCGCCCCGGTCGGTCCCGGGCCGGATGAGCCAGCCCTGATCGACTGGACGTGAAGTTACCAGGGAGTAATTAGATCAACAAGAGGTCGGCGCTTCACCAGGACATAGATCACGGGTATGAAATCGACCTTTCTGGACTTAGGCCCCGTTATCGGACCGTTTCTCCCACACCGAAGGAGCCAGTGCGGCAAGCACCATCGGGTGCTCGGCGGTCCGAAGCGCCCGGCCCGGACGACCCGGACAATCCGTGGGCGTCCCAACCTCGCCGCGCGGCCGCAAGTCCGTCCACGGAGGATCATCGGGGGAGCACTGGCAGACGACAACCGGACGGCTGCGCCCCGGCGCGCCGACGTGCGTCATCGGCGGGTCGACACCCACACCTTCGACAGCGGACGGAGCAACAGGCACGATGAGCACTGTGGTTCAGGCTCCCACCCCACTGCGATCCCACCGCCCGACCCTTACGCTGCCGGCCCCACCGGTGTCCGTCGCGGATCTCGACGCGACGGCCCTGGAGGACGCGCGTGTCGAGGTGCTCGACGGGCTGTGTGTCACCCGCCCCTGGCCGACTCCGCTGCGGGCCCGGGTCACCGATCGGCTGCGGGCGCTGCTCGCCCAGGCGGCGACCTCGGGCGCACAGGTGTTCACCGGCGTCCAGGTCGAGCTGTCGCCCCGGTGCCTGCTCGTGCCGGACGTGGCCGTGGTCGCGGTCGGCGACCCCGACCGGCGGCGGATCACCGAGACGCCGTTCGGCGTGGTCGAGGTCGCCGACGCCAGCACCCGCCGCTACGACCGCACGCTGAAGCTCGACGTGTACCGGGAGCACGGGGTCCCCGTGTGCTGGCTCGTCGACCCGGATTCGGCGACGATCGAGGCGTTCGAGCTGGTCGGCCGCGACTACGTGCCGGCTGGCATCGTGTGCGGCGACGAGGAGCTCAGCGTCCTGCGGCCGTTCCCGGTGACGGTGACCCCGGCCGAGCTCATCGACCCGCCCGACGACTGACCATCCCGGCCGTCAGGCCACGTCGGTCGGCCGACGTGGGTCAGGCCACGTCGTCGGCGTCGACGATGGTGTAGGCGTAGCCCTGCTCGGCCAGGAAGCGCTGACGGTGCGCGGCGTACTCCTGGTCGAGGGTGTCCCGGGAGACCACGGTGTAGAAGTGCGCGGAGCGGCCGTCCGCCTTGGGCCGCAGCACCCGGCCGAGGCGCTGGGCCTCCTCCTGGYGGGAACCGAAGGTGCCGCTGACCTGGATGGCCACCCCGGCCTCCGGCAGGTCGATGGAGACGTTGGCGACCTTCGACACGACCAGCGTCGTGATCTCGCCGGTCCGGAAGGCCTCGAAGAGCCGCTCGCGTTCCTTGTTGCGAGTGGAGCCCTGGATCACCGGCGCGTCGAGCAGGCGCCCCAGCTCGTCGAGCTGGTCCAGGTAGGCGCCGATGACCAGCACCCGGTCGTCGGCGTGGCGCTCGACGAGCCGGCGCACGACCAGGTTCTTGCTGTGCGCGGTGGAGCAGACCTTGTACCGCTCCTCCGGCTCGGCGACGGCGTAGGTCATCCGCTCGTCGTCGGTGAGGGTGACCCGGACCTCCGTGCACTCCGCCGGCGCGATCCAGCCCTGGGCCTCGATATCGCGCCACGGAGCGTCGTAGCGCTTCGGCCCGATGAGGGAGAACACGTCCCCCTCGCGGCCGTCCTCGCGGATGAGCGTGGCGGTCAGCCCCAGGCGACGGCGGGACTGGATGTCCGCCGTCATCCGGAAGACCGGGGCGGGCAGCAGGTGGACCTCGTCATAGACGATCAGGCCCCAGTCACGCGCGCCGAACAGCTCCAGGTGCAGGTACTCGCCCTTCCGGCGGGCCGTCATCACCTGGTACGTGGCGATGGTGACGGGACGGATCTCCTTACGCTCGCCGGAGTACTCGCCGATCTCGTCCTCGGTCAGCGTGGTCCGCCGCAGCAGCTCGGTGCGCCACTGCCGACCGGCGACGGTGTTGGTGACCAGGATCAGCGTGGTCGCGCCGGCGCGGGCCATCGCCGCGGCGCCGACGACCGTCTTGCCCGCGCCGCTGGGAAGGACCACGACACCGGAGCCGCCCTCCCAGAAGCCGGCCACCGCGCCCTTCTGGTAGTCCCGCAGGGACCACCCCTCCTCGCGCAGCACGATCTCGTGCTTCTCGCCGTCGACGTAGCCGGCGAGATCCTCGGCGGGCCAGCCGACCTTGAGCAGCGCCTGCTTGAGCCGGCCGCGCTCGGACGGGTGCACGATCACGGTGTCGTCGTCGACCCGGGCGCCGAGCATCGGGGCGACCCGCTTGGACCTGGTCACCTCGGTGAGGACGGCCCTGTCCAGCGCGCGCATCACCAGGCCGTGCACGGGGTCGTTCTCCAGCCGGAGGCGCCCGTAACGGTCCATCGTGTCGGCGACGTCGACCAGCAGCGCGTTCGGGACGGCGTACCTCGAGTAGCGGACGAGGGCGTCGACGACCTGCTCGGCGTCGTGCCCGGCCGCGCGGGCGTTCCACAGCGCGAGCGGCGTCACCCGGTAGGTGTGCACGTGCTCGGGCGAGCGCTCCAGCTCCGCGAACGGCGCGATCGACGCCCGTGCCTCCGGGGCGAGCGGGTGATCGACCTCCAGCAGGAGGGTCTTGTCCGACTGGACGATCAGGGGACCATCCGGCAAGCCGCCACCGCCTTCCGCGTGTTCCGCGCCACCGCGCCCGTCGGTACGACCGGCACCCGTCGATACAACCGGCGGCGGCAGGTACCCTCCGCCAGCCCGCCGCGCAGTCACCACGGGCCCGCCACCAGCGTACGGGTACGACCCGACCGGTCAGCGCGGGCCGGGCAGGTCGTCGGCCGCCGGCGGAACCACCCAGTCGCCGACGTCGGGCACCGGCGGGCCGCCGAACGCGTCGTCGATGTCGGCCACCCCGGTCACCCGGTGCAGGGCGAAGCGGCGGGGAGCCTCGCTGCGCTCGTCCCACGCGGTGAGCCAACCGCCCTCCAGCAGCGTCGGGCGCACGACCCGGTCGCTGGGAGTCCCCTGCTGGTTGACATAGCCGAGCAGGACGCGCCGGCGGTCCCGGACCGCGCCCTGCAGCATCACCAGGATCACCGGGGCGGAGCGTGCGAGCCCGAGCTGCGCCCCCGCGGCGTCCTGAGCCGCCCGCGCGGCGCGGGTGCTGTCGTCGCCCCGGCGCACCAGACGGACGACGTCGCGCAGCTGGTTCGACCTGGTCGGGACGGACTCCGCGGCGGGCGGGCGGGCGCGGGCGGGGGTGCGGTACGCCTCCGGGCGGGCCAGCACAATGCGCCCGTCCGGGGCCTCCGCCACCGGGGCGAAACCGGCCGCGCGCAGTCCTTCCAGCAGGTCGGACACCGGCAGGGAGGAGATGACGATCGTCGGGGCCACCCGGCGCATCGCGAGGGCCTGGGTGCGCCGGGACGCGACGACCTCGGTGAGCAGCGCGGTGTCGTCGCAGCGCAGGTAGGAGGCGGCCGGCCCGGACCGCAGCCGTCCGTGCCGGCGGGCCGTGTCGTCGATCAGGTAGGTCAGCGACTGCGGGACGCCGCCACGGGCGAGGTGGCCCAGCAGGTCGTGGAGGTCGTCGGCGGAGCTGCCGGCGTCCATCGCGCGCCGCAGCGAGCTCTCGGTGAAGCGGTACACGGTGGCCGCGCCCGCGGACTCGATGTCGGCCATCCGGGACAGTTCGGCGGCGACCCGCGGCACGAGCGGGCCGGGGGCGACGGCCGTCAGGTCGGTCTGGATGAGCAGTTCCTCGACGGGTTCGGGCAGCAGCGGGGCCATCGCGTCGGCGAGCAGGCGACACAACCCCTCGTCGGCCGCCGGGGACCTCCCGGAGCCACGCCCCGGGTCGTCGGCCTCGGCGGCGGCGAGCCGGCGCGCGACGAGCCGCCCGAGGGTGCTGGGCGCGCCACGCCCGGTGAACCCGACCACCTCGGCCTCGGTGAGCGTCCCGCCGATCATCCCGTCGAGCAGCGGGCCCGTCCGGCGCGGGGAACGCCAGGCCAGGCGGGCGCGCACCGACTCGGGGGTGGGCGCGACGCCCTCCGCCGCGGCGGCGACGGCGCGCAGCACATCGGCGCGCAGGTCCGGGGCGCCGGGACGGCGGGCGTCGAGGGACATCGCGGCGATCTGCCGGCCGCGCTCGTCGCGCCCGCCGACCAGCCAGGCCGCCGACGGCGAGCGCAGCCACCCTTCGGCGAGGACGGCCCACCGCATGGCCACCGTCTCGGTGCACCACCGGTCGTAGACGTTGGTCGGCACGAACTGGACGTCGGTGCCGGGTGTCAGGTCGACCAGCCCGGCCGCGGCCGCCGCCTCGATGACGACGGCCGCCTCGGTCTCGGGGACGTCCATCAGCCGGGCGCTGTTCTTGAGGTCGCGCACGCTGAGCCCGCCGGTGCGCAGCGGGGTGACCGGGGTGCTCCCCCAGGCGGTGAGCAGCGTGGTGACCGCGCGGACCAGCGCGTCGGCGGCCAGCGCGGCGGCCGGGTCGACGGCGCCCGCCCCCACCTCGCGGCCGGTGACCTCAGGCGGCTCGGGATGCAGCGGCCCGGCCTGGTCGGCGCCGCGCAGCACCAGGCCGACCTCCCTGGGCAGCTCGACGGTGCCCGGCTCGATGCCGATGAGCAGCCCGCGGGCCAGCAGCTCCTCGACGGGGCTGCGGGCGGAGGACACACTCAGCAGACGTTCGGCGTCGCTGGTGGCACCCAGCGCCGGGCCGGCAGCGAGCCGTTCGGCCAGCCGCCGCGCCCGCGCCGAGCACCCGTCGAGCAGGGCGGCGACGCGGTGGGGGTCCGCGAAGGCGGCCGACACCATCTCGATCATGCTCTCGCGCCGGACGGGATGGCTGCCGGCACCAAGGTGGAATTCGGAGTCGAGATCGAGATCGGAGTCGTCCGAGTCGCCGAGGCCACCCGAGCTGGCGGACAACCCGTCGGACACCGCGTCGGGCAGCCCCACGGCCGCCGCCAGCCGGACGAGCTGCGCCTGCCGGTAGCCGGCCAGGCACGCCCGCACCGGCCGCCCCAACCCGAGCGGACGCTCACCCAGCAGGTCGAAGGCGACGCCGACCAGGCGCAACGCCTCGTCCGGGCCCCAGACGACGAGTCGCTCCCGCAGGCTCTCGAGGGCGGCACGCAGGTCGAGCCCGCCGCAGAAGGCGGTCAGCTCGGCCACGGAGACCGGGCTCGGCAGCAGCGTCAGCGCCTGGACGACCTCGAGGGTGAAGGTGTCCAGCCGCTCCAGCGCCCGGCTCACGCTGCCGCGGATCTCCAGCCGCGCCGCGAGGATGTCGAAGTCCGGCGGGGGCGGGGTGGCGAGATCGGGCCGGAGTCTGAACAGCCGGACCAGGGTGTCGTCCGGCAGGGCGCGCAGCCAGTGGGCGAGCGTTCCGGGCGGGCCCGGGACCCGGCCTGTCGACGGGGACATCCTGATGACGGTAGCCGCCTCGCCGGACGGGGTGTAAGCGCGGACCTGCCCGGAGGCCGCCTGCCCGGAGCCTGGCGTGCCGACGGTTTCCCACAGCTCAGCGGCACTGTCGGTTGGATCGAGGGGGTCCGTTCGCGGATCGGTCACCGGAGGCGGTCGACCTGGTCCACGACGACCGAGAGGTGGTTGTCGCGGGCCCAGTCCGCCATGCGGGACAGGCTGCCCTGATCGCCGGGCAGCGCCAGCACACGGCCCACCGAGACACCGATGACGATCATCGCGCCGACCAGGGCAATCTTGACCAGCGTCAGCACGGGGTTCCGGCGGCGCCGGGGGGCGGGCACGTCCGCCTCGTCGGGGTCGTGGTCGAACCGACGGGGCAGCTCGTGCAGCTCACCCGGCCGGCGGTAGCCCTCGTCCGGCACCCCGCGGTACCCCGCGCCCGGTACGGAGTACCCGTCGGGGAGATGGTCGGCGACCCGCTCCTGGTAGCCCGTGGTGCTAACGGGCTCCAGCCCGGCCGCCCTCCGCGGCGCCGGCCCGGCCGCTCTCACGGGCCCCGGCCCAGCCGCTCTCACGGGCGCTGGTCCAGCCGCTCTCGCGTGCTCCAGCCCGGACGGCCTCGCGGGGCCCGGCGGCCGGCCCACCGACGGCCGCGTCGTGAGCTCGTCGTCGTCCATCCCGGACGAGAAGGGCGGCGGCGTCCGGTCACGCCGGGGCCCGGGGGGCTGCGGCCTGACGGAGCGCGGGCCGGCGGGGGCCGACCTTACCGGGCCGTCCGTAGCCGGCGCGGTCACCATGTCCGCGGGGTCGAATCCGGACGGATCGCCGCCGGTACGACCGGCTCCCGGAGAGCCGTAAACCGGCGGACCATAACCGACCGGACCGTGGCTTGGCGGGCCATCAGCCGGTGGGCCGTAACCCGGCGGGAAGCCGTCCGGCGAGAAGCGGGAAGAGCTCGGGGCGGCCGGTTGCGGCGGAACGGGCGGGGGTGCCGCGCCCGGGTCTGTTCGCGGGCCGCCGGTGCGCAGGTTCCCGAAGGTCACCAGGCGGGCGCCGGCCTGCCGCGGACGGCCCACCCCGACCGACTGCGTGGGATTACTGACAGCCCCCCCGGAACGGCCCGCCCCAGGCCGCGGATCGTCCTCGAAGGGGACGTGGTCCGTGCCGCCACCTGCACCAGCCCGGCCCGCACCGGGCTCGGCGGGAGAACCCCGGCCTTGAGCGACCACGCCCGCACCTTCCCGTCAGACGCCCCCCGACCTGGTCGATCCGTTCAACCTCGGCCGTGCCACGCCCACCACGCGAACCCGACAACGTAGCCACGACGACGAGACCGACGATGACGGCGACATCCACAACCATGACACTCAGGACAGGTTCTGCCGCACCCTGGGCAAGTCGAGCTACGCACGCCGTTGGTCGAGGTAGATCCGAGCACCCTCATCCCAGAGTAGCCCGGCCAATCACGCAATGGACAAGCGCCCAGGCAACAGCGAGTTACGGCCGGCGAAACCGGCGACGGAACCCGGCAGGGTCACCGCCGAAGTGAGTTGTCCGCTCAGTGGTCGCGGATTCGGCAGACGCGCTCGAGGACGAGCCCACCAGCCAGCAGGACCACCGTCGCGCCCAAGCCCAGGCCGGCGGCCAGCGCGTCCCCGCCCGCCGTGCCGAACTCGTCGGTCCGCGGGGCGGTGTAGGCGAGCAGGGCCGTCCACCCGCCGGCCAGCACCGCGGCGACGACCGACGTCGCCTTGGCGAGCGCCGCGAGGCGGGCGACGGTCAGCGGCAGGATCGGGCGGGTGCCCGGCCGGCCGGCGAGGCGGCGGCGGGTCAGCGACGCGGTCTGCAGCTCGATCAGCCCGACCAGCAGTACCGAGACGGACGCCGTCGCCGGCAGCTGCGGGAGCGACTGGTAGCTCCACCACAACAGCGCGTAGACGAGCGCCCCCACCGCCACCGCGATCGCGAGGAGATCACGGATGTGGGTCGGTCTCACCGACCGAGCCCGTGCGGGGTGCGCCGGAGCGCGGCCGCTCCCGGCACCGCTGAGAGGCGCGCGACCAGCTCCGCCACCCGGCCGTGACCGGGCAGCATCGCGTCCGGTTCGACGTCCAGCCAGGGGACGCAGACGAACAGGCGTTCGTGCGCCCGTGGGTGCGGCAGCAGGATCTCCGGATCGTCGCTGAGGGTGTCGCCGCAGGCGATGATGTCGACGTCCAGCGTGCGGGGGCCCCAGCGGATGGTGCGCTCGCGCGCGGCGGTCCGCTCGGCGGCGCGGGCCGCGGCGAGCAGGTCGTGCGGCGGCGCGGCGCCGACCAGGACGACCGCGTTGAGGTAGTCGTCCTGCTCGGGGCCGCCGACCGGCTCGGTCTCGTACACGGCGGAGACGGCGAGCACGCCCAGCCTGGCGTCCAGGTCGCGGACGGCGCCCCGCAGGTGGGCGAGCCGGTCGCCGATGTTGGAACCGATGGCGACCACCGCGTGCCCCGCATCCGCACCCGCGCCCGCGGCGGACGGCCCGGCGGCCATGGCGACGTCCCGGGAGCGCGTCGCGGCCACCTCCCGGGAAGGGCCCGTGGTCACGGCGGCGTCCCGGGAGCGGGCCACCGTCACGGCGACGTCCGTGAACGCGACGGTGATCGGGGCGGCGGGCTTGTGCACGGTCACCTCGGCGGCGGCCACCCGCGGGTCGGCCGCCAGGCAGGCCCGGACCAGCCGGTGCGCCAGGGTCTCGATCAGCTCGACGGGCTCGCCGGCGACGATGTCGGCGAGGGCCTGCGCCAGCTCGCCGTAGTGCACGGTGAGGGTGAGGTCGTCGGTGGCCGCCGCCGGGCCGGTGTCCAGCCAGAGGGTGGCGTCGACGACGAAGAACTGCCCGAGCTCCCGTTCCGCGGGCAGCACCCCGTGCCGGCCGTGCACGCGCAGGCCGGTCAGGGCGATCCGGTCGAGCCGGGCCGCGTCTGCCGCTGCACCGCCCGCCGGGACACCGCCGGTCGGAGCGGTCATCGGGATGGTCCAGCCGCGGGGGCGCTACCGGACACGGCCGCGCGGGGCCGGCCGGCGCCGGAGGCGCGGGCGGCCTGCTGCCAGGCCCGCACCACGCGGACGGCGTCCACCGCGGGGCGGACCGCGTGCACCCGCACCGCCCAGACCCCGGCGTCCGCCAGCAGAGCGGTCGTGGCCTGGGTGGCGTCGTCGCGCTCGTCCGGCGGGCGGGGCAGCTCGCCCGGGCCGCTCACCGCCGCGCCGAGGAACGACTTGCGCGAGGTGCCGACGAGCAGCGGCCGGCCGAGGGAGGCGACGGCGCCGAGGTTCGCCAGCAGCGCCCAGTTGTGCGCCGGCGTCTTCGCGAACCCGATGCCCGGGTCGATGATCACCTTGTCCTCCGCCACGCCGGCCGCCAGGACGACGTCCAGCCGGGCGGCGAGCTCGCCCACCACGTCGGTCACCACATCGTTGTAGACCGCGTGGGCGGCCATGTCCGTGCTGGACCCGCGGGAGTGCATCAGCACGTAGTGGACGCCGCGGTCGGCGACGATGTGCAGCAGCTCCGCGTTCCGGCCGCAGGAGACGTCGTTGACCAGCAGGGCGCCGGCGTCCACGGCCGCGGAGGCGACCGAGGCGCGGCTCGTGTCCACGCTCACCGGGACGCCGGCCGAGGCGAGCTGGGCCACCACCGGGAGCACCCGGCGCAGCTCCTCGCTGGCCACCACGCGCGGCGCTCCGGGACGGGTCGACTCGCCGCCGACGTCGATGACGTCCGCACCCTGCTCGATCATGAGCTGCGCGGCCCGGACGGCGTCGTGCGGATCCGGGTAGGCGCCGCCGTCGGAGAACGAGTCCGGTGTGACGTTGACGACGCCCATCACCCGGGTCGGGGCGTCCGGGGCGAACAGGTTGTCATGGGGTCCGGTCATCGGCTGGCCGTCCCGCCGCCGGCTCGGCCGGCCGCAGGCCACGCCGATGCCACGTTTTCCGATGCCACGTTCTCCGTCGCCGCGCGGGGCGCCACGGCGCTGCGCTGGAGCCCGGACGGTGCCGGCAGTCGCCGGTAGCTGTACCCGTAGACGGGACGGAACCCGCGTCGGGCGTAGAGCCCGCGCGCCACCACGCTGTGCCGCTCGACCTGGAGGTAGGCGCGCTCGGCCCCCCGCGCCCCGGCCCAGTGCGCGAGCTCGGCGAGCGTGCGGCCGGCGACGCCCACGCCACGGGCGGCCGGGAGGGTGGCCATGCTGTAGATCCCGAGCCAGCTGCCGTCCAGGACCCCGCGCCCGACGCCGACCGGACGGCCGTCGACGAAGACCGTCACGTAGCGCTGGGGCAGCTCCATCGCGCGAACCACCGCGAGCGTGCCGACGCGCTGGCCGGCGAACGTGGCCAGGACGTCCCCCGCCACCGCGAGCCAGCGCTCGTCGGGCAGGTCGGCGGCGGCGGACTCGACGCGGCGGTCGGTGCCCGGCCCGCCCGCCGGCCCGGGGCGGTGCTCCGCGGCGTCCGGTCGGGGCGCGCGCAGGGCGGCCAGGGGAGCGACGCAGACGTCGGTCGGGCCGCCGTCGTCGTAACCCGCGGCGTCCAGCGCGTCGAGCAGGCCGGCGGGCCGGACCACCGGGGTGATCTGGAACGTCGGCGGCAGGCCGGCCGCCGTGTAGAAGGAGTGGACCGCGCGCAGCGCCGCGGCCAGGTCGGGGACGTCGCCGCGGGCCCACACCGAGTTACCCCGGCGGGAGGAGCCCGCAGACTCCCGCAGCACCCACCCGCCGTGGGTCCGCTCGCGCAGCGGCGGCCAGGCGCGGTGTGCGACCTCCTCAAGCTCGCGGGCCAGCTCGACGTCCTCCGGGGGCAGCACGCGCTTCGGCGCGACCAGCGCATCGCCACCCGCGACACTCGCCGGATCAGCGGTCACGGGGCCCCCGGACGCGCAGCCACCCCGGCGCGCCCGCCACGCGACGGGTTCTCGTTTCCGGGTGGCCGGAGACACCGGACGGGCACGCCGGCACACCTCGGGGCCACCTCGCGGACACTTCGACCACGAGGATGAGGCTACCGAGCCGGCTCCCCCGAACGGGACCACCGCCGACGCGGACGGCATCATCGGCCCGTCGGCACGCCCCGACGCCACGATGAGCGGCGACACGGCGACTCCGAGTGGCATCGCGGGGGTCCTGGACGGCACGAACGGCCTGGCAGGCCGCTCGGCCGGTGCCACCGAGCCTGCCCGCCCGCGCGAGGCCACCGGACCACGCGAAGTCGCCGCGCCGACGGCCGCCGGCGCGGCGCGCGGGTCCGTCCGGAGACGACCGATCGCCATGCGTCCCACCCACACTCAGAAAACGGGAGCTTCGTCACTCCTGGACACGCGCGAGCGGCCGGGGCGCCCAGTGGGCTCCGACCGACCCGACCCAGCGACCGACCGACAGACCGATCACGGACGAAGATAAAACGTTATAGATGCCCCACAAGGGAAAGAACATCGTGCGTGGGCCGATCTCCAGAGTAGATCCTTCGCCGGAAGCTTCCACGGCGGGCCAGCCCAACTCACCCCACAAACTCCCATGTTTCGGACATTCCTCACACAAACCGACCAAGCCACATGTCTGTGACGCAAGGTCGTCACTTTCTGACACGCAAGCGCCGTAGCATCGGCATGTGCACCCGACAACCGCACCCGCCGTCCGGCGATGTCATCCGCACGACGCAATCGTTGGACGGCCATCCGCACGAGCATCGGCGTTCGCACGTGATGAGCACCAGCCCGCCGGCCACCCGGCCCCGGTTGATCGCGGCCCCGCACCCAGGACGACGAGCACGATCACCGTGGTCCGTCCGGTGCCCTTGCATCGATGCCTCGCCGCGGTCGGTTTGCTGTCACTAGCTTGACAGTGCAAGGTCACGAACGCCCATCGTGACGCACAGGAGGGATCAGGGCATGCCGCAGTCGGACGGACTCCCACCGCTGGCAGCGCCGGCATTCGACGAGATCTTCATCCCCCCGGCCCGCACTCCCCCGGACGACCGGCCCGAGGACTACCCGGCCGAGCCCCCGCGCCGGCAGGTGCCGGAGGACACGACCGAGCACCCAGAGCTCCCCGGGCGCCTCCGCGCGGCCGCCCCGCCGCCCCCAACCCCCGCCCCAGCTGGCGATATCCGCTCTGCGGGCGAGGCCTGGTCCGCGGACGCGGGCGAGGCCTCGCCCGCGGAGGAGATCCGCTCCGCGGACGAGCGCGAGGTGGCGGGGGCCACCGCTGACCGCAGGCAGTTCCACCGGTGCGCGGGGGCCGCCGTCGTGGGCGCGCTGCTCGCCCAGAGCCAGATCATGGAGGTGGCGGACGTGCTCGCGGCCAGCCCGGTACAGCTCGCCCTCGAGCGCGCGAACGAGGCGCTGGGCGAGCTGGTCAACACCCACGAGGTGGTCCCCCCCGCCCACGTGCGCGCGCGCACGGCCCGGCTCCGGCGCGGCCTGGAGCGGCTCGGCCGCCGGTCCATGGCGACGGAGGACTCCCGCCGGCTGCTCGTGCTCGCCGGCCGGGTCGCGGTGCTCGGCGCCGACGCGGCCTTCAAGCAGGGCGACGTCGCCTCCGCCCGCCAGCTCACCGCCGACGGCTACGCGGCCGGCCTCGAGGCCGGCGACGGCCCGCTGTGCGGCTCCGCACGCGAGGTCGGGGCCGTCAACGAGTTCTACGGCGGGCGTCCCGGCGAGGCCCTGCGCCTCGCCCGGGACGGCCTGCGGCACGTGGGCTCCGGCCCCGTCCGGGCCCGGCTGGTGTGCCAGGAGGCCCGCGCGCTGGCGGCGATGGGGGACGTCCGCGGCGCGGCCGGCAGCCTCGACCACGCCTATGACCTGGCCGACGCCATCCCGGCGGACCGCTGGGGCCGGCCTGGACCCAGCTTCGACACGTTCCACCCGGTCGAGGTCTCCTACAACGCGACCACCGCGCTCTGCCTGCTCGGCCGGCCGCGTGCCGCCCAGGAGCACGCCGAGCTGGCGCTGCCGAAGCTGGACGCGATGAACGCGCCCGGCTTCCGGTCGGTGATCCGGTTCGACCTCGCCCTGGCGATGGCCCGCCAGGGCCGGCTCGAGCTCGACGGCGTCTGCGAGCTCGCGACCGACGCGATCGGCATCTCCTGGGGGCGCACGGTCGCCTCGGTCTCCAGCCGGGCCGACCAACTGCTCGCCGCCACCACCCCGCACGGCGAGGTGCGCCAGGTCAGGGAGCTGGCCGCACTCGTGCGGGAATGGCAGCGCTCGGCATCGGGCCAGCGCCCTGATCCCGGCGCCGTCCCGGCACCGACACTGGATCTCTAGTACTGGTGCCGGGCGTGGCCGGCCCGCGCTCGGAGGCCGATCCGTGGATCCCGAACCAGGTGTCGCCGGGCGCTTCAGCGCGCAGCGGTCGCGGCGCGCGCTCGGTCGCATCTGTTCGAGCGTCGGCCTGGACGACCGCGACGCCGAGCCGATCAAGCTGACCGTGAACGCGGTGTACCGACTGCCCCGCGAGGCGGCGGTCGTGCGCATCGCCAGCTCCACCGCGATGAACCACCGGGTCGAGAAGGTCGTGCGGGTCGCGCGCTGGCTCGCCGAGCACGAGATGCCGGCGGTCCGGCTGTTCCCCGGCCTGTCCGCCCCGATCACCGTGGACGGGCACGTCGCCACCGTCTGGGTCGACGCGGCCCCTCCCACCGGCACGCCCGCGGCTCCCGGCGGGGCCGGTGGAGCCGCTGGCGCCCGGGATCTGGCGGCCATCCTGCGCCGGCTGCACGCCCTGCCACCGCCCGATCCGCCGCTGCCGGTGTGGGACCCGCTCGACGACGTCCGGCGGCGACTCTCCGACGCCGAGGGGCTCGGCGTCGACGACCGGCGGTTCCTGGAGAACCTCGCGCTGCGGGTGGACGAGGCGCTCTCGACCGTGCGGTACGCGTTGCCGCGCACCGTCGTCCACGGGGACGCGCACCTGGGCAACCTCATCCGGTCGGCGACGGGCGAGGTCGTGATCTGCGACTTCGACGCGACCTGCCAGGGGCCGGCGGAGTGGGATCTTGTCCCGGTGGCGGTGGGCGCGCTGCGCTTCGGCCGCCCGCCCACGCCGCAGCTCGAGCTGGCCCGCGCCTACGGATTCGACGTCACCGCCTGGGAGGGGTTCGGGGTGCTGCGCTCCGTGCGCGAGCTGAAGCTGGTGACGAGCGTCGTCCCGATCCTCGCCAGCAGCCCGACGGCCGCGGCCCAGTTCGCGGTCAGGGTGGGCAGCCTCCGCTCGGGCTCCGACCAGACGGTCTGGACCCCTTATCGCTGACGTCAACGCCGGTGCCGGCGCTGGTGGAGGGCCTCGGAAGCGGCAACACGGCGCGGCCGCCCGCGGCCGACCGTCACCCGCAGCGGTCCGCCCCCGGCGGCGGACCGCTGCCCGCCGTTGCCCTGGCAGCATCGGCCCATGGACTCCGAACGCCTCCGGACGCTGCTGAAGGCCGTGTCGAGCGGCCAGGTCGATCCCGAGGATGCCGCCGCGGCGCTGATCGCGGGGCCGCTCGGCGGCGACGGCTCGGGTTTCGCCGACCTCGGCTACGCGCGCGTGGACACCCACCGCGGGATCCGCACCGGTGATCCTGAGGTGGTCTACGGCGCGGGCAAGACCGCGGCGGAGACGGTCGGCATCGTCGAGACGCTCCGCCGGGCCTCGGGAGTCGGGACGCCCACGCTGGTCACCCGGGCCGGAGCGGCCACCGTGGCGGCGCTGCGCGAACGCTGGCCCGACGCGCGGGTCAGCTCCTCGGCCTCGGGCGACGAGCGGCCGGCGACGGTGGTCGTCGGCCCGCTGCCGGAGCCCTGCGGCCGGGTCGTGATCGTCGCCGCCGGCACCTCGGACGCACCCGTCGCCGAGGAGGCCGCCATGACGGCGGAGGCCGCCGGCGCGGGTGTGGAGATGGTCCGCGACGTCGGTGTCGCCGGCCTGCACCGCGTCCTGGCCGCGCGGCCGGTCCTGGACAGCGCCGACTGCCTGGTCGTGATCGCCGGAATGGAGGGCGCCCTGCCGAGCGTGATCGGCGGGCTGGTCGGCGTACCCCTGGTGGCCGTGCCGACCAGCGTCGGGTACGGCGCGAGCTTCGGCGGGCTCGCGGCCCTGCTGGGAATGCTCACCTCCTGCGCACCAGGCATCGCGGTGTGCAACATCGACAACGGGTTCGGCGCGGGCCTGTTCGCCGCCAGGGTCGCCCGCCGGGCCTAGTACCGAGTCGGAACCGACTCGGCGCCACGACCACTCTCGCCTGTTCCTCTCGCCCCGGTGCCGAGCCGAGCCGCCGGGCCGGTGCCGGGGCCCAGGGCCGTCGGCAGCCCGCGACGCGGCCCGGACCCGGACCAGGCGGGCGCGGCCCTGGGTAGGCGGGATACCGCCATCCGACGATGCGTGGCGGCTGGGTGAGTCCTGGCTGTCACTCAACCGCCGCGGTAGCTCGGCACCGTGCGCAGGGACCTGGCCGGCGTGCATATCTATCGCCTCCAGGGCCCCAGGACTCCTGCACACACCGCCGGCCCGACGACGCGGCCACCAACGGCGAGGCCCTTCGCAAATGCCGACGCACTGCCGGCTCCCGAACGCGACCGTGACAGGCCGTGCCGTCACGACCCTCCGACTCATGTCATCCTGGACCGACTCTCGTCGTTGACGGCCCGAACGGAGGAGCCGGGCTGGACAGTGTGCCGGGGCAGGGTCGACCGTGTGATTTCGCCGCACGGCGGCCGTTCATCTCAGGCGGGATCATGAGTACTCGATCATGAACAGGACCGACGACATCGGTGGCGGGGACCGCCCGTCGCCTCGGGACGGCATGTCCGTTGTCGAGGTGACCGGCCCGCAGGACGCTCACCGACACGACGCCCACCCACACGACGCTCACCGGCAGAGCGCTCACCGGCAGGACGCGGCCGTCTCCTACGGAGGAGCCTCGTCCTACGACGTGTCGGCGATCCACTCACCGCCGCCCGGCAGCGGGCCGTACGACGGCGGACCGCACGACGGAGCGGCCCGGCACAGATCGCCGTACGGCAACCACTCGCGTGACGCCCGGCCGCAGGGGTGGTCCGTTGGTGGTCCGGACGACGCCATCGAGGTCGGAGGCCCGGAAGGCTTCAACGATCCGCCGCCGTGGGCACAGCGCCAGCACCAGACACCGGGCTCGCCGCCCGCCGTCGATCCCGGGCGACAGATCTGGGCCGGCGACCCGCCGCCGCCCGCGGCGGTGCCCGTCGATCCCTGGCGGGACGACGCCGCTCCCGCGCCGTCGTACGGCCGGGAGCGCCCCGAATCATGGCAGCAGGCCCGTGGCGACCGCCCGGCGGCGCCCATGCCGCCCGTGCCACCGCCCACCGAGGCCATGCGGCCCTCACCCGCGCCCACAGAGGCCATGTCGCTCGGGCCGGCGACCGAGGCCATGTCGCTCCCACCCCCCACGGGAGGACTGCCGCTCGGGTCGCTCCCCGGGCCGCCGGCGCCGGGGATCGACACCTGGCCGTCGATCCGCCCGGCCTTCCGCGACCCGACTCCTCCACCGCCCCCGGCGGAGCAGCCGCCCCGGCCGGGCCACGTGATCGACGGCGTGGCCACCCGGACGTTCGACCCGATCCACGACCGGTTTCCCCCGGCCCCCGGCACCGCTTCCCGACCCGGCCCCACCCCGGTCGAGACGACCGGGGAGTACCGACCGTCCACGCTCTACCCGGCTCCGCCCCCGCCGCCGGGCGCCACCGGGGCCTCGCCGATCCCGCGAACCGACCCGCACACCTCCGGCCGGGTCGCGTCCTGGTTGCGCGATCCGGTGGGGCCACCCGCGCTGCCGCCGGCGCGCCCGCAGTCGGCCCCGCCGGCCCCGCCGGCCCCGCCGCCCGGCCCGGCGGGCACCGGCCCCGGGCTGTACCACGACGACGCCCCGGACCAAGCCGGCCGCGGCTGGGGCCACGGGTTCCACAGCGGCCCGGCCTACGGTGCCGGGATGCCCGGTTCCGAGATCCACGGCTCCGGGATCAACAGCGCCGGAATGCGCGGCGTCGACGTGCGCAGTGCCGAAATGCACGCTGCCGAGATGCACGCTCCCGAGATGCATGGCATCGAGGTGCGCCATGACCCGATGCCTGGTGACCGGGTCGACGCGGACGACGTCCACGACAGGTCCTGGCCGCGGGAGCAGACCTGGCCACCCGACGAGTACGGGCCGCGCGGTGACCCGCGCTACGACGACCCCCGGTCCGGCACGGGGCTGCCCCCCGCCGCCCTGTTGCCGGCGTCGCCGGACACCGCGTCCCGTGGCTGGCGGCGACTGGTCTACCAGGTGTCGGCCGGCGCGCTCAATCCCGGCCCGTCCCCGGACGAGGCCCGCTACCGGCGTCTGCTCGCCCGGATCCGCACCCCCCTCGACGACTGCCACCGCATCGCGGTGCTGTCCCTCAAGGGCGGCGTCGGCAAGACCACGACGACGGTCTCGCTCGGGTCCACCCTGGCCAGCCTGCGCGGCGACCGGGTCGTGGCGATCGACGCGAACCCCGATCGGGGGACGCTCGGCGTCCGGGTCGAGCGGACGACCCGGCACACCGTCCGCGATCTGCTCGCCGACGCCGATCAGCTGCACCGTTACGTGGACGTCCGCCGGTACCTGTCGCAGTCGGCGTCACGGCTGGAGGTGCTCGCCTCCGCCAGCGATCCGGAGATCTCGGACGCCTTCGCCGACGAGGACTACCGGGCGGTCGACGACCTGCTGCAGCGGCATTACTCGATCCTGCTGACCGACTGCGGCACCGGCATGCTGCACAGCGCGATGCACGGGGTGCTGGAGCTCGCCGACACGCTGGTGATCGTGAGCAACGCGAGCGCGGACGGCGGCGCGAGCGCCAGCGGCACCCTGGACTGGCTCGACGCGCACGGCTACAACGACCACGTCAGCGAAGCCGTGACCGTGATCTCGATGTTCCCCCAGCAGGGTGAGACGGTGGACGTCGACGCGCTCGAGGACCACTTCGCGTCACGGACCCGCCAGGTCGTCCGGGTGCCGTTCGACCCGCATCTCGCCAGCGGCGGGCACATCGTCCTCGACGAGCTCCGGCGGGAGACCCGCCGGGCCTACGAGGAGATCGCCGGAGCGGTGGCCGAGCGCTTCGGCTGACCCGCCCGGTGGCGGGCCACCCGGGAGCCGTCCGGAGCGCCGCCGGGTGGGCCACCGTGAGAGCCGCCGGTCAGGCCCGTCGCCGTCGTGACGGGCACCGCGTGGGACGCCCTGCCGGGCGTCAGCGGCCCAGCGCGGCGATGGCGGCGGCCATGCCGGGCCGGCGCAGCTGGCGGGCGATCGTGGAGCGGCCCTCGATGATCCGGCCGAACAGCCCGAACGTGCCCGGTACCCGGGTCATCATCGTGTGCATGAGCGCCGGACGGCGGGTGAACACCGCCAGCACCGACCTGCCCGCGGCGATCTCCGGCCCGAACACGCCCTCGATCCGGGCCGGGTACCGGTCGAGGGCCGTCGGGTCACCGGCCGCGCCGGCGGCGGCGCTGATGCCCGCGAGCCGGCCGGAGCGCAGCGCGAAGGAGATCCCTTCCCTGGTCCACGGGTCGAGCAGGCCCGCCGCGTCGCCGGCGAGAAGCACCCGGCCGCGCCGCAGCGGTGAGCCGGCGGCCCGCACCCGCGTCAGGTGGCCGGAGTCGTGCAGCCGGGGGGCGGCGGTGAGGCCGAGCCGCTCGACGAGCACGTCGTAGTAGCGGCGCAGTGCGGGCCCGTGCTCCCGGGCGCCGATGACCCCGACCGTGAGCATGTCGCCCTTCGGGAAGACCCACCCGTACGATCCGGGCACCGGGCCCCAGTCGAGCAGCATCCGGCCGGACCACTCGCCGGCCACCGGGGCGGGCACCTCGAACTCGCCCTCGAGGCCGACGTCCACCTGGTCGCAGGTGACGCCGACGTGCGTGCCGGCCCGGCCCGAGGTGCCGTCGGCGCCGACCACCACCCGCGCCCGCACCGCCGGCCCGGACCGCACCTGGACGACCACCTCACCACGCCCGGGCTCGGCCGTGCCCTCCTCGCGCAGCCCGGTCACGTGCACACCGGTGCGGACCTCCGCACCGGCCGCCTTCGCCGAGTCGAGCAGCGCCGCGTCCAGCTCCGAGCGCATCACCATCGACAGCAGCGGACGGCCGTCCTTGCTGCGCCGGGTGACCGGGTGCCGGCCGTCGAGGGTCATCGTGAGCGCGTCCACCCGCGACCGGACGAGTGGAGCGAGATCGATCCCGGCGTGGTCGACGGACAGGCCGACCAGGCCGCCGCCGCAGGTCTTGTACCGCGGCACGGCCATCCGCTCGAGCACGCACACCCGGGCGCCGGCCTCGGCGGCCGCGCGCGCCGCGCTCGTGCCGGCCGGCCCGGCACCCAGCACGACCACGTCAAAGACCGGCGATGGTGGCTCCGGTGGCACGGCCGTCCTATCGGAGGGTGAGCGTGCGCCCGACCACGCCGGCGCGGACCCGCCGCTCCTGCGCGGTCAGTTCCCGCTGATCGTCGAGGGTCTCACGCAGCGCCGTCCACAGCTGGGCCGCGGGCTTCTCGCAGGAGTCGGCGTCGGCGCCCGGCGCGAGATCCCACACCGGGACCACAAGACCGTCGGCGCGGAACGACCCGACGAACCGCGAGCCCTCGCCGACGCTGAGGCTGCCGGCGGCGGCGAGACGGGCGAGGGCGTCGAGGAGGGCCTCCTCCGTCCGGTCGGCGTCGAGCGGCAGCACCCAGCGCAGGTGCAGCCGGTCGCCGGGGCTGCACCAGTAGGCGGCCGGGACGGAGGCCAACCGGGTCGTCGGCACGACCGTCGCGTTCGCGCGGTCCAGGGTCGCCACGACGTCGGCGCTCGGCTCGGCGTCCTCCGACGACGGCACCCACCAGGTGAACCCGGGATGCACGGTGATCTCGAGCGGCGCCGGGTCGAGCAGGTCGGCGAGGCGGGGCAGGTCCGCCAGGCCCCCGGGCAGCCGCTCCACCGCCTGCGGCGCGGACACCGGCCCGCCGTCCACCACCGTGCCGGGCTTCGCCTCGAGCGCGGCGATCAGCGCGCCGGCGACGTCCGCCGAGGCGTCGAGACCGCCGACGAGGGTCTGCATCGCCAGCAGGATCTCGCCGTCGTCACGGACCACCGCGGGCGCGGCCTGCGGCAGCAGCGTGCCCAGGATGATCCGCCGGTCCGCGTGGCCGGGATGGGCGGCCAGGTGCTCCGCCGACAGGGTCAGGGGCGCGGTCGCGCTGGGGACGAACTCGCGCAGCGCGACCAGGTCCGGCTCGTCCGCGCGGCCCGCGAACGGGCGCAGCACCGGGGCCGCCCGGCGGCGCTCCCCATGGCAGGCCTTGTACCGGCGGCCGGAGCCGCACGGGCAGGGCTGGCGGGGGCCGACCGCCGGTACGTCAGCGAGAGCGGTGGCGGTGGCGGATCCGGGACGGCTGGGTGTCGTTCGGCGGGCGATCGCGAGCCTCCGGGGTCGGGCCCGAGGCGCCGAGCGCCGTGCGGGGCGGGTCGATGACGATGTCGGTACGTTTGCCTGGTGCGTTTGCCTGCACCTGGCGCTTGCGCCTGGTGCGTGTGTGCTGGTGCGTGTGTCGGCGCGAGCGCCGGCGCGGCCGGCGGCGAGGATCGCCGACGGTTATTCGTGCGGTAAGGCTAGGGCATGCACGGCCGGTGTCACGTTCGACATGCGCCGCCGGTGCGCGCGACTCCCACCCAGCAGCCATCACCGGCGACATTCCGTGTGCGTGCCGACGCGTTCACGCAGACAGGCCCGCTGCGCTGACGTTCCACCCGAACGGCGTCAATCCAGGTATTCAACTGGTCGCTTTAGGTGACCAATATGGGGGTTCAACCCCTACTCCTCCGAGTTAACCCTCTCCGACCTGGGAGTTTTCCCTTCGATCAGCATGCGTGGAGGTGGTTGCGAGGTCTCGGGCCGGCCCGGTGAGGGCACGATGGAGGCACAGGCCCTCCAACGCGGATCGCCGGACCGGACGACCAGCGTCCATATGAGGCACACAGGCGAACCACACAGGGCGGTTGACGGGTGGCGAAGGTCATCGTTGCAGGTGGCGGGATCGCGGGTGTCGCGTGCGCGCGCGAGCTGCGGGCGCGGGGCATCGGTGTCGAGGTGCGCGACCGCGGCCGGGTGATCGGCGGCCGGATGGCCTCGCGCTGGATCGACGGCCGGATCGTCGACGCCGGGGCGTCGTACTTCACCGCGCGCAGCCCCGAGTTCATCGAGGTCGTCGACGATTGGCTCATCCGTGGTCTCGTCCGCCCCTGGACGCACCGCTTCCCGGTGATCGACGGCCCGTCGGCGACGCTGTCCGAGCCGGTGCCGGGCCCGCTGCGGTACGCCGCCCCGCACGGCATCCGCTCGCTGGTCGCCGACCTCGCCACCCGCGGCGGCCTGCGGGTCTCGCAGTCGTCCCCGATCAGCATGGTGCGCCCGGGGCCGGTGGTGGACGGCGAACCGGTGGACGCCGTCGTCCTGGCGATGCCCGATCCGCAGGCCCTGCGCCACCTCGACCCCGATCTCGACACGGAGCGCACGGAGCTCATCGGACGGCGGTGGTCCCCGGCGCTCGCCCTGCTCGCGGGCTGGGAGGCCCGAGGGTGGCCCCCACTGGACGGCGCCTTCGTCCACGGCGACCCGACCCTCGCCTGGATCGCCGACGACGGCCGCCGGCGCGGCGACAACGCGCCCGTTCTGGTGGCGCACTCCACCGCGGAGTTCGCCGCCGGCCGGCTGACGGACCCGCGAGCGGCCGCCGGCGACCTCACCGCGGCCCTCCGCCGGCTCCTCGGCATCCCCACCGACCCGGCCTGGACATACGTCCAACGCTGGACGTTCGCTCGCCCCGAGCAACCACGGGAGCGGACCTACTTCCTCGGCCAGGCTCGGGTGGGGCTGGCCGGCGACGGCTGGGGCGAGCCCCGGGTCGAGTCCGCCTGGCGGTCGGGCACCGAACTCGCCCGGGCGATCGCCGAGGCCGTCGGGTGATCGCCGAGGAGGTCGGATGATCCCGCGTGAACGCCCGGCCGGGTCGCGCCGGCGGAATGCCTCCGATTGATGTCCGGTAGGCGGGGTACACCGAGCGATATGGAGATCAAACTCAGTCTGTCGCTCCCCCGTGATGAGATCTCCATTCCGATCGTCCGCCGTATTTGCACACAGGCACTGAAGGTTCTCGGCGTTTCACAAGAATGCATCGACGACGTCGAGCTTGCATTGACCGAAGCGTGTGCGAACGTGCTCCTCCACGCCACGGCGGACGACGAGTACGAGGTGTCGGTCGGCGTGGACAACCAGGTCGCGGCGATCGAGGTCGTCGACCACGGCGGGGGCTTCGACGCCCTGGCGGCCTTCGACGGCAGCGGAATCCCTGTCCGGGAGGATGTCGACGTCGCGTTTCACAACGGCGTCGACCCGGATGAGGCGAATCCCGGCGACGCGAATCCGGACGGGGCGGTTTCACGCACCGGTGCCTGGGTAACGCGCACCAGTCCCGGCCAGCCGCGGCAGGACCAGTCGAATCCCGACCAGCCGTATTCCGACCAGCAGTGGCTCGAACAGGTGCCCACCGACGCCGTCCCGGAACAGGGCCGTGGGATCTTCCTGATGCGCACGCTCATGGATCACGTGCAGTTCCACACCGTGGACGGACCACACCCGGGCACCCGGGTGCATCTTGAGAAATTGCTTACCTGGGATGAGAGCGCCCCCGGCGCCCAGCTCGGCCAGGTGCGCTCGAGCCGTGGGCCCTGGTCGGGCCAGCCCCGCGACCCCGCCCCGGACGGCGCCTGAGGAGGCACGCTGCCGGTAGGTTGAGACCCCGGCCGCGGCGCGGATCGCGCGGCACCAGGCGCGCGCCACGGCAGATCATCGCGGTGCGTCACCGCGGCTGCCTGGCGGGCGGGTCGAGGACGGTGGTGGGCAGATGGTGGGAGCAGCTGCCGGCGGCGGCGGCGCGGCACGCGCCCCGCGAGTCGGCGTGGTGACCTTCCCGGGTTCGTTGGACGACCGGGACGCCGCGGCGGCCGTGCGCCTCGCCGGCGCCGAGCCGGTGCCGCTCTGGCACGGCGACGACGAGCTGTCCGGGGTGGACGCGGTCGTCCTCCCCGGCGGTTTCTCCTACGGCGACTACCTGCGGGCCGGGGCGATCGCCCGGTTCTCGCCGGTCGTCGGCGCCGTCGTCGAGGCGGCCCGCGCGGGCCTGCCCGTCCTGGGGATCTGCAACGGGTTCCAGGTGCTGTGCGAGGCCGGGCTGCTGCCGGGCGCGCTGACCCGCAACGCGGGGTTGCACTTCGTGTGCCGTGACCAGCGGCTGCGGGTCGCGACCACCAGCACCGCCTGGACCAGCGCTTACTCCCCCGGCGAGGAGATCGTCGTCCCGGTCAAGCACGGCGAGGGCCGCTACGTCGCCGACGCCGCGACCCTGGCCCAGCTCGCCGCGCAGGACAGGGTGGTCGTCCGCTACGTGGGTGGCAACCCGAACGGCTCGGTGGACGACATCGCCGGAGTGTGCAGCGAGAACCGGCGGGTGGTCGRCCTGATGCCACATCCGGAGCACGCCGTCGAGGAGCTCACCGGTCCGGGCACAGACGGCCTGCGGATGTTCACCTCGGTACTCGGCGCGCTGCTCCGCCCCGCCGCCTAGCCCGCCGGCCCCGGCTGGCGGCCCGACTCCTCAACCGTTCTCCTGATCGGCGGCCAGCGAACGCCGCAGGGCGGCGTGCAGGGTGGATGGGGTGAGCACGCCGACCGGCGTGCCGCGCTCCCGTACCTCGACTCTGCCGTCCCCGGTGGCGAGCATCACCGCGAGCGCCTCCCGCAGCGAGGCACCGACCTCCACCCCCGCCAGGGCGTTGGCCCACTCCGCCGGATCGGCCGGATCCGTCAGGTCGGCGCGGCGCAGCGGGGTGACGGACAGGCGCAGCAGCATGCGGTCCGCGCCGGTGAAGTCGGCGACGAACGGGCTGGCCGGGGCACCCAGCACCTGGGCCGGGGTGTCCAACTGCTCCAGGCGGCCGCCCTGGCCGAGCACCGCGACCCGGTCACCCAGCCGGACGGCCTCGGCCAGGTCATGGGTGACGAACACGACCGTCTTGCGGATCTCCCGCTGCAGGCGGAGGAACTCCACCTGCAGCCGGTCGCGGGCAATCGGGTCGATCGCGGAGAACGGCTCGTCCATGAGCAGGACGGGCGGGTCGGCCGCGAGCGCCCGGGCGACCCCGACCCGCTGCTGCTGACCGCCGGACAGCTCCCGCGGATAACGCACCGATACGGTGCCGGGATCGAGCCCGACCAGCTCGAGCAGTGCCCGGACCCGCTCCCGGGTCCGCGACCGGCTCCAGCCCAGCAGCCGCGGCACCGTCGCCACGTTGGCGAAGACGGTCTGGTGCGGGAACAGCCCGACCTGCTGGATCACGTAGCCGATCCGCCGCCGCAGCCGCACCGGGTCCGAACGGACGACGTCCTCGCCGTCGACGGTGATCCGCCCGGACGTCGGCTCCACCAGACGGTTGATCATCCGAATGACGGTTGTCTTGCCGCACCCCGACGGCCCTACCAGGCACATCAGCTCGCCGGTGGCGACCGCGAAGGACAGGTCCGCGACGGCGACCGTGCCGTCCGGGTAGCGCTTGCCGACCCCGTCCAAGGTGATCATCGGTCGGGCCGTCGTCTCCACACGCGCTCCGTCCCACAGCCCCCACCGTGTCACCGGAGCAAACAGCGCCGCTCCCGCACCTCATCCCGCTCCCCCGGGTTTTCTACCGGTGGACGGCTACCGTGCAGTGGTGGCACTCCTCGCGGACGGCTGCCTGGAACGCAACGCGTGGATCTGTGGCGACTACGTGTCGTCCCGCTCGGACTAGATCATGGCCGCGTTACGCGAGCACGTCAGCCTCACCGTGAGCGCGGTCGGCTACGGCATGCTGATCGCCGCCCCGCTCGTTCTGGCCGCCCGCCGCCGGCCGGCGCTGGCCGCCTGGATCAGCGGCGCCACCAGCGCCCTGTACACGGTGCCGTCGCTGGCGTTCTTCGCCATCCTGCTGCCGTTCACCGGCCTGTCCCGGACGAGTGTGCTGATCGGCCTGGTCGCCTACACCCTGGTGATCCTCTTCCGCGGGTTCCTCACCGGGCTGGGCTCCGTCCCGCCCGAGGTGCGGGCGGCGGCGGTCGGGATGGGGCACGGCGGGCTCGGCGACCTCATCTACGACGGGCTGGGCAGCACGTTCAGGGCCGAGGTGCTGACCGCGTCCGTGCTCTGCGTTGCCCTGGCCGTCACCGCGGACCTGCTGTTCGTCGCGGCGCAGTGGCTGCTCACCCCGTGGCGGCACGGGGCACACACGGCACACGGAGCACACAGGACGCACGGGCCGCACGGGCCGCACGGGACGCGCGGCGGATGAGCCCGACATGAGCATGATCACCAAGACGACGTCGTGGCTGTCGGACGGCGCCAACTGGTCCGGCCCCGAGGGGATCCTCGCCCGGCTCGGCGAGCACCTCGTGCTCAGCGGCGCGTCTGTCGGGATCGCCGCCGCCCTGACGCTGCCACTCGGAACGGCCCTCGGCCACGCCGGCCGCGGCGGCACCCTGGCGATCAACATCTCGAACATCGGACGCGCGGTGCCCACCTTCGCCGTGCTCGTGCTGCTGGCGATCGGACCGCTCGGCATCGGCGACACGACGACGATCGCGGCGCTCACCCTCTTCGCGCTCGCCCCGCTGGTCACGAACAGCTACGTGGGCGTCCGGGAGATCGACGGTGACGCCCGCGAGGCCGCCCGTGGGATGGGCATGTCCGGCTGGCAGATCCTGCGCGGTGTCGAGCTCCCGCTGGCCGCGCCGATGATCATAATCGGGCTGCGGCTGGCGGCGGTGCAGGTCGTCGGGACGGCGACCATCGCCGCGCTGACCGGCGGCGGCGGCCTCGGCCGGTTCGTGGTGGACGGCCTGGCCCAGCACGACGATCCCAAGGTCGTCGGCGGCGCGGTGCTGGTGGCCGTGCTCGCGCTGGCGGTGGACGCCGTCCTGCTGTGCGCGCAGCGGCTCGTGGCCCCCCGCGGCGGCTCCACCGGGCGGGTCCGCGCCGGAGCGTGACGGCCCTGGCCCACGCGGACGTCCGGCAGGTCGCCGTCGGCCGGGGTTCCCGAGTTGCGGTCGTCCTGGTGACAACGGCCGGTCTGGGTTGCACTGGCAACTGGTCGCACGGCAGGGTGACCCGGGGCGGGGCCGGGCCGCACGCCAACGACAACGGCGACAGGACGAGGGATGGGGTCGGCGAACGTGAGCGAACCAACGTCGGTGGCGGCAGAGGCTGGGCAGGCCGTGCGCCGGCGCACCCGACGCACCCGACGGATCCGCCCGTGTCCGCGCCGTGCCGGCCGGCGCCGGGTGGGTGCCGCGGCGGCGGCCATGCTGGCTCTCGCGCTGACCACTGCGGCCTGCGGCGACGGCTCCGGCGGCGCCGGCCTTGGTTCACTCACCGTCGCCGACGCCGGCTTCACCGAGAGCAAGATCCTCGCCGACATGTACGGCGAACTGCTCACCAACGCCGGCTACAAGGTCGAGCGGACCTCGGTGCAGAGCACCGAGATCGCCCAGTCCTCCCTGGAGAGCGGGCAGATCGACGCCATGCCGCAGTATGTGGCGACCTACGCCGACCTGCTGAACTCCCAGGTCAACGGCTCCGGAGCCGCCTCGGTCTCGTCGTCGGACCTGAACGCGTCGCTGGCCGGGCTGCGCCGCCTCGCGAAGGGGCTGGGCCTGAGCGTGCTCGAGCCGGCCGACGCGGTCGACCAGAATGCCTTCGCGGTGAGCAGGTCCTTTGCCGCGGAGCACCACCTGACGACCCTGACCGACCTGGGTGCCAGTGGCCTGACAGTGAAGCTCGCTGCGGGCGCCGAGTGCGCGACCCGCCCGTTCTGCCAGCCCGGGTTGGAGAAGACCTACGGGATCGAGATCTCCGAGATCGTCGAAACCGGTGTGGCGACCGCCCAGACCAAGGCCGCGGTACGGGACAACACCGCGCAGCTCGGCCTGGTGCTCACCACCGACGCCACCGTCAACGACTACAACCTGGTCGTGCTGACCGACGACAAGAAGCTCCAGAACGCCGACAACCTGGTGCCGATCGTGAACACCGACTCGCTCGCCCCGGAGATCACCTCGGCACTGAACGCGCTGGCGCCGGTGCTCACGACGGCGGACCTGGCCGAGCTGAACAAGAGGGTGGACGCGGAGCGGGAGAAGTCCGAGGAGGTCGCGCACGACTTCCTGGCCGAGAAGGGCCTGCTGGACAGCTGACCGGTCACCGACCAGCGGCCGACCAGCCGCGCGCCCAGCCGGGCCTCGGCGGGACGAGCCGCCGTCCCTTCGGTGGGCTCTGTGGTGGGCCGGGGGTGGCGCCCGCGGCGTCGCCGCCACCCGACCGGCGCGCATCCGCCAGGATGGGGGCGTGACCGGAACGCCTTCCGCCCCCACGACCAGCCCCGACGACCAGGCCGACGGCCCGGGCGAGGGCACCGTCGACCGCCAGCCCTACCGCGAGCTGGGCCTGACCGACGACGAGTACGAGCGGATCGTCGCCACCCTCGGCCGGGTCCCCACCGACGCCGAGCTGGCCATGTACTCGGTGATGTGGAGCGAGCACTGCTCGTACAAGTCGTCCAAGGTGCACCTGCGCCAGTTCCGGGACACTCCGGCCACAGACCGGCTCCTGGTCGGCATGGGTGAGAACGCCGGCGTGGTGGATGTCGGCGAGGGCCTGGCCGTCACCTTCAAGGTCGAGTCGCACAACCACCCGAGCTTCGTCGAGCCGTACCAGGGCGCGGCGACCGGTGTCGGCGGCATCGTCCGCGACATCCTGACCATGGGGGCCCGGCCGATCGGGATCCTCGACCCGCTGCGCTTCGGCGCCGCCGACGCCCCCGACACCGCCCGGGTGCTGCCCGGCGTGGTCGCCGGCATCGGCGGCTACGGCAACTGCCTGGGCCTGCCGACCATCGGCGGCGAAGTCGTCTTCGACCCGGTGTACGGCGGGAACCCGCTGGTCAACGCCCTGTGCGTCGGCGTGATGCCGGTCGGGCGGGTGCAGACCTCCGCCGCCACCGGGGTCGGCAACGCCGTGGTGCTGCTCGGCGCGAAAACCGGCCGGGACGGCATCGGCGGCGTCTCGGTGCTCGCCTCGGCCACCTTCGACGAGGGCGGCGGCCCGGCCCGGCGGCCGTCCGTGCAGGTCGGGGACCCGTTCACTGAGAAGATCCTCATCGAGTGCTGCCTGGAGCTGTTCGACCGCGGCCTGGTCACCGGCATCCAGGACCTCGGCGGGGCCGGCCTGACCTGCGCGCTCACCGAGACGACCGCCGCCGGCATCGCCACCGGCCAGCCCGGCGGCATGGAGGTCGACCTCGACCTCGTACCGCTGCGCGAGGCGTCGATGGCGGCGCACGAGGTCCTGGCCAGCGAGTCCCAGGAGCGGATGCTGGCCATCGTCACCCCGGACGCGCTGCCCGAGGTGCTGGCGCTCGCCGAGCGGTGGGGCGTGATCGCCACCAACATCGGCACGGTGACCGACAGCGGCCGCCTCGTCGTCCGCTGGCACGGCGAGGTCGTCGTGGACGTCCCGCCGGGCTCACTCGCCGACGACGGGCCGGTCTACGAACGCCCGATGCGCCGCCCGGTCGACCTCGACCTGCTGCGGGCGGACACGCCGTCCGCCCTGGAACGGCCGCGCACCGGCGACGCGCTGCGGGCGACCCTGCTGCGGATGATCGCCTCCCCGAACCTGTGCTCGCGGGCCTGGGTGACCGAGCAGTACGACCGGTACGTGCAGGCCAACACGGTGCTGGCCCAGCCCGAGGACGCCGGCGTCCTGCGGCTGTCGGCCTCCGGGCTCGGCATCGCGCTGGCCACCGACGGCAACGGCCGCTACGCCCGGCTGGACCCGTTCGCCGGGGCGCAGCTCGCCCTGGCCGAAGCGTGCCGCAACGTCACCGCGGCCGGCGCCGAGCCGATCGCGGTGACCAACTGCCTGAACTTCGGCTCCCCCGAGGACCCGGAGGTCATGTGGCAGTTCGCCCAGGCCTGCGCCGGGCTCGCCGACGCCTGCCGGCGGCTCGGCCTGCCGGTCACCGGCGGGAACGTGTCCTTCTACAACCAGACCGGCTCGGCGCCGATCCATCCGACGCCGGTCGTCGGCGTGCTCGGCCTGTTCGACGACGTCACTCGCCGCACCCCCATCGGCTTCACGGACGAGGGCGACGCGCTGCTCCTGCTGGGCGACACCCGGGACGAGTTCGGCGGCTCCGAGTGGGCTTGGGCGACCCACGGCCATCTCGGCGGGACGCCGCCGGCCGTCGACCTGGAACGGGAGAAGCTGCTCGGCGAGATCCTCGTCGGGGGCTCCCGCGAAGGGCTGCTCACCGCGGCCCACGACCTCTCCGAGGGCGGGCTCGCCCAGGCGCTGGTCGAATCCTGCCTGCAGGGCGGGCACGGGGCACGGATCGAGCTGCCCGCCGGGGCGGACGCGTTCGTCGAGCTGTTCAGCGAATCGGCCGGACGGGCGGTCGTCGCCGTCCCCGCCGCCGAGCAGGACCGTTTCGCGCGGCTGTGCGCGGACCGGGGCCTGCCGTGCCGGCAGATCGGCGTCGTGACCGACGGCGAAGCCGACCGCGGCAGCGGAAGCGGAAGCCTGAACGTCGCCGGCGAGTTCGCCATACCGCTGGACGAGCTGCGGGCGGCCCACGAGGGCACGCTGCCCCGCCTGTTCGGCCGCGGAGCCTGAGGCCACGGCCCGAATGCGGGTCGGTGCGGGCCCGGACGCGGCGCGGTCGATGTCCGGTTCAAACAATTGAATTGAGCCTTACAAAACAACCAGAAACGCGCCCACAAGCCCCTTCCTGGCGACCAACATCCGCCACCCACACCCACACCCACACCCAAGCCAAGCCAGCCCGACAAATCATCGGCTTCCGGACACCCAAAAAAACCGTGGCGATTGAGTGAGTCCATGGACTCACTCAATCGCCACACATCATTTCGCCCGGCCCGACAGCAGGTGCCCGACCAGATCAGGAGTGGCCGTAGGGCTCCGGGCCGGCGTCGGCGTCGGCGGTGCCGGGGGGCTGGTCCGGGACTGAGCCCGGGGAGTGCGCGGCCACCCCGACCAGCTCGATGTCGGTCGGAGTCAGGTCGGAGGGGTCCTCGTCGAAGGGGACCGACTCCGGATGCGCCGAGGGCGCGATCAGCGCCTCCGAATGGGCTCCGCAGCCGTGGTCGACGGCTGTGACCCGGCCGTCATCCGGGGCGAGCTCGTTCGCGCACACCCCGAACAGGCGGCCGAGCGCACCGACGAGCCGGACATGGAAGCCGCAGGTCAGGCAGGCCGCCGGCGCGACCTTGGCGATGGACGCGTCCGGCCCGGAGTCACCGCCGTACCAGCGCTCGGCGGCTTCCTCCCGGCCGAAGGTCGACAGCATCCGGGGGCGGCCGATCCCGAGCCCCATCCAGGCCTCGGGGTCGTCGATCTCCTCCGCGTCACTCGCCCGCAGCGCCAGCCGGGGGTCGTCCACGGCCGTCGGGAGCAGGTCGCCCACGCCGACGTCACCCGGCCGCAGGCGCTCGGACCAGGGCACCCAGGCCGGGGCGAGCACCGCGCCCTCGCCCGGCGTCAGTATGACGTCGTTGACGGTCGCCTTCCGGATGCGCGACGCACGCGCGACGACGACGGTCCAGGTCCAGCCGACGTAGGCGCGGGAGAGGCACTCGAACCGGTGCAGGACGAGCCGCTCCGCCTCGGCCTCGACACCGAGGTGCCTGCCGACCTCTGCGGGCGAATCGGCCTCCTCCTCGGCCGCGGCACGGGCGAGGTCCACCGCGCCGGCGCACACCGCGTCGAGGACGGGCTCCCGCAGCAGACGTCCCGTCCGCGCGATCCGCGCCCGCGCCGCCGGCGCGGGGGTTTCGGGCTCGGATGTCCCGGGCACCGCACTTTCGTGCCCCGACACCGCACCAGCCGGAACGTCGACGGACGCATCAGCCGGCCCACCGGCGGGCGGGTCACCGGCGGGCGGCCCACCGGCGGGCGGGTCACCCGATGCGTCGGCGGCGGAGGCTGGCGCGTCAGGTGGCGTCGGGGGAGTGGGCTCGGCCGCTGCCGCCCGCGTACGGCGCGACGACCGGCGCACGGGCCGGCGTGGCTTCTCGTCCGCGGGGGACGGCGCCGTGGCCTCACTGTGATCCGTCGCAGTGCCAGCGGGGGGAACGCCGGCACCATCCGACGAACCCCGGGACCCACGGGCCCCAGCCGACTCGGAACGAACTTCTAGTGCTTCCACGGCACGTATTCTCACCCAACGACGGTCGCCCCGCCCGATGTGGTCGTGGTCTCGAGCGGTACTGGCGAGGACACTCGGCAGAGTGAAGCCGGGAAGCACGCTCACCGAAGGACTCAACCGCCTGCGTGCGACCATTCGCCGCGACGGCGCGCAACAGTCCGGGCTGTCCTCGCTGACCGAGTTGTCTTTCGTCAACGCGGCGGGCGACGCGCTCGTCACGGTGGCGCTGGCCGGCTCGCTGTTCTTCGCGGTGCCGACCGGCGAGGCCCGGTCCAAGGTGGCACTTTACCTACTGATCACGATGGTGCCGTTCGCCCTGCTGGCCCCGGTCGTGGGGCCGCTGCTGGACAGGGTGGCCTACGGGCGGCGCACCGCGCTCGCGGCCATCTGCCTCGGGCGGTGCCTGCTGGCCTGGCAGCTGGCCGGCGCGCTGGACGGGCTCGCGGTCTACCCGCTCGCCCTCGGGCTGCTCGTCCTGTCGCGGGCGTTCGGCGTCGCCCGCAGCGCCGTCGTGCCGCGAGTCACGCCGCCGGAGATGACCCTGGTCAAGGTCAACTCCCGGATCTCCCTGGTCAACATCGTCGCCGGCGCGATCGTCGCCCCGGTCGGCCTCGGGCTGGCCAACATCCCGTTCGTCGGCTATCCGTGGGTCCTGCGGGTGTGCGCGCTGATCTACATGGCCGGGGTGCTGCTGGCCTTCAACCTGCCCGGCCACGTCGACTCCGCGGCCGGTGAGCGGACGCTGCGCGAGCTCACCGGCCCGCGCCGGCGGGGCAACCTGCGCACCCGGTTCGCCGCGGCGCTCGGCGCGCTGCCCGTCGCGTTGCGGGCGACGCTGGTCCTGCGCGGACTGGTGGGCTTCCTCACCTTTTACCTGGCATTCCTGCTGCGGACGAACGGCGGCAACAACCTGTGGCTCGGCGCCCTCGCGGCGACGGCGGGATTCGGCAGCGGAATCGGCGTCCTCATCGGCGGGCGGCTCGGGCGCCGGCGTCCCGAGGGAATTCTCATGCTGGGCCTGCTGCTGGCGGCGAGCGGATGCCTCGTCGCCGCGGTGACGTACACCCGGTTCACCTCGCTGGTCGCGGCCCTGCTGGCGATGACGGCGGGCTCGATGGCCAAGCTGGCGCTGGACGCCATAATCCAGCGCGACATCGTCGAGGACACCCGGGGCTCGGCCTTCGCCCGCTCCGAGACTGCGCTGCAGCTCGGCTGGGTGACCGGCGGCGCGTTCGGGCTGATCGAGATGCCGGGCACGCTCGGCTTCGCGCTCGCCGCGGCGGCGGTCGGGCTGGCCCTCGTCCTGCAGTCCCGGGCGCTGCGGGAGGCCCGCCGCCAGGCCCGCGAGCGCCACCGGCCCACGGCCCGGGAGACCACCGGCGCCAAGCCGCCGTGGCCGGGCCCGCAGGCACCGGCGCAGCCGTCCGCGCCCGTCGCCGACACCGTTCCCGCGCCGGCCGGCTACGCGACAACCGGCTACGCGACAACCGACCACGCTGTCGCCGATCCCACAGCGACCGACCCCACCGCAGTCGGTCCCCCACCGGTCAGCACCGCACCCGCGGGTGCGGTGCCCACGGGTTCCATGAACGGCTGGTATGCCCCCGATCCGCGGGCCGACGTCCCGGTCAGTTGGCGGGGGCCCGCCGGCGGCGGACAGTGGGCCGGCGGCGATCCCGACGCTACGAACCCGCTGGGGCACCCGCCCGTCCCCGGGCCGGCGGCGGCCGAGGGCCCGGGCGGCGCGTACGGCCCGGCACCGCAGCTGCACCATGCCTATCAGCAGCCCTACCAGCTGGACTCCGGGCAACCGGGCCACCAGCAGAACGGCTACCAGCAGAACGGCTACCAGCAGGACCGACAGCAGTCGTACCAGCAGGAACCGGTCCAGGACAGGCCGCCGGGGCCGGGCGCAGGCGGGACACCCGGGCCGGGCGCGGCGGGGGAGGCGCAGCCCGGTTTGCCCACCCCCGCGGTGCCGCGGACACTGGAGGATCCCGACCCTCCGAACGGCTCCGCCCGCCGCGGCCGCTGGCGCCGCGACCGGCCACGATAGCTCCCCCAGGGCAGGCCACCCGCCGCGCCTGGAGATAACCGTGAGCGCCAGATCACAGCGGGTGCTCGGAACCACGGAGGGTCGATCGCGGTGCTAGGGTCCGTCAACTAAGTCCGGTTTGCACCACATCACAGGGATCGTGCCGTCACTGCGCCGTCCGGCACGGTGGCCTGGTCGCAGACCGGCGCCCCAACGGCGCGACGGAAGACGAGGACACGTCCAAACCATGATCTTGAGCAGGTCATGACCCGCACCCTCATCGTCACCGCGGTGAACGCCGAGGCGGACGCGGTGTGCGCCGGTCTGATGGGGAGTTGGTCGCGCGGCCGCTCGCGCACTCCGTCCGGGCCCGGCGGCCTGGTCTCGCCCGACTGGGACCGGCAGTTGCTGACCACCTCGACCCTCGGGCCCTACGTCGGGCGCCGGCGCGGTCCGGTGACCGTTCTCGCCGCCGGCCCGGCTGGTCCGGCGTCCGCGGCCGGGACGGCCGTCGCCCTGGCGGTCGCGAGCGCGGCCGGCGAGCCGTTCGGGCTGGTCATCTCGATGGGGATCGCAGGCGGTTTCCGCGGCTGGGCTGAGGTCGGCGACCTGGTGATCGCCGATCGGATGGTCGCCGCGGACCTCGGCGCCGAGTCCGGACTCGACGAGCCGGCCGAGCCGGCAGCCCCGGTCCGGATCAACGAGATGGACCGCAACCTGGGCTTCCACCCCGCCGGGGCACCCCCGTACCAGCCCGGCCCGCCACCGGGCCCGGTGGCGGCGGGCGCGTTCCTGACCATGGACGACCTGGGCCTCGGCTCGTCGACCCTGCAGCCCGACGCCGACCTCGTCCGACGGCTGACGACCGTTCTCGACATCACCGGGCGCAGAATCGTGAGTGGCACCGTCCTCACTGTGTCGACCGTGACCGGGACGGAGCGGCGGGCCGCAGCGCTCACAGCACGGCTGGACCCGGTCGCCGAGGCGATGGAGGGGTACGCCGTCGGGATTGCCGCGGGTGCGTTCGGTGTTCCGGTGACGGAGATCCGCGCGGTCAGCAACCCGGTCGGCCGGCGGGACCGCGCGGCGTGGAACACGCAGGCCGCGCTGGGCAGCCTGCGCACCGCGGCGGCGGCGCTCGTGGCACACCCGGAGGGCCTGGTACCCGCCCCCCGCGCGGAGAAGGAGTCGGGGCCGACGGGCTAGCCCGGGCCCTCGGGAGGCAACGGACCAGGAGGTCGCGCATGAGTACACCGCCGATCGGAAGCGAGGGCGGAGCGCCGGCGCCGGACCAGCTGACGCTCGCCATCTCACCGTGCCCGAACGACACCTTCGCCTTCCACGCGTTCATCCACGGGTTGGTCCCGGGCGCCCCGGCGGTGTCGACGACCTTCGCCGACATCGACGTGCTGAACGCCCGCGCCGCCGACGGCCGGGACGACCTGGTCAAGGTCTCCTACGCGGCCCTGCCGTGGCTGCTCGACCGCTACTCGCTGCTCACCGCCGGCGGCGCGCTCGGCCGCGGGTGCGGACCGCTCGTCCTGACCGCCGGGCGGACGGACCTGCGCGGCACCTCGGTCGCCATCCCGGGCACCCGCACCACCGCCTACCTGCTGTTCCGGCTGTGGGCCGAGCAGCTCGGCATCGGCTCGATCAACGTCGTGCCGTTCGACCGGATCATGCCCGCCGTCCGGGACGGCCAGTACGACGCCGGGCTGGTCATCCACGAGTCGCGGTTCACCTACCCGTCCTACGGACTGACCGCGGTGGCGGACCTCGGTGACTGGTGGGAGGGCCGGACGGGGCTCCCGATTCCGCTCGGCGCCATCGTGGCCCGCCGCGGGCTCGACACCGCCGCGCTGTCGGCCGCCGTGCGGGCCAGCGTGGCCGCGGCCTTCGCCGACCGGGCCGCCAGCGCGACCTTCGTGATCGAGCACGCGCAGGAGATGGCCCCCGAGGTCGCGAACGCCCACATCGAGCTCTACGTCAACGACTTCACTCTCGATCTGGGGGACGAGGGCTTCGCCGCCGTCCGGGAGCTGCTCGGGCGCGCCGCCGCCGCCGGCCTCGTCCCGGAGCTGCCCGCTGGCGCCCTGACCGCCACCGCCCTGGCCACCGACGGGTAGCCAGCGCCACGCCGCATCCGCCCAGCCCCGCGGCGGGTGGCAGGATGGCGCTGTGAGTCCCCAGCAGATACCGACCGTGAACGTGACGGAGCTTCCCGTCCACCTGCCCGCCGAGGGTGGCCCGCTGCTCGTCGACGTACGCGAGCCCGACGAGTGGGCCGCCGGTCACATCGACGGCGCGGTCCACATCCCGATGGGCGACTTCCTGGCCCGCATCAGCGAGGTCCCCCGGGAGCGGGAGATCGTCGTGGTGTGCCGTTCCGGCAGCCGGTCGGCCGCCGTCACCGCGCACCTGGCCCGTGAGGGCTGGCAGGCCCGCAACCTCGTGAACGGGATGATCGGCTGGCAGGCCGCCGGCCGCCCCATGATCAGCGAGACCCCGCTCGCCCCCACCGTGCTCTGACCGTGCTCTGACCGCCGCCGCCGCGGCTCACCGCGGCGGCGCGGCTCCGCCTAGTCGGCTTCCACCCGGACGACATAGTCCTCGATCACCGGGTTCGCCAGCAGCGTCGACGCGAGGTGCTCGATGCGCGCCAGCGCCTCGGCGTCGGCCTCGCCGTCCAGGTCCAGCTCGAAACGCTTGCCCTGGCGAACGCCGCTGATCCCGGCCACGCCGAGGCGCGGCAGCGCCGTGAGCACCGCCTGGCCCTGCGGGTCGAGGATCTCCGGCTTGAGCATCACATCCACCACAACCCTGGTCACACCCGCGGACCTTACCGGCTTTCGGCGGCCCGTCCGCCTGGCTGGTTAGGCTCGCCGGGTGTCCCCCTGGAGAACATCCACCCTGGTCGTCGGTTTCGACCTGGACATGACCCTGCTGGACGCCCGCCGCGGGATCGTCGCCACCTTCGCCGAGCTGGCCACCGAGACCGGCGTCACGATCGATGGCGAGGCCGCCGTGCGCCGTCTCGGCCCCCCGCTCGAGGACGAGATCGCCCGCTGGTTCCCGGCGGACGAGGTGGCCCGGCGGGCCGCCCGCTATCGCGAGCTCTACGCGGTGCACGCGGTGCCCGTCTCCGTCGCGATGCCGCACGCCACCGAGGCCGTCGAGGCGGTCCGCAGCGCCGGTGGGCGGGTCGTGGTCGTGACCGCGAAGAGCGAGCCGCTGGCCCGGGCCAGCCTGGAGCACATCGGGATCACAGCGGACCACGTCGCGGGCTGGCTGTTCGCCGAGACCAAGGGCGCGGCGATCGAGGAGCACGGCGTGGACGTCTTCGTCGGCGACCACGTCGGGGACGTCCACGGCGCGCGCGCGGGCGGGGCGGCCTCCGTCGCGGTGCCCACCGGCCCCTGCCCGCCGGACGACCTGACCGCGGCCGGGGCGGACGTCGTCCTGCCCGACCTGGCGGCCTTCCCGGCCTGGCTGGCGGACGAGGTGCTCCGCCGGCGCCTGGACACGCTCAGCGCACGGCTGGGTGAGCTCGGATCGGTGCTGGTCGCCTTCTCGGGCGGCGCGGACTCCGCCTTCCTGCTGGCCGCCGCCGCGCGGGAACTCGGCCCCGACGCCGTGGTCGCGGCCACGGCCGTGTCGGCGTCCCTGCCCGCGGCCGAACTCGACGCGGCCCGCCGCTTCGCCACCGGCCTCGGGGTGCGCCACCTGTTCCCGGCGACCGACGAGATGAGCCACGAGGGCTACCGCGCCAACAGCTCCAGCCGTTGCTACTTCTGCAAGTCCGAGCTCGTCGACACACTCGCGCCGCTGGCCGTCGAGCTGGGTCTGGCGCACGTGGTCACCGGAACCAACGCCGACGACGCGCGTGCGGGGTTCCGGCCCGGCATCGGCGCGGCGGCCAGCCGGGGCGCGCGCACGCCGTTGCTGGACGCCGGTCTGACCAAGGCCCAGGTGCGCGCCGCGTCCCGGGCCTGGGGGCTGCCCACCTGGGACAAGCCGGCGGCGGCCTGCCTGGCGAGCCGGATCGCCTACGGGGTGCGGGTCAGCCCGGCCCGGCTCGCCCGGGTGGAGCGTGCCGAGACGGCGCTGCGGGTGGCCACGGCAGCGGCCGGCCTGCACATCCGCGACCTGCGCGTGCGCGATCTCGGGGACGTCGCCCGGATCGAGGTGGATGCCGACCACGTGGCCGGACTGGTGGCCCGTCCCGATCTGGTCTCGGTGGTCGTCGAGTCCGGTTTCGCCCACGCGGAGGTCGATCCCCGGGGCTTCCGGTCCGGTTCGATGAACGAGCTCCTTCCCGCCCCTGGGCGCCAGACCGAGCCGGCCTGACACCCGGATCGGGATCAGCGCCTCAGAAGGTCGGGGCGCCCTCGCCCTGCTGCCGGGCGCCCCGCTCGACGTGCTCGCGGTAGGCGGCGGCCTCACTCGGCGTCACCGAGAGGCCGTCGGCCTCCCGCATCGCCGCGGCGTCGGCGGTACCTCCGTCGGCGTGCGCGTTCTCGTCGCGGCGACGGCTGTCCTCGGCCTCGGCGAAAGCGTCCGCGTCGCGGAAGTCGAGATCACGGTCGGGCTTCGACATGGAGCTCACTCCTCCGAACGATCGATTCTTTCTGGTTGCGCGTTGTGTGCTCCTGCTGGTGCGTCCGCTGGTGCGCGCCGTGTGCGCTTGTGTCCTGCAGCGCGACCGTTCCGCGTCACGCGCACGGCGGTCCTGCCCCGGATGCGTCTTCTGTAACGGCCTTGGGCTCCGGAAGAACTCGCCTTACCGGACAGACGCTCCATATTCCGCAGTCAGCCATGAAGTGTCCGGTGTCGGACGAACATCGGCGTGGTCATCCGGGGACGATGTCGGGCCCCGGCCACGCGGTGTCATCGTCCGCGAAGGGGCTACACATGAGGCGGGCGCCGGATAGCCTGGGAATCCGTCACCGCGTGTCAATCCGCCGATCCGCAACGCAGAACGAGGTCGCCCGTGCCCACCGGCAAAGTCAAGTGGTTCGACGTCGACAGGGGTTTCGGTTTTCTCAGCCGTGATGACGGCGACGCCGACGTCTTCGTCCACAAGGCCGCTCTGCCGTCCGGTGTGGATCGCCTCAAGCCCGGCGATCGGGTCGAGTTCGGCATTGCCGCCGGCCGGAAGGGCGATCAGGCGCTCTCGCTGCGCATTCTGAGTGCTCCTCCGTCCGTTGCCAAGGCCGCCGCGAACGCCTCACGGCGCAGCCCCGACGAGCTCCACAGCATGGTCGAAGACATGATCAAGGTCCTCGACGACGTCCAACGCGACCTGCGCCGCGGGCGCTACCCCGACCGCAGGGCGGCCCAGAAGGTGGCCAAGGTCGTCCACGCGGTCGCCAACGAGCTCGAGCGCTGACAGGCGCGACCCCCGGTCAGGCCCGGGGGTCGTCCGGCGGGGTGATCGTCACCCGGCGTCCGCAGCCCGCGCAGACCGCGACCACGGCGCCGGGCTCCTCGTCCGAGGGCACCAGGTGCGCCAGCGGCACCTGCCCACCGCACCAGGGGCAGGCCAGCCACGGCCCAGCGGTCTCGGTCATCAGCGGTGCTCCCGTCCGGGGTGTCGCGATGCGGACTGGTCCGGGGCGCACCGCTGCGCCGTCCGCTCTGGTATCGACGACTCTGACACCGACGACACCGACCCGCCGGGCGTTCCGCGCCGTGGCCGGAGAATCCGGCCATAGCTTCGGCACGCGCGGAGCCGTCGCCGCGTTGGTGCAGACTGCGAACAGGCGTAGAGCCGCTACCCCGGGCACCGAAGGTGGAACATCATCGTGGATCACAACGGGGAACGCGTCGCTCCGGCGGCGCGCGGGCAGCCGGGTGGCATGGCGCCACCCGGTGAGGTCCTGCACCCGCACGAACCCCGGGCGATCGGTCCGTACCGCCTGCTGCGCCGCCTGGGCGCGGGCGGGATGGGCACGGTGTACCTCGCCGAGTCCGCCGGCCGCCGGGTCGCGGTGAAGGTCGTCCGCCCGGACCTGGCCGCCGACGAGGAGTTCCGGCGGCGGTTCCGGCAGGAGGTCGACGCCGCCCGCCGGGTCGCGCCGTTCTGCACCGCCGAGGTGCTGGACGCCGACCCCGACGCCGCCGCCCCCTACCTGGTGACCGAGTTCATCGAAGGCGTCCGGCTCGACCACGCGGTGGAGAACGGCCCGATCAGCGGCTCCACGCTGACCGGGCTCGCCGTCGGCGTGGCCACCGCGCTGACCGCGATCCACGGCTCCGGTCTCGTCCACCGTGATCTCAAGCCGAGCAACGTGCTGCTGTCGATGTCCGGCCCCCGGGTGATCGACTTCGGCATCGCGCAGGCGCTCGAGGGCGCCAAGGCGAAACCCACCGCGTGGGGCTTCGGGTCCGCCGGCTGGATGGCCCCCGAGCAGGTGAACGGCCAGGCCATCGGCCCGGAGGCCGACGTGTTCACCTGGGGCATCCTGGTCGCCTACGCGGGCACCGGTCACCACCCGTTCGGCACCGGGACGGACCTGGAGCTCAGCACCCGTATCGTCGGCTCCCGCCCGGCCCTGGACGGCCTGCCGCACGATCTGAAGGCGCTGGTCGCGGCCGCCCTCGCCAAGAACCCCGACGACCGCCCGAACGCCCGCGACCTGCTGCTGAGCCTGATCTCGCTGCCGCCCACCCGATCCGGCGACGGCTGGGACGACGGCACCGGGCGGCCGAGCGCCAGCGCCGTCGGCCAGGCCGAGGAACTGCTGAACCTCACCAGGGGCACGACCCTGCCCGGCCTCGCGCCGACCCGGATCGCTCCGCAGACATCCGCCGGCGAGCGGGCCTCGGCCGGCCGCAGGGCCGGCCCGTCCGGTGTCGCCGTGCCGGCGCCGGCGGGCGCGCCGGCCTTCTCCGGGGCGCCCGGAGCGGCACGCGACCCGGCGACCGGCGGCGGCCCCGCGGGATTCGGGCCCTCCGGCTTCCGCCCCGCCGGTGCCGGCCCGGCGCCGCATCCACCCGCGCAGGGGCCGCACCCGCCCGTCCCCGCCGGTCCCAGAGGCCCGGCCGGAGACGGGGCCTCTGGGACCGGCCAGCCCCGTTCCACGTGGCACCGCGTGCTCCTGTTCGGCGCGGCCGCGCTCACGGTCGTCCTGGCCGCCTGGCTGATCAGCTCGGTCGCCGGCGGGTCGGACGACCCGGGCGCGCCCTCGGTTGCCGGCGGCCGGGAGGCGCCGTCCCAGCAACCGACGGCACCGCGCAGCGGGGGCCTGAGCACAGCGGTCCGCGACGACCAGCTCGAGTTCGTCGCGAACAAGATCAGTTGTGGCGAGGACCGCCTCGGCGACGGGTTCCTGGCCCGGCGCCCCAGCGGCCAGTTCTGCCTGGTGGACATGAAGATCACCAACGTGGGAACAGTCGAGCGTGTCCTGAGCAGCTCCAACCAGTATCTGCACACCTCGGACGGCGGCCGTCATACCGTCGACTTCCTGGCCCGTTACTTGATCAACGACGGGATCTGGGACACGATCCCGCCCGGTGCCACGGTCACCGGCACCTTCGTCTTCGACATCCCCGTGGACGCGGAGGCCGAGAAGCTCGAGCTGCACGAGCGGCCGGAAAGCCAGGGCGTCACGATCCAGCCGTAACGACCCGGGCCAGCTGCGACGACCCCCGGGGGCGTCAGACGAGCGGCCTGGCCGCCGCCGAGATCGCGAGCGCGTCGAACGGCATCGGCCCGACGTCGAGGACGGCGTTGCCGGAACAGGGCCGCAGGCCGTCAAGCAGGAGATCGAGATGGCGCCGCCAGACCTCGGGTGCGAAACCGTCGGTCAGGTCCAGCACGACCCGCATCGACCGGACCAGCACGATCAGGTCGGAGAGCACGACGTCCGACCGCACCGCCCCGGCCTGCTGCGCCCGGATGAACATCTCGCCGATCAGCGGGACCACATCGGCGAACAGCAGCTCGTTGGTCCGCCCGCTCCACAGCCGGCTCGACAGGAAGGCCCACTGGCAGACCTCGGTCGTGATCGACCGGATGAAGAACGACCGCAGCGCCACCGTCGGTGGCTCGGTGGCCAGCACGTCCTCGGCGATCGAGCGCAGATGATCGACGACCGTGCCGAGGATCGCCTCGATGAGCGCGTCCTTGTTCGGGAACCGCCGGTACAGCGTGCCCATCCCGACCCCGGCCCGCTTCGCGATCTCGTCGACGCCGACGTCGAGGCCCTGCTCGACGAACAGCTCACGGGCGGCGGCGAGCACACGCTCACGGTTGCGCTCGGCGTCGCGGCGCAGCGGCCGCGGCGAGCCGGGCGGCCGGGAGACCGGCCTCGCCCGCGCCGGCCCGGGTGGCACCGGGATTGAGCTCAGGTGCCGGGCGGGCGCGGTCTCCGCACCGGCCCGGCGCGAGAACACCGGCTCGGCACGCGGCCGGCCCAGATCATGGTCAGTCGTCCCGCCACCGGTTGGCCCGCCGTACATGCCAGAACACTGTATGGGCATCGGCCCGCCCATCCGGCCATTTCCCGGAGCCCGGCTGACGGGACCGGACACGGATCCGCATCGACGCAGGCTACGGTGGCCGTCACGGACGCAAACGGCCGTAGACGGACGGAACCCCGGACGTGCGAAGCGGGCCGGCCACGCCGAGCAGATCGGGGACAACAGTGGGCGAGAGCACGGCCGGCGCGGGGCCCACGAGCGCCACTGGCGCCAGGCGCCGCCGCGGAACGGGCCGTGGCGGAGCCGGCCTCGGCGGCGCGGGACGCGGGCGACTGGTCCGCGCCGCCGGCGCCCTGTGCGCGGTCGCGATCATCCTGCTGGTCGGCGGGTGCGACGAGGTCCTCGACGCCACGGCGGGAGACCCGACCGCCGCGCCCGCACCCGGCGGCGGGGTGAGCGGCGCGGGCGCCCCGCCCGGCGCAGGCTCGGCCCTCCAGGTGCTCGGCACGCTGTCGATCCGCGCGGAGGACAACTCCCCGCCCTACAAACGCAACGAGTTCGGGACGGCCTGGAGCGATGTCGACCACAACGGCTGCGACACCCGCAACGACATCCTGCACCGCGACCTGCGCAGCATCACCACCCGCAGCAGCGACGACTGCATCGTCCTGACCGGCGAGCTGCGCGACCCGTACACCACCCGAATCATCCGGTTCGACCGCGGGCGCAACTCGTCGGCCGTCCAGATCGACCACGTGATCCCGCTGGCCGACGCCTGGCGCACCGGCGCACTGGAATGGACCGCGAAGGAACGCCTCGGCTTCGCGAACGACCCGGAGAACCTGCTGGCCGTCGACGGCCCGATCAACCAGCAGAAAAGCGACCAGGACGCCTCCGAATGGCTCCCACCGAGCCCCGGAATCCGCTGCGCCTACATCGCGCGCCAGGTCGGATTGAAATCCCGCTACGGCCTCTGGGTCGAACAGGCCGAGGCGGATGCCATGCGGCAGGTGCTGCAATCCTGCCCGCAGCAGCCACCGCTCGGAATGGCCGCGGCCTCCGGCTGAACACCGAACACCCGTCCGGCCGGCGACCCGCCACTGCGCGGGCCACCGGCCGGACGGCGAACGACTCCGGTCAACGCACCGGCGGGTACCCGGCGCGCCCGTCCACGTCATAGTCCGCCGGGACGTCCACCTGCCGGGTGGTGCGGCGGTGCACCCGCAGGGCCTGGGCCGGGGGCTCCTCGTACGCCCCGGCCTCGGGGTAGACGTCCACATCCGACCGCGTCACGAGGGCGCGCCGCCGCCGGGGCGCGAACACCGCGAGCTCCAGGACGAGCCCGACCGCCCCGGCCAGCATGAGGATGATCCCGACGACCGCGATGTCGAGCCCGGAGATCGTCACGTCGACCGCGAACGTGAGGATCGCGCCGAGCGCCATCAGAAATACTCCGGCACCGATTCCCATTGCGTTACTCCCTCCGAGGGCCTGTCCGGCGGAGGACGCTGACGAGGTGACCTCCGACCTTCGTGATCGGGGTCGGAGTACCCGGTGCGCCGACCGGTACTCATCCCGATGTGGGAGACATTCCGGACCGCCAACCGGTCCACCCCCCATGGCCGCCCGCCCTGACCACGGTTTTGACCCTGGCTTGTGCTGGTTAAGGGACCGAATCCCGCTTCGCACGATCTCGGGGGTTTGCTTCGCCTAAAACCGGGCATCGGGGCGTCAGCCGCTTCTCCGGGGTGAAGCGCGCCACTGGGCCGGGCCGTCAACTTGAGTCGCTGCTCGCAGCCCCAGTCATTCCGCACGCCGCAGAGGCGGCAACGGGATCAGCGGTGCCCGGCTTCACGCCCGCCACCCGTGGCCGACCGGCTGGCCGTGTCGGCGCCCTCTGCCCTGGACCCGGACTCGAGCTGGCGGGCCGGGATGCCAAGCATGTTTCCAGACCAGCAGAGAGAGGCTGAAACAACACGCTCCGGAGCAAGACCCACGCCCCCGAGATCGAGCGAAGCGAGACCGAGCCCCCCGGCCAGCCCCCAACCAAAAAACCAGCCTTTGGGCCCACGCGCAGGAAGCCGAAGCGTTCGGAGCCACCGCACCCCAGCCCTCTGGGGGGTCTCGGGGGGTCACCCCCGGAAAGCGTGGCGGCCCGCCGCGCAGCCAACCCGAAGGGGCTGGCAAGCACGACGGGCCGGCTCGTGGGCGAGGGGGGAGTTGAACCCCCACGTCCGTTAGGACACACGGACCTGAACCGTGCGCGTCTGCCATTCCGCCACTCGCCCGAGTGGGACTATCTCCTTGCCGTGGGACACGCTATCACGCTGGAGACGGTAGCTTGCGCCGCCCCCCGGCCGGCCGCGGAGGCATGTCAAGCTGCCGAGCCGAGGGTTGGACCGGCCTGGGGGCATACGATCTCACAGACCGGGAGAAGGGAGGTCGGGCATGGGCGTGYTGCAGCGCTTCGAACGGCGCCTTGGCGGCCTCGTCGAGGGTGCGTTCGCGAAGGTCTTCAAAGGCGGGGTCGAACCCGTCGAGATCGCCAGCGCCCTGGCTCGCGAGACCGACGACCGGCGTGCGAACAGCTCGAACCGTGTCCTCGTCCCGAACGAGTTCGCCGTCGAGCTGGCTGGTGGCGACTTCGCCCGGCTGGCCCCCTACACCCGGGCGCTCTGTGACGAGCTGGCGGAGATGGTCCGTGAGCATGCCGCGGAGCAGCGCTACACCTTCGTCGGCCCGGTGACTGTCCGACTCGCGGAGGCCGCCGATCTCGACATCGGCGTCTTCCGGATCCGCAGCAGTGTGGCCTCCGCGGATCCCGCGGTGGTCGGTGGCCGCCGGCCGCGGCCGGCGGCGCCGGGTACCCCGCATCTACTGATCACGACACGCGCGCCGGGCGGGTCGGGCAGCGGCGAGCGGGAGTACCCGCTGGACGCGGAGACCACGGTGATCGGGCGCAGCGTCGAGTGCGACATCCGACTGAACGACACGGGCGTCTCGAGGCGGCACGGCGAGATCCGCCGCCTGCCTGACGGGCAGTTCCTGTACGTGGATGCCGGCTCCACGAACGGCAGCCTGGTCAACGGGCGCGCGGCGACGCAGGTGAAGCTTGTCAACGGCGACCGGATCGAGCTGGGGACCGCGGTCGTGGAGTTCCGGCGTGAGGAGGCCCGCGGCGCAACCGGCCCGCGTGGGCCGCGCACGCCGGTCCCGGCGCGCTCGTCACCGCCGCCGGGCCGCCCGACCCCGCCTCCGGCGGATCACCGCACGCCGCCGCCGTTCGACCCGCGCCAGCCGACTCCGTCGACCCGCCGGGGTACTCCGGCTCCGGACGACCGCTATGCCCGCCCGGAGCCGGGTGGTCCGGGCGGCCGCGAGCCCGGTTACCGCGACCGCCCCGGCCGGGATCCACGCGATGGCGACTACCGCGAGGGGCCGTCTCCGCGTTTCCGGGACGACCCGTCCGGCCGGCCCGCCGGCGACCACCGGCCGGACGCGTACCGCGAGGGGCCGTCGCCCCGCTTCCGTGACGATCCGGGCGCGCCGCCCGACGGTTACCGCGAGGGGCCGTCCGCGCGTTTCCGGGACGAGCCGCCCGCCCGCCCGCCCGCCCGGCCGCCGGCCGGGCCCCGGCCGGACGGCTACCGCGAGGGGCCCTCGCCCCGCTTCCGCGACGACGGGGCTCCCGCCCGGGGCCGCCCCGGGCCGACGCCGCCGCCGAACGCGCGCCAGGGCGGGGAGCGGGGTGACGGCGGCCGGCGGGCCCCCGGGCCGGGCCGGGAGCCCGAGTACGGGCGGGCCGGCAGGCCCGATCCGGGCCGCGGTCACCGCGGGGAGCCACCGCGTGCCGGCGCGCGCGGCGCGGGCGGTCCCGCCGACGAGATGTACCGCTCGTCCACCGATCCACGCCAGCGCCCGCCCGCGCGCGCCGACGACGGTCTCGAGGCGCTGGAGCCTCTCGACGGCTTCGACGACGCCGAGACCCGCCTGCCCAGCCGGGCGGCGAACCATCCCGGCGACGACCGCCGGCGCAGGGGCTGGTAGCCGATGGATCCCACCGCGCCGAGCGAGCTCGTCCTCCTGCTGGTGAAGATCGGCTTCCTGGCGCTGCTCTGGGGGTTCGTCCTGGTCGCCATCCGAGCTGTCCGCCTGGACATGTTCGGGCCGACCAAGCGCCAGCAGCGACGCCAGCCAGTAGTCGCGAGGGCACCGTCCCCCACTCCCGGGGGGCGTCCCGAACGTGTCAGATCGCCACGCCAGAGCCCACGCCCAGCCCCCGCGCCACCCATCAACCCGGCTCCGAGCCGGCTCGTGGTCACAAAAGGGCATCTTGCCGGCACAACAATCCCACTAGGTCCCGAGGCAATCACCATCGGACGGGCACCGGACTCGACTCTGGTCCTCGAGGATGACTTCGCGTCAGGACGGCATGCGAGACTCGTTCCTCACGACGGACAGTGGTTCGTCGAGGACCTCGGCTCGACCAATGGCACATTCCTCAACCGCACGAAGGTGACGAGTCCCATGCCGGTACCTCTCGGCGCGCCGGTCAGGATCGGGAAGACGGTCCTGGAGCTTCACCGGTGAGCCTCAGGCTTCACTTCGCCGTCCGCTCGGATGTCGGGCACGTCCGAGAAGGGAACGAGGACTCCGCCTACGCGGGAGCCCGCCTGCTCGCGGTGGCCGACGGTATGGGCGGCCACGCCGCCGGGGAGGTCGCGAGCTCGACCGTCATCTCCCGGCTGGCCGAACTCGACGAGCACCTCGACGCGACAGACCTGCTCGAGGAGCTGTCCGACGCCGTCCGGGACGCCAACCGTCGCCTGCGCGACATGGCGATGGAGAACAGCTCCCTGGACGGGATGGGCACCACGGTGACCGCGATGCTGTCCTCCGGGGAGCATCTCGGCCTGCTGCACGTGGGCGACTCCCGCGCGTACCTGTTGCGCGACGGCGTGCTGACGCAGATCACCCATGACCACACCCTCGTGCAGGACCTGGTCGACCAGGGTCGGATCACCCCGGAGCAGGCGAACACCCATCCGCAGCGGTCGCTGCTGATGCGGGCGCTCGACGGCCGCGAGGTCGAGCCGGACGTCTCGATGCGCCAGGCCGTCGACGGGGACCGCTACCTCCTGTGCACCGACGGCCTGTCCGGGGTGGTCAGCGAGGAGACGATCCTGGAGGCGCTGCTGCTTCCTGCGCCGCAGGATGTGGTGGACCGCCTGGTCGAGCTCGCCCTCAAGGGCGGCGGCCCGGACAACATCACGGTGGTGGTCGCGGACGTCATCGACGACGACCTCGACGACGACGCCCCGCTCGTGGCGGGCGCGGCCGCGGAGAAGCGCGTGGTCCCCGGGGCGGCGGCGGCCCGCACCGGACCCAACCCGCGCAACACCGACTCCGAGTCGGCGGCGGCGAAGGCGGCCCGCATCGGTCGGCCGGGCTTCCACCGCCGGGGCTCCGGCGACCGCCACGACGATCCCGACGACGACCCCGAACGAGGCACGGCCCACGGCGGCCGGCGCCGCCTGTTCATGTCGACGGTCGTGCTCGTCCTGGTGGTCGCCGGCGCGGCAGCCGGCTGGACGTACGTGCGCGGCCAGTACTACGTGGGCGTCGACGACGACCACGTGGCGGTCTTCCAGGGGCTGAAGGGGAGCATCGCGGGCATCTCGCTCTCGACGGTGCGTTCCCGCCACCAGCTCCTGTCCGAGGTCAACGAGCCCTTCCAGGACACCGTGCGCCAGGGCATCGAGGCCGACGACCTCTCCGAGGCCCAGCGCATCGCGGCCGACCTGCCCACGGCGTCCCCGGCCGCCTCGACCACCGACACCGCGCCGACCACGTCCCCCACCCGGGCGCCGGATGCGAAGACGTCCAGGTCGGATCCGCTCCCGACCGTCGACCCCACGTGCCTGGGCGCGGTGACCGGCGCCGCGCCGCCACCGGGCTGCCCCGGGGTGGGCGTGACGCCGTCCCCGTGAGTCCGGACGCGCAATGACCCTTCCCCCGCTGCGCCGGCCGAGGTCGGCGGACCTGACGGCGACGTTCGCCGGGTTCCCGCTGCCGAGCGGGCTCGAGCTGCCGCCGTACCGCCGCCGGGAGCTGTTCCTGCTCGGTTACGCCGGCGTGCTGGCGACGGGCGCGTTGGCCGCGCTGATGCTGGCCCACGACGGGACGATCGGCTTCCAGGTCTTCACCTACGGTCTCGGCTTCTTCTCGCTGTGGGCGCTGGGGCACCTGGCCGTCCGCCGGTTCGCGCCGGCGGCCGACCCGGTGCTGCTCCCGGTGGTGGCGGCGCTCAACGGGATCGGCCTGGTCATGATCTACCGGCTGGACCTGGCGAAGGCCGACAGCGCCCGGCGCGCCGGCAACCCGATCCCGACCGGCGCCGCGCAGACCCAGCTCGTCTGGACCCTGCTGGCGATCGTCGTGTTCGTACTGGTTCTGGCGGTCGTGCGCGATCATCGGGCGCTGTCCCGCTACGCCTACACGCTGGGCCTGGCAGGCCTGGTCTTCCTGGTCCTGCCGATCGCGCCCGGCATCGGGGCCACCATCAACGGGGCCCGGCTGTGGCTGCAGGTCGGGCCGTTCTCGTTCCAGCCCAGCGAGGTCTCGAAGATCGCCCTGATGATCTTCTTCGCCGCCTACCTGGAGAACAAGCGGGACGTCCTCTCCCTGGCGTCGCGGTCCTTCCTCGGCATGAAGATCCCGCGGGCACGTGACCTCGGGCCGGTGCTCGTGGCGTGGCTGGCCAGCCTGGGCGTCCTGGTGGTGCAGAAGGACCTCGGCTCGTCCCTGCTRTTCTTCGGGATGTTCCTGGTCATCCTGTACGTGGCGACCCAGCGCGTGTCGTGGGTCGCGATCGGCCTGGGCCTGTTCATGCTCGGCGCCGTGGTGGCGCACAGCCTGTTCAGCCACGTCCAGGTCCGCGTCGACGGCTGGCTGCACGCCTTCGACGGCAACAACCCGTCCAGCACGTCGTTCCAGCTGGTCCAGGGCCTCTACGGGTTCGCCGCGGGCGGGCTGACCGGCACCGGGATCGGCCAGGGCAGCCCGCAGCGGGTTCCGTTCGCCAACACCGACTTCGTCATGGCCAGCCTGGGCGAGGAGTTCGGGCTGACCGGCGTGATGGCGATCCTGCTGCTGTACGCGCTCGTGGCGGCCCGCGGCATCCGGGCGGCGCTCGGAGCCAAGGACCCGTTCGGCAAGCTGCTGGCGACCGGCCTCTCCGCGACCGTCGCGCTGCAGGTGTTCGTGCAGGTCGGAGGCGTCATGCGGCTCATCCCGCTGACCGGCCTGACGCTTCCGTTCGTCTCCTACGGCGGTTCGTCCATCGTCGCGAACGCCGCCATCATCGCGCTGCTGCTGCGGATCAGCGACGCCGCGCGGCGCCTGGAGGAACCCGTCCCGGACGCCCCGCTGTTCGACCCGAACGCCGTGGCGGAGAGTCCCACCCAGGTGGTGAAGACCACGTGAACACCCCGGTTCGCAAGGTCGCCCTCGCCTGCATGGTGCTGTTCGCCGCGCTGCTGGTGAACGCCAACTGGATCCAGGTGGGCCAGGTGGACCGGCTCAAGACCGAGCCGACGAACGCCCGCCAGATCACCGAGCGCCTCGAGCGCCAGCGCGGCGGGATCATCGCCGGCGAGACCGTGCTGGCCACGTCCGTCCCGGTCGACGACGAGTACAAGTTCCAGCGGCAGTACCCGAACGGGCAGCTCTATGCCAACCTGACCGGCTACTACACGCTGTTCACGGCCTCGGGCCTCGAGCGCTCCGAGGACGTCTTCCTCTCCGGCGACGACGACCGGCTGCTGGCGAGCCGGGTCACCGACCTGTTCACCGGGGAGGAGCGGCGCGGCGGCACGGTCGTGACGACCATCGACCCGCACGTCCAGCAGGCGGCCATGGACGCGCTCGACGGGCGCCGGGGCGCCGTCGTCGCGCTCGACCCGTCCACCGGGGCGATCCTGGCGATGGTCACGACCCCGTCGTTCGACCCGAACACGCTCGCGACCCATGACGAGTCGGCGGCGACCGACGCCTACCAGCAGCTGTCCACCAACAGCGACCAGCCGCTGCTCAACCGCGCCGCGCAGCAGACCTATCCGCCCGGCTCGACCTTCAAGCTGATCACCGCCGCGGCGGCGCTCGCGCACGGTACCGAGCCGGAGACCCGGGTCGCCGCACCGGATGAGCTCACCCTCCCGCAGAGCACCACAGTGCTACCCAACTTCGGGGGGGAACGCTGTGGGGACGGCCGGACCGATACCCTGACCCACGCATTGACCATCTCCTGCAACACAGCGTTCGCCCAGCTCGGGATCGATCTGGGTGACGACGTCCTCCGTGCCCAGGCGGAGGCGTTCGGTTTCAACTCGACGATCGAGGACTTCCCGCTCCAGCAGGCCCGCAGCGTCTTCCCGTCCGACCTCGACGGCGCGCAGACCGCGCAGTCGGCGATCGGCCAGTTCGACGTCCGGGTCACCCCGTTGCAGATGGCGGAGGTGGTGGCGGCGATCGGCAACGGGGGTGTCCGGATGAAGCCCTATCTCGTCTCCGAACTGCGCGGGCCGGATCTCAAGCGGCTCGACCACACCGAACCGACCGAACTGAACAAGCCCGTCTCACCCGAGGTCGCCGCCAAGCTCACGACGATGATGGAAAGTGTCGTGACGTCGGGCAGCGGCCGCAGGGCCCAGATCGACGGAGTGGACGTCGCCGGCAAGACGGGCACCGCCGAGCACGGCACCGACAAGCCACCGCACACCTGGTTCGTCGGCTTCGCTCCCGCCAGTGCCCCGAAGGTCGCGGTGGCGGTGATCGTCGAGGACGGCGGCGGTGAGTTCGCCACCGGCGGCGCCGTCGCAGCACCCGTTGCCAAGGAAGTCATGCAGGCCGCATTGGACACGCAACGATGAGCACATCCGCCAACAGTCCGTCGCCGTCGCAGCCGTTCGCCGGCGCCGCCTCCCCCAACACCGTGCTCGACAACCGCTACCGTCTCGACGGCCGCATCGCGACCGGTGGGATGGGTGAGGTCTGGCGTGGCCTCGACCAGACGCTCGGCCGTCCCGTCGCGGTGAAGCTGCTGCGCCCCGAGTACGCCAGTGACGAGTCGTTCCTGGTGCGCTTCCGCGGCGAGGCCCGGCACGCGGCGCGGCTGTCCCACCCCGGTGTGGCCTCCGTGTACGACTACGGCGAGGTCTCCACCGCCGACGACTATCCGACCGCCTACCTGGTGATGGAGCTGGTGGAGGGCGAGCCGCTCTCCGCGCTGCTGCACCGGGAGAAGCGGCTGAGCCCCGACCGGATGCTCGACATCCTCGGCCAGTCCGCCGACGCGCTGCAGGCGGCGCACGCCCTCGGCGTCGTCCACCGCGACGTCAAGCCCGGCAACCTGCTGCTCCGGACCGACGGAGCGGTGAAGGTGACCGACTTCGGCATCGCGCGCGCGGTCGACGCGGCCCCGCTGACCGCGACCGGGATCATGATGGGGACGGCGTACTACGTCTCCCCGGAGCAGGCGTCCGGGCGCCCGGTGACCCCCGCGAGCGACGTGTACTCGCTCGGCGTGGTTGCCTACGAGTGCCTGGCCGGGCGGCGGCCGTTCGACGACCGCAACCCCATCGTCGTCGTCATGGCCCACCAGCAGGACACGCCGCCGCCGCTTCCGTCGGACATCCCGTACCAGGTCAGGGCCCTGGTCGAGTCGGCGATGTCGAAGGACGCCTCGCGCCGGCCGAGCTCGGCGGGCGCGTTCGCCCGCTCGGCGGCCAGCATCCGGCGCAGCCTGTGGAACTCCGACGCCGGGCGGTGGAGCGGCACTCCGGGTGCCGGGGACGCCACCGCGCGCCATCCGGCGCCACCCGCGCCACCGCACCTGGGGCCGGTGCCCCCGCGGGCGCCGACCGCCCCGCGCACGCCGTCGTGGAACCGCTCCGGCGGCGCGTCCTGGACCCAGCAACCGCCACCGGCGGACCCGACCGCCGCGGCACCCGGCATGCCGGCCACCGCCCTGCAGCCCTCCCCGGGGCAGGGCGGCTCCGGGCCGGGCGCCGGGCGCGGCGGCGGCCCGGGACGGCTCTACGGGCCGGGCGACTACTCGTCCGACCCCCGCAACCCGTCCGACTACCGCAATCCCTCCGACTACCGCAACGACTATCCGCCCGGCGGCGAGCACGGCCCGGGGTGGCACGGCGGCCGGGACGACGGCGGGCACCGGGACGGCAGCGGGCACCGGGACGGCGGGCCCGGCGATCCGGCCAACACGCTTTACCAGCCGTCGCCGTCCTGGTCGGACCCGCCGGGCGACGGGCCGGGTGGCCGGATCGCGCACCGCCGGCCGGGCGCCGCGGCCCAGCGCCGGCGGCTCCCGCTGCCGGTACTCATCGCGCTGCTGATCCTCACCGTGTTGGTGGTAGCAGTGATCACTCGCACTGTCGCCGAGGCGGGCGGCTCCAAGGACGGGGCAGCCGCCACGTCGAATGTGCTATATCTCACACCCGCGGAGGGTGAGATCGTCGGCCCGGCCGGCGAGGCGGCTGGCACGGTGGTGGCCGGCRCTGCAGAGCCGACGACGGGTGACAACCTGTGACGGATGTAACTGACAGGTACGAAGCTCAGCCGAGACTGGTCGGTGAGCGCTACGAGCTCGGTGGCTGCATCGGCTACGGCGGCATGGCCGAGGTCTACCGGGGCCGCGACATCCGGCTGGGCCGCGAGGTCGCGGTCAAGACGCTGCGCGCCGACCTCGCCCGCGACCCGACCTTCCTGGCCCGGTTCCGCCGGGAGGCGCAGTCCTCGGCCTCGCTGAACCATCCCGCGATCGTCTCGGTGTACGACACCGGCGAGGACGTCATCAACGGGACCCAGCTCCCGTACATCGTCATGGAGTTCATCGAGGGCCAGACCCTGCGGGACGTCCTGCAGGCGCAGGGCGCCCTCGACGAACGACACGCCATGCAGGTCACCGCGGAGGTCTGCGCGGCGCTGGACTACAGCCACCGGATGGGCATCATCCACCGCGACATCAAACCCGCGAACGTGATGCTGGCCTCCGACGGCTCGGCCAAGGTGATGGACTTCGGCATCGCCCGCGCCACCACCGCCACGACGTCGAACATGACCGCGACGTCCGCCGTGATCGGCACGGCGCAGTATCTCTCCCCCGAGCAGGCCCGCGGCGCCCGGGTGGACACCCGCAGCGACGTCTACTCCACCGGCGTGCTGCTCTACGAGCTGCTGACCGGCGAGCCGCCGTTCCGCGGCGACAACCCGGTCGCCGTCGCCTACCAGCACGTGCGGGAGATCCCGCCGCCGCCGTCGAGCCACGACTCCCGGATCTCCCCCGAGGCCGACGCGGTCGTCCTGAAGGCGATGGAGAAGGACCCCGACGACCGGTACGCCACCGCCGGCGAGATGCGTGACGACCTCGAGCGCGCGCTGAGCGGGCACCGCGTCCACGCCATGATGATGGGCGCGGGCGACGAGACGATGCTCGGCGGTGCGGGAGCGGGCACGGCCGGCACGGCGCTGCTCGGCCGCTCCCGCGGCGGCTACGACGACCGGTACGAGGGCGGCGGCTACCAGGGCCGCTACGACGACGGCTACGACGAGCCGGGCGGCTACGACGACGGCTACGGCGAGCAGACCCGCGTGCGCGGGGAGCCCTATGACCGCTACGACCAGACCGGGCCCGTCGACCGCTACGGCAACGCCGGCCCCCCCGGTCACCGCGCCGGCGACGACCGGGACCGCGAGGGCTCGTCGACCTGGAAGTTCGTCCTCGCCGGGCTCGGCGCGGTCGTCGTCTTCGTGGTGGTCGCGCTGCTCGCCTCCTCGCTGCTCGGCGGCGGGGGCGGCGGTGACGACACGGCCGCGGCCGAGGTCACCATCCCGTCCGGGCTGAAGGGCCAGCCCTACGACGCCGTCGTGGGCCGGTTGCAGAGCGAGGGCTTCACCGGGCGCTTCGACAAGCAGACCCAGGAGAGCACGGACGTCACCCCGAACTCGGTGCTGGAGATCTCCCCGGGCGAGGGCCAGACCATCGCGGCGGACGGCACGATCTCCATCACGGTGGCGATCGCGCCGGGCCAGGTGACCGTCCCGCAGGGCCTCGCCGGCATGACCCAGCAGGCGGCGACGGACGCGCTGACCGCCCTCGGGCTGCAGGCGTCGCCGATGCAGTACTACGAGGCGGCGAACCAGGGTGTGGGCAAGGTCGAGAAGACCGAGCCCGAGGCCGGGCGCCCGGTCGACTCCGGTAGCTCGGTCACGATCTGGGTGGTCAGCTCGACGGTCAACGTGCCCAACGTGACAGGCAAGGCAGCGCAGGCGGCCATCTCCGAGCTGCAGCGGTACGGCCTCACCGCCGTCCAGGAGACCGTCGTCAACAACGCCCAGCAGCCAGGCACTGTCACTGACCAGAGCCCGTCCGGCGGCGCCGTCAACCGCGGCTCGAAGGTGAAGATCTTCATCGCGGCGCAGAGCCAGCAGCCGACCACCCCGCCGGCGACCGCCACCACGGCGCCACCGACCGACACTCCGCCGGTGATCATCGATCCGACCACCCCGCCGGCGACCACCCCGACAGCGGTCCCCACCACGCCGGCCGGCGGCGGGGCACCGACGGGTGGTCAGCAACCCGGTGCGGCCGGGCCTGCCCGAAACGGGCTTACCCGAACGAACTAGCTCCTGATCCACGGCTGACCATCCCGCCTGCCCGTCTCCCAACCCGTTGGGAGACGGGCAGGCGGGGCCGGTAGACCGACCGGGAGATCAGGCGAAGGCGGCCAGGCGCAGGGTCTCGACCTCGGCCGCCAGGGCGGGGGCGAGCCGCATGGCCGCGCCGCCGTCGCCGCAGATCTCCAGCCAGCGGGCGAGCATCAGGTGCCCGCCCTGGGTCAGCACCGACTCGGGGTGGAACTGGACACCCTCCAGCGGCAGCTCGCGGTGCCGCATCGCCATGACCACCCCGCTGTCGGTGCGCGCGGTCACCTCGATCTCCGCCGGCAGCGTGCTCTCCTCGACCGCCAGCGAGTGGTAGCGGGTGGCGGTGAACGGCGAGGGCAGATCCGCGAGCACGCCGACGCCCTCGTGGTGGACCACCGAGGTCTTGCCGTGCAGCAGCTCGGGCGCCCGGTCGACCGTGGCCCCGTGGGCGACACCGAGTGCCTGGTGGCCCAGGCACACGCCGAACAGCGGCAGCCGCCGCGCCGCGCAGGCCCGCACCATCGCGATGCTGACCCCGGCCGCCTCGGGGGTGCCCGGCCCCGGCGAGAGCAGGACGCCGTCGGCCCCCAGCTCGTCGAGGTCGCCCGGCTCGACCTCGTCGTTGCGGCGCACCACGCACTCGGTGTCGAGCTGGCCCAGGTACTGCACCAGGTTGAACACGAACGAGTCGTAGTTGTCGACGACCAGGATCCGCATCGGGCCTCCCCGGAGCACGGCACCCGGTGAGGTCATCCGCCCGGGCGGGGAGCCGGACACCGGGCGCGGCGCGCCCTCGGGTGCTGGCTCCATCCTGCCTGACCCCACGGGGCAACCGAAACGATCACTCGATCAGATGATCACTGGCCGCCGGGCGCCGACGGGGTACCGGACGCGGGCCGGGCCACCGCCCCGGACCCCGCCAGCAGACTCCCGGCGTACGCGGGCAGGACGACGTCCGTGCCGGACGTCACCTGGTACCCCAGACCATAGGCGTCGACGTACTCCCGGTAGAGCAGGACGCCGGGGTCGGTGTCCAGCGCGGCCCGCAGCACGTCGGGGTCACCGATCGCGCTGATCCGGAACGGGGGTGAGTACACCTGCCCCTCCAGCAGCAGCGTGTTCCCCACGCACCGCACGGCCGTCCGCGGGGTCACCCGGTGATCCATGATGGCCATGGCCTCGGCGCCACCGGCCCACAGCGCGTTCACGACCGCCTGGACGTCCTGCTGGTGCACGACGAGGTCGTTCGGGCCGGGCGGGGGGACGCCGGGGGGCAGCGACCGGCCCCGGCTCTCCCGCGGCGCGTCGTCCAGCTCGACCGTGACCGCCGGCCCGCGCATCGCGGTGAGCCCCACCTGGGCCGCGAGCGCGGCACGACGGTCGAGCGGATCATCCACCGCCGGCTTGGGAAGTGTGGGCGTCGTGGCCGGCGCGGCCGGGACCGCCGACGATGCCGGGTTCGCCGCCAGCGCCTCGCGCTCGGTCTGGAGCCGGTCAAGTTCCGCGTCCACCCGGCGGCGGTCCTGGGCGACCAGCCCGGCGACGCTGACGACCCCGGCGCCCCCGACGCGCCCGCCCGCCGATGGCCGCACGGCCGCCGCGGTGAGCAGCGCGGCGCAGGCCACGACCAGGCCGACCAGCGCGATCCGCCAGGCCGTGGCCCGCCGCCGCGCCGCCGGCGTGGGCGCCGGCCCTTCTGTCTCGTCCGTCTCGTCCGTCGTGCTTCCGGCCTTCCGTGCCGGGCCACCGCCGGGCAAGGCCCGGGTGCCGCGATCGTCCCCCGCCGCAGGGTACGCCGCGGACCACGCTCCGCTGCCAGGGCGGTCACTCGCGGCGCGCCGGGGCGCGGCGGGAGCGCCCGTCACCACGTCCGTGGCGGTGCACTGTCTACGCTGGTGGTGAACATTTGGACGGTGCCGGCCCGGCGGCCTGGTCGGCGCACCGTGAGAACCTGGTCACGAGGAGCCCGCAGTGCCCGAATCCCGACGCCGGAAGCCGAAGAAGACCACGGTGGCGGCCCCGCAGACCAGCACGCGCGCACCGAAGCGCAGGCCGCCGTCAYCGCCATGGTTCGGCGGCATGATCCTGGCGTTCTTCCTGATCGGCATCGCCTACCTGCTCGTGTACTACTTCTCGAACGGCGGCGTGCTGGGGATGGAGAGCCTCGGCGGCTGGAACATCCTGATCGGCTTCGGTTTTGTCGTCGTGGGCCTCGCCGTGTCCACCCAGTGGCGCTGACCGGCCGGTTTCGGACAGCGCCCGGGGTGCCTGGCGGACCGGTCCGCCAGGCACCCCGACACAGGTGTGACTTGCACAGCTGTCATTCATCCACAACCGTTGTCCACAATGTGGATATCGGGGTTCTGACCCCCCATCCGGGTGGTTGTGTCCCCGGTGCCCGGTGCCCGGTGCTCAGTCCCCGGTGCTCAGTCCCGCGCGCCGGAGCCGGGCGGCGCCTCAGCGCCCCGGCGGCTAGGAGCGGGTGAAGGACTCCCCGGACTCGGCCCGGATCACGTACATGACCGCGTTGATCAGCGCCAGGTGGGTGAAGGCCTGCGGAAAGTTGCCCAGGTGCCGGCCGTCGGCCGGATCGATCTCCTCGGCGTAGAGGTCCAGCGGGCTGGCCAGGCTCAGCAGCCGCTCGCACAGCTGCCGGGCCCGGGTGAGCTCACCGATCTCCACCAGCGCGGAGACGAGCCAGAACGAGCAGATGAGGAAGGCGCCCTCCTCGCCCTCGACCCCGTCGTCGGTCTCGTCCGTCCGGTAGCGCAGCACCAGGCCGTCCACCGTCAGCTCGTCGGCGATGGCGAGCACGGTCGCCTTCACCCGGTCGTCCGTCGACGGCAGGAAACCCAGCAGCGGCATCAGGAGCACCGAGGCGTCCAGCGACGTCGAGCCGTAGTACTGGGTGAAGACACCGCGGTGGTCGACGCCGTTCGCGAGCACGTCGGCGTGGATCTCGTCGGCGATGTCGTCCCAGCGGCCCGCGGTTCGCAGGTCACCGCGCATCTGCGCGAGGCGGCGCCCCCGGTCCAGCGCGACCCAGCAGAACATCTTCGACGAGGTGAAATGCCGCGGCTCGCCCCGGACCTCCCACATGCCGCGGTCCGTCTCCCGCCAGTGCGCGGCCGCCGCCTCCACCAGCCGGACCAGCACCGGCCACAGCCGCTCCGAGAGGTAGTCCCGCGACCGGGTGTGCAGGTAGACCGAGTCGAGAACGGCCCCCCACACGTCATGCTGGCGCTGCTTCGCCGCCTCGTTACCGACCCGCACCGGGACGGCGCCGTCATAGCCGGACAGATGCCCGAGAATCTCCTCGTCGATCTTCGGCTCGCCACCGACCCGGTACATCACCTGGATGTCGTCGGCGTGCTCGGCGACGTCCGCGATGAAGGAGAAGAAGTCGTTGGCCTCGTAGTCGAGCCCGAGGGTGTACAGGCCCCACAGGGCGAACGTGGAGTCCCGGATCCAGCTGTAGCGGTAGTCCCAGTTGCGCTCGCCCTGCGGCGTCTCCGGCAGCGAGGTGGTCGCGGCGGCGAGCAGCGCCCCGGTCGGGGCGTAGGTGAGGCCCTTGAGCGCCAGTGCGCTGCGCTGCAGGTGCCGGCGCCACGGATGGTCGGGGAACCGCCCACGTGAAAGCCACTGCCGCCAGAACTCGGTGGTGCTGTCGACGGCGGCGCAGGCCTGCGGATAGTTGCCGGGCAGCAGCGGGTCCTCGGCCCGCCAGGTCATCGCCACGAACGCGGTGTCGCCCTCCCGCAACGTCGTCCGGGCCAGCGCGCGGCGGCCGTCGAACCCGAGCCGCAGGTCGGTGCGCAGCCGCAGCGCGACGCCCGCTGCCGGGTCGCCGGCCGGGGAGTCGTGGGTGATGATCCCGGTCGAGTAGTCCTCATCCTCGTACCGCCAGGACGCCGGGCTGCGGCCGTAGTCGAAGTTGGGCTCGCAGACGAGGCTGAGGTCGACGTCGCCGTGCTCGCAGCGGGCCAGCCGGAGCAGCACGTGGTCGGCGTCCCAGTCGCCCGGGGTGCGCCGGTGCGTCTTGGAGCGCCGGTGCGTCCGGTGCCAGCGGCCCACGACCAGGCAGTCGGTGACGATCAGCCAGCCCGTGGGCGTCTGCCAGGTCGTCTCAAGGACGTTCGTGCCGGGCAGGTACCGCCGGCCGGCCGGAATGAAGGTCCGGTCCGGGCCGAAGCGGAACCCGCCGGCCGAGCGGTCGAGGACGGCACCGAACACGCTCGGCGCGTCCGGGCGTGGCACGCACATCCACTCGACGTTGCCGCTGGGCGCCACGAGGCAGTTCGTCTCGCAGTCGGAGAGGAACCCGTACTCGGCGATCGGCGGGAACGGGCTGCCCCCGCCACGCCGCGTCGGTGTGTGCGCCACCGCTCCCCCTTCACCCGCGCCGCCCGCGCGGCGCCGTCGCGTGCGACCGGACGCCGTCACCGACGGATCAGGGCAACCGTGTCGCTACTTTAAGTAAAGTTAAGAACGCGAATGGTAGCCGTCGGGCCGTGGTGCGCAAGCCCCCCTGCCGGGGAGTCGCCAAGGCGACAGTCAAGGTGACACCCGGCCGCGATGATCGACGAAGGCCTCCTCCGCGACCCAACCGGCGAACCGGTCCGGCCCCAGCGCCGCCAGCGCGCCCGCGGTCTGCGAGGCGTGCGCCCGCAACGCGGCGACCTTGCGTTCCAGCAGCCGTCCAGCCAGGTTCAGCCGTACCGCGAGCGCGCCTGGCGGGACGACCGGGCCGTCGTCGCCGTCGAGGTCCGCGCCATCCACCGCGATGCCGAGGAGTTCGTCGACGTCCCTCGTCCGCTCACGGTGGTCGGTCGACGCGGCCGCGTACAGCAGGCGGGCGCCGTCCGGGGCCGCCCGCGCGAACGCGGTGGTGGTCCAGGCCGAGACGGCGCGGTGGTCCGGATGGCCGGTGAACCCGTCCGGCCCGAACGTCACGACGACCGCCGGGCGGAGCTCACGGATGATGCCCGCGATCCGTTCCACCGGGCCGGCCGGGCCCGGCGGGCCGGCCGGGGCGACCTGGGCGCAGCCGCCGTCGGGGAGTCCGAGCAGAACCTGCTCGCGCACCCCGAGGACGTCCAGCGCCTCGGCCAGCTCGGCCACCCGCAGCCGGTCGAGGGTCAGCCCCGGGGGCGAGCCGGGCGGGACCAGCCCGCCCAGCTCGCCGCGGGTGGCGGTGACGCAGACGACCCTGGCGCCGAGATGCGCGGCGGTGGCCATCAGCGCCCCGGAGAGGTAGGTCTCGTCGTCCGGGTGCGCCCAGACGCCGAGCAACGGTCCCGGGGACGGCGCCCCCGCCGGTGCGGTCGCCGGGGGTGCCGCCGCGGCGCGGCCCGCGGTGAGGAGGTCGAGGACCACCGCCGCCACCTCGGGATCGACCGGAGCGGCGGCCTCCGTCGCGGCCGGCACGGAGGTCACGACCGGGCCTCGACGACGATGTTCACCATGGTCTCGGCGGCCACCCGGACGGAGCCGAACCCCGCCGCCGTGAGGACCTCGCGCAGCCGCGCCGGCCCGGCCATGCCGCCGAGCGCGTCCGTGGCGTCGCCGTCGCCGTCGTGGTCGTGGTCGTGGCCGCCGTCGTGGTCGTGGTCGTGGCCGTGCTGGGACAGCGCGTCCGGCAGGCACACCAGGGTGGAGGCGGCGTAGAAGGTCAGCCCGACGACGTCGGTGTTCTCCTGCACGCTGTCCCCCGCGCGCGGCTCGACCAGCATCAGCGTGCCGCCCGGCGCCATCGCCCGGCGGCACGCCGCGGCGGCCGCCACCGCGTCCCGGACGTGGTGGAAGGAGTCGAAGAAGCAGACGAGGTCGTACCCGTTGCCGATGTCGCCGGTTACCGGGGCGACCGAGAACGTCGTCCAGTCGGCCACCCGGGCGCGGTTGGCGGCCGTCCGCGCGGCATGGATCGACTCGGGGTGCGGGTCGACGCCGTGGAAGGTGGACATCGGGAACGCCTCCGCCATGAGCAGCGTCGAGGTGCCGTGGCCGCAGCCCACGTCGAGGACCTTCGCGCCGGCACGCAGCCGCTCGACGACCCCGTCCAGCGCGGGCAGCCACTCGCTCACCAGGCTGGCGCGGTAGAGCGGACCGAAGAACCGGTCGACACCGCTGTAGAGCCGCGGGTCGTGGGTCCCCCAGCCGATGCCGCCGCCGGTGCGGAACGCCTCGACCAGCCGGTCCGCGGCCGCGTAGAAGCCCATGAGCGACTCGTAGCCGCCGGCCGAGGCCACCGGCGAGTTCGGGTCCGCGAGCACGGCGGCCCATTCCGCGGGCAGGTGGAACCGCCCGCTCGCCGGGTCATGGCGCAGGTTGCCCGCGGCGAACTGGGACGCGAGCCACTCGCGCAGGTACCGCTCGGCGAGACCGGTCGCCGCCGCGAGCTCCGTGCTGGTGACCGGGCCGGCGGCCGCGAGGGCCGCCCACAGCCCGAGCCGGTCGCCGAGCCAGCCCAGCGCGCCCACGGTGGCGACCGCCTGGTCCTGGGCGATCTTGTAGGTGAACCGCTCGACCTCCGCGAGGTCCAGGCCCGCGGGCGGACCAGCCTCGGCGACCGCCGCTCCAGCCGTCTCGGGGGCACTCCCGGGGACGGTCCCGTCGGTGGTCCCGGGCGTTGCCTCTCGGCTCGTCTCGCCGGCCGTCGTCTCGATGGTCGTGTTCGTCATGGCTGCCTCCTCGCTGTGTCGGATGCCCGGCGAGGTGTCAGGCACCCGTCCGGACGATCCCGGTGATGAACACCTCTGAGACTGCGGTCACGGACTTGAATGGGACCTGCACGCGGGATGCGCGACGGTCCCGGCGGATGCACGGCCACCGAACGGCGGATGCACGGCCGTCCCGGGGGCGGAAACGTGCCGATGGGCGGAAATCGAGGGATTCGGGGGGCGACAACGTGGACGACGCGGACACGGGCGTGGAGATCGACGTGCTCGGCCCGATGCGGCTGCGTGTCGACGGCGCCGAGGTGGACGTCCCCGGTGCACGGCGGCGGGCGTTGCTGGCCATGTTGGCGATGTCGCGGGCGCGGGTCGTCGGGGCCGGCGCGCTGATCGACGCGGTCTGGGGCGCCGACCCGCCCGCCTCGGCGGACGGCACGCTGCACAGCCATCTCTCCCGCGTCCGGGGCCATCTGGGGCCGCGGGCCGGCCGTCTCGTCCGGGACGGCGCTGGATACCGCCTGGTCCTGGGCGCGGACGCGCTCGACGCCACCCGTGCCGAGGCGTTCGCCGCCCAGGCCCGCGCGCTGCGCCCCACCGACCCGGCCGCCGCGGCGGACCGGCTACGGCAGGCCCTCGATCTGTGGCGCGGTGACGCCCTGGCGGAGTTCGGCTCCGCCGGTCCGCTCGGCGCCGAGGCGGCCCGGCTCACCCGGCTGCGGCAGACGCTCGTGGACGGCCTGCTCGACGCCCGACTGGCCTGCGGCCCGGCTGGCGCGGTGATCGGAGATGCCGAGCAGGCGGCCACCGCCGACCCGTTACGCGAGTCGGCGCTGCTGCTGCTGGTCCGCGTGCTGGCCCTGGACGGCCGGGCACCCGAGGCCCTCGCGGCGGCCCGTGACTTCCGCCGCCGGCTCGCCGACCAGACGGGCCTGGAGGCGTCGCCGGCGCTGGCCGACCTCGAACGCGCGGTCGCCCGCGGCGACCTCGCCGGTCCCGTCCCAGGCGCCATCCAGCCCGGCCCACCGGTCACGGCAGGCCAGCCGGTCACGGCCAGACCGGCAGTGGCCGCGGTCACGACACCGGCACGGCGGCCGGATGACCCGGACGGCCGCGGTGCCGGGCCGGCCAGGGCGCGCGTCCCGCGCTCGCCCACCCCGCTGCTGGGCCGCGCGGAGGAACTGGACCGGCTCGCGGAGCTGCTGCACCCCGACCGCTGCGTCACCGTCGTCGGCCCCGGCGGAGTGGGAAAGACCCGGCTGATGCTGGACCTGGTGCACCACGCCGCCCCGCGATGGCCGGACGGAGCCACCCTCGTCGAGCTGGCGCCCGTCCGGGACGAGGCGACCGTGCCGTTCGCGCTGGCCCAGGCCCTCGAGGTCACGACCAGGGGGGACCTGCTCCGCGCGGTCATCGACTATCTGGCGACCCGCCGGCAGATCCTGGTGATCGACAACTGCGAGCACCTCCTGGACGCCGTCCGCGACCTGGTGGGCGAGCTGCTCCGCTGGGTACCCAACCTCACGGTGCTCGCGACCAGTCGCGCTCCGCTGGGAACGTCCGGGGAATGGGTGTTCCGCCTCGGGCCGCTGCCGCTGCCCGCCCCGGACACCGATCCCGCGGGCGCCGCCGCCGTTCGGCTGTTCCTCGACCGGGCACGCCAGGCACGGGGCGGCCGGGATCTGCCCGCGACGGCCCTCGAGGACGCCGCGGCGATCTGCCGACGCCTGGACGGGCTGCCGCTGGCCATCGAGCTCGCCGCGAGCCGGCTGACGGCGCTGAGCCCGGCCGACCTGCGCGCGCGGATGGACGCCGGGCTCGACCTCGGGCGAGGCCGGCGACCGCCCGTCGACGACGACCGCCATCACACCCTGCGCGGCACGATCGCCTGGTCCTACCGGCTACTCGACGCCCAGGCCCAGCGTCTCTTCCGCCACCTGGCGGCGGTTCCCGGCCTGTTCGACCTCTCGATCGCGGAGGCCGTCGCCGACGCCGTCACCTGCTCCGAGGATCCCGAGCCGGCGGAGGATCCGATCGCCGCCCTCAGCACACTTGTCGACGCGTCGATGGTGGAAACGGTCACCGACCCGGCCCATCCCGATGACGGCACCGCGTTCCGCATGCTGGACAGCATCCGCGCGTTCGGCCTGGAGGCCGCTCGGGCCGCCGGGGAGCTCGAGACCGCCCAGATCCTGATCGCGGCGTGGGCCCGCGAGTTCACCCAGTCGGCGGCGGGCGGCCTGCATGGTCCGGACGGGCCGCGCTGGGGCCGGCGGATCCTGACCGCGCTGCCCGTGCTGCGTGCCTGCCGCGAGCGGATGCTGAAACACGGCGACCTGGCCGGGGCGGCCCGGATCAGCATCGATCTCGGGGAGTTCGCGGCCTGGCACAACAACGCCGAGCTGTGGGCCTGGGCCCTGGAGACCGCGGACGACCCCGGCCTCGCCGAGCTGCCCGAGGCCCCGCTGCTGTACGCCGCGGCCAGCCACGCGGCCTGGCGGGCCGGCAGTCTCGGGAAGGCCCGCGAGCTGGCCGACCGGGCCCTCGCCACCGCCGTGGACGACGCCGGTGTCGCGACCGCCCGGTACGCGCTGGGCGTGACCGACCTCTTCGCGGGCGAGTTCGCCTCATCGATCGACCACCTCGTCGCGGCGGCCGCGCTCGACGCCGACCTGGCCGCCAACGAGATGGCCGTCGCGGCGTTGGCCGCGGCCTACGGCGGCGATGCCGACCGGGCGGACGCGCTGGTCACGCGGGCACGTCAGCTCGTCGGCACGGCGGGAGGGCCGATCATCTGGTCGTTCGTCGAGTACGTCCAGGCCGAGATCCACATCCACGACGATCCCGTTACGGCGCGCCGGCACGCCGAGCGTGCCCTGGCCGCGGCCCGCGCCGGCGGCGTCACCTTCGCGGTCGGGATCTCGCTGGTCACCCTCGCCTCGTCCGCGGTGCGGACGGGTGACCTGGCGACCGCGACCGCCCACTACCCGGAGGTGATCCGGCTGTGGCTGCGCACCGGTAGCTGGCCGCAGCAGTGGACCACGCTGCGCAACGTGGCGGACCTGTTCGGCCGGTTGGGGCGGGACGCCGAGGCGCTGCTGCTCTCAACGGCCGCCGACGCGGACCCGGACTCCTCCGCCGTGGTCGGAGCGGATGCCGAGCGGGTCCACAACCTGGTTGAGCAGCTGCGGGACAGGCTCGGCGTGGACGCGGTCGCGGCGATCCGGCGGCAGGCCGCCCAGCTGACCCGGCTGGAGGTCGTGGACCGCGCCCTGACCACGCTCGCCGAGCTGGAGCACCAGGGGGCCGGGACGCCCGCCCGCTCGCCCGCGCCACCTGTGGTTGGTTGACGTCCTCCCCCGCGTGAGCGCGGGGGACTCCAACTCCTACACACCCACCAGAAGGGGTGCGCAGTGTTGAGGTTCGCGGTTCGCGGGCACGGCCAACGCCGCGCCTCCCCGCGCAGTCACGGCCCGTCCGGCCGCGATGTTCCCAACCGCGATGTTCACCGCCGCGTTCACGTCGGCGTTGGCCGTGTACCCGCAGACCACGCACCAGAAGACCGCTTGGCTCTCACGGTTCCCAGGCGCCACATGCCCGCAGGCAGAACAACGCTGACTCGTGTACGCGGCGGGGACCTTCTCCACCCGGCCGGAGGCCTTCTGCTTCAACCGGCGGACAAGCAGACCCCAACCGTTAGCCAGGATGCCCCGGTTCAACCCGGCTTTCTGCCGGACGTTGCTTCCCGGCGCCTCGACGGTGCCCCGGGCAGAGCGGGTCATCCTCCCGATCTTCAGGTCCTCGACACTGACAATGTCGAACCGGCGGGCGAGATCGGTACTGGTCTTCTCGACCCAGTCCTTGCGCCGGTCAACCTCCCGGGCACGCAGCCGTGCGATCCGGGCCTTGAGACGCCCGCGTCGCTGCGACCCACGCCTGGCCCTCGACAGCCGGCGCTGCAACCGGACCAGCCGAGCCCGCTCCCCAGCTCGCAGACCCGGACAGGACAGCAGCTCCCCGGTCGACAGCGCCACCGACACCACCACCCCACGATCCACCCCGACAACCCCGCCCGTACCCGGCGCGGGAATCGGATGCGGGGCCACGGCGAACGCCACATGCCAGCGACCCGCACGATCCCGCGTCACCCGATACGACCTCGCGCCCGACACAGCACGGGACCAGCGAAACCGCACCCAGCCCGCCTTCGGGACACGCACCCGCGCCCAACGGCGATTCACCCGCCGGACGTCGCCCGGTTTCACCGCCACGATCCGGAACCCCTCACCACGCCCACGCCTACGGAAAGTGGGCCTGCGATGCGAACCGCGGAAGAAGTTCGCCATCGCCGTCGYGAAGTCACGCAAAGCCTGCTGCTGCACGATGACACTGCCCGCCGCCAGCCACGGATTCGCCGACCGGGCCTCGGTCAACTGCCGGTTCTGCTCCGCATAACCCGGCACCCGGCCACGCCACGGCCGATACCACGACTGCTGCTCACACGCGAGGTTCCACACGAACCGGGCATGCCCACAGTGCACCAACAGGGCCTGTTCCTGCACCGCGTCGGGATACAACCGGAACCTGGACACGGCCACACCCTAACATCACCGCACAACGACGAAGAATCCGAACATCCCACTCTCGGACGACCCGCGCACCCGCCTCACCGAAATCGCGAAAGAAGACATCTAATTTCCACGCAACGAGATCATCCACCTGTTGCATTGCGCTTTTCGACGGCTGTCCGCCTCGCGGCGGATCGCCTGCCCCTGCCCCGCTCCGCGGGAGACCGAATTCCTCCCCGGCCTGAAGGCCGGGGCATCCCCCGGGCGCTCTGGTGAGGCGGATGAGCACGCCCCCGGTCGACCTCTCGTGGTCCCCGCCGATCTGGCGGTGCGCGGCCTACGCCGCGGGCGGCGCGGTGCTGCTTGTTGTGGCCGCCGTCGAGGACCTCGCCTGGCGGGTCGCCTCCCTCGACGGCGCGGGACGGCTGCTGGTCGGGCTGGTCGGGCTGGGCCTGGTGGCACTCGCGGTCAGCGACGCGGTGTCCCGACCGACCCTGCGGCTCGGCCCCGGCGGGATCGACTACGTGGAGGGCCTGCGGCGGCGGCACCTGCCGTGGGCCGCGGTGCTCGGCGCGCGGTCAGGCACCCTCACCCACGGACGGCGCCTCGTCCACCTGCGGACCCTGGAGATCGAGACCATCGACGGGCCCGTACTGCTCAGCCGCCGCGCGCTGGGCGCCGACCCGGAGCGGGTGGCCGAGGCCGTCGAGGAACTCCGCCTCCGCCTGGGCTGACTCCCGACGGCGGCAGGGGGCCGCTAGGCGAAGGCGGCGGTCAGGTCCGCGCTTTTGATTACGGCCGCCGCGAAGAGCAGGCCGACAAGCGCCAGCACCCCGGCCGCCTGCACGACCGTTCGACGCGGTGGGACGTAGGCGTAGAGCAGGCCGACGAGCACCCCGGCCGCCAGCCCCCCGACGTGGCCCCAGCGGTCGATGAAGGACAGCGTGAACGTGAGCGCGAAGTTGATCCCGATCAGGATCAGGATCTGCGTGGTGTCGGCGCGCAGCCTCCGGGCGATCACGTAGTACGCGCCGAAGAAACCGAAGATCGCGGTGGACGCGCCGACCGAGTTCACGGACGCACCGTTCACCAGGTAGCTCAGGGTGTTCCCACCGACGGCGCAGGCGACGAACAGGGCCACCAGGCGAAGCCGCCCGAGAATCGCCTCGAGCTGGTAGCCGAGCACGAACAACGCATACAGGTTCACCAGGACGTGCAGGTAGTTGACGTGCAGGAAGGCGGCGGTGAGGAGCCGGTAGTACTGGTCGTCCCACGCGAGAGACACGCCGTACAGGCGGAAGTCGGCGCTGAACTGGTTCAGGGAGCCGGAGTCGCGCGCCAGCCCGGGCAGGCCCTGCAGGACGAACGCGACGAGGCACAGGCTGATCAGAACCTGGGTGACCAGCCCGCGGCGACCGGCTCCCGGCCGGCCACCGAAGTCCGTCCGCGGCTCTCGGCGGCGCTCGGGGCGCCCGCCACCGCCGGCGCCGGACTCCTCGGGGCAGTGGAAGCCCACCGCCGCCGGGCGCATGCAGTCCGGGCAGATGGGACGCCCGCACCGCTGGCAGGTGACGTACGTCTCCCGCTCGGGATGCCGATAGCAGTGGGGCAGGCTCGGCGCTCCCGCCGGCGGTGGGGTCCACCCGGCGTGACCGGCGGGCGGGCCGGTCTCCGGCCGCCATCCGACCTGCTCGTGCGGCGGGCCGCCCGACGCAGGGCCGCCGTTGGGAGGGCCGCCGGCGGGCGGCGGCTCGCCTGCGGCGGGCAGGGGGGACGCGGGACGCGGGATCTCGGCTTCGCCGGCACTACCGGCCCCACCGGAACCCCCGGGCGCATCAGAAGAGCCTTCCGGCGCACGGGTCGGATCACCCGCTGGCGAGTCCGTCACCGCCGGACCCGCCGCGCCGAGCACCTGCGATCATCCCGGTCGGTCGCGCGCGCCGCCCCTGCCCTCATGATCGACGCTTCAGGCCGGGCGGCGTTCGACGACGATCTCCTGAACCACCACGTCGGTCTTGGGGCGGTCCTGAGCGCCGGTCGGCGTCTTACCGATCTTGTCGACGACGTCCGTCCCCCGGGTGACCTCGCCGAAGATCGTGTGCTTGCGGTTCAGCCAGTCGGTGGCCGCCGTGGTGATGAAGAACTGGGAGCCGTTCGTGCCCGGGCCCGCGTTCGCCATCGCGAGCAGGTACGGACGGTCGAACCGCAGGTCGGGGTGGAACTCGTCGGCGAACTGGTAGCCGGGGCCGCCCCGGCCGCTGCCGAGCGGGTCGCCGCCCTGGATCATGAAGTTCGGGATCACCCGGTGGAAGATCGTCCCGCTGTACAGCGGCACACCGGTCTTCTTCTCGCCGGTCGCGGGGTCGGTCCACTCCCGGGACCCGGTCGCGAGCCCGACGAAGTTCTTGACCGTCTTCGGCGCGTGATCCGGGAACAACCTGATCTCGATGTCGCCCTGAGTCGTGCGCACCGTCGCGTACAGCTCCTCGGCCATGGGGCCTCTCTTCTCTCCGTCTTTTCGGCACGTACGGCGTGTCCTGGCCCCGATCGTATGCCGCACCTCCGACCGGAACCTGGCGCGCCGCCCGCGGCCGGCTCCCGGACATCCCGACAGGCACGCCGGACGCCGCCCCGGCCCCGGGCCGTACCCGAGCGGCACCACGGTCCGCGCCCACACGGGACCACGGTGATCGTCGGTACCCGGGACAGCACAGGGCATGTGTCGCAAGGGTAGGTGACACGACCCGACGTCCCGTCGCGTTGTTAGGAGCCACCGAACGGGGTACGGGACACTGCACAGATCTTGACGGCGCGTATCAACACACGCCGGTGGAGCCGTGGCCGGCCGCCGGCGCGATCCGGCACCAGGATCGCGACAGGCCACGACGCAATAAGCGAAGGGATGCCATGAGCACGACACTCAAGGACAGGCTCGCGCACGTGACGGACGCCGCGCCGGTGAGCGGGCTCCCTGGCGCGGCGAAGAACGCGGCGGATCGCGCCGGCGCGGCGGCGTCGAAAGCCGCGTTGAAGGCCGGCAGCACCGCGGGCTCGGCGGCGCACGCCACCCGTGACGCCAGCAGCACACTCGTGCACCGGGTCTCCGACGTCTCCGGCGCCGGGGGGACGGCCGCGGGCAAGGCTGCCGGCAAGGCCGCGGGGCTCGCCGTCGGCAAGGCGTCGGCGGTGTCGGGCCGGACGGCCCGGCGGATCGAGAAGGCCCGCTCCAGCGCGGAGCTGTCGGCCGAGCGGGCGCGGATGGCGACCGAGCTCCGGTTGGAGAAGTCGCGGTCGCGCAAGGCCGTCCGCTCCGAGTCGAAGGCCCGCCAGCGGGCCGACCGCGCTCAGGAGCTACTGGAGAAGCGACTGGAGAAGGCCGAGGTGAAGCTCGCCCGGGTGCACCGCCGCCGGCGGCGCGGAGTCGTGACGCTGTTCCTCATCGGCGTCGGCGCGGCCGCCGCCGTCGCGGCGCGCCGCTACCTGGCCAGCGCCGACACCGAGACGATCACGGCCGAGCCGGTCACCCCGCTGCGCTCCGACCTCGCCGACGGCGTGAGCCCGGAGGTGACCTCCGGGCTCGAGGAGATGCCCGGCGTCGACACCATGACCGAGGCTGGCCGGCGCACCTGAGCGGCGCGTGGTGCCCGGCCCTTCCTCGGGCCGGGCACCGCCTGCCGTCGGCTCAGACGCCCCGCTGGTTCCGATACCGCCGGCTCGTCCGAGGCCGTCAGTTCAGACGTGGCCGGGAAGGGGCTGGGATGCGCCCTCGGCTGCACCAGCCGACTCCAGCCGGCCGCCGAGTGATCATGAACAGCCCGACGAGCATCGCTGCCGGTCACATCCAGAAATGTGATTCTGATCACAACTTACAGGGGAGTCTCCTGGCCACCGCCAGCTACCGCATCCCGGGCAGATCCGTATTCGTGCTAGTCAGGGTACTTATTTCATAATGTCCCGGTGCGTCCGCGGGCACCGCCGGGTTCCGCGGTGCCACCGGCGCGATCCGCCGGTACGCCGCGCCCACCGGCGGGCGGGGGTCGGTGTCGCCCCGGTTCGGCCAGAAGGCCATCGCCCGCTCCGCCATCGCCGTGATCGTCAGCGAGGGGTTCACCCCGAGGTTCGCCGGCACCGCCGAGCCGTCCACAACGTGCAGGCCGGGATGACCGAAAACCCGGTGATACGGGTCGATCACGCCCCGGGCGGGATCAGCGGCCAGGACCGCCCCGCCGAGGATGTGCGCCGTCAGCGGGATGTCGGCCAGCTCGGTGATCGCGCCTCCCGGATACCCGCCCAGCCGCTCCGCCACCAGCCGCGCCGCCTGGTTGCCCTCCGGTATCCAGGTCGGGTTGGACTCCCCGTGGCCAGCGTGGCTCGTCAGCCAGGACGTCCCGAACGGCCCGCGGCGCCGGCTGACGGTGAGCGAGTTGTCCCGGGACTGCATGACGAGAGCGATCATGGTTCGCTCCGACCACCGCCACGGCAGGGCGAGCAGCGTGAGGTACGGGCGGCGGGYCAGCAGCAGCAGGTGCTTCGCCCAGCGTGGCAGGGAGMCGCCGCCGTCGGTCATGGCACTCGACAGGAACGCCATGAGGTTGCTGCCCCGGCCGTACCGGACAGGTTCCACGTGCGTGTGATCGTTCGGGTAGAAGGACGACGTTATGGCCACCCCCCGGGTGATCCGTTCATCCGGCCGCAGCCGGGTCGCGCCCAGGATCGCCTCGGAGTTCGTCCTGGTCAGGTGGCCGACCCGGTCGGAGATGCCGGGCAGGTGCCCCTGTTCGCGCATGCCGAGCAGGAGGCGCTGGGTTCCCAGGGCGCCCGCGGCGAACACGACCTGGCGGGCCGTCCAGCGCCGCGCGTCCCGCCGCCGGCTGCCGGTGCGCACCGTCTCGACCTCGTAGCCACCGCGCCCGTCGGGGCACACCGAGCGCACGGTCGTGTCCGCCACGATGCGGGCGCCCAGCCCTTCGGCCAGGTGGAGGTAGTTGCGGTCCAGGGTGTTCTTCGCGCCGCGCCGGCATCCCGTCATGCACTCGCCGCACTCGACGCAGCCCGTCCGGGCCGGGCCGGCGCCGCCGAAGTAGGGATCGGGAACCGTCACCCCCGGCTCGCGCTGGCCGTCGCGGCCGAAGAACACGCCGACGTCGGTCAGGCGGAAGGTGTCCTCGACGCCCATATCCCGTGCGACGTCCCGGAAGACCTCGTCCGCCATGGTCATCGACGGGTTCCGGGTGGAGCCGAGCATGCGCTCGGCCTGGCCGTAGAACGGCCCGAGCTCGGCACGCCAGTCGGCGATGTCCGCCCACTGGGGATCGTCGTAGAAACCGTCCAGGGGCCGGTACAGCGTGTTCGCGTAGACGACCGATCCACCGCCGACCGCTGCTCCGGAGAGCACCAGCACCCGCCCGAGCAGGGTGATCTTCTGGATCCCGTGGCACCCGAGCCGCGGCAGCCACAGGTACCTGCGGATGTCCCAGCTCGTCTTCGGCAGTGTCGCCGGGGTGAACCGGCGGCCGGCCTCGACGACCGTGACGCGGTAGCCCTTCTCGGCCAGGCGGAGCGCGGTCACGCTGCCCCCGAACCCGCTGCCGATCACCAGGACGTCGCAGTCGTCCCGAGGCTCGATGTCCGCGCCCGACCGCTCGGTCTCGTCGCCGCCCATGTGCCCCATCATGCCGCCAGGCATTCAGGTGCGCCGGGGCGCCGGGAACGGAGCGTGACGGACGACCATCGCGCTCTACTCAATCTTCCGTGAGCGGCTCCGCTTCCTGGCTCGTACCGTTCTGCACGCCCGCGGTGCCCGGCGGGGTCTGGGCCGATGAGCCCTCAACAATCGAGTCACCGCCCACCAGGTCACCAGGCTCCGAGTCACCGGCCGCCGAGTCACCAGGCTCCGAGTCACCGGCTGCTGAGATACCGGCCGTCTGGAGTCGCTTCGCCTCCTCGTTGCGTCGGGCCTCCTCCGCTCCGGCGGCCGCCGCCGCGGCGATCGCGGCGAGATCCGGCGGCGGGGGCGGCGGGGGCGGCGGGGGCGGCGGGGGCGGCGCGGCAGGCGACTGCTCCACCGGGCCCGCCCGATTCACCTGACTAGCCGATTTAGCCGAACTCGCCTGGTTCGCCACGACGTCCGAGGTCGAGGCCGGACGGGCCGGCGGCGCCGGAGGGTTCGCGGCGGGGGAACGCCCGGGCCGCACCGAGCCCGTCTTCGTCGCGGCGGCGGTGGTGACCGCCGCGACCGGACCGGCCGGTGGCGGTCCGGCGGCCCGCACCGGGGTGGACGTTCTCGCGGACGCCCCCGCCGCGGACGGCCCAGGCGCCGACGGCGGTGCCGGTCGCGGCGGACGCTCCGGGGCGGCCCGCCAGCCCAGGCAGGACTTGCAGCCACACTCGGTCACGCCCAACGGCAGCCGGTCCATCCGCCACCGGATGTTGTCGGCCACATCGTCGCCGTTCACCCAGACACCGTTGGCGACGAAGTTGACCAGGTGGGTGGCCAACTCCACCGGAGCCCAGTCTCCTTCGGAGAGAACCTCGTAGACCCGCCTGTCCAGCTCCGCGAAGTCCTCGACCTGGCGGCGCAGCATCTTCGCGAGGATTTCGATCACCTGGCGGGTTGCCATCCGGATCTCGTCCACGACAGGTGACTCGACCGGTTCCGGCTCGGCTTCCGGCTCGGGTTCCGACTCCGGCTCCGGTGCCGCTGCCCGCGGCTGCGGCTGCGGCTGCGGCTGCGGCTGCGGCTGCGATTCAAGCGACGGTGCCTCGGCGGTCGGCGCAGTCGTAGCCGGCGCAGTCGTAGCCGGGGCGGGCGCGGGCGGCTGAGGCGCGGGCATCGTCGGCTGGGACGCGGGCGCGGTCGGCGCAGGGGGCTGAGACACGGGCGCGATCGGCCCGGGCGCCGTCGGCTGAGGCGCGGGCACGGGCACGGGCGGTGCAGGTGTGATCGGCGGCTCGGCGCTCGTCGCGACCCCGCGGAGGGAGGCCTCCGGCGCCCGGGCCGCACCGGCTACCCGCTCGCTCACGGGGACGATCGGCCGCGGCCCGAGTGAACGGCCCGAGGCCGCCGATGCCGAGATGGCCGACGCGGACGCCGACTGCGCGGACGCCGACTGCGCGGACGCCGACTGCGCGGACGCGGACTGCGCCGTCGCAGAAGGTACAGACGATGAAGGCGCAGACGCCGACTGTGCGGACGAGGCTGACTGTGCCGTCGGAGACTGTGCCGCGCCGACGGCCCCTGTCGAGACGTCGGACACTGCGCGGACCGGGCCGCCCGCTGTTCCGGCAGCGACCTCGGAGCCCATCTGGCCGCCACCGAACGGCACGTAGCTCGTCTCGCCGACGGCCATCGGGCGCGCCTCGTCCACCTGCTCCGGGCCGGCCGCGGAGGCTGTGTCTCCCACGGTCACCGGCGCCACCGAGGACGCGGCCACGATCACGTCCGTGACCGCCGAGGGGGGGAGCGTGCGCGGCTTGCGCCGCACCCGGACAACCCCGCGGCCGCCCGCGCTGTACGTCGCGCGCTTGCGGCGGCGGACGAGCGCCGGCCGCTCCAGGGTCCCGGAGGCGAGGCACCCGAAGCCCCGGCCGGGCTCCGACGGCCCGCCCGGTGCCGGGGGGGTCGTGAGCATGCGATCCGACGACGTCACCGCGGCGAGGCCAGGGGTGCGGCGGGCCGGCGCGGCGGTCGCGCCAACCAGCTCCGTGTCCCGCTGCTCGACGTCCTCGCCGGCAAGCCGGTAGCCGCCCGCACGCGCGACCGCGACGGGCACGCTCAGCAGATACCGCGCCGGCCGGCCGGCCGCGGGCCGGGTGATCGTCACGAGCCAGCCGTTCGCCCGCAGCCGCGACAGTTGCCGCTGCGCGTGGGTACGGCTGTAGTCCGTCTGCTCGCAGAGCAGCGACAGGCCGAGCGAGGTGGCGTAGGCACCGCTCGGCGCCGGCCGGTCCGCCGGGGCGCAGTGCCTGGAGATCGCGAAGGCGACGACCTTCATCGCGGGCGTGACGCCCGACTTGGCGTTCAGGAGAGCGTCGTTCCAGTCCTCCGTGCTCGCGACCGGGACACCTCGATCGGGAGTACTGACCATCACTAGGGCGCCAGGAATGACTAACTGGGTCATGGTGTCGGAAGCCACGTTCCTCCTTCCCTCAGATGGCGGGCGTCTCCCGGTGCCGGAGGCCGCCGCCCCCGCGGCTCCTCCGCTCGCGACCGACCGGTCACGGGTACGCAGCCGCCGACTGGCGCGTTCGATGGTCTTTGGTATCAGTCGTGGAGGCCGTCCAGTGATGCTGAGATCGCGTTGTTGTGCGGTCTCGTAGTTGTCCGATCGCTTTATCGGGCATTTAGCCAGGAACTCAGGGTGCGCGCTCCCGGGGGCACGGCGCTCACCCCCGGAGCGCGCAGGTTGTCGAATGCACCTTTGTCATCTGAGCCAGGCCGCTCCGGCAGCACCCGGAACCCCGGCGGGGAGACAACGATACGCGGGCCTTCGTCCGCTCACGTACGTTACTCCGCCCCCCGCGGCGACGCGCCGGGGCCGACCACCGCCCACCCACGTCCAGAACACAGCTCCCTCACCGCGTCGTGTGACCGCGAAGTCACCGGGTGCTCCAACCATCGGCGGTGACCTCGATGCGCGGACGCAGAGCATACAAAGAGCGCACACCGGCCGGGGAGGGAATCGTCCGTGCCAGTCCGGAATGATCGGCACCAMCCGGTTGGGCCCGCCGGCTCCGAGCCAGACTGCGCACAGTGAGGCCACGCTCCGGCCACAGCGCATGATTCGATCGAATTTTCTCTGCTGCGCCGAGGTCAAAAACCTCTCGCGAATCACAACGTTGAGGATCTTTATTCGCAATCATCGGCACACATCAGAGTCGAGCTCAACCCAAAAAAGCGACAACTGATTGATGTCACAGCGGTGTCCGGCCGCCCGCCACCCCCACCCGGCAACAACGATCTGCTCGCCAGACAGCTCGGGTTCCCGCTCGACGAGCCGGGTAGGTCCGCTCCGACGGCACGTCCCGCCGCCGTCGCCGAGGTGCGACCCGGGACGGACAGATCGCGCCGAGCAGGAGGACAACGATGACCGACGGCGCCCCGACCGGCACGCAGGCGGACCAGACCCCGGAACGAACCGGCGCGCCGGCGACCGAGCGGCACAGCGGCCCTACGGTGGGCACAGCAGCCGACATCGTGGTCGGGATCGACGGATCCCCCGGCTCCGCGGCGGCGTTGACCTGGGCGGCCGCCGAGGCCGGCCGGCGCGGCCTGCGGGTGCGCGCCGTCCTCGGGTCCTGCGCCGACGAGCAGCCCGCCGCCGTACGCAGGTCCGCCGACGCGATCGCCGGGCCGCACGACGAGGCCACCTTGGCCTTCGCGGCCAGCCACCTCCTGCATGAGACGATCAGTGCTGCCCCCATCCCCGCGGGACTCGAGGTCCTCGAGGAGGTGGTGGACGCTCCTGGCGCCGAGGCCCTGCTCACCGCCGGCCGGGACGCCGCCATGATCGTCGTCGGAGCGCGCGGGCGCGGGCTCCTGCACCGCCTGCGGCTCGGATCGGTGAGTACGTCCGTGGCCGTCCATTCCCCCGTGCCAGTGGTCGTCGCGCGACTCCCCCGTTCGGGGGATGCCGGCGAGCCCGATGCGGACGGCCTCGCCGGTGCCGGGCCGGTCGCCGACGGGCGGCTGAGCCCCACGAGCGCACCGGGGCAGGGCCCGCCGCACCGGCGGCCGGTGGTCGTCGGGGTCGACGGCTCACCCAACTCGCTGGCCGCGCTGCGGTGGGCCGCGGTCACGGCGGCACTGCGTGGGGCACCGCTGCATGTCATCCACAGTTGGCTCGCCGCGGTCCCCCTCCCGCTCGCCGAGACGTCCGGGGAGATCGTGCAGGCGCTCGAAGGCCAGGCGCGGGCCGTGCTGGACGAGTCCCTCGAACAGGTCCTCGGCCCGATCCCCGGCGGCGAGCCAGGGGAGCCCGCCGAGCCGGGCGGTACGGAGCCCGCCGTGCTCCGGCTCGCCGCTCCGGCGCCCGGCTCCGGGGAGATCGACGTCTGCCGTCAGCTGGTACCCGCCTCTGCCACCCGGGCCCTCCTCGAGGCCAGCCACGACGCCGACCTGCTGGTCGTCGGAGCCCGGGGCAAGGGCGGATTCGCCGAGCTCCTCCTGGGCTCGGTCAGCCACCAGACGATGCTGCACTCCGCCGCCCCCGTAGCGATCATCCGGGCCTGACGCCCGGAGAAGGTCGCTCATCGAGCCGGCGGACCGCGGCCGGTCGAAGCCCACTGGACGCCCGCCAGCGCCGGCTTCAGGCCGTCCCAGTCGCGCCAGTCCAGCCGGTTGTCGGTGCCGGTCTGATCCCACGGGTTGCGGAGGAGGACCTGCCCCGTCCGCGCGTCCGCCTTCAGTACCGCGTAGGCGTGGTTGGGCACCAGCCCGCAACCCGGCGGCAGGTCCGAACGCGTCACGACGGTCACCACCCCACCGGCTGCCAGCCTGGCGGCGAGCTCGTCGACACCCACGGCGGACGGCGGGCGGCGGGCGGCGGTTGTACCGGTCAGGTACTCCATCGCGGTGGCGGGGTCACCGCCCTCAAGACGCGCGTAGCTGCCAGCCATCCGCGCACAGGCCTTCTCGTAGAGCGCGGCCCAGAGCTCCGGCTCGCCCGCGGCGTTGTCCGCGTCCGCGGCGATCTCCTGCCCGGCCCCCGCCCGGGCAGGCAGGCTTCTGGTGACCGTGACCGGGACCGCRCCGGTAGGAAGGTGGACGGTGACGCTGACCGTCCCGTTCGGGTTCTCCCGCAGATTGCGGCGCAGCAGCCCCGGATCGGCCTGCGCGATACCGATGAGCGCGGCCAGGAGGTAGCAGTCCCCCACCGCGCCCTGGCCGACGTCCGACGGGGTGACACCGCTCGCCCAGACCGGATCGCGACCGTGGTCGCGCATCGTCAGGTCGCCGGTGGACGGCGGATGCCCCGCGGTGTACGCCCACGGCCGATACCGCCCGCCCATGGACGGTTCGAGGCCGGGGAACAGCCGCGCGATCTCGGCCACCATCGACGCCGGCGCCCCGCGCAGGAGCAGGTCGCCAAGGGAGAGGACGGCCGGCAGGAGGCCCAGCGTGCGCAGCTCCACCCGGGTCGGCGCGATACGGACCGCGGCGGCGAGCACCTCCAGCGGGCGCCCCCGCAGCCCGCCGATGACCGCCCGCAGCTCGGCCGGGCCGAGTCGGCCCAGCCGGGTGGACAGCTCGCTCAGCTCACGCGGATCGAGGCGGAACGGGTCCGCGCCGATCGACGCGGTCAGCTCGGCCACGGTGCGCGCTGTGTCCGCGCCCGCCGACCGCGGTTCGGTGAGCCGGGCGGCGTGCTGCATCTCGGGACCCGGCGCCCGCTCCACGGCCGGAGCGGATGTCGCAAACCCGCCGGACCCGCCGAACCCGGCAGACGCGCCAGACGCGCCAGACGCGGCGTAGGCCAGTCTGCCGTCGATGGCGCCGGCCATGTCGGGTGCCTCGGCCGCCACCCGGTCTAGGCCCCGACAGCACCCCTCCGCCGCCAGGGCACCACCCATGTCACCGGGCAGGGCGTGCGCCACGCGCCTGACCTCGGCCGCGAGCCGGGCCGCGTCGTCCGCGGCACGCCGGAGCCGGCGGGCCAGCTCCGCGAGCCGCTCCGGAGAGAAGGCAACGCCCACGACGGCCGGATGAGAGACGGGCGAGCGCGGGGCGCTCACCGCCGCCGGCCCGAGCGTCACGGCCCCCCAGGCGCCCCGAGCCGCAAGGAACTCCAGACGCACCGCCTGCTCCCGCGCCGCACGGGCGCCGGCCGCGAGCGCGGACGTCCACTCGTCGATGCGGCCATGGCAGCGGCGCTGCCAGGGTGACCGCCAGGTCTTGTCGTCGTCCAGGACGATCACCGGCGCAAGCAACGACGAGCTCTCCACCGCGACCCGGCGCAGCACCGCCGCCGCGGCGGCGACCGGAGCCCTTTCGGCCCACTGCCCTTCGATCCACTGCCCTTCGATCCGCTGCCCCTTGATCGACAATAGTCACACTCCGACCACATCTGTGACACGAAACGTGATGATCAACGGTATCCGCGTTCCACCCGCGGTGGACCAGCGCGTCGGTAGAGGACAACAGACAGTTCCGCCAGTCAGAGCAGCGGCCGCAGGTCGAGGGCGGCGCTAGAGGCCGGCCGCCGCCATCACGCGCAGGCACCGCTTCTCGAGGTGTGTGACGACCTGCCAGTACTCGCGGAACGCCGGGTTGGTCGTCTGGCCGTGGTGGTAGCGGAAGTAGATCTGCTGCGCGATGACAGCCAGCCGGAACAGCCCGAACACCTGGTAGAAGGGCCATCTGCCGACGTCCAGCCCGCGCCGTGCCGCGTAGTACTCGACGATCTCCGCCCGGGTGGGCATGCCCGGGCTGTGGGTCGGCTGGCGCCGGGTGAGCCGGAAGAGGTCGTCGTCGTCAGCCTGCACCCAGTACGCGAGGGCACCCCCGAGGTCCATCAGCGGATCGCCGAGGGTGGCCATCTCCCAGTCGAGGACGCCACTGATTCGGGGGAGGCCGTCGTCGTCGATACGGGCCACGTCGAAGACCACGTTGTCGATGCGGAAGTCGTTGTGGATGACGCACGTCGCGACGTCCTCGGGGGCGTACTCCATGAGCCAGCGCACGACGACCTCGAAGGAGGGCACGTTCGGCGTGCGGGCCTCCCGGTAGCGCCGGGCCCAGCCGGTCAGCTGCCGATCGACATACCCGGCACCGCGTCCCAGGTCGGACAGCCCGTGGGCGACCGGGTCGATGTCATGCAGGGCGACCAGGAGATCCACGACGTGGAAGGCGAGACGGCGCGTCCGCTCCGGGTCGAAGGTGAGTGAGCGCGGGAACTCCGAGCGCGGGATGACGCCGGGCACCCGCTCCATGATGTAGAACTCCGAGCCGATCACCGTGGGGTCGTCGCAGAAGGCGACCATCCGCGGGACGTACCGGAACGCCGGGCGCAGCCGGGCCTGCACCCGGTACTCCCGCGCCATGTCGTGTGCGCCGGACGCCTTCCGCCCGTGCGGCGGCCGCCGCAGGACGAGGTCGCGGTCCTCGTAGCGCAGGAGGTAGGTCAGATTGGACGCGCCGCCGGAGAACTGCCGGACCTGCGGGCGGCCCGGCGGCGGGATGGAACGGGCGACGGGCGGGCGCTCGGTCAGCACCCCCGCGCCGGTCGCGACCCCCATCTCGGCCGCGCCGACCGCGGCCCGCTCCTGCAGCCGGCGCCGAAGCCAGCCGTCCACCGCGGGTACGTCGAACGCGTCCTCGTCGCGCACCGGGCGTGACCCCGCGAGATCATCCACCGCCATCCGCCGAGCCTAGTGCCGGGAACGGCTGTCCGACCGAGGCATCGGCAGGAGTGACCGCGGACGATCGGCGGCGGTCAGCCGCTCTCGCCGTCGGCGGATTCCACCGCGGCGACGTCGGCCCGCGCCGCCGTGTGCGGACGGTCCTCCGGCTCGGTGCCGCCCGATGGGAGCGGGCCCGGTGGGAACGGACGCTGTGCGGGCAGGTCAGCGCGGGGAGGCCCGCCGCGCGCGGCAGGAAGCACCGCCGTGAGGACCACGGAGGAGGGCACGCCCACCGGGTGGTCCATACCCGTCCCGTGGTCTGTTCCAGTCCGCGGATCCGTATCAGTCGTGTTCCCGACACCCGCGCCGACACCCACGCCACCGAGGGCTCCGGACGGCGAGCCGGCAAGCGACGCGGTGGCCTCACCCGCCCGTCCCCACAGCCGCTGGCCGGCGGCGATGGTCCACAGTCGCATCCGGGCGTGCGCCTCGAGCCGGGTGAGCTGAACCGCCGTGGCCACCAGGCTGCCGCCGATCACGCCGTCCAGCCAGTAGTGGTTCGCGGTGATCACGACGACGACGGTTGTGATCACCGGGTGCGCGATGATGAGCCACCGCGCGCGTGAGCGCAGGATGCGCACCACTCCCCAGGCGACCAGGATCGACCAGCCGACGTGCAGGCTCGGCATGGCCGCGTACTGGTTGGCCACCGCGTCACCGGCGGTGTACGGGGACGGCCCGAAGACCGCGCCGGTGTCGACGAGGGTGACGTGCGGCAGTTCCTGCGGCAGGAACCGGGGCGGCGCCAGCGGGTACAGAATGTGGATCATGAGCGCGGCGCCGGTCGACACGAGGATCACCGTGCGCACCCGGGGCCAGTAGTCCCGGTGGCGGATCATCACCCACAGCAGGAACGTGATCGACGCCGGGAAGTGGACCCCGACGTAGAAGCGGTTCGCCAGCTCCAGCAGCTCCGTGGAGTGCAGCGCGAGCTGCTGGACCGCGGACTCGTTGGGCAGGTCGAGCAGGCGTTCCAGGCTCCAGACGTCCCGCGCGTTGGCCAGCGCCTCGGGCTCCCGGCCGACGGCCATCTGCCGCCCCATGCGATAGATCATGTAGAGCGCGGCGAGCAGCAGCACCTGGCCGGCGAAGAAGAGCGTCGTGGCCGCCACGCGACCGGTGCGGGTCGCCCGCCACCCGGCGCTCCCCGAGCCGACCGTGACAGACCCGGTCGCGGACCCGGCCCGCCCGTGCGAAGGAAACGGAATGCTCACCATGAGCCGCCCCGGTGCATCTCACGCCCTCCCGCCGACATGCCCCGTTAACCTCACGTTCCTACCGGCCGATCGGTAAGTAGAGCAAGCTCCTGGGAAGTGTGACCCCGCACTCATCCCCCGGAGACGGCCACGCACTGACCCTCAGTCGCCACGCTCGCTGCGGTCCGCCATCAGCCCGGCACGCATGCGACACGCCGGTCGCCACGACGGGTGACAGTGAGATAAACCAACGGCGAACAACCCTCGGCTATTTCCATCACATCGGGCACTTTCACCCACCGTCGTGTCAGATGCCCGACACCTGTCAGCCACACTTGTGCCCGGCTTGGGCACCGGCATGCCAACAACATGCGGATTCGGTGGTCCGTGGGCGAAGTGTCCGGACTGGACCCACCGTGCACGTCAGGGCGAGACATGGCGCACACCGGGACGTCGGAGCCGACGACTATAGCTGAAATCACATAGTCAGCTCACGGCCGCGGCCGCCGCGGCCGCCGCGGCACCACCCGACGTCCCGCCCCCCCGCGCAAAATTGATGAAACGGACCTTCGCGGCGTTCCGCCCCCTCCAAGCTGCCCGTGGCCGCGAACCGTGTTACTCCGGAACTACCGCTCCACCGGGGCGGCGCCGGCGCTCGCGCCCCGGGCCGGCCGCGCCGGAGGAGCCCGCCGGACAGCCGTGGCGGGCGTGCAGCGATGCGCGTCGCCTCGGTCGGCGGCGTTGCGCACCAATGGCCGAAGGGAGACACATCATGTACGCATCCGTCGGGGACCGCTTCGTCGTCCACGGCCGGACGGTCGGGTCCCCTGAGCGCCATGGGGTGATCACCGAAGTCCGCGGCGTCGCCGGTGGCCCTCCGTACCTGGTCCGCTGGGATGACGGCCATGAGGGCCTGTTCTTCCCGGGTGCCGATTCCACGATCGAGCTGCGGCCGGCGCGGGAGCACGCGAGGACCTGACAGCACCTGACAGCACCTGACAGCAACCGAAGGCGCCCGTCGCCCGGTCCGCCGGGCGTCCGGGCACCTCGCCCGGACGTGACGGACGCTCCGCACACTTCCTGAGCGCCCACACACGCTCGTCCGGACACCCGTTTTTCCGGAGATCGATAGACCGCACGTGCAGTGCCGATCCGAACCCGGCGCACCCGCTCGTACCGGCGGGACTCCTCCTACCAGGGGCAAAGTCCCGCTACCAGCATCAACTGGTCGGTGGTGAGCGGAAYCGTCCGAGGCCGTATGCCGGCCTCGGGATGATTTCCTCCCGCGCAAGGGGTCGGCATGCAGATGTGACGTGCGCTATACACCTTGGAAACCGTTCACGGACGGACCTCACAGGCCCCCCGCGAACATCTTCGATCCCCGGAGCAGCCTGATGCCAAGCTCGCCAGCGCCGTCCGACCCGTCCGCCCCATCTGGTGGGTCGGCGCGATTCTGGTCGGGCCTCGGACGCACGGTCGGCCGCCGGACGGGCGTGGTGGCCGTGGTGGCCTTGATCATCACCGCGGTGCTCGGTCTCGGCCTGACCAAGCTGGAGTTCACCACCGGCCAGGACAACTATCTCAATTCCGACTCGCAGGTCGCCAAGGACAACGTCGCCTACCAGAACCTCTTCGGCGRCCAGGCGATGATCGTCCTGTTCACCACGAAGCCTGGCGCGGATCTCGTCGACCTCTTCACCACCGGCAATGTCAAGAAGTTCCGCGATCTCTCCGCGCGGCTGGAGAAGGACCCGCGCATCGAGAGCGTGATCACCCCGCTCACCGCGCTGCAGTTCACCGCGAACCTGGTCACCAGCCCGGACGGGAATCCGATCAGCAGCCCGGCGGGCCAGATCCTGCTCGACGCCCAGAGCCGCGATCCGAATCCGGACTCCGCGAAGCGGCGGCTTGCCGACTCGCTGCGCACCCTGGAACGAATCAACGCGATACCCGCGGATCGGCGTGACTTCGACGATCCCGACTGGGCGGACTTCCTGCTGCACGACAACACCGGTGCCGTCCGCAAGTCGCTCGAGTCGTTCTTCCCGACCGACCGGACGGCGCAGATGATCGTCCGGTTGAAGGGGAACGCGTCCATCAAGGAAGAGGGCCGCGGAGCGTCCGCCACCGAGGCCGCGGTGCGGGACCTGACCTTCGACAACGCCGACGTCATGACGACCGGCGCCGCCGTGCTGCTCCGTGACATCAACGACTACCTGCGCGGCGGCTTCCTCACGCTCGGCGCCATCTCGCTGGTCATCATGGCCGGGCTGCTGCTGGTCGCCTTCGCCGTGCGTTGGCGGCTGCTCCCGCTGGGGGTGGTGGCGGTCGGCCTCGTCTGGGCGTTCGGGCTCGCGGGCTATCTGGGCGTGCCACTGTCGGTGGTGACCATCGCCGGCATGCCCGTCCTGCTCGGCGTCGGCATCGACTTCGCGGTCCAGCTGCACAGCAGGGTCGAGGAGGAGGCACAGCTCGACCGGGCCCGCGATCCCGTCGCCGAGGCGCTGGCCCGGCTGATGCCGGCCCTGGCGGTGGCCACCGTCGCCGGAATCGTCGCGTTCCTCGCGCTGGAGTTCAGCAAGGTGCCGATGATCCGCGACTTCGGCGTCCTGCTCGCGATCGGCCTGCCGGTCATCGTCGTCGCGACCGTGCTGCTGAGCGCCGCCTCGCTCGGGTTCCGGGAGCGCCGCTCCCCCACCGCGCCGAAGGACTACTCACGAGGCCCGCTCGGACGCGCGGTGGTCGCACTCGGCTCGCTACCTCGAGTGACCRCCATCCCACTCGTCGTGCTCGCGGCCGCGATCTTCGCCGGTGGGCTGGTCGTCGAGGGCGACCTGAAGGTCCAGACCGACCCGGAGAAGTGGGTGAGCCAGGACTCCCAGGTCGTGCACGACATCCAGGACCTCAAGGCGCAGACGGGGTCCAGCAGCGAGCTGGGCGTCTACATCCAGTCCGGTGACGTCTTCGACGACAGGACGGTGAAGTTCGTCCACGACTTCACCTACCAGCAGCTCAAGGAGCACCCCCAGAAACTGCTGACGGCGTCCAGCCTGGTGACGACGATCAGCTTTCTCATGGAGGTGCCCGACACCACGCTCCTCGCCCCGACCGGCGCGGACATCGAGCGGGCCTACCGGGTCACGCCGGAAGCGATCCAGAAGAGCACGGTCAACCTGGACGGCAAGGCACTCAACCTGATCTTCCGGACCGGGCCGGGCGCGCTGGAGGAACGCGCGGTCGTCGTCGACGACATCCGGGCGACGGTCAGCCCGCCCGAGGGGATCCGCGCGACGCCGTCCGGCCTGGCCGTCGTCGGCACCGGCCTGCTGGAGAACTTCGAGAAGAACCGCGTCGAGCTGACGTACTTCGCGCTCATCGGCGTGTTCCTGATCCTGCTGCTGTGGCACCGGAACATCGTCCGCGCGGTGGTGTCGGTGATACCCGTGCTGATCGCGGTGGGGCTCACCGCGATCGTCTCCTGGCTCGCCGGCTTCGACCTCAGCCCGCTGACGGCGGTCGGCGGGCCACTCGTGATCGCGCTGTGCACGGAGTTCACGACACTGATCGTCATGCGGCACATCGAGGAGCGCCGCCGCGGGCGCGACCCGCTGGCCGCCATCGAGGAGGCGGCGGCCCGCACCGGGCGTGCCTTCATGGTGTCCGCGCTCGCCGCGGTGATCGGGATCGTGGTCCTGGCGTTCAGCTCGTTGCCGCTACTGCGCGACTTCGGCCTGGTGGTGGCCCTGAACGTGGGCGTCGCCCTGCTCTCCGCGCTCGTCGTGCTGCCGCCACTGCTGCTGTGGGCGGACGAGCGCGGCTGGGTCTACCGCGGCCCGCGGCTCGCGGCCGGCGCGATCCCGCTGCCCACCCCGGCGACCGCCGGCACCGGGCCGGCCGGGTCGGACGGCACCTCGGCACCGCCCGCCGGGAGCGCGACCCCGCCCGCCGCGGGGGGCTCGGCCGGGCCCACCCCCGAGAGCTGACGGCGCGGTCGGCTCCGCCCTTACCGGACGGGCCGACGGACCCGGTCCGGTGTGACGCGGCCGGACCGGGTCTTCGTCGTTCGGCACCCCTGTGGCACGCTCGACTGACTCGCGCTGTCGCGGCGGACGGCTGTCCGCCATGCCGGCAGCCCGGAAGCGGAACGTGACACCGCCGTACAGGCTCGGCAGCCACCGAGCGCAATGAGGAGAGGGCATGACTTTCGACTTCAAGGTCGCGGATCTCGCGCTGGCCGAGTTCGGCCGCAAGGAGATCCGGCTTGCCGAGCACGAGATGCCCGGGCTGATGGCCACCCGCGCCGAGTACGCGGCCAGCCAGCCACTCAAGGGCGCCCGGATCATGGGCTCCCTGCACATGACGATCCAGACCGCGGTCCTGATCGAGACGCTCGCCGCCCTCGGCGCGGACGTCCGGTGGGTGTCCTGCAACATCTTCTCCACGCAGGACCACGCCGCGGCCGCGGTGGTCGTCGGGCCGAACGGCTCCAAGGACGACCCGAAGGGCGTGCCGGTCTTCGCCTGGAAGGGCGAGACCCTCGATGAGTACTGGTGGTGCACCGACCAGGCGCTGTCCTGGCCGGACGGCGGCGCGCCGAACATGATCCTCGACGACGGCGGTGACGCCACCCTGCTCGTCCACAAGGGCGCCGAGTTCGAGAAGGCCGGCGCCGTCCCGGCGACCGACGCCTCGGACTCCGAGGAGTACGCGATCATCCTGGAGACGCTGCGCCGCACGATCTCCGAGAAGCCCGGCCGGTGGACGACGACCGCGACGTCGGTCAAGGGTGTCACCGAGGAGACCACCACCGGCGTGCACCGGCTGTACGAGATGGCGAAGGCCGGCACGCTCGCCTTCCCCGCCATCAACGTGAACGACTCGGTCACCAAGTCGAAGTTCGACAACAAGTACGGCTGCCGCCACTCCGTCATCGACGGGCTGAACCGGGCGACCGACGTGCTCATCGGCGGCAAGGTCGCGGTCGTCGCCGGCTACGGCGACGTCGGCAAGGGCTGCGCGGACGCGCTGCGCGGCCAGGGCGCCCGCGTCATCGTCACCGAGATCGACCCGATCTGCGCGCTGCAGGCCGCTATGGACGGCTTCCAGGTCGCCACGCTCGAGGACGTCGTCTCGACCGCCGACATCTTCGTGACGACCACCGGCAACTACGACATCATCACGGCCGCGCACATGGCCGCGATGAAGCACCAGGCGATCGTGTCGAACATCGGGCACTTCGACAACGAGATCGATATGGCCGGCCTCACGAAGACTCCCGGCATCGAGAAGATCAACATCAAGCCGCAGGTCGACGAGTGGGTGTTCCCGGACGGGCACTCGATCATCGTGCTGGCCGAGGGCCGGCTGATGAACCTCGGCTGCGCCACCGGCCACCCGAGCTTCGTGATGTCGAACAGCTTCACCAACCAGGTGATCGCCCAGATCGAGCTGTTCACCAAGACCGAGCAGTACCCGGTCGGCGTCTACACGCTGCCCAAGCACCTGGACGAGAAGGTCGCCCGGCTGCACCTGGACGCCCTGGGCGTCAAGCTCACAACGCTGACGAAGCAGCAGGCCGACTACATCGGCGTGCCGGTGGAGGGCCCGTACAAGCCGGACCACTACCGCTACTGAGCACAGGCGCTCGCCTCGCCGAGCCGCCGTGAACACGAGGGCCGTCCCGATCGATCGGGACGGCCCTCGTCGTCGTTGGGGCCCGGCTGCCGCCCTGGGAGTTCGCGGCCCACGGCCCGCGGCGCAGGTGGGCTCAGGCGGCCGGGGCGCCGGGATCGGTCTGGGACCAGCACAGGGTGGTCCAGACGACCGTGCCGGCGCCGTCCCCATCCGGCGCGGTGCCGCCGCCGGTGAACGCGCCGGCCTCGGTCACGCCGCCCCCGGTCGCGGGGCTGGTGCTCTCGGGGCCGGCGGCACCGGGACTGGTGAGCGCGGTCTGGCCGGGGCCGGGCTGGTCCACAGGAGTGACCGGACCAGCCGGACCAGCCGGACCAGCCTGGTCAGGCAGATCGGTGGGCTGGGTGCTGGCCGGTGCCGACTCGGGATCCAGCGACGGGAGCGAGTACCAACCGGCGGGCAGCAACGCCCCGGAATCCGCGATGACGGGCGTCTCGATGTCGGTCGGGATCACGTCAGGGACCACCAGCTCGGAGGCACCGGACGGGCATGTCAGGCCTGGGGTATCGGTGACCTGGGCGGACGGCTGGTCCGTGCCCGACTCCGTGCGGCACAGCACCGCGGACCGGGGCGGCCAGAAGGACGCGGTGTGCGCGTAGTAGCCGGCCTCGAGCCGCACCGGCGGGCCGGGGTCCGGTTCGTCGCCGGTGACGGCGACCTCGAACTCCTGCCCGCTTGGGCACTCGGCCCCCGGGGTGCCACCTGCTCGGGCCGCCGTCTGGCCGGTGATCGCGAACGTGCCGGCGATCAGAACGGCCACGAGCCCCGCCCGGCCCACTGAGAACGATCGTGCGACGGTCATGGTGACACCCTCCCTCTACGGACGATCAGACAAACACGCCGGGTGAACATCGGTGCCGAGTTCGCGGGCAACACACGGCCTGTCAGCTTGGCGACAGGGCACAGCCGGACCACCACGACCGCGGCGCGGCGCGGCGACGCCCACCGCGCCGGTACAGCCGTGCCAGCCGCGGCACCGCCGGAGTCGGCCCGCTCGGCCGACCCAGATGTGACGGGTTCCCAGCGCAACGGTAGGAATCCCTCTTGTACGGATCGCCGTGGGATCGCATGCGAAACAGCCTGGGGCCGACCACCAGACGGCGGCCGCGGGCCGCGGCCGGGCCACCCGGACACCACACAGACGCGAAGAGGAACACGTGACCCATGAAACGTAGCGTGCAGGCCCCGTCCTTCAGGGCGGGGTTAGCGCGTCGACTCCGCCGTCAGGGTGACAGTCGAATGATGTATTCTGCCGGTCGTGGGGAGTCGGGTTGTGAAGCGGGCCTACAGGTACC
>NZ_MAXA01000215.1 GCF_001854695.1 Parafrankia soli
CCTCCAGCCAAGGACTCGAGAATATCGCGTTGATTATCAGTTAGGATCATGTGTCCAATTTACCCACACTTTTTCCAGCCTAACAGTGGCACTGGAACGGGCATTTGTTTACGCCGCACTAGTAAGGATCCCGGGGAGAACAATCCTCAAGGGGACCAAAGGTAATCGTCTCACGGTCGCGAAGATATGCGTTGTCGACGTCGCGGCCGGTGTCGCCGAGAGTAGCCAAGGAGATCGGAAGTGCCGGGACCGCGGGGTCGACGAGCCAGGTGGCCCCAGGCCCGATGTCGATCAGATCGAGGCGGTCGCCAAGATACTGACCCGGGACCTCTGGCCGGAGATTCGGGGCGCGATCGACGAGGCCGCGAAGGGCTCCGGCCTTGATCCCGTGGCTGTGCGGCGTCAGCTGGCAGATCACGGATGGTGCGACCTGATCGTCGGAATCATCCAGGTCATCGAGGCAGCTGATGGCGTGGTGGACAGCGTCCAGGAGAGAGCACGAGACATCATCACCCGCGCGGTGATGAGCTCGTCCATGCAGGGGCATCGCGATCAGGTCACCGGGAGAATCATGGCTCTGGTGGTGGACAGGGTCTGGTCGGCTCTCTTCGAGGCGCTGAAGAACGCCGTGCCGCCGTTGAGCCTGCTGACCAACGAAGATCTTCTTCGTGCCCTGCGCATCCTGGCCGTATTCATCTGCCCGGCACCCGGGCTGCATTCGGAAGTTCTCACACACGCGCTGAGGCCACTCGGTGAGGACGCCCGGGGCTATCTGACCGACCAGACCAAGGAGTACCTCGGCGAGGTGTTCGTCGAGTGGCGAGTCGGAGACAGCCATCAGGGACGCAGTCCGGGAGACAGGACTTCCTGATCGGTAGCTACCTCGGCCGCCGCTCCGGTTCAGGAACCGCGGTTTCAGACGGACCCTCGATGCTCGGTGGGTCGCCTGGAGGCGAGGGCATCTCGTGTGGGGTGCCGGGCGGGCCTGCCATCACGACTGCTACGGCGCTCGCCAGCAGGCAGGCCGTCGCGATTTCGGTCAGGACGGGTAGCGGTGCGCCGAAGCCCGCGAGCCGGGCGAGCACGAGACCGCCCGCCGCGCCGACGGCGGCCGCGAGAACCGTGGTGAGGGCGCGCCGTCCGCGGGCCGGGGCGAGCGCGTGGGCGCAGGCCGTGGCGACCCCGCCCGCGCCGACCGGCCCGGTGACGCCGGCCGCGACACCGGCCGCGGCGGCCCCGAGCAGGGCGGCGCCCGCCAGGCCCACCGCGGCCAGCAACAGCAGAAGGAACCGCACCGGCAGCGTCGCGGAGCTCGGTCGTTCGACAGGATCCCGCTGCCAGTCGGAGCCGGGCTGGCTGGGGGAGCCGGCTGGCGCCGCGGAACCGGATGAGGTGGGAGTGGCGGGTGGGCCGGGGCGACCGGGGGGGTCGGGAACGTGCGCGATGACAGGGGGCGGATTCGTGCCCGCCCCGATCGAGGCCGTCGCCCGGGTCGCGTCGGCGTCCGCCTCGGGGCCGGCGCCGGCCATCCGACGTTCGCTGGCTGTCCGACGTTCGCCGGCCAGCTCCGCGCGCAGGCCGTCTCCGGTCAGCATTGTGAGGAGGGCGTGGGCGTCAGGGCGGTCGTGCGGTGACTTGTCCAGGGCGGCGAGCACCGGTCGGAGCAGGCGTTCGGGGATGTCGCTCAGGTCGGGCCGCGCTGAGCTGATCTGTAGCGCCACGATCTCCTGGGTGTCGCCGCGGAAGAGCCGGCGGCCGGTCGCGGCGAACCCGACACAGAGGGCCCAGGCGTGGACGTCCGCCGCGGGTCCCGCGGTGTGCCCGCGGATCTGCTCCGGTGCCATCCAGGCGACGGTGCCGACGACCTCGCCGGCCCGGGTGTAGCCGCTGTAGTCGGCGGAGCGGGCCACCCCGAAGTCGATGACCTTCGGGCCGGACCAGGACATCACGATGTTCGCCGGTTTGAGGTCGCGGTGCACCACGCCGGCCTGGTGGATGGCGACGAGCGCCTGGGCCAGCCCGACGGCGAGCGTGTCGAGCTGGCGGTCGACCAGCGGGCAGCCGTCGTTCACCGCCGCGTTCAGGCTCGGGCCCTGCACGTACTCGGTGGCCAGCCATGGCTGCGGGCCGTTCACCTCGGCGTTGATGACGCGGGCGATCGTGGGGCCGAGCACGCCCCGCGCCGCCGACACCTCCGCCCGGAACCGGGCGCGGAACTCCGGGTCGGTCGCGTGCTGCGGGTTCGGGACCTTCACCGCGACCGGCTGGTCGTCGGGGCTGAACCCGAGGTAGACGATGCCCATCCCGCCGGTGCCGATCCGGTTGTACAGCCGGTAGGGGCCGATGACGCGGGGGTCGGAGTCGGTCAGCGGGCGCAGCACGGCCCACCTCCGCGCGGCCGGAGCCGGGTCGCTGCCACCGCGCCGCTACCGGCTACCGTCGCCACCGCGCCGCTACCGGCCACAGCCGGGTCCGCGGTCGAAGCGCAGCCGGTAGTACTCGGCGGCCGCCGGATGCAGCGGGACGTAGCAGAACAACGGGCTCTCGTAGACGGTCAGCGCGTCCGGGACGCGTCGGCCGGCGGGGTTGTCGCCCCACAGGGCCCGCTCGTACTCGGCCGGATCGCCGAAGAGGTCGGCCGTCGCCCGCCGGACCAGCGCCGGGTCGGCCTGTTCGTGTGCCAGGACGCCGTTGGGCAGCGAGACGGTGTCCACGTCGGTCATCCCCGGGTAGTCCCGTGGCCCGAGGTGCCCGGGTGGGAAGACCGTGCCGGGGAAGTACCGCCCAGGCGGGTGGTAGACCTTCTCCCAGTCCGCCGCGATCGCGTCGCGGAACTGCGCCAGGTCGAGGACCTGGAGTTTCACGCCATTGGCGAGCTCGGTCCGGATGCGCTCGGTGCCGGCGCCGCCGGCCCAGAAGACCGCGTCCACCGCACCGGCGACCAGCAGCCGCAGCCCGTCGTCGATGGAGGAGTCCTCCAGCCGGGGGGCGCACGTGCCCGGCAGGCCGACGCGGAGGAGCACGGTGCCGATCTGGCGGGTGCCCGAGGCCGCCGGCCCGGCGGCGATGGCCCGGTCGCAGAGGTCGGTGAAGGTTCGCACGTCCGCGCCGGTGCCGGGCGGGCTGCTCCCGGGCGCGCGGACGATCACGTGGAGGAGGTCGTCGTGGGCGGGCCCGAGCGTGCGCAGCCCCTCGACGAGGTGGCCGCCCCGCTGGGGCGAGAACTGGTTGACCGCCGACCCGGCGTCCACGGTCGTGCCGAGCTGGGCCAGCGCCAGCGAGCACGTCCGGTACTGCTGTTCCTCCAGGTGGTAGATGTTCTCCGCGGAGCCGCCGGTCGGGACGACCTCGACGTCCCAGTGCTCGGGCGCGGCCTGCAGCCGGGTGCGCAGCACCCGCGCGAACCGGTTGTAGGGCGATCCCACCTGGCCGGTGAAGATCTTCACGTCGTGGCAGGACGTCGCCTGCCGCCCCGGTGGCCAGGCCGTGCCCGGCGGGTCGTCGCGGGCGGTCAGGCCGAGGCCGACCGCCACCGCGGCGGAGAGCGCCACAAGGCCGACGACCGTGGCCCGCTGCAGGGTCGTCAGCGTTGCGCCCGACTGGCCGTGCCCCGACCGGCCGAGCCTGGATTCCGTGGGCAACCCTCGTCCTTCCGCGTCCGATCGCGTCTGCTGAGCCCGCGACGACCCGAAATCGCGCCGTCCGTCGTCCTCCGCGTACTGTTCGTTGCCGAACAACGGCGGGCGCCCGCCCGGCGTGGCCGGCGGCCACGCGATTTCCGGGGACGCCGCGAGTTGTCCCCGGAGAACGACCGTCCGTACCCGACACTGTCCGGAGCGGACACGTCCGAACCGGACGCCGAAACGTTGCGCCGCAGGCTATCGACCGGCGATTAACCGGCAGTCAACAGCCGGGTCCGGGTCCTGTCCCGCGCTTTGGGTGTCGAACACCGGACACCTGGTCACAGCGCGTCGCACTGATGGGACATCCCGGACATACCGGGGCGCCAATGGTGATCACAAGGTGGTGATCAGGGCGCTGTCAGCCACAGCTGGACCCCGTCGACGTCCGCCGGCCCGGCGCCGGCCAGGCCGGTCACCAGCCGGGCGAGCTCGTCCCGGTTCGCGCTCGGGCCGAGGATCACCGCGGCGGGCGCGAGCCGGTCGAAGGCGGCCTGCACGGCGGGATCGGCCAGCACGGCCGCCGCGTCCGACCGGCCCTGCTCGACCGCGACCAGCGCGCCGTTGAGCGGGTCGGTCCACGCGTTGAAGACGGCGCGCCCGTCCGGCCCCGGGACGGTGCAGTAGCAGCCCGGGAGCCGGAACCGGTAGCCCGCCTCGGCCTGCCAGAGCATCGCCTCGGTGCGGGCCGGATAGGGGTAGGGCAGCACCAGCGCCGTCGATCCCTCGGGAACCGCGCGGACGGCGTCGCCGGTGAAGAAGGCGGGCGTGGCGGCCGGTGTCGCCACGTGGCTGCGCGGCACGAGCGGCGCCAGCATCACCGCGGTGAGCAGCACGAGCCCGGCCCGGGTGACCGGCCGCGGGAACCGGGTGGACGCGGCGACGCGGGTCAGGCCCACCGCGAGGACGATCGCCACGGACATCGCCAGGTACAGCGCGAGCCGGGACGGGAGCGCGCTGCTGATCACCGGGAGGTTCTCCAACGGCAGCCAGGGCAGGCGGATGCCGGTGACCCGTCCGTCCACGTGCAGGTGGCCGCCCAGGGAGAGCAGCGCCGTCACCGCGCCGAGCGGGGCGAACACCGCCACCAGCGGCTCGCGGCGGAACCGGACGGCGATCGCGGCCACCCCGAGCAGCAGGGGAAGCCCGAGGTAGCCGGTCACCTCGACCGCGTTGCCGGTGAAGCGCAGGCTGTGCCGCAGCGCCACGTCGGGTGCGATCCGCTGGGCCGGGGTCGGCGTGACGAAGGTCAGCAGATCGGACACCGCGATGTTGTGCGGCTGGATGTTGCCGTGGACCCGCTGGTCGCCGAGGAACTGCGCGGTCAACGGCCAGGCGAGCAGCGCCCCGGCCGTCGTGCCGCAGGCCGCCAGGCCCCGCAGCAGCGCGCCCGCCCGCGCGCGGACGGCGGCGCGGTGGGCCAGCCCGGCGATGGCGAGCCCGAGCGCGCCGAGCAGCGCGGCGGTGGCCAGGACCTCTTCGCTGATCATGGCCTGGGCGGCGACCGCCAGGCCGAGCAGCACGCCGGTGCGCCCCGGTGGGCGCCGGCGCACGATCAGGTCGTCGAGCAGGAGCAGCAGCAGCGGCGGGAAGACCGCGAAGGTGAGATGCAGGTGCCCGTACGACTCGCCGACCATGTACGGGCCGAAGCCGTAGAGCAGGCCGGCGACGGCGGCCGGCGGCGCCGGCACCCAGCGCCGCAGCACCCAGAACAGGGCGAACGCGGAGAGCGCCGGCGCCAGTGTCAGCAGCAGGGTGAGTGAGACGACGGGGCCGAACAGCGCGGTCACCGGCGCGGTCACCAGCCCGAGCAGCGGGACGGGCGTGCTCCACAGGATGTTCGTGCCGGTCGGGGCGTTCAGGTACGAGGTGACGAACGGGTCGATGCCTGCGGACAGGGCGTGCGGGACCCAGCCCAGGTACCACGCGAACAGCACCGAGTCGCTGTAGCCGTAGACCACGCCGCCGGGATCGGCCCACGCGGCACGGAAGACGGCGACGGCGAGCGCGAGGTACCCCGCGAGGACCGTCGCCGGGACCAGGCCCGCGCGGCCCAGCGGGCGCCGGCGGCGCCGCTGACGTCGGCGCCGCTGACGTCGGTGCCGGTGACTCGGCCGCGGCCCGTCCCGCCGCGCACCGGCGGGGACGGGATCAACGGGGACGGGATCAGCGGGGAGGGGGTCGCCCGGCTCGGCGGGGTCAGCGGGATCCGCCGCGGTGCCGGTTGTCCGCACGGTTCCCCCTCGCTGCGCGCCGTCGCGCCACTCGGGGCCGGGCGCGCCCCCGACCCGGGAGCGATCTATCGTGACCAGACCCGGTTATGCCCGCATCGTGCCGTTGTGCGCAGATCTGACCCTAGTCGGCCGGCGCGCGATCTTTGTCGCCACGTGTGACGTTCTACGGGCGCAAAGACACTTCTGGCTACCCCCGTTCAGGTATCGGCCATGCCGAAGTCACGTGGGGTGACCGTTCCTCGGTGGGCGCTCCCGGGTCGCGCCCATCGGTCATCGGGCTACTCGCCCGTCTCGTCAGGGTGTGCGCCGGTCTGCTCGCCGCCGCGGGGCCCTGCGGCGTGCCACTCGGCGACCAGGGCCGGCCACCTGCGGTAACGCGCGACCGCGTACCGGGGCGAGACGATGCCGCGGGGGTCGAACACCGCGGCCGGGTAGCCCAGCTGCGCCCGGTAGCCGCGCTCGGCGACGATCACCCGCCCGCCGAGCCGCGCCACGCCGATCACGCAGGGGCATCTCGTCCACCGGGGCAGCCGCGCCGTCACCAGCAGGGACGGATCACGCCAGGCGTAGAGGCCGCACACGCAGTCGTCGCCCGGCAGGCGGTCGTGCTGCTCCTGCCCGGAGTCGTCGGTGCGCAGGCAGTGCGCCTCGGTCAGGCCGTCCGGGCGCCACAGCAGGAACCCGGGCGGGAACGGTGACCAGGGGGTCCAGGCGGGGCGCAGCAGACCGTCGGAGTCGACCGCCCACTGGCGCCACCCGAGCAGGCTCACCGCGGGAGCGGCACGCGGCCGTCCTGCCCCGCCAGCCCGGTGGGGGCCGGCTCCTTCTCCGGTTCGGCCGGTACCGGTGGTGCGGTGGCCGGTGGTGCGGGGACCGGCGCGGGAGCCGTCAGTGGCTCCTCGTCCGGGAACCCGATCGGTTCGTCCTCGACGATGCGTTCCGGCTTGCCGACGTCGCCCATCAGACGACGGTCCTCCGGGATTCCCGCCGGGGTCAATGCCCCGATTTGCCTGTCTCGCCGGGGCAGGTGGGCTACCCGGGACACTCGGCTCGGGGCCCCGTGGAGCGCTTCGACCTAGGCTGACCGTATGAAGGTTCGCATCGGTGTCGGGTTCGCCGCCGTCCCCGGCCGGGAGTTCGCCGCCCGGGTCGACACGGCCGAGGCACTCGGTGTGGATTCGTTGTGGCTTTCCGAGCAGCTCTCCGCCGCGAGCGTCGACCCGCTCGCCGGCATGGCGTATGCCCTGGGCCGCACCAGCTCGATCAAGGTCGGCACCGGGGTCGCCGTCCTCCCCGGACGCAACCCCGTCCTGCTGGCCAAGCAGCTGGCCACCATGGCCGCGCTGGCGCCGCGGCGGGTCCTGCCGGTGCTCGGGCTCGGGCCAGCCCGTCCGGCCGAGCGTGACGCGTTCCCGGTGCCGGCCGGGCGGCGCGGCGCGGTGTTCGACGAGGCGCTCCAGCTCCTGCGCCGGATGCTCGCCGAGGAGACGGTGACCTTCCACGGCGAGTTCTTCGACGTCACCGACATCGGGATCGGGGACCGCCCGGCCCGTCCGCTCGACATCTGGCTCGGCGGGGCGGCGCCGGCCGCGCTGCGCCGTATCGGCCACTACGGGGACGGCTGGCTGGCGAGCCTGGTCGACCCCGTCGAGGCCGCCGCGGGCATCGCCGCGATCAACGCGGCCGCCGCGGAGGCCGGGCGCGAGGTCGATCCGGAGCACCATGGGCTGAGCCTGCGGATCGCGTTCGGTGAGGTCCCCGCGGCGACGGCGGCGGCACTGCGGGGGCGGCGCCCCGGGCGCGACCCCGCCGACCTCGTCCCGCGCGGGTGGGCTCAGGCGCGCGAGCTCGTCGCCCGGTACGTGGACGCCGGGGTGAGCAAGTTCGTCGTGTACCCGCTGATCGACTCCGCCGGCTGGCCGGAGTTCCTCGACGGGTTCGCCCGCGAGCTCATGCCGTTGGAGACCTGACCGGCTCCCTGAGCAGCGCGGTCAGGTGATGGAGACGCCGCCGTCCACGACGAGGGTCTGCCCGGTGACGTAGTCGCCGGCGTCGGAGGCGAGGAAGATCAGCGCGGCGGTCAGCTCCTCAGGGTCGCCGAAGCGGCCGGCGAGGATCCGTGCCGACTGGCTCTCCAGGTACCCGGGCCGGTACTGATCGGTCATCTCGGACTTGAAGAACCCGGGTGCCAGGGCGTTCACACGGATCCCGCGCCGTCCCGTCCACTGTTGGGCGAGGTCGCGGGTCAGCCCGAGCAGCGCCGCCTTGCTGGCCGAGTAGGCGGCCTGCGGGAGGCCGGCCGTCGTCAGGCCGAGCACGCTGGAGATGTTGATGATGCTGCTGCCCGGCCGCATGACGGCCGCGGCGGCCTGGGCCATCCAGTAGCAGCCGTTGAGGTTGACGTCGATGACCGAGCGGAACTGCTCCGGGGTCTCCCGCAGCGCCGGGTGGGCCGAACCGACCCCGGCGTTGTTGACCAGGATGTCGACCCGCCCGAAGGCGGCCATGGCGGCCGTGACGAGGTTCCGGCACGACTCCGGGTCGGCCACGTCGGTGCCGACGGCGACGGCCCGGCGGCCCTCCGCCTCGACCAGCGCGGCGGTCGCKGCGAGCCGGTCGGTGCGCCGGGCACCGAGAGTGACGTCCGCGCCGGCCTGGGCGAGCCCGCGGGCGAAGCCGACGCCGATCCCCGACGAGGCCCCGGTGACGATGGCGACCCTGCCGTCGAGGCGGAATCTGTCCAATACCGACATCTGTTTCCCGCCTTCGTGCGACCGGCGATGACATACCCGGACGGACGGTGCGTGCCCGCAGGGTGAGCTCGGCGCGCGCGTCCCGGATCTCAGGATTCTCGGCTCCGCGGCGACCGGCCGCGACTGGTCCGCGTACGAGCGATCGGGACGGGGCAGAAAGAGGAGGACGGCACCCGGATCACGTGGTACGGGCAGGTCGCCGCGTGCGGGCGATCGAAGAGATGGCGGGCCGGATGCGTGAACCACGAGCGTTCGACAAAATCAGGTCTCTTCGGTACTTCCCCTTTCTGGTGTTTCCCATCACAATCGTGGCCACCATCCTCGGCGGTAACTCGACCGGGACGGCGCCGGCGGAGGAGGAACCGTGGAGCAGGCTGAGGGACGTCGACTTGCCGCGCGGACAACGTCGGGAAGTCATGTGATCGTGGGCCTACGCGCGGGTGACGCCGGAGATCTCGCCGATGTCCTGCTCGCGGCGGAGCTCGCGGCGCGGATGGGTTCCCGCTTAGTCGTGGTCGCCGTGCGTGACCGATGGACGCGATGGGCCCGGTGGTCGGCCGGGATGTACGGAGCCTTCGGCATGGAGGGCGTCGCCTACGCCTCCCGCAGCGCCGAACAGGAGGTCGACGACGAGTTCCAGCAGCGCGTCGCCGACGTCGTGGGCCTGGTGAACGTCGACTGGACGCTGGAGTGGGTCAGCGGCTCCTGCGAGCGGGCGGCCCTGCGCTACGCCCGCCGGAACCCCACCGCCCTGGTCATGTTCCGGCCCCCGTCGGCCCGGTAGCCGCGCCTGTTCGGCCTCCGTTCAGCCTTCGTTCAGCGGCCGCCGGCGACGTCCAGGATCGCGCCGGTCGTGTAGGACGCGGCCGGCGAGCACAGCCAGGCCACGGCCTGGGCGACCTCGTCGGCGGTGCCCGCACGGCCGATCGGGATGCTGCCCGCCATCCGGGCGGGCCGCTGCGGCTCCCCGCTGCTGATGTGGATGTCGGTCGCGATGATCCCCGGGCGTACCGCGTTGACCCGCACGCCCTCGCCCGCGACCTCCCTGGCCAGGCCGAGCGTCAACGTGTCGATCGCGCCCTTGCTCGCCGCGTAGTCGACGTACAGCCCCGGGCTGCCGAGCCTGGCCGCCGCCGACGACATGTTGACGATCGACCCGCCGGCGCCGCCGTGCCGGGTCGACATCCTGCGGACGGCCTCCCCGGCGCACAGGATCGACGAGACCGTGTTGACGGTGAACATCCGGGTCAGCCGGCCGGCGGTCATCTCGTCCACCCGCATCTGGCGGTCGACGATCCCGGCGTTGTTCACCAGGACGGTGAGCGGGCCGAGGCGGTCGGCCGCGGTGAAGACCCCGGGGATCTGCGCCGGATCGGCCAGGTCCGCGGCGACGGCGGCGGCCCCGGCCGGCGTGCCGAGGGCCCGCGCGGCGGCGTCGCACTCCCGGACAACCTCCTGCGCGGCGGCCTCGTTCGAACGGTAGGTGACGCAGACCGTCCACCCGGCCCGCGCCAGCAGACGGGCGCAGGCGGCACCGATGCCCCGGCTGCCCCCGGTCACGACGGCGACCCCCCTGCCCGCGTCCCCCTGCTCCGGCTGAGTCATCGCGGTCATCACGACCCTCCCGATCAGCCGGGGATCTCCCCGGCGGCCCCGGCCTGCGTTCCGGGGCCCATTTTCCATCGGGCGGGGCTTGTGCCCGGCGCTCAGGCGGCGGAGCGGGCCAGCAGACGGCGGCGGCGCGGCCGCGGGACCGGCGCGGTGAGGGCAGGCCCGGTGAGCGCCGGCCCGGTGAGCGCCGGCCCGGTGAAGGCAGGCGCGGTGAGGGCAGGCGCCGGAACGACGGGAGCCGGAACGACGGGAGTGGGGACGGAGACGGGAACGGGGATGGGGGCGGAGGCGCCGCCGGCGATGACGCGGTAGGCCCGGACGTCCCCGACCCGCCCCTTCACCGGCCGCGGGTCGAGGGGGACGACGACGTCGGCGGGCAGCGCCGCCGCGGTCGCGGCGCTCACGATCGTGACACCTGCCTCCGCCATCGACTGGAGCCGCTGCGCGAGGTTCATCGTGTCCCCGACCAGCGTGTACTCCCGGTGCGCGTCGCAGCCCAGCAGGGCCGCCGCGACCTCGCCGGTGGAGACCCCGATGCCCAGCCCGAACGGCTCCAGACGGCGCCTGGTCCACCGCTCGTCCAGGCCGCGCTGGCGCCGGTGCATCGCGGCCGCGGCGCGCACCGCACGCTCGCGGTGGTCGCTGGTCGGGTCCGGCGCGCCGAAGACAGCGATCACCGCGTCCCCGGCGTACTGCAGGACGGTGCCGCCCTCGGCGAGGATCGCCGCGTTCATCTCCCGGCGGTGCTCGTCGAGCTGGTGCGCCAGCACCATCGGGTCGGTGCGCTGCGCGATGCCCGAGTAGCCGCGGACGTCCGACATGAGCACGGTGACGACGAGGCGTTCGGCGCGGCTCGCGGCGGTGGCGTCGTCGCGCAGCTTCTGCGCCAGGCCGCTGGGGAGCAGCCTGGTCAGGGCGACGTCCTGTTCCTCGCGCTTCATCAGCGCCTCGTGCAGCATGCGCAGGCGGCGCAGCGCGCCGGCCTGGCCCGAGCTCGCGCCCTGCGCGAGCCGCAGCAGCAGCGCGTCGATCGCCGCGTTGACGGCGGCCGGGGTGTCGCCGTGGTCGGCGGCGATGGCGGCCACGGGGCGCCCGTGGGCGACGTCGCGCAGCAGCTCCTCCTGCTCGCGGGTCAGCGTCCCGGCCTCGCGGACGGGCGTCATCACCGCGGCGACGATGTCCGGGTCCAGCATGGAGCCGCCGCCGGCGACCTCGCGGATGGCGCGCGCCAGCAGGTCGGGGTCGGCGACCCGCTCCTTGAGCAGGTAGGCGTAGCCGGACAGGCCGTCACGCAGCAGCGTGATCGCGTAGTCGGGCTCGTCGTACTGGGAGAGCAGCACGATGCCTGTCGCCGGGCTCGCCGCCCGGATGCGCTGGGCCGCCCGGACCCCCTCGTCGGTGAAGTCCGGCGGCATCCGGATGTCGGTGACGACGACCCTGGGGCGCAGCCGCGCGGCTGCGCGGACCAGCTCGTCGTGGTCAGCGGCGACACCGATGACCACGATGTCGGCGACGCGGGAGAGCAGCGCCCGCACGCCCTCCCGGACGATCAGGTTGTCGTCGGCGAGCAGCACGGTGATCGCTCCGGTGCTCCCGGTCTCGTCCGTTGGTCGGTGGCTGCCTGGTTCGTGGCCTGGTGTGGTGTCGCCCGCCGTGCCGTTGCGCGCCATGGCTCCATTCAGCCCGGTTCGCCTACACCGTCGCCAGCAGGCCAGGGTCACCCGCGTGGGGGTGCTGGCACCACCTTCGGTGGGCCGACTGCCCCCACCGGCGACGGCTCGCAGGGGCCCGGCAGGGTCCTGGTCTGGGCTTTCGCGGCTTAGGTCGGCTCTCGGCGCCTGCCGGGCGCGCCGGGGCCGCCCGCTGGGCCCGAACGAGCCGTACCAAGGCCGGGGGCGGTGACCCCATCGCGATCGGGGGGCTGGCACCACTGCCTTTCCGGGCCGAAACGCCGACACTCGGACAGGTCGCGGCCCACGCCCGTCGAGGCCGCGCACAGCCGGGGACGGCGGCGCCCGGGAATTGTCGGACCTGTCGGCGACACTCAGGGCGTCGTGTCCGTGGTGCCCAGCGTCATCGGTCGTCCGGCGGTAACGGTTGCCGAGCGAAATCGGTTGCCGTGTGGCGTTGGTTTGCCGAGTGTTGGTCCACGGGGGCGGCTGCCGGGTGTCACGTCCGGTGCGGTGGGCCCGTCCTTGTGGCGGGTCCGGAACGCGTCGACGAGGAGGGAAACATGGTCGGGGCTCCTTCGGCCGCGCTGCCACGGCAGCGACCCGCGGCCGTACCGGTGGCGTTGCCTGGGCTGATTCCCTTCGCGCCACCACCAGCCGCCGCGTCCGCGCGCCGCGCCGGCGCGCCGCCCGCCGGCGCGGCGCACGGCCTGGGTGACGCGCCGCCCGCCGGGGCGGGGGCCGTGGCCCGGCTCGCCCGCGTCGGGTCGTGGCCCTCGCACGCCTTCGAGCGGGTGCGCCCGCGGTGGGCGGGAGTGCGGCTCGGCCTGCTCGCCTACACGGTGGGCCAGGTCATCCTGCTCGGGCTGCTCTACGTCGGCTACAGCCTGAGCCGGCACCTGGCTACCGGCCGCGAGCCCGACGCACTCGGGCACGCTGTTGACGTCTGGCGGCTGGAGCGGTTCCTGCGCCTGCCCGACGAGGCCTCGCTGCAGGGCGTCGCGCTGGCGCACCAGTGGCTGCCGCACGGGGCGAACTGGTACTACGTCGGCGTCCACTTCCCGGCGGCCATCCTGCTGCTGGTGTGGGTGTTCGCCCGGCACCGCGACCACTGGCGCCGAGTCCRCAACGTGATCATCCTGGCGACGGGCGCCGGCCTGGGGATCCACCTGCTCTACCCGCTCGCGCCGCCGCGTTTCCTGCCACGGGTCGACTCGTCGGTCGGCCTGGTCGACACCGGCATGCTCTTCGGGCCGTCACCGTACGGGAAGGGCAGCGGCGGGGTCGCCAACCAGTACGCCGCGATGCCCAGTCTGCACGTGGGGTGGGCGATCCTTGAGGCATGGGCGGTGGTCACCATCCTGCGCCACCGGATGCGCTGGCTCGCGGTGATCCAGCCGCTGGCGACCGTCGCCGTGGTCGTGCTGACCGCCAACCACTTCTGGCTGGACGGCATCGTGGGCGGCGCCCTGGTCGCGGGCGCGGTGCTGCTCGTCGGCCGCCGTCGCCCGGTGCCGGAGCAGCCCGCCCTGGTGAGCCTCGGGTTCCGGCCGTCCGTGGCCCCGCGGCCGGCCGCATCCGCGGGGTCCGCGGAGGTCTCGGCTGTGTCCCCGGGTGTCTCGGTGGTGCCTCCGGCGGTCGTGCCCGCGGAGCCGGTCGTGCCCACGCAGTCATCAGCGCCCGCGGAGCCGGCGGTACCCGCGGAGCCGGCGGTGCCGTCCCAGCACGGGCTCGAGAGTCCCGGAACCGGGAATGCCCCGGGGGACAGGCCGACTGCGCACACCGATCCCGTATCGGCCGTGACGTAGCGTGACACGGCCGTGGGAGTCCCGCGGCCACCCGGATCTTCGGAGGCAGTGTGGAGACCGTCGACGTCGTGATCGTCGGGGCGGGGCTGGCCGGGCTCTCTGCCGGGATCTCAGATCCTGACCGTGCCACCGGTTCCCGGGCACCTGGGCACGCTGACCTCGGCACCTGCTGACATGATCGTGGCACGGTCCGACTGATACCCGTTTGCAGTCGAACGTCCCGCGCCCTCCGGGCTACCATGTGTCATTGCGTGACACGTCGTTCACGATCTGGGGGTAGTCGTTGGCGGGCTATGCCGACGTGCCGCCCGGCAGTCTGCTGGACGCCGCGCCGGACGCGATCGTCGGCGTGCGCCCGGACGGGCGGATCGCGCTGGTGAACGCGCAGGCCGAGCGGCTCTTCGGGTACGACCGGGACGAGCTCGTCGGGCAACCGATGGAGATCCTCGTCCCGGAGGCGTTGCGCGGGGCGCACCCGGCCCGCCGCGGCGCGTACCTCTCCGACCCGCGGCCGCGGCCGATGGGCGCGGGCGTGGAGCTCGCCGCGCGCCGCCGGGACGGCACGGAGTTCCCCGCCGAGATCTCGCTGTCGGCCGTCCAGACCGCCGAGGGCATCTTCGTCACGGCCGCGATCCGGGACGTGACGAGCCGCAAGCGGGCCGAGGCCATGTTCCGCGGCCTGCTGGAGGCGGCGCCGGACGCGATCGTCGGCGTGCGCCCGGACGGGCGGATCGCGCTGGTGAACGCGCAGGCCGAGCGGCTCTTCGGGTACGACCGGGACGAGCTCGTCGGGCAACCGATGGAGATCCTCGTCCCCGAGTCGGTGCGGCACCTGCACCCGCGGCACCGCACCCGCTACTTCGACGATCCGCGGCCGCGGCCGATGGGCGCGGGGATGCAGCTCGCCGCGCGCCGCCGGGACGGCACGGAGTTCCCCGCCGAGATCTCCCTGTCCGCGCTGGAGACCGAGGACGGGCTGCTCGTCTCGGCCGCGATCCGGGACGTCACCGACCGGCTGGAGGCGCAGGCGGAGCGCGAGCGGCTGCGGGCCCAGGCGGAGCGGGAACGGCTCGAGGTACAGCTGCACCAGTCGCAGCGGCTGGAGAGCCTCGGCCAGCTCGCCGGCGGCGTGGCACACGACTTCAACAATCTGCTCGCAGTGATCATCAACTACACGGCCTTCGTCGGTGAGGTCGTCGGAACCGCCGCCAGGGACCAGGGCGGCCGGTGGGAGTCCGCCCGCCGCGACATCGAGCAGGTCCAGCGGGCGGCCGACCGGGCCGCCCAGCTCACCCATCAGCTGCTCGCCTTCGGTCGGCGCGAGGTGGTCCAGCCGCGCCCGCTGGACCTCAACGGGGTCGTCCACGACATGGAGCAGTTGCTGCGGCGCACCCTCGGCGAGCATGTGGAGCTGCGCACCTCCGCCCACCCGGGCCTGTGGACGGTGCTGGCCGACGTGGGCCAGATCGAGCAGGTGCTGGTGAACCTCGCCGTCAACGCGCGGGACGCGATGCCCGGTGGCGGCACGCTCACCATCGACACCTCGAACGTGAGCATCGACGACGAGGCGGCGGCCGCCCGCCCGGGGCTGCGCGGCGGGCGCTTCGTGCACCTGCGGGTCAGCGACAGCGGGACGGGCATGTCGCCGGAGGTCGCCGCGCGCGCGTTCGAGCCGTTCTTCACGACCAAGACGAAGGGCGAGGGCTCCGGGCTCGGCCTGGCCACCGTCTACGGGATCGTCACCCAGGCGGGCGGGCACGTGGAGATCCTGTCGACGGTCAACGTCGGCACCACCGTCAGCGCGCTGCTGCCGGCCGTCGACGGCGCCGTCCCGGCGGCCGAGGAGCAGCTCGCCGACGGTGAGCTGTTCGGCGGCGAGACGATCATGGTGGTCGAGGACGAGCCGGCCATGCGCGAGCTCACCCGTCGCATCCTTGCCCGCAACGGCTACCAGGTGATCATCGCGGCGAGCGGGCCCGAGGCGATCTCGCTGGCGTCGACGACGCGGGAGGAGATCCACCTGCTGCTGACCGACGTGGTCATGCCGCAGCTGCTCGGCAGCGAGGTCGCCGAGCGGATCCGCCAGCAGCGGCGGGACCTGCGCGTCCTCTACATGTCCGGGTACGCCCAGCCCGTGCTCGCCCAGAACGGGACGCTCGCCCCGGGGCTTGCCCTGCTGACCAAGCCGTTCTCCGAGCGGGTGCTGCTGTCGAAGGTGCGGGAGGCGCTGGATGCCCCCGGCGGTCCCTTCCCCCCGCTCGGTGCGCCGCCCTGGCCCCGCGACAACTGACGGTGCCTACCCGCCCGCCTGGGACGGCGCCCGCGGCAGCCGCACCGCCGCGGACCACGCGCTGGTGACCGCGTCCGGGCTCAGCCGGGCGCCGAGGACGTCCGCGACCTGCCGCAGCCGCTCCAGCCGGCCCGCCGTCGCGGCGTCGGGGCGGAAGCCGTCGGCGTAGGCGACCCGCAGGGCCAGCTCGACATGCTCGGCACTGCTCCGCACCGCCACCAGCGCACGCGCCGGGCGCTCCAGCGGGTCGCTCTCCTGCAGCAGGAGCTGGACGGTCGCCAGCACGACAGCGACCTCCGCGAGCGCGGGCGGGGCGACGTCGATGTCCAGGCTGGTGTAGAGCCGGTCGACGAGGACCCCCTCCACCCGCTGGGTCAGGCCGAGCTCGAGCATCTGCCGGGGGCCGTTGCCGGGGCGGAACGGCGGCTGGGGCCGGTGCAGCGCGGCGGCGGCGTCGCGCAGGCGGGTCTCGATCTGGATGATCTGCGCGGCGGCCTCGGCCGGCAGGCCCCGGCGCAGGCTCGCCAGCGACAGCAGGATGCCGGTGAGCTCCTGCATCGGCCCGTCGTGCAGCTCCTCGACGAGGGCCCGGTTCGCGCGCTCCTGGAGCGCGATCATGAGGAACATCAGACGGTCGGCGACACGTGCGTCGCCGGCCGTCCCGGACTGGGTCATCCGGTCCGCCGCTGGCGCCCACCGCCCGGCGGGTCATCGTCGACCGTGGGCCGGCCCGAGAGCCTGTTCACCGCGTCGAGCAGGTCGTCCGCCCGGAACGGCTTGAGCAGCACGGCGACGTCGTCCGGCGCCGGGTCGGTGGACGCGCCGCTGAGGATGAGGCACCGGCGCGGCACCAGCGGATCGTCGAGCCGCAGGGCGGCGAGCAGCTCGGTGCCCCGCTCGGCGCCGAGCCGCGTGTCGATGACCAGCGCGTCGAAGCCGAGCGGCCGCAGGGCGAGCGCCTCGGCGACGCCGCCCGCCGTCTCGACGGACCAGCCGCCGTCACACAGCACCCGGGCCGCCAGCAGCCGGATCATCTCCTGGTCGTCGACGACGAGCGCTCGTGGCCGGCCGTGGGTGCGCATCTCGCCTCCGCATGGGTTCCGCACACGCCACCTCGGTCGCCCCGAACCGGGGCCATCTCGCCGCCTGTCAGCCCGAACGGCGCCACCATACGGCACGACCCTGACACCGGACGGCGCAACCGGCGAAGTTGCATTTCCGATGTTCCGGGTTTTCGTCACAACGCGTGCTCGGCCTCGGTGTCCGCTGGCGTTGCGGCCTCGGTGACGGGGGCTGGCTCGGTGCCGGGGGCGCGCAGCGGCCTGGCGGGCGGGGAGGTGCGCAGCGGCTCGCCCGGAGGGCGGCCGTCAGGCCTGGACCGCTTCGCCTGATACATCGCCGCGTCCGCGAGGCGCAGGACGGCCTCTGGAGCGGCCGCCCCCCGCGACAGCGCGACGCCCACCGTGGCGCCCACCGTCACCAGCCGCCCGCCCGAGTGAATCGGCTCCCGGACGATCGCGGTGATCTGGTCGGCGGTCTGCCGGGCCACGGCCTCGACGTCCAGCCCGCCCGCGAGCGCGGTGGCGGGGCCGGCCAGCACCGCGACGAACTCGTCGCCGCCCACCCGGAAGACCTCACCCTGCTCCGGCAGGTTCCATGATCCACCCAGGTCGCCGCCGAACCAGGACGACGGGCGGCGGCGGAAACGGGGCCGCTCCCCGGCGCCCGCGGCACCGCCGGGAACGGGCGCCGTATCAGGCTGGCGCGGGCTGTTGTCGCCGCTGGCGTCGACCCCGCCGTCAGTGTCGCCGCTGGCGCTGCCAGTGCCGCCGCCGGCACCGTCTCCGCTACCGCTACCGCTACCGGCGCCGCCGCCGGTCAGGACCCGGCGGATGCGCGTGGCGGTCACCCGCAGCACATGATCGCCCACCTCGTGGCCGAAGCTGTCGTTGACCGGCTTGAAATAGTCCAGGTCGACGAGCAGGACCGCGTACGCTGTCCTGCGCCGCGCGACCGCGTCGAGGTGCTCGGCCAGCGCGGCCCGGTTGGGCAGCCCGGTGAGCGGGTCGTGCCGGGCCCGCCGGCGCAGCTGCTCGGTGAGGCCGCGCCGTTCCCCGATCTCCCGGCAGGTCAGCACCGGGCCCCGGGCGCGGGCGGCCGGCGGCCGCGGGGCGCAGGCCGTCGCCTCGATGTCGAACCAGCGGTGGCTGCCGTCGCGTGCCTCGAGCCGGATGTCCTGCAGCGCCCGGCCGTCCGCCGCCTCGCCGGCCGGGCCGGCGAGGAACTCGCGGACCGCCGCCCGGTCCTCCGGGTGCACGTATCGCAGCAGGTCGTGGCCGAGCATCTCCTGGCTGTCCCGGCCGAGCAGCGGTTCCGCCGCGGAACTGACAAAATCCAGCCGGCCGCTTCGGTCGAGGAGGATGACGATGTCGTGCGCGCCGTGCAGCAGCATGTCGAGCTGCTCGAAGTCCTGGCGCACCGCGCGCTCCCGGCGCCGGTTGGCCACGGCCAGCCCGATGACGGTGACGCCGATGATCCCGAAGAGCAGCCCGTCGCCGATCGAGCGGTACTCCAGCAGGCTCAGCTGGAACAGGTCGGCGGTCTGGTCCAGCAGGACGTATCCGCCGCCCGGGATCGCCGTGGCGACGGCGATCGTGTCCGGCCGGCTCGCCGAGCGCACCAGGCCGGGTGTGCCGTCGCGGACCTGCTCGAGGTCGGCCGGTTCGACCAGCGTCCTGCCGACCAGCGCCTCGTCCCAGGACAGCACCGCCCGGCCGCGCACGTCGAGCACGGAGATGCCGCCCCGGCCGAGATCCCCGGACAGGCCGTTCATGGAGCGCAGCGTCCGGGCGGCGGGCAGCACGTTCGTTGGGCACAGCAGTAGCTGCGCCGCCGCGGACCCGCCGCGCAGGATCGGCACGATGGAGCAGATCCGGGAGCGGCCGTTGACGAGGATCATCGGGGTGAGCGCCCCTTTGCGGCTGGCGTCGAACCAGAGATCGTCGCCGACGGGTATCGGCACGGGCGTACCGGGCGGCTCGGTCGCCATCGGCCGGCCATCGGGAGCGACGACGGCCAGCAGCGAGCCCGGGCCGGCAACGGCTGAGGTCCCCATGACCCGCAACACCTCGGTCAGCGCGGCGGGGTTCCCGAGCGGCCAGGGCATCTCCGAGACGACCCCGGTGAGGCGCCCGGGGTCGCTCAGGGCATGGGCGTACTCGGCGACGTGGGTGACGAGCTCGACGCCGGCGTCGATCCGCTGCTTCTGAGCCCTGTCACGCGCCGTGGTCTCCATCGCGAGCCCGGCGGTCACGGTCCCCAGCAGCACCACGACGACGGTCGCTGACGGGATCGCCGCCGCGAGCCGGTGCCGCAGCGGAGCGGGCGGGCGAGTACCCCCTCGGCGCCGGACGGACGGCCGCCGCGGCGACGGCCGCCGGACTGACAGTCGTCGGACCGACAGTCGTCGGGCGGACGGGTGCGCGACTGACAGACGCCGCGAGGACGGGCGCGCGGCGGGCGGGGGCGAGACGGACGGGCTCCCCGTGGCCGGCGTCCCGGGCGCCTGGGGCGCCGCCGGTGTCATCGGGGGAGTGGGCGCGACCGCCTCGGACGGGTCGGGCTCCGCCTCCGCCACCACGCCGATCGAGTACCGGGCCCGGCCGGCCGCCTTCGCCTGGTACATCGCCTGGTCGGCGGCCCGCAGCAGCTGTTCGGGACGGCACGTCCCGCGGGCGACGGCGACCCCGACGCTGGCCGCGACCGTCACGCGGGTCTCGTCCAGGTCGATCGGCTCGCCGAGCGCGGCGACGACACGGGCGGCGATCGCGCCCGCGGCGGTCTCGTCCGCCCCGGGCAGCAGGATGCCGAACTCGTCGCCGCCGAACCGGCTGACGGTGCTCCCGGCCCCGGCCCCGGCGTCGGCGTCGGCGTCGGGCCCGGCCGCGATCCCGGCGCCGACCGTGCCGGTGAGGCGGCTCGCCACGACGGTCAGCACCCGGTCGCCGGCCGCGTGCCCGTAGGTGTCGTTGATCGGTTTGAAGTGGTCCAGGTCGATGTACAGCAGGGCGAGCGCGCCGCCGGCCGGCTGGTGGCCGAGGGCGCCGGCGAGCCGTTCGTCGAAGGTCGCCCGGTTCGCCAGCCCGGTGAGCAGGTCGTGCCCGGCCTGGAACCCGAGCTGGTCGAGCAGGGACTTGCGCCGCTCGATCGAGTGGAAGGTCAGGATCGCCCGTGGCGAGCCCGTCTCGTCGGCGAGGCGCCGGGCCGACACGTCGAACCAGTGCTCGTGCCCGGCGGCGGACAGCAGCCGGACGTTCATCACGGTTGCCGGCAGCGGCTCGTCGAGCAGCGCGGCGACCCGTTCCGCGTCGCCACCGCGCATCAGATCGGACAGCGGCCGCCCGCGCAGCGCCGCGGGATCGTGGCCGAGCCGGGTCGCCGCGGCGGGGCTGACGTACTCGAGCCGGCCGGCGGCCGAGACGGTCATGACGATGTCGCGGGTGGCGGCCAGCAGCGAGCTCAGCTTCCCGTGCCGGCGCCGGGCGCGGGTCTCCTCGTGCAGCCCGACGACCGCGATCGAGAGCACCGCGGCCATCGTCACCACCAGCAGGGTGATGTTGCGGTGCGATCGCTGCTCCCGTAGTTCCGCGTAGAGCTGCGCGGTCGGCTGGACCAGGTAGGTCGTGTACCCGGTCGCCGGCTGGGCGGCGGCGACGTGGGTGTAGCCGTCTTCGCCGCCGGTCGTCCAGACCCGGGTGCGGTTGGTCGAGCGCCAGGCCGCGCTGAGCTCGGCGGGGTCGAGCACGCGGGTCCCGGGCAGCGAGAGGTCGGTTGAGACCACGGCGATGCCACGCGCGTCGATGGTGGAGACGGCGCCCTGCCCGCGTAGCCGGAGGAGCGTGCCCATGCCGGTGCCGAGCTGCCGCTTCGACTCCTCGGTGGACACGCTGACCAGGACTGCCCAGGGCCGCGGGCCACCGACCGGGATGACGGTGGCCCGCGCCGCGTGCCCGTTGAACGGGAAGACCGGCGAGACGGCGCTGCCGCCGCTCCACGCCGTCGACCAGGCCGGTCCGAGATCCTCCGGACTCACCGCGCCCTGAGCCGGCCGGACCGACAGGAGCGTCCCGGCGTGGTCGAGCAGCGCGACCAGCAGCGTGGTGTCGCCCGCCGGAGTGATCTGGAACTGGGCGGCGAGCTGGTGATTGCGGGCCTTGTCGTTGGGGTCGAACGCGGTGCGCTCGACGACGGCCCGCAGGCCCGCCGGGTCGTCGGCCGTCGACTCCCAGGTGGCCAGGTTGCTGATCAGGCTCACCCGGTTCGCCAGCCGGTCCCGTTCGATGTCGGCCAGCCAGCGGCTGCCACCGGCCAGCGCGACCCCGCTCAGCGCGAGAATCGCGATCAGTCCGCTGACCAGCGGCCACCCGGCCAGCCGACCGCGGCCGAACGACCACCTGGCCCAACGGCGCTCACGCCTGACCCGCCGCCGCTCGACCCGCCGCCGAGCGCGGTCGCCGGGCGTCATCCGGTGTCGCCGGCCGCCCATGGTCATCCGCCAGTTTCCATTCCCCCGCCGCTGCCGATGCGACGGCACCCCGCCGGGACCGTGTTTGGTGACGGTATTCGGTTTTGATCCGTCGAATCCCGGCAGGGGAAGAGCATACGAGTTGCGCCGCGGACTGTTTCACCCGACGGGTGCCTGTGTGGTTCTTACACCGCCGGGCCCGACCGGCCGAATTGCTCCAAGTGGGAATCGGACGCGCCGTCGCGCGCGTGTCGGGGTGTCTTTCGCCCGCGGCCGGGCCGGTGGGTCAATCGACGGAAGCTGTGTTACCGGCCACTTCGAGGCCGGTTCGGCAAATCAGACCGGCGGCCCGGTACGGGGATGGCCGGCCGCGGGCGATACACCGGATACCGGTGGCGGCCGGGCCGGTGAACGCCGCGAATCCGGCGCCGGGCCGGGCGCCGCGGTAGCGCCGTGATGCCCGGCGCGACCGTGCGGAGGCACTGCGGCCACAGCGACCTCGTTGACATTCGTCCGAGCGTCTGTTTGTGATAGTCACAGTGACTATTGTGTCTCCGTGTACCGGGCTCCTGGAGTCACCGTCACCACGGGCAGGCTCCTGTGGGGGACGTCCGATGCGCTGTTCGTGGCGTCGTCGCGGGGCGCCGGCGGGCCCGCCGGCGACGGGGGCCAGGGTGACCCTGCGCAACCGGTGGGCCGGAAGCTCGCCCGGCTAAACGGCGGTGAAGCGGTGGGGCGGGGCATTGCCGCCGGCACCGCTAAGCGGCCCTGTGGTAGAAACGATGGGTCGGAAAGTCGCCGTCCGTCCACCGTGTATATCACGAAGTCGTATATCATGAGCGCACGCATCCCGCGGCCGCATATCGGCGGCCGTGGCGGTGGCGCGGCGGCGATGGTGTCCGCGCGTGGCGGCATTGGGTGTGAGATGCCGGCAGGCGGGCGCCGGTGACATCTGTGCGTATCCGGTCGGCGTTCGGTTTGCCAGTCAGCATGCGCTGGTGTGCCGGCGTGCCGCCGGAAGTCCGTGGCTTCTACCGGCATCAATGCCGGCTGGGATTTTCCCGGGCACTTTTTCTGTTTGCGTGCCGTCGGTTGATGTTTCCCGCGTCGTCCGGTCGCGGGGCGGTCGCCCGCCGGGCCGCCTCGGCCTGATCGGCCTGATCGGCCTGACCAGGAGATCGGAGTGACCGGCCTGACCGGACTGACCGGCCTGACCGGGTTGGTCCGTAGGGGCCGAATCGGCGCCGCGCCGTGGCCTGAAGGCGCGAACGGTGATTCACTCCTTCTGTGCCCTACCGTCGCACCACCGCAGTCGACGACCGGTTGGCCGCCGCACGTGAGCGACTGATCGTCGCGGCCACCGACCTGGTGGCGGACGCCGGGTGGGCCGGCGCGTCGGTCACCGCGGTCGCCGCCGCCGCGGACATGTCGGTCGGCTCGGTCTACCAGCACTTCCCGTCCAAGTCGGCGCTGGTAGTCGAGGTCTTCCGGCGGGCGGCCGACCGCGAGGCAACCCTGATCTCCGCCCTGGCCGCTGTGTCGACCGCCGCTGTGCCGACTGCCGCTGTGCCTGATGCCACAGCCCCGGGTGCCGCCGAGGCGCCTGCGGCCGGGGGCGATCCCGTCGACCGACTCGTCCAGGCGGTCGCTCTGTTCACCCGGCGGGCGCTGGCGCGTCGCGGCCTCGCCTACGCGCTGCTCGTGGCACCGTCGGACCCGGCGGTGGAGGCCGAGCGCCTGGACTTCCGCCGCCGGTACCGGGACGTGTTCGCGGCTCTGGTCCGTGAGGGCGTCGAGGCGGGGTCGCTGCCGGCACAGGACCCGATGGTCGCGGCGGCGGCGCTCACCGGCGCGATCGGCGAGGTGCTCGTCGGCCCGGTCTCGATGACCGAGGAGCTTCCCCGCGGCGGCCGCGAGGCCGAGCGGGTGGTCCGGGAGGTGGTGGCGATGGCGTTGCGGTGTGTCGGCGCGTGCCCGGTGGAACGCGGCTGGCCGTCCTTCTCGGCCGGTCCTGTCCCCGTGGCCGGGCAGGTCGCCGTGGCCGGGCAGGTCCCGGCGCCGGCGGGCCGTCCGCCCGGTGGCACCGGATGACGGCGGACGGCGGTGGCCCGACGCATCGCGTCACCAACCAACCACCGCCGCTGGTCGGCCACGACGTCGCCGAGGATCCCGCACTGCTGGAGGCGCTGGCCCGCGAGGGCGCCGCCGGCCACGCGGACGACCTGCACCGTCTCGGCCGGCTCGCCGGCACGGCCGAGGCGCAGCGATGGGGTGACGAGGCCAACCGGTGCCCGCCCGTCCTGCGCACGCACGACCGGTACGGGAACCGCGTCGACGAGGTCGACTTCCATCCGGCCTGGCACGAGCTGCTCCGCGTGGCCGTGGGCGCCGGGCTGGCGGGAGCGCCGTGGGCCGCCGACCGGCCGGGCGCGCACGTGGCCCGCGCGGCCGGGTTCCTCGTCTGGGGGCAGGTCGAGCAGGGCCATCTGTGCCCGGTGTCGATGACCTACGCCGTCACACCGGCGCTGCGGGCCGCCCCCGACCTGGCCGCGGCCTATCTGCCCGGCCTGACCAGCACCGTCTACGACCCGGGCCTGCGCCCGCCGCTGTCCAAGCGCGGCCTGCTCGCCGGCATGGGGATGACCGAGAAGCAGGGCGGCTCGGACGTCCGCGCCAACGAGACCACCGCCGTCCCGGCCGGGGACGGCTCGTACCTGCTGCGCGGGCACAAGTGGTTCACCAGTGCCCCGATGAACGACGTGTTCCTGGTGCTGGCGCAGGCGCCGGGCGGCCTGTCGTGCCTGCTCGTCCCGCGGGTGCTGYCGGACGGCGGTCGCAACCCCTTCCTCATCCAGCGGCTCAAGGACAAGCTCGGCAACCGCAGCAACGCCAGCGCCGAGCCGGAGTTCGACCGGACGCTGGGCCACCTGGTCGGAACGGAGGGCCGCGGGGTACGCGCCATCATTGAGATGGTCGCGCTCACCAGGCTGGACTCCGCTGTCGGCGCGGCCTCCGGGATGCGCGCGGCGCTCGTCGCGGCGACGCATCACACCCGCCACCGCTCGGCGTTCGGCTCGCTGCTCATAGACAAGCCGCTGATGCGCAACGTGCTGGCCGATCTCGCGGTGGAGTCGGAGGCGGCGGTCGCGCTCGTGATGCGCGTGGCCGGCGCGGTGGACCGCGCCGAGCACGGCGACGAGGGCGAGCGTGCCTTCCGTCGTCTCGCGACCGGCCTCGCCAAGTACTGGGTGTGCAAGCGCCAGCCGGCCATGGTCGCCGAGGCGCTCGAATGCCTCGGCGGCAACGGGTACGTGGAGGAGTCGGGCCTGCCGCGGCTCTATCGCGAGGCCCCGCTCAACGGCATCTGGGAGGGCTCCGGCAACGTCAACGCGCTGGACGTCGTGCGAGCCCTGGGCCGCGAGCCCGCGAGCCTGGCCGCCTACGGCGCCGAGGTCGACGCGGCTGCCGGTGGCGACCGCCGGCTCGACACGGCGTGGCGTCGGCTCCGAGCTGAGCTGGACGACCTGCTCACCGGCACCGGCGGCGCGGCCGGCACGAGTAGGGCGGCGGGCGCGGGTGGGGCTGGCGGGGCGCCGGTGATCGAGCTGGTCGCGCGCCGGCTCGTCGAGCGGATGGCGCTCGTGCTGCAGGGCTCGCTGCTGGTGCGGCACGCGCCCGCCGCGGTGTCCGACGCGTTCTGCGCGGCCCGGTTGGGCGGGGACGCGGGCCTGGCCTTCGGGACCCTCCCACCCGGGCTCGACCTCGAGGGCATCCTGCGCCGGATCCCGCCCGCCACCGCCTGACGTCGGCTGGCATCGCCTGACATACGAGGTCGCGGGCCTGCCTCTCGGCTTGACGCGGGCGGCCGAGGCCGCGACCGGGGCCGGCCAGGCCGGCCGTCCGGGCCGGGAGCCTGATCGCGTGGCCGTGCGTAAGCGATCAGACGTGTGCGGAGAGTGTGCCTGGAGGGTGTGACAAACGTCGGATATGACTCTGGGCGGTACGTCCCGTTCTATCCTGACTCTGGACAGTTTGTAGCGGTCCGAGACTCGCGCTACTGGAAACGCAATGTAGTGTTCGCGTAACGGAAGGTGACGGGCCACCTCCTGGGCTGGGCCCGCGTCGCCTGCCTCCGGGGGTGTGATGATCGTCTTCTTTCTCGCTGTGGCGTCCCTGGTGGTCGTCGCAGGCCTCTTCGGGCTCGTCCGAGGAGTGGCCGAATGGGCCTGGATCTATGACCGCCGTCGGGCCGGAATCGTCACCGCGGCCGGCGTCACCGTGGTTCTCGCGCTGAGCGCGGTCGCGGTGCGCCTCTCCGGCCCGGCCGACTCGGCCGCGACCGCACCGCCGGCCAGCCCGGACGTGCCCGAGGCCTCCGGCCTCGTCGTCAAGGAGCCCGACCCCGCGCCGTCACCGGCCACGGCCGGCTCGCGCCCGGTCGCGGCCGGCCCCGATCCGGACGCCGAGACGGCCACGGCCACCGGCGCCGGGTCGGGCTCCGGTTCCGGCTGGCCCGTGCCGGCCACGCGGGGCGGCGCCGGTGGCGCATCCGGCTCCGGCGGGCCGCGCACCACGTCCGTGCCGCCGGTGCCGACCCAGGGCGGGTCGTCCGGGCCGTCCTGGCCGACGGGGTGGGATCAGCCCACCACCGTGCCGGGCCGCCCGGGCGTGCCGGCGACGGGGAGCGGCGGGCCGAGCCGGTCGCCGTCGCCCAGCACCAGCCGCACGCCGAGTCCCAGTCCGACCACGCCCGCCGGTCCCCGCCGGACGCCGCCCGCCAGCACCGGCACCGGTCACGCGCCCGCCGGGCCGCGGTCCACGGCCCAGCCGACGGCGAAGCCGACCTCCAGGCCGACACCGAAGCCGACCACCGGCAGGTCGACAACCGGCCGGCCGACGGCGGGGCCGACGATGACGGTGCGGCCGTCGCCGAGCCCGACCAGGCCGTACCGGCCCTCCAGCCCGTACGAGACGGCCGTCCCGGCCCAGACCGCGCCGCCTCGGACGGCTCCGGCCCAGACCACGTCGCCGTCGACGCCGGCGTCGACGCCGGTCCACACCGCGCGGCCCCAGACCGGTCCGGTGCCGGGTCCGGCGTCCGGGACGACCCGGCCCAGGTACTCGCCCGCGGCGCCGACCGCTCCGGGGCCGGCGCGGTCGGGTCCGGCGGCGCCGTCCCGGCCGCATGGCGCCGCGACCGCGGTGCCCGTCGGAGCGATCGGTCCCGCCCGTACCGGCGGTGCTGGCGCGGCGCCGGCAGGCGGCACACACGTATCCGCTCCGGCGGGTTCGCAGGGGCGGCTGAGCGCGCCCGCCGCGCCGACCCTCTCGACGGCCTCCTCGAAGCCCTCGTCGACGCGCCCCGCGCCGGGTCGGCACACCGCGGGCCGGCCCGCGGCCGGGCGGGTCGCGCCGCGGGCCACCACCGCCGCCCGGCCGCCGGTGTGCCCGCCGAGCACCGACCGCCGGGCGCGAGGCACCCAGTCGCGCCCGCACGCCGCGGCAGCCCACCCGCGGAGCGGTGACCAACGGGGCGGTGACCAGCGGGTCCAGAGCTCGCAGGCGCACCCGAGGGTCGCCTCGGCGGCGTCCAAGGCCGGGCCGGCGGCACGGCCCGCGGCCCGACCGCCGCGGCAGAGCCATTCCAGGTGAGTCACCGCCATTCCCGGTGAGCCGGCTATTCCAGGGTGAGTCGGGTTCGTCCCACACCGACACGCTCCTCAAAGTGTCGAAGTTCTTACTCTGGGTGAGATAGGTTCCCGCGGACACTGCACCGGCGAGGCTGGGGGACGGATGCGGGCAACCGCGGCGCCGCGGAGGCGGCCGTGATCGTGCTTCTCGCCGGATCGGTCGCCACCGTCGCCATGGCCGTCCTCCTGGTCGGCATCACCGGCCTGCTGCGCGGGCGGGTGGCCTGGGCAATGATCGAAAGTCGGCCCGGGGCCGGCCTGGTAACGGCGGTCGGCTTCACAGCCGCCGTGGCCGCCTTCGGCGCGATGGCTCCGTCCGGCGGCGACCGGGACGCGACGATCATCGCGCGGCAGTCGGACGGCGATGACCACCAGAGCGGACAGATACCGGCGGGTCTGCAGCGCGGCGACTCCGCGACCGGCCTGCCGCGGGCGGCCCCCCGGCAGTTTCCCGCTCCCGCCATGCCCGCTCCCGGAGACGGCTACAGGGCCGGTCTCGGCGGTGTCTCTCCGTGGCCGGACAGGACCTCGGCCGGCCCCGGCCCCGGCCCCGGCGTCGGTGATGGCGGCGGCGATCCGTGGGCGCAACCGGGCGGCGGCCAGGCGTCCGCGAGCCCGACCGGCCCGCCGGGCGGTGCGACGCCGACCGCCGGGCCGGGCGCCGGGCCGACCCCGACCGCCTCGCCGAGCACCGCGCCGTCGCCGACCGGCCCGGTGACCGCGCCGGCCCCGCCGGCCTCTCCTGTCCAGCCGGCCTCTCCGGCGCCGCCGGCCATGCCCGGGCCGCAGCCTGACCCGGACGTTCCCGGTGCCGACAACCGGATCCCGTCCGGCCAGGGGCCGGGCTCCGGCGCTGGTCAGCAGCCCCCGACGCCGCCGCCGGGGTCGGTGCCGGCACACGGCCATCCAGCGCCTGGCACGGACGAGGCATGCGGCCCGGCCGGCCCACGCCCGCCCGACGGCCTGCCGGAGGTCTGGGTCGGCGACATCTTCTCGGGCCTGACGAGTCGCTGCGTCTGACAGCCGCTGCGTCTGACAGCCATCGCGCCGGGCGCGCCGCGCTCCTGGCGTTCCCGCCGCCCTGGTACTGGTCCCGAGTCGGAAGTAGCCGAGAGCCGGAAGCAGCTCGGCGTAACGGCCAGCTCTCGCCGTGTTCCATCCCGTCCTGGGTGGCGCAGGCACGGTGCCGGGGCAGGCTCGGGCGGCACGGACACGGGGCCGGGGCGCGTTACAGGTACGGAATTTATGCATCAGGGACCGTCGCCCGGTGATGCGTGGCGGGTGGGTGAGTCCTGGCTGTCACTCAACCGCCGCGGTTGCTCGGCACCGTGCATGTGGATCTGGTCGGCGGGAATTATGTATCGCTTCCGGCCGTTTCCGGGGTCCCCGGTGCTCCTGCGCACGCCGCCCGTCGATGACGCGGCCACCACCGGCCGCAGTTGATCGTGGTGTTCCGCGGAACCGGAACGCCCGCCGGCCGTGGTCGCCGCCAACCTCGGTCGATCCTGGTGTTCTGCGCGGGTGGTTGCTCGGCCGGCCGGATCAGCCGAGCGGTTGTGGCGCGGTGCGGCGGGCCGCGACGAGCGCGGTGACGGCCGCGATGTTGCCCGTGGCCCACGCGTCGAGCTGGGCGGGCAGGTCGGCCAGGGCGGAGTCGAGGACGAACACCCCGCGGGTCGGGCAGGACGCGCCGATCTCGACCAGTACCGGTCGTAGGTGCACCTCGACCGCCAGCGCGTGCTCGGGCGCGGCCGCGACCAGCACGGGGATCGTCGGCACCCCGGCGAGCTCGCCCTGGCCGATCTGGTCCAGCAGCAGCTTGAGTAGCCCGGTGTAGGTGGCCTTGTACGTGGGCGTCGCGACGACCAGGACGTCCGCCGCCTTCATCGACGTGACGGCCGCCTTCACTGCCGGGTCACCCCAGCCGAGGAGCCCCGGCCCGAGCTCGCTGACCTCGATCACCTCGGCCACCGCCTCGGTGTCGGCCGGAAGGGCGCGCACGACCTGGGCCGCGACCGCCTCGGCGACGGCCCGCGTGCGCGAGTTCGGCTTCGGGTTGCCGACGACGCTCAGGATGCGGCACTGCGCCATGGTGTTGCCCTTCTGTGTGCACTCCGCCCACGCGAGCGCCCCGTCGAGAGTCACGAGCGGGCCCCGTCGAGCACCGGCGCGCGGCTGCTACCCGGCTCCCAGCCTAGCCCGTGCCACCTGTCGGCACCGTTGATCGCGAACTGCCGGGAGACTGGCTCCGGCCCCTGGGGCTGGCCGGTTCCGGCCCGGGGGCCACGAAGCGAACACACCAAAGTCGCCAGGAGCGTTCGAGTCGTCCCCTGAGGTGACAGAGTGATGTGGAAGCTTTGTGGACGACTCGTCTGTGCGACCTAAAGTCGCGAGAAGAGTTCGATTCGTGTCGACGTGGTCGACCAGTGGCCTCCCGGTCGTACCGGGAGGCGCTCCGCGCATATCCGGAGACCCTTACGTAAGGGTAGGGTTGAAGTGTGTGCATCTCGAGGACGGGGGCGTCCGGAGCGCGGCGCCTGGGGGAGGAGTTCGATCAATGGCTGATCCCGTGGGGACGGGCCGGCACCGGCTCGCCGAGCTGACGGCCGCCGCAGCCGCGGCCGAGGTGCCGCCTGCCGGGCTCTGTCGTGATCTCGCGCTCGCCTACGAGAAGGCGGGCGATCCGGCCGCCGCCATGCGCTGGGCGCTGGCCACGACCGACGCCGGAGGCGACCTGACCTGCTGGACGGCTGCCGCCGGCGTCCTGCGCCGCGTCTCGGCCGGGGCGGCCGCGTCAGTCGTGTCACCCGGGGCGGCTGCGTCACCCGGGGCGGCTGCGTCGGCCGGGGCGGCTGCGTCGGCCGGAGTGGCTGTGCCAGCCCGGGCGGACGTGGCCGCCGCTGCGGGAGGGGCGGTCGTGCCGTCGCCCGTCGCGGGCCACGCGGCGCGCTCGGCGCGGGTCGCCCTGCTCGGCAGCTACACGACCGCCCAGCTCGCGGCGCTCCTGCCGCTCGCAGCCGCGCGCGCCGGTGTGGCCGTCGAGGTGTACGAGTGCGGGTACGGCCAGTACCGGCAGGAGGTGCTCGATCCGGGCAGCGGCCTGTACCGCTTCAGGCCGGACGTCGTGATCCTCGCGGTCCACGAAGGCGAGGCAGCCCTGCCAGCCCTCGCCGAGGATCCCGAGCGCGCGGTCGCCACCGAGGTCGGCCGGTGGACGTCACTGTGGGAGATCATCACCGCCCGGCTGGGGGCCCGGGTCATCCAGCACACCTTCGTCGTCCCGGAGACGGAGGCGCTCGGGCACCTGGCTCTGCGCACCCCCGGGTCGCGGTCGTCGATGCTCGCCGCGGTCAACGCGGCGCTCGGCCGCGCGGCGGCGGGCGGTCAGGTCGCCTTCGTCGACTGTGAGCGGCTGGCCGCCACGGTCGGCAAACGATCCTGGTTCGACCCCCGCTACTGGCACCGCGCGAAGCAGGCCGTCTCGCTCGCGCACGTGCCCACGCTGGCCCGTCACACCGCGGCGGTGCTCGGCGCGCAGCTGGGCACCAGCCGTAAATGCCTGGTGCTCGACCTCGACAACACGCTGTGGGGCGGGGTGCTCGGGGAGGAGGGCCTCGCCGGCATCGCGCTCGGGGACGGGCCGGTCGGCGAGGCTTTCTCCACGTTCCAGGAGTACATCGGCCGGCTCCGTGCCCGCGGCGTGATCCTCGCCGTCTGCTCGAAGAACAACGAGGCGGACGCGCGCGAGGCGTTCGAGCGGCACCCGGCGATGCGGCTGCGGCTGGACGACATCGCCATGTTCAGCGCCTCCTGGGAGGACAAGCCGACCCAGATCCGGCGCATCGCGAGCACCCTCGGGATCGGTCTGGACTCCCTGGTCTTCGTCGACGACAACCCGGCCGAGCGCGAGGTGGTCCGCCAGCTCGTGCCCGAGGTGGACGTCATCGCCCTGCCGCGGGACCCGCACGGCTACGTGCGCGCGGTCGCCGACTACCCGTTCTTCGAACCGGCCGCCCTGACCACCGAGGACACCGCCCGCACGGAGCAGTACCGGGCGCGGGCCCGGGCGGCGGAGCTCGCCGCGTCCGCGACCTCGCTGGAGGAGTTCCACCGCGGACTGGAGATGGTCGCGACCGTCGTACCCCTCGACGAGCTGACGCTGCCCCGGGTCGTCCAGCTCATCGGAAAGACCAACCAGTTCAACCTGACCACCCGGCGCCGCGGGGAGGCCGAGGTCGCCGAGCTGGCCGCGGACCCGTCCACCGCGGTGATCTGCGTCCGGCTGGCCGACCGGTTCGCCGACCACGGCCTCGTCGCGGTCGTCATCGCCCGGCGCGCCGCCGAGCCCGGCGGGGCCGTCCTCGACGTCGACACCTGGCTGATGAGCTGCCGGGTCATCGGCCGGACGCTGGAGGACGAGATCGCCGGGCTGATCGTGGCGGAGGCCCGGCGGCTGGGCTGTTCCTCCGTGCGGGGGCACTACCTGCCGACCGCGAAGAACGCGCTGGTGGCCGACCTGTACCCGCGGCTGGGCTTCCGGCCGGACCCCGCGGCTCCCGCCGACGCCGGCCGCGCAGCCCCGGCCGGTGGCCCCGGTGTGGCTCCCGCCGATGGCACCGGCGCGGGGGCCACCCGCTGGGTGCTGCCGGTCGCGAGCGCCCTGAACCGGCCCGGGCTCATCCGGGTCGTCGACGCTCGCGCGGGTGGGGCCGCCGTCGCGAGCGCATCCGCGCGGACGATGGAGGAGGTGGCCGGCTGATGGTGCAGGAGCGCCTCGCCCAGGTCTTCCGGGAGATCTTCAGCGACGACGACCTGGTCGTCACGGACGCCACCACGGCGGCGGACGTGCCCGGCTGGGACTCCCTGGCGTACATCAACCTGATCTACGCGGTGGAGAACGAGTTCGCGGTGCAGATCCCCGACGAGCGCCTCGGTTCGTTCGCGAACGTCGGTGAGCTGCGCGTGTGTATCGAGGAGCTCAGCGATGTCGGCTGAGCCCCGCACAGCCGAGCCCGTCGTGCCAGAGCGCGTTGCGGGGGAGCCCATCGCGAAGGAGCCCGCGGCGGCGCGGGCCGCCGTGGCCGGGTCGCGGGGCGCGCCGCTCTCGCTGCGGGCGCAGTTGCGCGAGGACAGGGACGTCCACTACGGGTCGCGGCTGCACCCGGGCTACCAGGCGCTCGCCGTCCACCGGTTCGGCCGGTGGTGCCGCGAGCGCGGCGGGCTGGTCGGCAGGTTCGGCACGATCGCCTTCAAGGCCGTGAACAACATCGTCATCCGCAACCTCCAGGGCACCGAGATCTCCGTCGACGCCAGCATCGGACGTCGCGTCCTGATCGGGCATCACCAGGCGGTCATGATCCCGCGCTACTGCGTGATCGGCGACGACACGATCATCCGGCACGGCGTCACGATCGGGTACGCCTCGACGGACGCCCCGCCCGATGCCGTCCCGAAGATCGGCGCCCGAGTCGACATCGCGCCGGGCGCGCACCTGATCGGGCCGATCACGATCGGGGACGACGTGAAGATCGGACCTGGCTCGATCGTCACGACCGACGTCCCGGCGGGTGCCACCGTCTTCGCCGCCCCCGCGAGGATCATGCGCCCGCCCGCCGGGTGAAGGGTGCGGCCATCGCCGCGCCGTAGCGCTCGGCACCCGCGGAACGCACCGGGCACGGCTGCATCGGGGCGGTGTCCACCGGGCAGAAGTGCACGCCGTCCGGCCCCCGGACCATCACCCACCCCGGGCCCGCGGTCGCCGTCGCGCCGCGGGCCACCTTAGCGGCCTCGGTGTGCCCGCCCGTCGCATCGGTCGCGACAGCCGCTCCCGAGCCCGGCGCGGGTGGTCCGGCGGGCCCGGCGGGCAGTCCCGGCCGCCGGGACTCGCAGGGCTCGCCGGGGGCGCAGGGCAGGTACCGGGCCCAGTGGCCGCCCGCGGTCACTGCGAGCGCGGCGGGCACGACCGCCACGCCGCCGTCCCGGTGCGCGGCGAGCTCCCGCCACAGCCCGGCCAGCGGGGTCAGGCCGTCCGCGTTGACCGGCTGGTCCGGCCGGGCGGGCGCGTCGACGAGGTGGACGTCCCACCAAAAGTCCTGGTCATGACATTTGCGCCGGCCTGTCGCATTTCCTGGGAGAACGAGTTCCGCGCCTCCCAGGCGAGCGAGTCCCCCCACAGGACGATCCGATGTAGCGCGAGGCCGCTCTCGTGCCCGGAGCCGCCGTCCGCCGCCGATGTCGTGGGTCGCGGCGGTGGGGCCGTCGCGGTCGTCGCGGTTGTCATGGGCACTGCGAGGGCCGCGACGAGAACGCCCAGCGCGAGCACCGCCGTCCTGCCGCCGAGCAGGCGGGCGGTCAGGCCGCCCGGCCTGACCGGCGGTGCGCCACCCGCGTCGAGGGGATGCATGACACCGAGTAGGCCATCGGGGACAGGCGGGCACATCGGGCCGCGGGCCGTCGCGGAGCAGTACCCGGGACGGCCGGCACCTGTACCCGGGTACAGGTGCCGGACCCGGCCCGAGTACGAGGCGGCGCGCGCCGGCGGCTCGTACGGTGGATCTCGTGGGCATGGATGCCGGGCGCGTGACGGCCGGCGAGGCCGGCACCGACCCGGTCGCCGGGATGGTGCGCCTCGCCGACCATGCGGTCTACGGCCTGACCGCGGTCGCCGCGCTGATCTCGGCGGTGCTCGTGGGCCTGGAGCCGTGGCCGCTGTTGCTGATCGCGCTCGCGGTCGCGCCGCCGGCCGCCGAAGCGTGCGGCCTGCGGGTGCCGCCCGTGGTGGCCGGGCCGTTGGGCCTGGCGATGGTAACCGCGCTGATCCTGCTGGACGCGCCGAAGACCGCCATCCTCGTCGCGGTGGCCCTCGCGGCCTGGGTGGCGTTGCGCTCGGCATCCGCCCCGCTGAACCTGTTCATGATTGCGGCCGTCTCGGCCCTGTCGTACGTGGACTTCAGCCGTCGGCCGGCGGCGCCGCACGACGGCTACCTCTCCTCCGGCTCGATCGTCTGGGGCGCCGCCGCCCTGTACGCGACGGCGACCGGGGTGGTGCTGCGCCGGACGACGGTGCTCGCCGCCGAGCTGGCCCGGGCCCAGCACCGGCTGGTCGCTGCCGCGGCGACGGACGAGCGCCGGCGTGTCGCCCAGGATGTCCACGACCTGGTGGCGCATTCGCTCGCCGTCGCGCTGCTCAACATCACCGGGGCCCGGCGCACGATGCGACGCGACCCCGCGCTGGCCGACGAGGCGCTGGCCCGGGCCGAGCAGGTCGGACGGGACAGCCTGGCGGGAATCCGCCGGGCCGTCGGGCTGCTCGGTGGCGGGGACACACCCGCCACCGGCGGCTCCCTGCGCGCCGACCGGGATTCGGGCGGGCCGCTGCCGGACGCGCACGACCTGGCCGCGCTGGTCGACGGCTACCGGCGCAGCGGGCTCGCGGTCGAGCTCACCGTGACCGGCGGGCTCGGCGGGCTCGACCAGGCCGCGGGCTCGGTGCTGTTCCGGACGGTCCGGGAGGCGCTGGCCAACGTGCTGCACCACGCCGGCGGCACGGCGACGTGGATCACCGTCGAGATGCTCGCCGACTCGGTCCGGGTCACCGTCCGCAACGCGCGGCCCGGTCCGGGTGACGGCGTCCCGCCCGCGGCAAGGGGTCCGCGGCCGGGCGGCGGGATGGGCCTGGCCGGGATGGCGGAGCGGGTCCACGCGCTCGGTGGGTCGGTCGTCGCGGGACCCCGGGACGGCGGCTGGGAGGTCACGGCGACGATCCCCACGGTGGCCGTCGGCCCGGTCGGGGGTGGCCCCCGGTGAGCGCCGCCGGGCCCGCGCTGCGGGTGCTGCTCGTCGACGACCAGCAGCTCGTCCGCGCGGGCATCGCGCTCGTCCTGAGCGGGGAGCCGGGTATCGAGATCGTCGCCGAGCGCTCGGACGGCGACGAGGTCGTCGCGGCGGTGCGTGCGGTCCGCCCGGACGTCATCCTGCTCGACATCCGCATGGCCCGGATGGACGGGGTGGACGCCCTGCGCGCCCTGGCCCGGCTGGGGGAGCACCCGCCGGCCCTGGTGCTCACCACGTTCAGCGACGACGACGTCGTCTGGGGCGCCATGGCGGCCGGGGCGGCGGGCTTCATTCTCAAGGACCGGCCGGCCGAGGACATCGTGCGCGCGATCAGGCTGGTCGCCGAGGGAGGCTCGTGGATCGACCCGTCGGCGAGCGGACGTCTGCTCGGCGCGCTGCGCACCGGGGCCGTGGCCGATCTCGCGGTCCGGCGCCGGTTCGAGCGCCTCTCCGAGCGGGAGCTGCAGGTGCTGCGGGCGATGGCGCGCGGGGCCAGTAACCGGGAGATAGCGATCGAGCTGCGGGTCAGCGAGCGGACGGTCAAGGCGCACGTCGGCAGCATCTTCGGCAAGCTCGAGGTGCGGGACCGGGCCGGGGCGATCGTGTTGGCGCACGACGTGGGGCTGCGCTCGCCGGGCTCGGGCGGATCCGGCCCCGCGGGGGGTGTGCGAAACCTGAGCAGATGAGCGAATGGTGTGCGTCCGGTGCTGACAGCAGCGGTTTATACTCGATACAGTCGGCCCACGGACTAGCCCTTTAGCGCGACCATGGTGTTACGGGTTGTACATATTACTTATCAAGGTAATAGGCGGGGCTGCGCGGAAAATAAGCTGAGTGATCGCCACTGCACTTTTGTGGACATGATCAAGTCACCTGAAGCTGCTGGTCGGGCATCCGCTACCGTCCCGGCCGTGTCTTTGAGTTCGCTGTCGCAGATTTCCGCTGGCCCGCCTTCCGCACCGGCTGCGGTGCCGACGCCCCCGCCCATTCGCATGAATGGACACTCCGTCCCCGGAACTTCCGGATCGCGGGGATCCTGGCTGGCCGATGTCCTGACTGGTTCGCCGTTCACCGCGGTGCTTGCTGCGCTGGTTGTCGTCATCGCGGTCGCTGTGGTCGCGGCCGCTGTCGCCTGGTTGGTCCGCGCCGTCACATCCGCGCCGACGTCCGCGTCGCGCGGGAACGCGCGCGCCGTGCGGACACCGCGCGCCGCCACTGCCCCGTGGCGGTCTCACACCGCCGCCGGTGCCCATTCCCGCGCCTGGTTGACCAGCCCTGTCCAGTCGGCGCCGCGGCGCCGCGCCCGGTCGGCGAGCGACATGATCCCGTTCGTCAGCCAGGCCGTGGGACGTACCGCGGAGGTCGCCAGCGCCCGGGTCGCCAGGGTCTGCGCCTCGTCCAGCGCGTCGGCGTGCACCGCGGCGGACGCCTGGTAGAGCCGCACCGCGGCGAGCGCTCCGGGCGCGCGTGAGCGGTCGAACAGGGCGGCCGCCGTCGCCAGTCGCTGACGTCCCTCGTCGAGGGCTCCCGCGCCGATCAGTGCGGCGCCGCCGAACGTCGGCAGGTAGCCGGGGTGCAGGCCGTCGAGGGCGTAGCCCTGGGCCGCCGGGGTCAGCTCGCGGGCGAGATCCTCGGCCTCCCGCAGCACCGCCATCACCCGGTCGGCCGGCTCGCCGCGCCCGGCGCGGATGTTGGCCTCGGTGGTCATCGCGAGTACCGCGGTGTGGGAGCTGGGTGCCGTCGCCCGTGCCGCGAGCGCGAGCGCGAGACCGTCGTCCACACTGTCGAACGTGTAGGCGGCGAGCTCGGCGAGCACGACGCCCGCGTGTGCCGCGGTCGGCGCGTCACCGACGTGCCGGGCGAGCACGAGCGCGGTGCGGGCCGACACGACCGCGCGCCCGGACATGCCGTTGTCGCCCTGGGCCACCGCCGACATCACGAGCACTCTGCTGTGCGTTCGACGCCAGTCCCGGCGCACCGCGGCCGACTGGCGGCTACCCGCCATCGTCTCGGTGTGCCGGGCGATCAGATCGAGGCGTTCGACCAGCTCGCTGGGAGCCATCGTCTCCCAGCGATGGGCCATGGTCCGCAGGCCCGTCTCGATCCGGTCGAGTGTGTCGCGGCCACGGTCCTCCGGCGAGATCATGAGACGCGAACCGCCCAGCGCGAGTGCGGCTGTGGTCGCACAGGTGGCAACGACCAGCCGCCGGTCCGCCGCTTCGTCCATCCCGCACTCCTGAGCGTCGTTGTCCGGTTACGGCGGTGGAGGCCCGGATGATCCGGACGTAATCTCATGATTATTCTCCGGAAAGAGACGATCTAGAAGCTACTCTGACGGTAGCGAGCACAAAGCTCTATGTCGTCACTCCGGTCCAATGTCGGGACCTTCGTCATGTGGTGCCATGTCCGTGCGCGTGCGACGGCGGAATGTGCTTGGCTTCGCCCACACCTCATGAGCCCGGCCCGGTGGGTAACCGCCGGGTCGGGGTCGGGTCGGGTCGGCAAGCGGCGGTTTGCGGGAAACCGCGCGTCAGGYCGAGTCGAGTGCCTGTTCGAGGTCGGCGACCAGGTCGTCGGCCGCCTCGATGCCGACGGAGAGCCGCACGAGGTCGTCGGGGACGGCGAGCGGTGAGCCCGCCACCGATGCGTGCGTCATCCGCGCGGGATGCTCGATCAGCGACTCCACCCCGCCCAGCGACTCGGCGAGGGTGAACAGCCGGGTGGCGGCGCACACCGCGAGGGCGGCCTCCGCGCCGGCCCGGACCTGGAACGAGACCATCCCGCCGAAGTCACGCATCTGCTTGGCGGCGACGTCGTGGCCGGGGTGGCTCGCCAGCCCCGGGTAGTGGACGGCCGACACGGCGGTGTGGCCGGCGAGCAGCGCGGCGATCTCCCGCGCGTTCGCGCAGTGCCGGTCCATCCGCACCGCGAGGGTCCTGATCCCGCGCAGCACCAGCCAGGCGTCGAACGGCCCCGGCACGGCCCCGGCAGCGTTCTGTACGAACCGCACCCGCTCGGCGAGCTCCGCCGACGCGGTCACCACCGCCCCGCCCACCACGTCGCTGTGCCCGCCGAGGTACTTCGTGGTCGAGTGGACGACCGCGTCCGCGCCGAGCGTCAGCGGCTGGCACAGGTAGGGCGAGGCGAAGGTGTTGTCGACGACGAGCAGCGCGCCCGCCTGGTGCGCGACGGCGGCGAGCGCGGCGATGTCGGCGATCGCGAGCATCGGGTTGGTCGGCGTCTCGCACCACACCAGCGCCGTCGCCCCCGGCCGGATCGCGGCCACGGCGGCGGCCGGGTCGCTCAGGTCGACCGCCGTGTGCTCGACGCCCCACTCGGCCAGCACCCGCGCGAACAGGCGGTACGTGCCGCCGTAGGCGTCGCCGGGGATCACCACGTGGCTGCCGGGACGGCACACGGCCCGCAGCAGCGCGTCCGAGGCGGCCAGCCCGGAGGCGAACGCGAGCGCCGCGGCCCCACGCTCGAGCGCGGTCAGGCTGGCCTCCAGCGCGGCGCGGGTCGGGTTGCCCGAGCGGGCGTACTCGAAGCCGGCCCGCAGCCCGCCGACGCCGTCCTGCGCGAACGTCGACGCGGGATGGATGGGGACGACGACCGCGCCGGTGGCAGGGTCGGGCTCCTGGCCCGCGTGCACCGCGACGGTCTCGAATCCCGCGTTCCGATCACCCATGGCCACAACCCTCGCACTCGAGCCCGGACTTCAAACAGGCGGCGACTTCAACAAGCGGCGACTTCAGGAGGCGGAGCGGGATCTCACCGGATCTCACCGGACGGCGAGGAACCCCAGCAGGTCGGCCCGGGTGAGGATCCCCGTCGGGTTCCCCTCGCCCAGGACGAGGGCGGCCGGGTTCTCGCCGAGCGCGCTCACCAGCACCGAGACGGGCTCGCCGGCGCCGACCGTCGGCAGCGGTGGCGACATGTGGTCGGCCACGGGGGCGTCCACCGTCCCGCGGTCGGCGAAGACGGCGTCGAGCAGCTCGCGCTCCAGCACGGCGCCCGCCACCTCCGCGGCCCGCACCGGCGGCTCGTGGCGCACCACCGGCATCTGCGAGACCCCGTACTCCCGCAGGTACGAGATGGCCGCCCCGACGGTCTCGTCGGGATGCACGTGGACGAGGTTCGGCGGCCCGGACGTCTGCGCGGCCTTGTGTGCGAGCACCGAGGCGACCGTCGGCTCGTCGGACGGCGGGTCGAGGAAGCCGTTGTCGTACATCCACTCGTCGTTGAAGATCTTCGACAGGTAGCCGCGGCCGGAGTCGGGGAGCAGGACCACGACGCAGGCGTCGGTCGTCCCGGCCGCGTCGAGCTCGCGGGCGACCCGCAGCGCGGCGACGACCGCCAGGCCGCAGGAGCCGCCGACGAGGATTCCGGCCCGGCGCGCCAGCTCGCGCGTCATCAGGAACGAGTCGCGGTCGCTGACGGCCTCCACCCGGTCGACCACGGCCTTGTCGTAGGTCGCCGGCCAGATGTCCTCGCCGACGCCTTCGACCAGGTAGGGACGTCCGCTGCCGCCGGAGTAGACCGAGCCCTCGGGGTCGGCGCCGATCACCTGCACGGTGCCGCCGCTGACCGCCTTGAGGTGGCGGCCCGTCCCGCTGATCGTCCCGCCGGTGCCGATGCCGGCGACGAAGTGCGTCACCCGCCCGCCGGTGGCCCGCCAGATCTCCGGGCCGGTGGAGGCCTCGTGCGCGGCCGGGTTGTCGGGGTTGGAGTACTGGTCGGGGCTCCAGGCACCGGGGGTCTCGCTGCACACCCGGCGGGCGACCGAGTAGTAGGAGCGGGGATCGTCCGGTGCGACGGCCGTCGGGCAGACGATCACCTCGGACCCGTAGGCCCGCAGGACGGCCCGCTTCTCCTCGCTGATCTTGTCCGGCATGGTGAAGACACAGCGGTAGCCACGCCGCGCGGCGACCATGGCGAGGCCGACACCGGTGTTCCCGCTGGTGGGCTCGACGATGGTCCCGCCGGGGGCGAGCCGGCCGTCGCGCTCGGCCGCCGCCACCATCGACAGGGCGATGCGGTCCTTCACCGAGCCGCCCGGGTTGAGGTACTCGAGCTTGCCGAGCACGGGTGTCGCCGTGTCGGCGATCGTCGGCGTCAGCCGCACCAGGGGCGTGTCACCGACCAGGTCGGTGACATGGTCGTACACGTCCATCTGCCCGCCTCTCGCCGGAGATGTCGCCCCGATCGCCGCCAGTAGCCGCCAGCGACGACGTTACCGGCGGTGTGCCGCGTCCGCCTTCCGGACACGGCACATGCCGCCGGCGCGGGCCGAAGGAGCAGCTATGTCCGGACGGGTTCCACGCCGCCCGCGACGACGAACCCGGACGGCATCGCCGTGTGGACGGCGGTCTCGAACCAGTCCGAGCCCAGGTCGAACGCCGATGTGCGGAATTGTCGGCACGGACGCGGAGCCGCCGATCGGAACGACGGCAGGCCACCCCGCCTCGATGGCCGCGACGGTTGTTTCGGATACACCCAGACCGATTCCGAGCTGGTACCCCACGATTTCCCCCCATGGCATCTTGCGCCAGCCCGCAGATGGTACCGAAGGGGAATGCGCGGGCGAAGYCGCGCGTCGGCGCGATTGACGCGGAACACGTCGTCAGACACGCCGCGCCGACGGGCATCGGGCAGCCCTCGGCGGCACACCGCCACCGCCCGCCGACGACCTCCCGGCGACCGGCCAGCTGACCTACCGGATACCGACGGGCCGGCCTACCGGTATCCGGCCAGGTAGGGGTCGCTGTCACGGCTGTCGACCGGGACGATGTCCTTCCCGAGCGGCATCAGGGACACCGGGATGAGCTTGAAGTTGGCCAGTCCGAGCGGGATGCCGATGACAGTCAGGCACAGCGCGAGGCCCGTCGTCAGATGGCCGAGCGCCAGCCACCATCCGGCGAGCAGGATCCACAGAACGTTGCCGATCAGTGACGCCGTTCCCGCGGTCGGCTTGTCGACCACGCGGCGTCCGAACGGCCACAGGGTGTAGTTCGCCATGCGCAGCGACGCGATGCCGAACGGAATCGTGATGATGAGAAGAAAACAGACGAGGGCGGCGAGGGCGTAGCCGATCGCCAGCCACACTCCACACAGCACCAGCCAGATCACGTTGAGTACGATGCGCATCTGCGCGGTCGCCTCCCTGTCGCCCGCTCAGGGGCTCCCTGTGTCTTCTGTTTCGCGGTGTCTTCTGCTTCGCGTGTCCGCTGCTCCGGGGCCACCGCCTGCTCCGGGACATCCGGCTCGTCCACCTGGGGACCGGCCCGGATATGCAGCCCCGGACGGACCTCCCCGGACGGGCCGTCCGGCGCCCGCGGCGCATTACCACGGCCCTGCACGGCACACGCCGCGCTTCTCGGCTCGGGCGAGGCGCTCCGCCGCCGCCCCCGGCCGCGCCTTCGTGTCTCCTTCTCGTTCTTTTCCTTGGATGGCACCGGAATCTCGGGCCACCGGTGGGGTGGTACTCCTCACAGGAGACCCGTGCCGGCATCCGGCCTCATGGTGCTTTCCCGGCGTGGTGGCGACGGGTGGATGCCCGGTTCTCGAGTGGTCAAACGGTGGCGGGACGGCAATCGTGCCCATGGCGCGCTTGGGCTGGAGACCGCGGTGGCCGTGCAGACTGGAGTACGGTTTGCGGCGGTTGGGAGAATCCGACCGTTTTGTCCGAATGATAACGCGAGGTAAGCGAGCAGTTCCGGTGAATGACCGGCAATGCGGAAGCGGTACTCCACGGCGGGACTGAGGTATCCGGTGACGATCGAGACCGAGACGGCGGACCTGGTGGACCGGTGGTTCGCCGAGATCACTGCGGTCGATCTCCTTCCGCTCGCCGCCGCGGACGCCCGCGCCTGGCTGGCACGCCTGGCGGCGGCGCTGGTCCGGGCGGTGAGTGCCGAGCCGTTCCGGCCCGAGATCGGCTATGACGTGGGCGCGCGGCTGGTCCACGGCCACGTGACGTCCGGTGAGGCCCTCGGACGGACCGTCCGGCTGTTCGGCCGGCACCTGGCCCACCACACCGGCGGCTGGGCCCGCCCGGCCGACGGCCCCGAGACCAGCCCGGCGGGCACGGCTCACCCGGGCGCCGCGACGGCGACCGCCGCGATGGGGCTCGCCGGCGGCGCACCCGCGGCGACGGGGCCTGCCGCCACGGCCACCGCCGCGAAGGGGCTCGCCGGGCGGGTGCCCACGGGTACGGCGACCGCCGCGATGGGGAACAGCGGCGCGGCCGCTCCCGGGGCCGGGCCGTCGGGCGAGGGCGCTCTGCTGCGCAGGCCGCCACGGGCTGACACGCTGCCGGGCCGGGTGCCCGCCGCGTCGACGGAGCGGGTCGTGGACCTGCTGGGCGAGCTCGTCCGCGGCCACACCGAGACCCTCCGGGAGCGCACGCGGGACGGCCAGGCCGCAGCGCGTCGCGTCGACCTCGGCGCCCGGGCCCGCGCCGAGCGCGAGCGGCGGATCTCCCAGACCAGGCTGCACGCCGTGCTCAGCGGCACCGCCCTCGGCATGCTCGTCGCCGACCGGACGGGGCGCATCGTGGAGGCCAGCGACGCCGCGCTGGAGATCCTCGGCCTCAGCGGGCACACCGCCCCGCTGGCCTGGCCGCTGCCCGAGATCGTCCATCCGGCCGACCGGGAGGTGGTGCGCTGGCTGTGGCGTGAGGCCCGGCGCGGCCGGTCCCGCGGAGAATGCCGCATCCTGCGGCCCGACGGGACGCCGACCTGGGTGGCGCTGACGCTCTCGACCACCTGGCCCGGAGTGGCCGGTGACTGGTTCGGCGTCGTGATGCTCGAGGACATCACCGAACGCCGCCGCCTGCAGGAGGAGCTCCGCTTCCATGCCCAGCACGACCCGCTGACCGGACTCGCGAACCGGGCCGAGTTCCTCGACCGGCTGCAGGCGGTGTTCCGGGACGCGCCGCCGTCCGCGCGGGTCGGTCTGTGCTGTCTGGACCTCGACCGGTTCAAAATGATCAACGAGGGTTTCGGCTACGAGGTGGGCGACCAGCTCCTCGCCGAGGTCGCCCGCCGGCTGGGCGGGATCGCCGTGGCGGAGCGCACCGTGGCCCGGATGGGCGGTGACGAGTTCATGATTCTCGTCCCGGACTGCGGTGGGCTCGACGAGATGACCGGCATCGCCCGGCGGGTCCTGGACACGCTGCGCGAGCCCGCCCGCGTCGACGGCCGCGACCTGCCCGCGACGTGCAGCATCGGTGTGGTCGAGATGGCGGTCGCCGACACCAGCCCGTCCGACCTCGTCGCGGCGGCCGACGCCGCGCTGACCTGGGCGAAGAACGGCGGCAAGAACCGGTGGACGGCCTTCGACCCCGACCGCGGCACCCGGGAGGCCGCACGTGGCCTGATGTCCCGATCGATGCGCCCGGGCCTGGACAGAGGCGAGTTCTCGCTGGCCTACCAGCCGATCATCGACCTCCGGCACGGCACGGTCGCCGGGGCCGAGGCATTGCTCCGCTGGGACCACCCCCGCCTCGGGCCAACCCGTCCGGGTGAGTTCATCGCCCTCGCGGAGGACTCCGGCTTCATCGTCCAGCTCGGGCTGTGGGTGCTCGAACGGGCCTGCGAGACCGCGCGTGACTGGCCGGCGCACATGTTCATCAGCGTGAACCTCTCCGCCCGCCAGCTCCGCGAGCCGGGCCTGGTCGGCGCGGTCGAGAAGGTGCTGGACCGGACGGGCCTGCCGCCGCGGCGGCTCCAGCTCGAGCTGACCGAGACGGTGCTCATGGACTCCGGCGGCGACCAGGTCACCGCGCTGCACGCGCTCAACGACCTGGGCGTCCGCATCGTCATCGACGACTTCGGCACGGGGTGGTCGAACTTCGTCTACCTGTCGACCATGCCGGTGCGCGGGCTGAAGCTCGCCGGGCTCTTCGTCGAGAAGCTCGGTCGGGGCACCGAGCCCGGCCGGGACGACCACCTCGTGGAGGCGATCGTGGAGTTCGCCCGCAGGCTGCGGCTGTCGGTCACCGCCGAGGGGGTCGAGGAGCCGGAGCAGGCGGCGGCGCTGCGCTCGTTCGGCGCGGACCTGGGCCAGGGCCACCTGTTCGGAGAGCCGGTCCCCGCCGACGAGTTCGCCGCGACCATGCTCAGCCGCGCCTTCGCCGCCAGCTGACCGAGCCCCCGCCCGGCCCGCGCGGTGACCACCGACCCGGGCCCGCGCTGGGGGCACACGCGCTGATTGGCCCACGTCGGGCCACGCGGTCGATGCCGCCGCCGGACCCGGCCGCCGGACCCGGCCGCGGACCGTGGTGTCGGATTCTCGCTGGACCTGGCGGTTCCCGCGCGCGAATGCTGGACGGGTGCCCATCACCGCGCCCGCCCGCCCGCATCTCGACGCCGAGCTGTGCGCGCGGGTGGTGCGGTCGCGGGACGCCCGGTTCGACGGGTGGTTCTTCGTCGCGGTGACCTCCACCGGCATCTACTGCCGGCCGAGCTGCCCGGCGCGGCCGCCCAGGGCCGAGAACATGCGGTTCCACCCGACCGCCGCGTCCGCGCAGCGCGCCGGGTTCCGGGCCTGCAAGCGCTGCCGCCCGGACGCGAGTCCCGGCTCGCCGGAGTGGAACCACCGCGCCGACGTCGTGGCGCGCGCGATGCGGCTCATCGTGGACGGCGTCGTCGACCGCGACGGTGTCCACGGGCTTGCCGGTCAGCTCGGCTACAGCGCACGCCAGGTGGAGCGGCACCTGTCAGCCGAGCTCGGTGCCGGGCCGCTCGCGCTGGCCCGCGCCCAGCGCGCCCAGACCGCCCGGCTCCTGCTCGAGACCACGGACCTGAGCATGGGCGACGTCGCGACCGCCGCCGGCTTCAACAGCATCCGCGCCTTCAACGACACCATGCGCGAGGTCTTCGCCGCCGCGCCGAGCGATCTGCGACGCCGTCGCAACCCGGCGACGCCCCCGTCCGTCGTGCCGGTACCGAGGGCGGCCACCGGTGCCGTGACGTTGACCGTCCGGCTGCCGTTCCGGGCCCCGTTGTATCCCGACAACCTGTTCGGGCACCTCGTCGCGACGGCCGTTCCCGGGGTCGAGGAGTGGCGGGACGGTGCCTACCGGCGCACGATGCGCACGCCGCACGGGCACGCGATCGTCGCCCTGCGGCCGCTGCCCGACCACATCGGCTGCCGGCTCGCCCTCACCGACGTGCGCGACCTCGCGCCGGTCATCGGCCGCTGCCGCCGGCTGCTCGACCTCGACGCGGACCCGATCGCCGTCGACGGGCAGCTCGCCGCCGACCCGGCGCTGGCGCCGCTGGTCGCGCGGGCACCGGGCCGGCGTGTTCCGCGCACCGTCGACCCGGCCGAGCTCGCGGTGCGCGCAGTCCTCGGACAGCAGGTCTCCGTCGCGGCGGCGCGGACCCACGCCGCGCGGCTCGTCACGGCCGTCGGCACGCCGATCCATGATCCGGAAGGCGGCCTCACCCACCTCTGGCCACAGATCGCGGACCTCGCCGAGCACATCGAGTACGCCGAGCACACCGAGTACGCCGAGTCCACCGCCCTCGCGGACGCCGTCCCGGCCGGCCGCCGGGCCGGGGCGCCGCGCGGGCTCGCCCTGCCGGCCGCCCGGCGGCGGACCTTCGCCGCGCTGGTCGGCGGGCTGGTGTCCGGCATGATCGAGCTGGGTGCGGGCGGAGACTGGGAGCGGACCCGCGCCGCGCTGGCGGTCCTGCCCGGCATCGGCCCGTGGACGCTCGAGACCATCGCGATGCGGGCCCTCGGCGACCCGGACGCCTTCCTGCCCGGTGATCTCGGTGTCCGCCGAGGGGCCGAACGGCTCGGTCTGCCGGCCACCCCCGCCGCGCTGTCCCGGCATGCCGCCCCCTGGCGCCCCTGGCGGGCCTATGCCGTCCAGCACCTGTGGGCGGTGCTCGACCATCCAGTCAACCGGATGCCCGCGCCGGATCACCCCGGCCCGGCCACCGCCCGCCGAGAGGAACGCCTGTGACCCGCAGCCAACCCGTCCCGCCGGACGCCGCCGAGCGCACGCACGCCGTCGTGGAGAGCCCGGTCGGGCCGCTGACGCTGGTGGCGAGCGGCGGCGCGCTCGTCGGCTGCTACCTGGACGCCCAGCGCCACCTGCCGGACCAGGCCTGGTTCGGCGAACCGGCCCCGGCCGCCCCCGGGACCACCGCTCCCGGGACCACCGCCCCCGGAGACGCCGTCCTCCAGGCCGCCGCCGGCCAGCTCGCCGAGTACTTCGCGGGCCGCCGGACGTCCTTCGACCTGCCGCTGAACCCGACCGGCACCGACTTCCAACGCAAGGTGTGGAAGGCACTGTGCGACATCCCGTACGCGGAGACGATTTCGTACGGCGAGCTGGCGCGCCGCCTCAGCCAGCCGGGCGCGTCACGCGCGGTGGGACTGGCCAACGGTCGCAACCCGATCAGCATCATCGTCCCGTGCCACCGGGTGATCGGTGCGAACGGCAGCCTCACCGGCTATGGCGGCGGCCTGGAGCGCAAGCGCCACCTGCTCGCCTTCGAGCAGCAGGCCGCCGGCCTGTCACTGCTTTGACGCCGTTCCGCGGCGCTGTTCCGTGATGCTGCTCCGCCGACGAGGTGCTCCCCGTGCCCTCAGCGTGGCCTTCCGCGGCGGCGCTTCTCCCGCCCCACGAGGATGTCGAGCCCGAGGTCGTCGGAGGCCTGCTCGGGCGTCGGGAGGCGGTACAACGCCGCCGTGACCGACCGGTTGCGGGCGAGGGCCGTCAGCGTCGACGGCGGGGCCTGCGCCGCCCCGGAGAGGTACACGGGGGTCTTTCCCCCGGGCCCCGGCGAGTCACCCGCGCCGGCCGGTGAGCCCGGCCGGCGGCGCTGCCCGGCGCGATGGCCCTGCCGGCGCACGATGGGAGCGGTGGCCGGGTCGATGAGCGGGTACACGCCGCCGCCGCCGTCCGATCCGGGCCGGGCTCGCCGAGCGGACCGGTCGCGCCCGTCGCCCGCACCGGCTCCGCCGCCAGGCGCGCCCGTGCCGCCGACCGCGGTGCCGTTCGCGCCGCCGGCCTTGCCACCGGCCGCGGTGTCAGCCGCGGCGCCGTCGTTGCCGGGGGCGCCGGCGGTGGCCGCCGCCGGGCCGAACCAGTCGAACGACGCCCCCCGCCCGCGCAGCGCGGTGTTCTCCGCCTGGACGATCACGAGCAGCGCGGTCGCGAACGAGGCGCGGGTGCGGGACTCCTCGAGCTGACGCTTGAGCTCGGCGACGTAGGCCGGGTCGATGGCCGGTGGCTCGGGCTCGGGGGTGGGCTGGCCGTCGGGGTCGACGGTCGCGCCGAACGCCTGGACGTGCAGCTGACGCAGGTTCTCCAGGTGTGCGGCGCGCGCCGGATCGGTTTCGGTGAACAGCAGGTTGACGTAGACCTCGACCACCCGCCATTCGATGGCCTTCTCGCCGCGGAACTGGCGGCTCAGGTCACGCGTCCGCGAGCGCTGGATCTTCGTGGGACCGGGGTCGGACCACAGCGCCCGGGCCACCATCTCATAGCTGACCCGATAGGGATTATTAAGTTCATTTAAACGGGTAAGGAGGATTCGCTGCGGCCCGTCCTTCAAATCGGCTCGCGGCCCTTTGGGGCGCGCCCCCGCGAGGCTCACCCACACACCACCCGGACTTGCACTGGCAGGCTGGCCGAAGGACGAGTTCGCGGCACTGCGCAGATCCTCTCTCCGGTCCGCTCGTCGGCGCGACCTCGATGCGCCGGACGGGGGGACGGTGGCACCGGCGGGTTCCCCGACCCCCCGCTCCGGTCGCTGCGCATGATACGACCCGTGTGCCCGTGATGTGTGGATGCTGGCTGTCTGGCCGGCGTTTTCGTCCTGTCCGGAACGGTCAGCCGTCACGAACCGTGTGTCTTCCCGAACCGGTCCGCCCGGACGTCCGACGTTGAGCCCATCCCGTTCGCGTGCCGGTGAGCGCCGCTCGCGGGCACGCCACCCGCTATGTGTTCCCACACCTGTTTCCCCCTTTACCGGATGAACATCGGCGTAATGCCGCGAAACGTTGCATCATCAGGAAACCCGGCACCCGAATGCGCGGCAAGGCCGCACAACCCGAGGATCGGGACGCCGTCGCGTCAGGCCTTGACCAGCCGGAACGGGGCTTGCGTCGCAACGCGCCGTCGCAACCCGGCGGCCGTCCGATCAATGTCGAGATGATTTCCCTGACCCGACCGAAACAGGCCGACGGCCACTGCCCGTCACGATGGATCAGGAACGGCGAACCCGGATGGCGACGGATGTCCGTCCGCGATCCTCCGGACTATTCTGATCTTTCCCGCCGATTGCCGCGAATTGCCCCCGCCCGGCCGGCGCCGGCCATGGGCAGCCATGGGCAGCCACGGGCGACCGCGGACCGCAGAGGGACCGGCTGGCACGGCCGCCGGGAACCGCGGGTGGGCTCAGTTGGCGACGAGGGCCTCGGTGACCACCCGGCTGGCGTCCGCGACACCGAATGTCGGCGGCTGCGGCCGGGCCTCCCCGCTACCCAGCCGGACGACGACCGTGCCGGACCCGGGGTCGATCTGCAGGATCTGGTTGCCAAGCCCGATCGCCCAGTACATGTCCGCCGGCGCCGTCGGCACCAGCTGACCGTGGCGGGTGGTGGGGTCGGCGGCCGCGGAGATGTCGGAGGCCGCCAGCGGCTGGGCGAGGACGCCCTCGCGGTTGAGCCACCACAGGTACCCGTAGGCGGCGTTCATCTCCGTGGACGACCGCCCGGTGGCCTCGGTGACCCAGTCGCTCGACACGACCCGCTGACCGTTCCACTCCCCGTGCGCGAGCATCAGGTAGCCGAGACGGGCGACGTCCCGGCAGGTCGTCTGCAGGCCCATGAACGTCAGGGTGTTGCCGGCGCGGTCGGTCGTCATCCGACTGCCGGCCATGCCGAGCGGCTCGAAGACCCGCTCCCGGGCGTAGTCGCTGACCTCCTGCCCGGTGGCGCCGCTCAGCACCTGCTCCAGCGTCTGGATGGCCGAGTTGTTGTAGGCCCAGACCTCGCCGGGCGGCCGCTCCTGGGGCAGCGCGACCGCGAACGCGGTCTGGTCGGGCGCCGCGATCAGCTCCTGGTAGTCGATCGTCGTGCTCCACTGCCGCCCGGAGTCGTTGCTCACCAGGTCGCGCACGGTCACGGCCTGCGCCGGCGTGCCCTTCCACTGCGGCACCCAGGTGCCGGCGGAATCGTCCAGCCGCAGGTCACCGTCGTCCTGCGCGATGCCGACGAGCGTGGACGTCAGCGACTTCGTTATGGAGAAGACCGGCTGCGGTGTGGTCGGGGTGAAGCCCTTGAAGTACCACTCGCCGGCGATCCTGCCGTTGCGCGAGACCAGCAGACAGTTGGACTTGCCCTGCTCGGCGGCGTGCGCGATGTCCTCGAGCTTCACCGGGTCCAGACCGACCGCGCGTGGGTCCACCGTCTCCCAGCTGTCGCCCGGCACCGCCACCGCCGTCGGCGCGGCACCCGACGCGGTGACCGGCCCGGATGTCGTGGCGGGCGTCCCGGAGGCCCCGCCACCCTGCGTGCAGCCGGCGACAAGGGCGGCCGCGAACGGCGCGGCGGCGAGGACAAGGACGAGACGGGGCGGACGGCGCATCTGGGACCTCGATCAGCCGTGAGTTCCGGATCCAGGGCGAGGATGCACAGTATTGACACCAGATGTGAGGTCTGTGTGACCTCAGTCCTCAACAGGCGTCGTCCTGGGCGGGTTCCGTCCTGCCCGATCCCTGCCGCCGCGTCCGGTCAGCCGCGGGCGAGGTGGCGGCTTATGACGAGGCGCTGGATCTGGTTGGTCCCCTCGAAGATCTGCATCACCTTGGCCTCGCGCATGTACCGCTCCACCGGGAAGTCCTTGGTGTAGCCGGCGCCGCCGAGGACCTGCACGGCGTCCTCGGTGACCTTCATGGCCGCGTCCGTTGCGACGAGCTTTGCGACGGATGCGGCGCGCCCGTACTGCAGCCCGGCGTCCCGGCGCCGGGCTGCGGCCAGGGTGGTGGCCCGCGCGGACTCGACGGCGGCCGCCATGTCGGCCAGCAGGAAGCCGAGCCCCTGATGGTCGATGATCGCCTTCCCGAACGCCTCCCGCTCCTTCGCGTACGCGACGGCGTCGTCCAGCGCGCGCTGCCCGAGCCCGACGGCGGTGGCGGCGATCCCCAGCCGGCCCGAGTCGAGAGCCGACAGCGCGATCGACAGGCCCTGCCCCACCTTGCCGATGAGGCGCGACGCCGGGACCGCGACGTCGTCGAAACTGATCTGCGTCGTCGGCGACGCGGTCAGCCCCATCTTCTTCTCGGGCGGGTGGAACCTGATGTTGGGCGTGCCCGCGTCGACGAGGAAGCAGGAGATCCCGCCGCGGGTGTCGGACGACGTCCGCGCGAAGACCGTGTAGAAGTCGGCGGCGCCGCCGTGGGTCACCCACGCCTTCGTACCGTTGAGCAGGTAGCCGTCGTCGGTGGCGGTGGCCGTCACGCGCATCGCCGCCGGGTCCGACCCCGCGTGCGCCTCGGACAGGCAGTAGGCGCCGAGCAGATCACCGGACAGCAGCCGGGGAAGGTGCTCCTCCTGCTGCTCCGGGGTGCCGAAGGTCGCCAGCGGGTAGCAGGACAGCGCGTGCACGCTCACCCCGACCGCCACGGCCGCCCAGCGGTAGGAGATCTCCTCCAGCACCTGTAGGTACACCTCGTACGGCTGCTCGCCGCCGCCGAAGCTCTCCGGGTACGGCAGGCTCAGCAGCCCGGCCTTGCCGAGCACCGCGAACTCCTCGCGCGGGAAGCGGCTGGCGGCCTCGTACTCCGTGACTCTCGGAGCAAGCTCGCGGTCGCACATGGTGGCGGTGAGCTCGATCAGCTCCCGCGCTTCCGATGAGGGGAGCTGCCGTTCGGCGGGCATGGTGTCCTCCCGTGCGTCGTCGGTCATCGCCCTCGCGCCGCGTGGAGCCGGAACCCCCGCGCGCGATCGTCTCCGTCGGTGCCGGATCCGTCCGTCTCGGAACGTGCGACGCAAGAGTTGTACCGCGCCTCGTGGTTGAGACGACGGGCTTGCCGCGTTTCCGACGCCTCGCTGCATCGGCTCCGTTTCGATCTACTGCATCGACGCGGAGACGGACCCTCGCGGATGAACGCACGGCGCGCGATCATGGGCGGAAGGTGACACCCTCGACCGGTGACCGAGCACGAGACCGAGACCCGGCCCGCTGGCCCCCATGCGCCCTCACGGCCGGGCGCGGCCCCGGGGCAGGGCCCGGAGCCGCAGTGGCCCGACGACGCCGAGGCGGCCCGGCACGTCGCCATGTTCGGCCTGCCTGGCATGCCCGCCACGGGACGGATCGCCGTCGTCACCGGTGCCACGAGCGGCATCGGCGCGGCCACCGCCCGGCGGCTCGCCGCCGACGGCGCCGTGGTCGCCGCGGTCGGCCGCCGGGAGGCGCGCCTGCGGTCCCTGGCCGACGAGAACGAGCGGATCCTGCCCGTCACGGGCGACGTGACCGACCCGGACGGGATGCGTCGCATCGCCGACCAGGTCCACGAGCGCCTCGGCCGCGCCGACCTGGTCGTCGCCAACGCCGGGACGATGCTCGCCGCACCCTGGGCCGCGGCGGACGTCGACGAGTGGCGCCGCATGATCGACACCAATCTGGTCGGCCTGCTGTGGACGGGCCGGGTGTTCATCGACGACCTGCTGGCCGCCGCCGCGGAGGGCCGGCGCGCGGACCTCGTCCACATCGGCTCGGTCGGCGGCCACCAGGTCTTCCCGAACTTCGCGGTCTACGACGCGACGAAGGCCGCCATCGAGCATCTGACCCGTCACCTGCGCGTCGAGCTGGGCCCCCGCGGGGTGCGGGTGCGCACGGTCGAGCCCGGCCTGGTGCAGACCGAACTGGGCGACGACATGGTCTTCCCTGGCTCCCGCGAGGCGCTCGCCGAGTTGCGCAGGTCAGTCGCAAACCCCCTGAGTGACGTGGACGTCGCCGAGGTCATCGCCTGGTCGGCCTCCGCCCCACCCCACGTGAACGTCGCGGAACTCGTCGTAGTCCCGGTGTCCCAGGGCTGACTCCACCCCGCGCCCACCCGGGACGTCTGGATGATCGGCCGGGTCCTCGTGAAGGGCCAGGACGACCTCCCCGCCGCGCGCCCCACCCCGTCCGGAGCCTGCGGCGCCGGGTCGCCCCTGGCGGCGGCTGGGGACCGGTTGTCCCGGGCGGAATATGCCGGACGGTCCGTATCGGGCAATAAGTCCACTCGTTCGCGGGTTCCTCCGAAAGTGACGGAACGCGCGCGTCGGCGTGCCGTCCTGCAGGACGATTGGGTGGACGCGTCCTCGCAGTCGAGGGCGAACGGTCCGCGCTGCCTGGGGGACGCGGCCGGTCCCAGCGGGACAGGACGGACGGGGGCCGTCGAGGGGAGGAACACGATGGTCAACATGAACCCGGGCGAGGGTGGCCGGCGGGGCGAGCGGTTCGCGCAGGCGCGCCGGTTCGCGGGGCAGGCCCGGCAGGACCGCACGACCGGCTGGTACATCCCGTTGGCGATCACGGTGATCGGTGCGGGCGCCTCGTTCGACGCGTTCGGACGGGGGGTCGGGTTCCTCTACGGGTGGGGCCTGGCCATCGCGTTCGTCGCGCTCACCTGGTCGACGATCCGGGTGATGCCGTCGATGGTCGACGAGCTCAACATCCAGCGGGAGAGCGGGCCGCGCAAGCTCGCCGCGCTGTTCAACGCCCCGGTGCGCAGCCGGGGGCTCTTCCTGCTCGCCGCCGCTCTACCGATCTTCATCGCGTTGGTGAAGACGGTGGGCTTCTACATCATCGGCGGTCTGCTGATCGTCGGTGTGGTACTTGCCGTGGCCTTCGCGGCGTCCTGGGCGCTCGAGCGCCGCTGAGCGCATGCGCGCTCGGCCACCGCCGAGCGAGCTCCACCCGGCCCCGGGCCCCGACCATCGTCGGAAGCCCGGGGCCGGTACGCGTGCGACCGCCGCCGAACATCCCGGGCGCTGGCGATCTCCCACCGGCAGTCTCTCCCACTGTCAGTCACGGTGATCTCCGATCATGACGGTCCGGGCATCGTGCGGCGCCCGCCAGGAATGGTCGGTGCGCCCCGGTACGCTGTATCGCCAGCTTCCCGACGCGTCGGTCGACCTGCCAACGGACGGCCCACGCCACCCGCGTCCGATCACGCCAAGCGTCCGATCACACCGAGCACCGGATCGCACCGAGCACCCGGATCACACCCAGCACCCGGATCAATGGAGGACCCCGCGCCGCCCAGCACCCGGATCAGCCGAGCCGGGCGCGKGCCGGGTCACCCGCCGACGGAGATCACATGCTGACCAGGCTGTTGCGGAACCACCTACCCCCCTACTCACGGCCGATCGCGCTGCTGGTCGTGCTGCAGCTGACCGCGACCCTGGCCATGCTCTACCTGCCGACCCTGAATGCCGACATCATCGACAACGGTGTGGTGCCGGGCGACACGGGTTACATAGTCCGGCTCGGCGGGATCATGCTCGGGGTGACCTTCCTGCAGGCCGTCTGCTCGGCCGCGGCGGTGTTCTTCGGCGCGCGCACCGCGATGGGGGTCGGCCGCGACATCCGGGCCGCGGTGTTCGACCAGGTCCAGTCGTTCTCGGCCCGCGAGGTCGGCCGCTTCGGCGCGCCGTCCCTGATCACCCGGGCGACGAACGACGTCCAGCAGATCCAGATGCTGGTGCTGATGGCGTTCACCATGATGATCTCCGCGCCGATCATGTGCCTGGGCGGGATCGCGCTGGCGGTGCACCAGGACGCCGGCCTCTCGCTGCTGCTCGTCGCGATCGTGCCGTTCCTCGCGGCGATGATCACCCTGCTGGTCCGGCGGATGCAGCCGCTGGGCCGGAAGATGCAGGAGCGTCTCGACGAGGTCAACCGCATCCTGCGCGAGCAGATCACCGGCCTGCGGGTGATCCGCGCCTTCGTCCGGGACGACCACGAGAAGCGCCGTTTCGGCACCGCCAACGCCGACCTCACGGACGTCTCCCTGCGCTTCGGTCGGATCATGGCGCTRCTGTTCCCGCTGGTGATGGCGGTGGTGAACGTCTCGAGCATCGCCGTGATCTGGTTCGGCGCGCACCGGATCGACGACGGTGCGATGGAGATCGGGGCGCTGACGGCCTTCCTCAGCTACCTGATGCAGATCCTGATGTCGGTCATGATGGCCACCTTCATGTTCTCGATGATTCCGCGGGCCGAGGTGTGCGCGGAGCGCATCCAGGAGGTGCTGGGGACGGAGTCGACGCTGCGCCCGCCCGCCGACCCGGTGCGCACGCTGCCGCGCCACGGCGAGCTGGAGCTGCGCGACGTCATGTTCAGCTACCCGGGCGCCGAGGCGGCGGTGCTGCGCGGGGTCAGCGTGCGCGCTCGCCCCGGGCGGACCACCGCGATCATCGGGAGCACCGGCAGTGGCAAGTCCACGCTGCTCGGCCTGGTCCCCAGGCTGTCCGACGTCTCCGAGGGCGCCGTCCTGATCGACGGGGTGGACGTCCGTGACATCGACCCGAAGCTGATGGCCGAGACCGTCGCCCTCGTCCCGCAGAAGCCGTACCTGTTCACCGGGACGATCGCGTCCAACCTGCGCTACGGGGATCCCGAGGCCACCGACACCGAGCTGTGGCGCGCCCTGGACATCGCCCAGGCCAGGGACTTCGTCGAGGCGATGCCCGACGGGCTGGACACCCCGATCGCCCAGGGCGGGACGAACGTCTCCGGCGGGCAGCGCCAGCGGCTCGCGATCGCCCGGGCGCTGGTCCGGCGTCCGGACATCTACCTGTTCGACGACTCGTTCTCGGCGCTCGACTACGCGACCGACGCCGCCCTGCGCGCGGCGCTCGCGCGCGAGACAGCCGGCGCCACGATGGTGATCGTCGCCCAGCGGGTGGCGACCATCCGCGACGCCGACCAGATCATCGTGCTGGACGACGGCCAGGTCGTGGGCACGGGGACCCATCGCGAGCTGCTGGCGGGCAACGACACCTACCGGGAGATCGTCTTCTCGCAGCTCACCGAGGAGGAGGCGGCATGACCCGCCCACCCGCGGGCGGGGCCCGCCCCATGGCAGGCCCCGGTCGGTTCTTCGCCGCCGGGGGCGAGAAGCCCGAGGATTTCGCGGCCTCGACCCGGCGGGTGCTCCGCCTGCTGGGCCGGCAGCGCGCGCTGCTGATCCCCGCGGTCGGGCTGGCCGTGGTCGGCATCGGCCTCACCGTCACCGGGCCGCGGCTGCTCGGGCACGCCACCGACCTGGTGTTCGCCGGCCTGCTCAGCTCCCGGCTGCCCGCCGGGACGACCAAGGCCGAGGCCGTCGCGCGGCTGCGTGCCGAGGGCCACGGCACCCAGGCCGACCTGCTGTCCTCCGTCGACTTCACCCCCGGCGAGGGGATGGACTTCGGCGCGATCGGCCGGGTGCTGCTGGTGGTGCTGATCGTCTACCTCATCGCGGGTCTCTGCGCGGTGCTGCAGGCCCGGCTGGCGAACAAGGCCCTGCAACGGATGCTGAGCGACCTGCGGGCCGATGTGCAGGAGAAGATCACCCGCCTGCCGCTGCGGTACTTCGACCGCCGCCAGCGCGGCGAGGTGCTCAGCCGGGTCACCAACGACATCGACAACCTCGGGCAGAACCTGCAGCAGAGCCTGTCCCAGATGATCGCCTCGGTGCTGACCATCATCGGCGTGCTGGCCATGATGATCTGGATCTCCTGGATCCTCGCGCTGATCGCCGTCGTCACGGTGCCGGTGTCGATCGTGATCACCACCCGGATCGGCAAGTTCGCCCAGCCCCAGTTCGTCAGCCAGTGGAAGACGACCGGCCGGCTCAACGGCCACATCGAGGAGATGTACACCGGGCACGCCCTGGKGCGCGCGTTCGGCCGGCAGGAGGAGTCCGCCGAGATCTTCCGGGAGCACAACGAGCGCCTCTACGAGGCGAGCTGGCGGGCCCAGTCCATCTCCGGTCTCATGCAGCCGGCGATGATGTTCATCGGCAACCTGAACTACGTGCTGGTGGCCGTCGTCGGTGGCCTTCGGGTGGCCTCCGGCGCGCTGTCGATCGGCGACGTCCAGGCGTTCATCCAGTACTCGCGACAGTTCAGCCAGCCGCTGACGCAGCTCGCCAGCATGGGGAACATGGTGCAGTCCGGGATCGCGTCGGCGGAGCGGGTGTTCGACCTGCTGGACGCGCCCGAGCAGGAGCCCGACCCGCTGGCGCCGGCCCGCCCGGAGCAGGACCACGGCCGGGTCGCCTTCGAGCACGTCGCGTTCCGCTACGAGCCGGACAAGCCCCTCATCGACGACCTGTCGCTGGTCGCCGAGCCGGGGCACACCGTGGCGATCGTCGGGCCCACCGGCGCCGGAAAGACCACACTGATCAACCTGCTGATGCGCTTCTACGAGGTCACCGAGGGCCGGATCACCCTGGACGGCGTCGACATCGCCGAGATGTCGCGGGCGGACCTTCGGCGATCCATCGGGATGGTGCTGCAGGACACCTGGCTGTTCGGCGGCACCATCGCGGAGAACATCGCCTACGGCGCCGAGGGCGCCACCCACGAACAGGTCGTCGAGGCGGCCCGCGCCGCGCACGTCGACCGGTTCGTGCGCACGCTCCCCGACGGCTACGACACCGTGCTCGAAGACGAGGGCGTCGGGGTCAGCGGCGGCGAGAAGCAGCTCATCACCATCGCGCGCGCGTTCCTCGCCGAGCCGCTGATCCTCGTCCTGGACGAGGCGACGAGCTCGGTGGACACCCGCACCGAGGTGCTGATCCAGCGGGCGATGTCCCGGCTGCGCGCCGGCCGCACGGCCTTCGTGATCGCCCACCGGCTGTCCACCATCCGGGACGCCGACACGATCCTCGTCATGGAGGACGGCGCGATCGTCGAGCAGGGCGACCACGACGCCCTGCTGGAGGCGGACGGCGCCTACGCGCGGCTGTACAAGGCCCAGTTCGCCCAGGCCGTCGTCGAGACCGGCTGAGCGCACGGGTCTGCGCGGGCACTGGTCTCCGGGGGCACCGGCCGTCCGGGCGGTGGAGGGCGGGCGGCCGGGCCCTCGCGGGCGCGTGGGCGGCGGGGGCGGCTGAGGCGGCCAGTAGGCTTGACCACGCGGGCCGCGGGAACTGCGACGTGCGCGGCGCCGTCAAGACGCCTGGGATTCTCGGGCGGAAGCCTCTCGCAAAAGGGTGTTGTGCATGGCGACGGACGAGTCCACGGCGGGTCCCCGCTCCGGGTATCTCACCGACTCGGTGACCTCCGCCGCGGCCGCCGCCGCGGACGGGACGGCCGTCCGCCTCGCCGGCCGGGTGGTGCTCTGGCGACGCATGGGCGGGCTGGTCTTCGGCCACATCCAGGACCGCGCCGGTCGGGTCCAGGTGTCGCTGTCCCGGGACGAGCTCGGGGTCGAGACCTTCCAGGAGTGGGCCCGCGCCGTCAAGATCGGCGACTTCGTCGGCGTCACCGGAACCCTCTACACCACCCGCCGTGGCGAGAGGACCGTCGGCGCCTCCGAGCTGGTCGTCCTGAACCGCACGGTGCGCGCCCTGCCGGACAAGTGGCAGGGCCTGTCGAACATCGAGGCCCGGCTGCGCCGGCGCTACCTCGACCTGCTGGTGAACAGCGACTCCCGGGAGCGCTTCCGTACCAGGGCCCGGACGATCTCCCGCATCCGCCGCTTCCTCGACGACAACGACTTCCTCGAGGTCGAGACGCCGATGCTGCAGGAAGCAGCGTCGGGCGCGGCCGCCCGTCCCTTCGTCACCCACCACAACGCCCTCGGCGAGGACTTCTACCTGCGGATCTCGCCGGAGACGTTCCTCAAGCGGGTCGTCGTCGGCTCCCTGGACCGCGTCTACGAGCTCGGCCGTAACTTCCGCAACGAGGGCATGGACCCCTCGCACCTGCAGGAGTTCACGATGCTCGAGTGGTACGCGGCCTACTGGGACTACCGCGACAACATGCGCTTCGTCCGCGAGATGATCCTGGCCGTCCTCGACGACGTCTTCGGTAGCCGGACGGTGACCTACGACGGCGTGAAGCTCGACTTCGGCGCCGACTGGCCCGAGCTGGACTACCGGGCCGAGGTCGCCCGGCGGACAGGCATCGACCTCACGGTCGTCCGTGATCTGCCGACCCTGCGGGCGCGCATCAGCGAGCTGGGGCTCGAGGTCGACGACGCGGCCTCCTACGCGGCGCTCGTCGACCTGCTCTACAAGAAGGCCGTCCGCCCGCACCTCGTCCAGCCGTGTTTCCTGGTGCACCATCCGGCGGAGCTCGTCCCGCTGGCCCGGCGCAGCGACGAGGACCCGTCCCGGCTCGACATGTTCCAGGTCGTCGTGAACGGCTGGGAGCTGGTGAAGGCCTACTCCGAGCTCGTCGACCCGGTCGAGCAGCGTCGCCGCCTCGAGGAGCAGGCCGAGCTGCGCGCCGCCGGCGACGACGAGACCATGATGCTGGAAGAGGACTTCATCGAGGCGATGGAGTACGGGATGCCCCCGATGTCCGGGCTCGGCATCGGCATCGACCGCCTCATCGCCCTGCTCACCGATGCCCCGACGCTGCGGGAAGTAGTCCTGTTCCCGCTGATGCGAGACTCCCGCCGCGGCCAGACCGACCCAGCCGCCGGCAACGACGCGAACGCCGCCGACACATCTGACACGACTGCCGCGGACCCAGGCGCCGGCTGACGCGGGGTCGCGTTGACCGGGCGTCAGCTGACACGGGGTCGTGTCGACCCGAGTCGACACACGGGTTCAAGGTCGCTGATGAGACTGCGGCGGATTCCCCATATCACGCCGAGGAAAACATTCGAGGAGCCGGCCGTGTCGCTGGCGTCGATACGTCATAGTTTCTGAGTCGTGGATTTGCCGGCAGACGGAATGGGCCAGCGCCTGGTCCAGGCACGGAATCCCTCAAGCTGTCGTCCACCGGGTGTTGGGCGCTAAAGGGGTAGGTAACCGAGCACAGGCTGCCGTGGTAATCCAGCCAACTCCGTGTTCAAACCCCGAGTGCATCAGCGCTTGACTGAATGTGTGGCGGGTGAATGAGTCCATGGACTCATTCACCCGCCACACATGTTTTTGGAGGGTGTGGCCGGGGGTGAGGGGCTGGGGTTGACCTCTACTTCGGTTTAGGTGTGAGGGTGGGGTGGTCGGTGGCGGGGTGGTGCTCTCGGCAGAGCCGAGTGGGACGGAGGGCGCGGTTGTGAGCGGTGATCCGGGTGGCTTGGCGGGTCTGGAAGAGGCAGGGGAACCGCAGGAGGCAGGGGGGCCGCGAGAGGAGGGGGAAAAGGAAGGGAGCCGAGGGGAGCCGGGTGGGCGATCCGCGCCATCCGGCTCGGTCGGGCCGCCGCGCACCGGGCTCGTGTTCACGGTGCTCGTGCTCGGTGGCCTGCTCGTCATCCTGGACATCACGATCATCAATGTCGCGATCCGCACGCTGGCGGCGGATCTCGATGCCTCACTGCCGGTGATCCAGTGGGTTTCGACGGGCTACACCCTGGCGCTTGCCGTGACCGTGCCGACGACAGCATGGCTGGTGGCACGGTTCGGTGCCGGACGTGTCTACATGGCGGCCCTGAGTCTGTTCGTGCTGGGATCGGTGCTCTGCGGTCTGGCCTGGAACATCGGCGCGCTCATTGCCTTCCGGGTGGTGCAGGGGATCGGCGGTGGCCTGGTCAACCCGGTCGCGATGACGATTGTGCTACGGGCCACGCCGCCGGAGCGGCGCGGGCGCGCCATGGGCCTGTTGGGTCTGCCGGTGCTCGTCGGGCCGGTGATCGGGCCGACGCTGGGCGGCTGGCTGGTCGACATCTCCTGGCGGTGGATCTTCCTGGTCAACCTGCCGCTGGGCCTGGCCGCGCTCCTGCTCGCGAGCCGAGTCCTGCGCCCGGTCACCGCGGCCGCGGGTGCCGTCCAGCGGGGCGGCACGCTTGAGAGTGCTGACGGGCGGCTCGACGTCCCAGGGCTGGCGCTTGTCGCTCCGGGGCTGGCGCTGTTCGTCTACGGGCTGGCGGAGAGCGGGCGGCGCGGGACTGTGACCTCGGCAGGTGTGCTCGTGCCGGCGCTGGTCGGGCTCGCGCTGGCGGTGGTGTTCGTGGTCCGGGCCGCTCGGATGCGCGCCCCACTGGTCCAGGTTGCGCTGTTGCGGCTGCGGGCTGTCGCGTCAGGGACGGCGACGCTGGCGCTGTTCACGGCGGCCTACTTCGGCTCGATGTTCGTCCTGCCGCTCTACTGGCAGCTCGTGCGGGGGCTCAGCCCCGCGGAGACGGGGATGCTGGCGATCCCGCAGGCGCTCGCTACCGGGGCTTCGCTGCAGGTGGCGAGCCGGATGGTCGACCGGGTTCCGCCTGCCCGCGTGGTGGGCTTCGGGATCGTGACGGCGTCCTGCGGGCTGATCACCGCGACGCTGTTGCTCGGCGTCGACACCCCGTACTGGCAGATGGTGCTGGCGATGTCCGTCATGGGAGTCGGCGCGGGCTCGACGATCATGCCGACGATCACGACAGCGCTGCGGCATCTGAGCGACCGGGACGCGCCGTCCGGCAGCACGCTGCTGACCATCACCAACCAGGTGAGTGTCTCGATCGGTACCGCCCTGACCTCCGTCGTACTCGCGGCCGGCCTCACCGCCCAGGGCGTGGCCGGCGCGGCCGGTGGCGGTGGCGCGGCCGGCGGCGGTGAGGGCGTGCTGCCGACCGTGGTGGACGGCCCGGCCGCCGCCCGGTTTGCCGAGGCCTGCCAGGACACGCTGTTCGTGTCCGCCGCGCTGCTGGTTGCCGCGCTCGTCGTGGCGCTGACGGCGATCCCGGGTGGTCCGTTCAGTGCTTCTCGACGTCTCCGGGTCCAGCCGCGTATCCGTGCTCCTCGACGTCGCCGGGTTCGGCCTCGCGGGGAGGCGCAGGATCAGTCGCCGGTTCGAGCAGCGCGGACAGGCGATCTGACTCCGCCGCGGTGAGCTCCCGCAGCAGCGGGAGGCTGGCGAGCAGATCGGTGACCGGGATCCTGCTCGGCCCGCGCGGCGCGGCGACCTGGGTCGTGAAGTCGCAGACGAGACTGCGGTCGTCGGCGATCGGGAGACGCGCCTTCGTGACTCGGGCGCCCGGCCCGAGTGACTCGGCGAGCGCGGCGAGCCGCTCGTCCCGCGTGACGTCGATGTTGTCCTCTCCGCGGTAGACGATCGTCCGGCCCTCCGCCGCGATCTCCAGTTCTGCCACGGTGGTTCCGGTCGCCCGGGTAAGGAGGCCGGCGAGCGGAACGCCGTCGGACCGCCCGCCGGAATCCTTTCCCTGTGGATCGTCCGCCTGGCCGTCCAGGTAGGCGGTGAACTGCTGGGCGCGCAGCGCGAGCAGTTTCCGCTCGATTTTCCACTCGAACGGCGGGTTTTCATCCGTGACGTTTCTCGAAACCGACCGCAGCTGATAGGAACGGGCCCGCAGGACGCCGATGTTCTGGGTGACGTAGTGCTGTAGGTTCCGCGTCGCGGAGTCGACGTGCAGGCGCGCGATCTGTTCCAGGCTCGCGCGGCGGCCGAGCCGCCGCCAGAACACCGGGTCGGTTATCTCCTCGCCGGTCAGCAGGAATTCCAGGGCGGCGTCGGTGACCTCGCCGGAGAGATCGCGGACACCCGGAAATCCGGCGATGTTCCCCCCGGAGCCCACCCAGACGGCCTGGAGGAACTGGTTCAGCAGCCGGGACTGCCGGCGGCGCAGGCTGGCGGTGACGATCTCGGTGGCCCGCCTGGTGCCCTCGACCGCGAGCGCGCGCGCCGCGTCGATGCCCTGGCTGAAGCCGTCGGCGATGGCCGAGGCGTTCACGGCGTCGAGGACACCACGGCCGTCCTGCGTCAACGCCGTCGAGATGATTCTGATATCGGGGGAGCGGTCCCGCCGCTCGATCATCGTGGCGAGGCCGTCGGCATCGGTGAGCAGGGTGTTGGCGGTGCCCGCCTCCGCGGCGAGGCGAACGTGGGCGTCGCCCGCGTTCCGGTACCGCCCGATGCTGAAGACGATCGGCTCGCGGTCCTCGACGAGGGCGACGTCCCGGACGAAGTAGTCGACGTCCCCGCCGAACTTCAGGTACATGAAACGCTGGCCCGCGGCCGCGTCGTCCGGCCAGTCGAGGACAAAGTCGGGCATATATGAATGATTGAAGTACCCGGTGTCCCGGATCTGTACGGAGGAATCGGTCGCCTGTATTTCTCTGGCGACGACGGCCTTGATACTGCCGATACTCTCCTGCGTGCTGGAGATGCTCAACGCGGCTTCCAGCTCGGCGGCGTAGGTCGGGGTGGTCACCTGGCTCCCCTCTCGGTGCCGRTGCCTCGAAGTATATTCAGGTTCTCGGCGGAGATGACCAGCTTCTCCTGACGCTCCGATAGTACGATGATCCACAGGCGCTCCGCGACGCTCTCGCAGGTCTCGTCCGAGACGAGGCTGCCCTCGTGGTCGCGCGGGCAGCCGAACACTCTCCGATGATGCGTGAGGACGGCCGACCTGACCTCGTTCGGTGAGCAGAGGTCCGGCCAGCGGGTCACCAGGAACGGCGCCCAGGTGATCCACATGAAGTGGTCGATGCGGGCCGGCTGCAACGACAGCGCCCGGTAGCACTTCGCGAGAAACTCCACGTAAAGCGTTCCCTGGTCGTGATGGCCGTTGTAGAACTTCGACTCCGCGACGAACTCGTGGCCCTGGAACTCGCCGCCGAGCAGCACACCGCCCAGGTCGTAGGAGAAGCCGCGTCCGTCCGCCCACTGGTAGCTCAGTTTCGCGACCGCCACCGGTTCCGGGGTGACGTAGTAGACGTTCGCGCGGGTCGTGGCCTCGAGCCACAGTTTTGCCCGGCGGGCTCCGTCGGCTCCGCGTAGGTGCAGTTCCTCCCCCGCCATGGTCGCGAGGCTATCGAACCCGATCATTCGTGGGTCATCGCCGCGTGTCGGTAGCGATGGGACTCGTCCGGGGGCGGCCGGTTCGTAGAGTCTTCATTATGGCGTCGGTGGAGGAGAGCACTCGGATCGACATCTGGATCTGGTCCGTCCGGCTCGTGAAGACGCGGACGCAGGCCGGAGATGCCTGCCGCGGCGGCCACGTCCGTCTCAACGGCGAGCGGGTGAAGCCGGCGCGCATGGTCCGCGCCGGCGACGAGGTGCGCCTTCGCCAGGCCGGCCACGAACGCGTCGTCGTGGTCACCAAGGTCCTCACCAAGCGGGTGGGCGCCGCCGTGGCGGCGGAGTGCTACATCGACAACAGCCCGCCGCCCCCGGAACGCCTTCCGGTGATGGCGGTTCGCGACCGCGGGACGGGACGTCCGACCAAACGCGACCGCCGCGCGGTGGAACGCCTGCGCAACCGCTGAGCGGCCGCGGCGGCCCGGCCCGGTGGTCAGGGCTCGGTGGTCAGGGCTCGGTCGCGATCCGCGCGGCGAGGGCCCGGGCGAGATCGTCCATCGTGCCCTCGGGCACCCATTCCGCGGCTGGCCGGCGGAGATGGGTGAACACCGCAGGGCCCTGTTCGTCCGTCGGCAGGCCGTGTGCGCGGGGCACGACATGAACGTGGAGATGGGTGAATCCCGCCGCCTCGGAGAATGCCGCGACATATGTTTTCGCGCACCCTGTCACCTCGATCAGGGCCCGGCTGAGCCGCCAGGTGACGAGACCCAGCTCGGTGGCCTCCGCCGCGTCCAGCTCGGCCACCGTGGTGATGTGGCGGCGGGCGATGACGACCAGCCATCCGGGCAGCGCGCAGTTGATCGCGTGCGCGACCCGCCAACCGGTGCCGACGAGGATTCGTTGCCACGGCGGCAGATCATTGAGCGCCTCATTACCGCCGCAGGAGTAGCAGTCGTCCGTACCGGAATCCTGGACGGGCTCCATGGCGGTGACTGTAACGCCTCCGCCGTGGAGAATCGATACCCGCGACGTCGGCCCGCTGCTCGGCGGAAGGTCACCGGGCATCCAGGTATGCCCTCGCGGCGCGTTTCGGGGCCCGCAGCAGCCAGGCCTCGACGACCAGCTCGTCCAGCTCCTCGACGGAGATCCGGTCGAGGCGGACCAGGACCGCCGGGTAGCCGTCGAAGTGCGGGACGGTGAAGAAGACCGCCGGGCTGTCGGCGATCAGCGCGTTCTTGACTCCTTCGTCGGCGACGCGCACACCCAGGACCGGGCCGTCCGGCGCTTTCTCGCCGCGGGCGGCGAACGCGGCGAGGTCTGTTTTCCGCAGGGGGCGCTCCCACACGAAGCCCTTGTCCCGTACCCGCCACGAGGCCGAACCGTATGAGGGGCTCTCGTTCGTCTCGGGCAGCGCCAGCGCCAGCCGGCGCACGTCGTCCCAGGTCGCCATGGCCACACCGTATGCCCGCGGTTCGGTCACGTCGCGGAAAAGACAATCGCCACGGGTCGGGGTGATCCGGAGGGATAGTGGCCGGCATGGGACGTATCCTCTCGCGGGCGGGGGTGACGGCGACCTGTGTGGCGCTGCTGGTACTCCTGTCCGGATGCGGCGACGACGACGAGCGGGGGATGGGTGACGCGCCCGTCCTGAACCGGCGCGGGGATGACACGCCGGCCGAGGTGTTCAATTTTCCGGATCACTTCGGGAACCTGGCCACGAAATGCGTCGGCCACGGCCTCCGCGGCTACACCACCACACATTTCGCCGACGACGACGGCTACATTCCCTCGGCCAACACCAAGATTGTCCCGGACCCGGACTGCCGATGATCTGAGGCCGGRCCGCCGGGCCGCCGGGCCGCCGGCCGGACAGTGACCGAGGCGCCACGGCGACCGTGCCACCCATGTCGGTCGGCCGACCCCCGTTTGCCAGCCCACTCCTGTCGTCCGGCCCACTCCCGTCTGTCGGCCCGCCACCTCTGTCGGCCCGCCACCTCTGTCGGCCCGCCACCTCTGTCGGCCCGCCACATCCGTCAGCCCGTCCGTCGCTGCCGAGCCACCAGGTCCCGTCAGGCCCCTTCGCCGGGCTGCCCATGCCCGCCGGGTCGCGACGTCCACCGGGTGCCCCTGGCCGGCGCGTGGTGCCGAGCCCCGGTTTCGGCCGTCCCGGAGCGGTTTCTTATCATTTCAGGCGCTGCGGACGGCACATTCGGTGCGATCAACAGGTCACGGATGAATGGTGTGATCGAGGTTGGATGGGGCTGACACGGATGACCGGGAACGCGCCGCGCCGGATCACGGCGCGACCATGACGGACGCCGCCGCACCCCGCCGCCGCCGCCGATGACTGTCGACTCCCCGGTCGGCGCGTCGACCGGAGGTGGTCCGACCACGGCGGACAGCACCGCCGGGACGCTCCCGGGCACACCCGTCGACCTGGCCGACGGCACCGGTCACGCGGAGCCGTCCGGAGCGGGCACGCACGCAGGCCCACGAGGCCGGCGGTTCCGGCGGTTCCGGCAAAGCCGGCAGTTCCAGTGGGCCCGGTCGTCCCTGTCTCTGTCCCTGTCTCTGTCCCGGTTCCGGTCGCCGGCCGGCGTCGTCGCGGTGGTCGCGCTCCTGTCCTTCGTCGCGAGCCTGGTCCTGCGGGTCACGCTGTACCCGGAAGGCTCCGGCGACGCGGACGAGGCCGCGTACATCCTCCAGGCGCGGATGCTGCTCGAGGGGCGGCTGACCCTGGACGCGGGCGCCGTCGAACCGTTCTTCCGGCCGTGGTTGACGGGTGTGCACGACGGCCGCGTGTTCACCAAGTACCTGCCGGGCTGGCCGGCGTTGCTCGCGCTGTCCCAGGCGCTGTTCGGCACGATGGCCGTGGCGCCCGCCGCGGTCGCCGGGGTCTGGGTCGTCGGGACGTACCGCCTCGCCCGCGAGCTCTTCGACCATGCCTGGAGCGCGGTGGCCGCCGCTGTGGGCGTCGCGCTCTCGCCGCTGGTCCTCCTGCATACGGCACTGCCACTCGCCTACGCCCCGGGTGCAGCCGTGCTCGTCCTGGCCAGCGCGGAGCTGTTGCGCGGTGCGCGGACGGGGGCGCGGGCCGCCCTTGCCGGCGGCGGAGCGGGCCTGGGGCTGGTGCTGTTGATCCGGCCGTTCGACGTCGTGCTCGTGGTCCTTCCCGTGATCGTGCTCGCGGCTGTGCGGCGACGGCGGGAGCTCGGGACGCTGCTGCGGCGTTCGGGCTGGGCGGTGATCGGCGCGCTACCGCTGGTCGTCGCCCTGCTCGCCTACTGCTGGCGGGTCACCGGATCGCCCCTGCGTATGCCGCTGTCGGCCTCGGACCCACTGGACCGGTTCGGTTTCGGCCCGCGCCGGATCCTGCCGTCCGAGTCGAGTTTCCTGTTCACCCGCCGGCTGGCGCTCGACGCCCTCCAGGAGACGCTCGAGGTGGCGCCGAGCTGGTTCTTCGGCGGTGCCGCGCTGATCGCGCTGGCCGCCGTCGGCCTGGTGGCGCCGCGGCGGCGGCTCGAGCGCCTGTTCCTGCTCGCGACGACGGGCGTGGTGCTGGCCGGCTACACGTTCTGGTGGGGGTCCGCGTTTGCCATGCCGGGCCTGCGCAACGGCCTTGGCCCGCACTACCATCTGGCCGCGTTCACCCCGGTCGTCATCCTCGCGGCCGACGGCGCCCGATGGCTGTGGACGTTCCTCCCGGCGCGGTCGCCGCTGTCCCGCCGCCCGGGCTCATCCGCCTCGGGCACCGCGCGCGGCCTGGCCGGGCGCATGGTCCGTTCGGGCGCTGTGGCCGTGGCCGTCGCCGGGCTCGTCGCGATCACGGTGCCGACCCTGCAGCCCCGGATCGACGTGCAGCGCGGGGTCAACGAGGGCAACGACTTCCTGGCCGCGCTGCTCCCGGACGACCTGGGCGGGCCGGCCGTGGTGCTGGTGACGCCGACGGTCCCGAGCCGCTACACGCAGGTCCCCTACCACTCGCTGCGGAACTCCCCCGACCTCGACGGACCCGTCGTCTTCGCGGCGGACATCGGGCCGGGCTCGGCCGCGCTGCCTGACCGGATGCCGGACCGGGCGATGTTCCGCCTGCGGCCGGACGAGATCGCCGACCCGGCGGTCCCGGGCAGCTTCCGGGGGTCCTTCGTGCCGCTGAGGCAGGTCACCGGGAGCCGCGTCGAGATCCGTGTACAGGTACGGATTCCCGGTGACACTGGGACGGCACCCGTCCGGTCGGGGGATGCGCGGCTGTACGTCCGCCTCGGCGGGGAGGTCCGCACCCCGCGAACAGCCGTCCCGGTGACGATCACGCACACGTTCGTGCTCACCACCGGTCCCGGCACCGGCCCGGACGAGATCGGGACCGCCGGCGCGTCGCTGCCCGCCGAGCTCGTCGTCGGGTTCACCGACGGCACCGGCCCGGCGAGCGGGACCTGGGAGGAGCGGTTTCCCCTGGTGCGCAGCCCCGGTGGCGACCTCTCCCTGCTCGCTCCCGGGCTGGGCTGGCGCCGACTGCCCACGGGCGCCGGTAGCGGCACCGATGGCGGCACCGGCGGGCAGTGGCTCCCGGCCACCGCAAAACCCACCTTGGACGTCTCGCTGACGGGCGGCGCCGCTCGCTGACGGCGCTGGCGTCGCTGACGGCGCTGGCGTCAGCGGGCCGCCCTCGGCGTCCACTGTGACGGCCGCCACTACTAGGCCGGGAGGGAGAAGCCCTCGGGCGGCGAGCCCTCGGCGAACAGCATCCGCACCCGAGCCGCGCTCTTCCGTATCTCCCGGGCCCGCCGGTACTCGGGGGAGTCGTACCACTCCTGGATCCGGTCCATGTCGGGGAACTCGATGACCAGGAACCGGGAGAAGCCCCAGGTGCCCTCGACGGGCTCGGGCGTGGGGCCCGCCACTAGGTAACGGCCGCCGTGGCTGAGGATGGACGGCTGGGCCACGGCCGCGTAGGCCAGGCCGGCCTCCTCGTCGAGCACGTCGACTCCGACGATGACGTAAGCGGACATGGGTTTCCCTGCTTCCTTTGGAAACGGCGTGTACTTGTGTCACGCCGAAGACTAATGCACCCCTGTAACCTACTCAACGTGAGCAAGGACGAGGGTGAACGCGTCGAGGCCGTGATGAGCCGCCGGGAGCGGCTGCGGGCGGAGACGAGCCGGGAGATCAAGGCCATCGCGCTGCGGCAGATGGCCGACGGGGGGCCGGGGGCGATCTCGCTACGCGGCATCGCCCGCGAGATGAGGATGACCCCACGCGCGATCTACAGCTACTTCCCCACCCGCGACGACCTGATCACGGCACTGATCAGCGGGATCGCAGCCTCGCTCGCGGAGGCGGTGGAGACCGCCAGCAACGCCCTGCCCGATACCGATCCCGGCGGCAGGCTGCTGGCCTGGGGCCAGACCCTGAGGGAATGGGCGCTGGCTCACCCGGAGAGCTTCCGGCTCTTCTACGGCCACCCCATCCCCGGCTACCAGCCCCCCGAGGACGGGCCGGTGGACCTGACGGCACGCCGGGTGTGCCGCGACCTCACCCGCTTGGTGGCCACCGCATGGCCCCACGCCCGGCACCACCAGCCCGAGGACACCTCCTGGTCCGACCTTCACCCGGACTACGTCGCGAAGATCCAGGCAGAACTCCCGGACGTGCCACCCGCCGCGGCAGCGCTCGCGCTGCGCGTCTGGGGCCGAATGCACGGCCTGGTGGCCCTGGAGATCGACGGCCACATCCATCCCGTCGCAGGCAACCCGGCCGCGCTGCACCGCGCCGAGATGCTTGACCTGGTCAGGTCACTGGGCCTGGCTGAGTAGGGCCGGCTGGGTGCTGTCGTGGGTGTAGGCGTTGATGGTGGCGGTGAGGTCACTCGGACGCGATCCGCTTCAACGCAAGCACGATCTGTCGGCGGCTCCCTTCGCGTCCTGCTCGTCGTCCTGGCTCACCCATAGCGCTTGCAACAGATAGCATCGTGCAAGCGTGCGCCGGCAAGCAGTGCGGCGCGGGTACGGCCCGCCCGCCCACCCGCGCCGCCGCTCCCCTCGGACTCGAACTCCGTGCCCGTTTGCTGCCGCAAGCGACGGGCGAGTTCCTATGCGGAGCACGGTTGAGCGCCGATCACCAGCATCCGCTACACCCGGTTTTGATTTTGTCGCTTCTTGTTGTGTCTGCGGTCAGGGTTCGGTGAAGGGGTCCCCTGTGTCGACCACGGGCGTTGCTCGCCCGTGCCGGTCTGGGTAGATACGGACCCGCGATGCTGCCGGTAGAGAGCGCAACAGGCGTCTGGCAAGGCCGGGCAGATCGGCATGCCGGAGCACTTCCGGATCAACGATCGTGGTGGTTTGCGCGCGTTCGTCGACGAAATCCAGAGCGATCAGCATGCCGTACCTACCGGGCTGGTTCCGCCGCGGGATGCTCCGCCGCCTGTTCCTCTTCCTGCGCTGCGGCGCGCTCTTCCGCCAGCACATCGGCCGGCTTGGTCAGGAAGAGGATTCGCGAACGACAGTCGTCCAGAAGCTCGACGGAGGCGACGCCAGGCTCAGCCAGGGCCTGCTCTGCAAGGTTCCTCAGTCCGATGTCGAGAACCTCGACCCACGGCAGAAAGACCGTCGTCGCTGTCGTTCCGATGGCCCGCATCGATCTTGTGTACGGCATCGGTGCCCCCTGTGTTCGCCCGGATGGCCCCTGGCGAGCTGGCGTCGAGCAGTAGCTCACCAGGGGCCGTTAGGTGGGCGTCCCGGTCGTGTGTGGCCCTGTGAGCTGCCCCGGGAGTGCCCAGGTACCGAACCTGACACAAACCATGGGGCGTGGTTACCGCCCGTGGGGGACGTAGCGGGACGTCCCGACTATGATCGTGGCGTCCCCTGTCCGTCCCGAAGCGTCCAGCAGGAGGGAGGCCGCGAGATGCCGAACGAGCGCCTACGCGGTAGCATCGCGGGTGCTGGCCTCACCGTGGAGCGGCTCGCCGAAATCGTGGGAGTCGACCCGAAGACCGCCGAAAGGTGGGTCAGCAAAGACCGCATACCCCGCCGGGCGCACCGATCGGCGACGGCCACGATCCTCAAAGCCGATGAACTGTACCTCTGGCCCGGCCTGTTGGACGACGCGCGAGAAAAGTCCGCGAGCCTCGCGGAGTTCGTTGCGCTGTATCCGCATCGAGGCGCGGTCCCGCTGCACCTGTGGTCCTCACTCATGACCAGCGCTCAGGACTGTATCGATATCCTGATCTACGCTGGCCTCTTCTTTACAGACGGAACCCCCGACATCGCCAAGACCCTGATCCGCAAGGGTGAGAGCGGGGTGCGTGTCCGCCTGATACTCGGCGATCCCGATTCCGAGGCCGTAGCTTTGCGCGGGGCCGAAGAGGGCGTTTTCGGGGGCGTGGCTGCTCGTGTCCGACTTAGCCTTACCCACCTGCAAGATGCCATGGGCTGTCCCGGGGTGGAGATCCGGCTCCAATCGGCGACGCTCTACAACTCGGTATTCCGATTCGATGAGACCTTGCTCGTGAATACCCACGCCTACGGGGCTCCGGCCTCACAGTCACCTGTGATCCACGTGCAGCGGGTACCCGGCGGACGTCTGTTCGACCACTACCTGTCCAGTTTCGACAAGGTATGGAGCCGCTCGGTTCCCGCCATGGAGAAGGGCACCGTCTAATGGCTCGCCGAGACTTCTACGATGATCCCGCCGCACCCAAGGCCAACTCTCTAGTACCCGCAACGACGGTTGTCGTCCCGGATGGGAATCGGCGGGTCCTGCTCATCCGCCGGTCCGACAACGGCCTCTGGGCCCTGCCTGGCGGCACGATGGACGTAGGCGAATCCCTACCCGACACGGCCGTGCGTGAGGTCAAGGAAGAGACCGGACTCGACGTCGAGGTGACCGGAATCGTCGGTACCTACTCGGACCCTCGCCACGTGATCGCCTACGATGACGGCGAGATCCGCCAGCAATTCGCCATCTGTTTTGAGGCTCGCATCGTGGGTGGTTCGCTGCTCGCGGACGGCAGCGAAGCGAAGGACGCCCGATTCTTCGCCGCGCCGGAGCTTGACGGGCTGAACATCCATCCGTCGATGCTGCTTCGGGTGACTCACTTTCTGGAGTCCCGAGAGACTCCCCATATCGGATAGCTCGACAGCCACGCCCCCCGGGTTCTCAGCTGAGGGGCGGTCGACCGCCAGGACTACGCCGCGCACGTCCCCCGACGGGTTACGAGCAGTGCCGTCATGCTGGCCAGCGAGACACCAGCACCCACGAAGATCGTCGCCAATTCGCTGTGCGGGTTCAAGGTCCCCGAGGCGCTGTACTGGGACAGCAACCGCGACACCTGGAAGCTCATTAGCCAGCACCGCCGCGACAGTGGGCACGCCTAACGGTCAGGCGTGTTCTCCCGAGGCCCGGTGTTGTGGGGGAATGCCGTCCGGGCGTTCGGTGGCCAGGGGGGCGCTGGTCGGGTCGGTGCCGAGGGTGTTTCCGCAGCGGGTGGAGATCCAGCGACGACGCCCGGGGGTCGGCCGCCAGCTCTCGACGTCGAAGCTGCCGCCGGTGGCGTACTCCTCGCCGCCGCGGCCCGGGATCAGCGCGAGGGACTCATGACAGCGGAGCTGGTCCTGCATGCTCTCCGCGACCACCGGGTCCACCTCGCCGACACAGCCCTGGACGGCCCGCCAGATCTCGGCACTCGCACCGTCCCGGTCATCGGCGTGCCGGGCCTCCTCGGTGGGCCACACGGAGATACGGAAGTCGCCGCCAGCCCATCGCTGCAGGGTGATTTCCTCGACGTAGCGGCTCGAACCGCAGTACGGCGCCCCTGGGGTCGGCCGCGCACCCGTGCCATCGCTGCCCGTGCCGCTCTCGCCGCCCGCGCTGCCGGGAGCCACAGCGGCGAGGCTGGGAGCGGTGGCCGTGGCGGTCGGCGTGGCTGTGCCGGCCTCCGCGCCGGCGTCGCTCTCCGAGTCGGGACCGGAGCCGCGTACCACCGCCAGCCCGACGGCCACGGCGACCAGCACCCCGACGCCTCCGCCAAGGGCACCTCGAGACCGTCGCTGCTCCGCCACCCGACGAGCGTATGGCGTTCGGGTGGTCCGGTCCGGTCGGGCGAGCGGCATGAGCGGCGGGCCGAGACCCGCCGTGATCGGTCGTGACCGCGAAACGTAGCGTGCAAGCCCCGTCCTTCAAGGCGGGGTCAGCGCATCAACGACAGTGCGACAGGGGGGTGCGCTATTCTGTCAGCTATGGGTTCTCGGGTGGTGAAGCGGGCATATCGCTATCGCTTCTATCCGACTCCCGAGCAGGCCGCGCAGCTGGCCCGTACCTTCGGCTGTGTCCGCTACGTCTACAATCGGGCGCTGGCCGAACGTTCCCGCGCATGGACACAGGAGCAGCGCAGGGTCACTCACGCCGAGACCGACAGGATGCTCACCGCGTGGAAACGGGACGCGGAGACGGCGTGGCTGGCCGAACCGTCGAAAGGGCCACTGCAGGCCACGCTGCGGAATCTGCAAGCGGCGTTCGTGAACTTCTGGAGCGGGCGGGCGAAGTATCCGACCTTCAAGAAGAAGGGCAAGACGCTCGACTCGGCGACCTTCTTCCGGAACTGCTTCACCTACCGGAACGGGAACATCACTCTCGCCAAGCAGGACCGGCCGTTGGTTATCGTCTGGTCGCGTCCACTGCCCGAAGGCGCGACGCCCTCGCAGGTCACGGTGTCGCGGAACGCTCGCGGCCAGTACCACGTCTCGATCCTGGTCGAGGACACCGTCACCAGCCTCCCGCCGGCAGGCGGGCAGGTCGGGATCGACGCGGGCATCACCTCGCTGGTCACCTTCTCGACCGGGGAGAAAGTCACCAACCCCCGGCACGAGCGCCGCGACCGTGTCCGGCTGGCGCGGGCGCAGCGGGACCTGTCCCGCAAGGCGAAGGGCTCGGCGAACCGGGCGAAGGCCCGCGCGAGGGTCGCGGAGATTCACGGCAGGATCGCGGACCGGCGCCGGGATCATCTACACAAGCTGTCCACGAGGATCATCCGCGAGAACCAAACGGTGGTCGTCGAGGACCTGTCCGTCCGCACCATGGTCCGCAACCACTCACTGGCCCGCGCTGTCTCCGACGCATCCTGGTCGGAGTTACGGGCGATGGTGGAGTACAAGGCCGACTGGTACGGCCGTACCGTGATAGCAGTCGACCGTTTCTACCCGTCGAGCAAAACGTGCTCGGCCTGTGGATCGGTCGTGGAAGACCTGCCGCTGGACGTCCGGGAGTGGACCTGTCGTTGTGGCGCGGCCCACGACCGGGACGTGAACGCGGCACGGAACATTCTGGCCGCGGGGCTCGCGGTGTCTGCCTGTGGAGATGGAGTGAGACCGCCTCGCTCCTGAAGCGAGGAGGCGTCCGTTGACGAAGCAGGAACCCGGATCGCGAGGTACGGGGATCCCCGGAGTTCACACCGGGGAGGATGTCAAACTGGCCGATAACTTTTGAAACAGGGAGCCTTGTATCCCTGTTTGCCGCGAGGGGGCGGCCGTCTGGTCGGGCGTCGCGCGGCACCGCCTCGTCCTCCGACGGCCCGGGCTGCTGATGGAGGACCGATGGTCGCTGTACCGACCCTGCCGAAGGGCGCCAACACCGCCATACCGACGGAGGTCGTCACGGCCGTCGTGAGCTCGGCCTCGGGCGAGCCGGTGGACGTCTGCGCCGTGCTGGTGACGAGCGCCGGCCAGGTCCGGTCGGACGCCGACATCGTGTTCTACAACCAGCCCCGGCACAGCTCCGGCGCGGTCAGCCTCGTCTCCTCCGGTGCCGGCGCCACGCTGACCGTCGCCCTGCCGGACGTCGAGCCCGACATCGTCACCGTGGTGGTCGCGGGATCTGTCGACGACGGGACCTTCGCCCAGGTCGACGGCCTGCGGGTGCGCATCGACGGCGTCGCGGGCCGGCCGCTCGTCGAGTTCGCGTCGGCGACGTCCGACCCGGTGACGACGATGGTCTTCGGCGAGATCTACCGCCGGGGAGGCGGGTGGAAGTTCCGCGCCGTCGGCCAGGGCTGGGCCAGCGGCCTCGCCGGCCTGGCCCGCAGCTTCGGGATCGCCGTCGAGGAGCCGGACGAGGCCGCCGGGAACGACGAGACCACCGGGATCGCGGCCTCGCCACCCGCATCGCCGCCGCCCGCACCGGTCCGACCGCCCGCACCGGTCCGACCGGCCGAGCCGGCGCGCCGGGCCGACTGGTACCCCGACCCCGCGGCGCCCGGCCTGCTGCGGTGGTGGGACGGCACGACCTGGGCGTCCCGCACCAGGCAGCCCTTCGTCGAGTCGGAGGCGACCTGCGGCAGGTGCGGCGCGGCGAAGCGGCGGCGCCTGTTCTCCGCCCCGGTGCCCTGCGTGGCGTGCGAGGACGAGATCCGCCGGGTCCTGGCCGACTGGCGGCGGCGGCTCGTCGAGGCGGTGGACGCCGGTCCCGGCGCGCCCGGGCTGGACGCGCTGTGGGCCGAGCTGCGCTTCCAGCTGGTGTCGGAGGCCGCCGGCCAGCAGGTGTTCCGGTCGGTCGCCCTCGCCTACCTCCAGCGGATCGTCACCTTCGCGTTCGGTGACGAGATCATCGAGGAGCATGAGTACCAGCTCTTCGAGGACGAGGCCCGCCGCCTGGGCGTCGTGGACCCGGCCGTCGAGGAGATGCGCCGCAGGCTCCGCCGGGGGCTCGACCTCTCCCGCATCCGCAACGGCGACCTGCCGCGGGAGACGTCCTCGACGCTGCACCTCGATCTCGACGAGATCGTGCACCTGGACACCGACGTGGTGCAGGTCCGCCAGCTCGCGAGCGGTCCCCGGCACACGCCCGGACGTCTGGTCGTCAGCAGCCGCAAGCTGCGGTTCCTCGCCCAGAACGGCGGCGGGACGGAGACCGCCTGGTCGAAGATCGTGGCCGTCGCGGCGGGCTACGGCACCATCGACGTCTCGGCGACGACGAGCCGTGGCGGTGGCACCTACCAGGTCGGGGACCCCGAGTACGTGGCGGCGGTCCTCGCCGGCACGCTGCGGATCGCCCGCCGGCTGGTGATCGCGCCCGGCGCCCGGGACAGCCGTGCCATCTCCCAGGTGGTGAAGGCCGAGGTCTGGCAGCGTGACGGCGGCGCGTGCGTGCAGTGCCAGGCCACCGAGTACCTGGAGTTCGACCACGTCATCCCGCACAGCCGTGGCGGGGCCAGCAGCGTGAACAACCTCCAGCTGCTCTGCCGCCGCTGCAACCTGGAGAAGGGCGCCCGGATCTGACAGCGGCCGCGCCTGCCGGGTTTCCCACGGCGGCCGGGCGCGGCCACGCCCGTCGGCCTGCGCCCGGCGGAGGTGCCGGCGCTACGGCGAGCTCGGGCGGCGGCCCTCGCGGATGGCCTCCACCACGAGGCCGATGACCCAGTTGATGGCGTTCGTCGCGGCGTCGCCGTCGAACTCCCACACGCTGACCAGGCGCTCGTAGGACGGCACGTTCCACAGCACGTCGAGCATGGCCGCCGCGGTCTGGCGCTCGGCCTCGGACCAGTCGGCGGTCTGCGGGATGACGGCGTTGAGCAGCGCGTCGCGGCGCAGCCTGTCCTCGGCGACGAGGGCCGGCTGGCGCGGTTCCGGGTGGCTCCACCGGGAGACGGAGTAGGAGGACAGCGTCGCGAACGACCGCCTGGTGACGTCGGGGAGACCGTCGAGCTCCAGCCCTTCGTAGGTGACGCCCGCCTCCTCCTGCAGCCGGCGCATGACCGCGTTGTGCAGGTCGCGCTCGGTGGGGAAGTGCCGGTAGACGGTGCGCTCGCCGACCCCGGCCCGCTCCGCGACCGCGCGGAAGGTCAGGCCACCCCAGTCCCAGACCGGGAATCCGTGGACGAGAGCCGAGCCGGCGGCGACGATGCGTTCACGCGTCTGGACAGCCCGCTCACGGCGCAGCGGGCTGTCGTAGGGCCGCCGAGGCCGGGCGGCCTCGCCGCCGTCCTCCTCAGGTGTTGCCGGGACGCTCATATTGGTGACATCATACTGTCGCCAAACCCTTTCGGCTGGACGAGGTGGACGGAGGCAACCGAGGTGGATCTTGGCTTAGCTGGTGCCGCGGTGGTGGTACAGGGCGGTACCCAGGGTATGGGCCTCGCGGCGGCGGAGTGCTTCGCCGCGGACGGGGCCAGGGTGGCCGTACTGGCGCGGAACCGGGCAAATCTGGAGAAGACCGTCGGCCGTCTGCTGGAGCTGGGGGCCGCCGACGCCGTGGCCCTGCCCGCGGACATCACCCGCCCCGACGAGGTGACCGCCGCGTTCGGCCTCGTCCGTGACCGGTGGGGGGAACTGAACTCCCTTGTGAACGCGACCGGCCCCAAAGGCGGCCGGATGGGCCCCTTCGAGGAGCTCACCGACGACGACTGGTTGGCCGCGGTCGACGTCGGCGTGTTGGGTATGGTCCGGTGTGTGCGGGCCGCGCTGCCCCTGCTGCGCGCCGCCGAGTGGGGCCGCATCGTCAACATCTCCGCGCATTCGACCAAGCGGCAGACCGCCTCGCTGATCGCGTACACCGCCGCGAAATCGATGGTCACCAGCATCACCAAGAACCTCTCGCTGACCCTGGCTCCGGACGAGATTCTCGTCAACACCGTGTCTCCGGGAAGCTTCGCCTCCGAGGGCCTGGCCATGTGGGCCCGCGGCATCGGCATCGACCCGGAGGACCTGCACGCCGTGATGCGCGGCATCACGGAGCATTTCGGCCATCCCGCCCACCTTCCCCGCGCGGGCGCGCCGCGTGAGATCGGTGCCGTGATCGCCTTCGTCGGCTCGCGCCGGAACACATACATGACCGGCGCGAACGTCAACGTCGACGGCGGCTCCGACTTCTCCTGACGGACGGGTTCCCGCGGTCAGCCGCGGGTTCGTCGACGCACAGATCCTCAGTCGCCCAGTCGCATAGCCGCCTGGGCCCATAGCCACCCGCGACGCACGCCGCGGGCGGCGGCCCACGTCCGAAGGGGAGAAACCGTGGGAGCGCATCACGAACTGCTCGACGCCGCACGCGCCGGGACCGGACTTACCGACTTCGGTGAGGACACGTTCCTGGAGGGCTTGGAGGTGCTCGTCCGCGCCCTCCAGCAGGAGGCCGCGCTGAACAGCACCGGCCAGGCGTCGTTACGCAAAATGATCGTCGGCCTGTTGAGCCAGCGGCTGCAGATCGAGGACTGGTACCGGCGCCAGCCCGAGATCGACGACGAGCGGATCACCGCGCCGCTGATCGGGCTCGGCCTGCCGCGCACCGGGTCGACGGCGCTGTCGTTCCTGCTGGCCGAGGACCCGAACGCCCGGTCGCTGCGGATGTGGGAGGCGACGGCGCCCTGCCCGCCGCCGTCCACGGTCCACGGTGACGACAAGAGGATCGAGGACGGCCGGGCCGACGTGGCGGAACGGAAGCGGACCTCGCCGCGCCGGGTCGCGCTCGTCCCGGCCAGCGCGACCGGCCCGACGGAGTGCCAGAGCCTGATGGCGCTCGACTTCCGGGCGCACTTCTTCCAGGCGTTCGCCTACGTACCGTCCTATTCGAAGTGGCTTCTCAACGCCGATCTCACCTCGACCTACCGGTACGAGCTGCGTGCGCTGAAACTGTTGCAGTGGGGCTTCGAGGCCCAGCCGTGGCGGCTTAAGTGCCCGACCCACCTGCTCTTCCTGGACGATCTCGACAAGGTGTTCCCGGACGCCCGGTTCGTGATGACGCACCGCGATCCCGCCGAGGTCATGGTGTCGGTGGCCGACCTCTACGCCGCGGTGGCCCGTTCGTACTGCGACGACATCGACGAGCGCTATCTCGGCCAGCTCAACATCGAGCACTGGTCGGTCGGCATGGAGCGGGCGCTGGCGTTCCGCCAGAAGGCCGGCGACGACCGGTTCTACGACATCGACTTCCGGGCGATGCAGCGTGATCCGCTCGGCGAGATCCGCGGGCTCTACGCCTGGCTCGGCGAGCCCGTCACCCCGGAGTTCGAGGCCGGAATGCAGGGATGGTGGCGGGAGAACGCGGAGAAGCGCGAGCGCAACGTCCACCCGGACCCGGCGACGTTCGGTATCGACGTCGACCGGATCCGCCCGCTGTTCGCCGACTACACCGCGCGTGCGGCGGCCTGGACCGCGCACTAGCTCGACCGCTCATCGAAAGGAAAGCAGTGCAGGACGAGAGCGTCTACTACGACCCGTACGACTTCGAGATCGACGCGAACCCCTACCCGGTGTGGCGGCGGCTGCGGGATTCCGCGCCGCTGTACTACAACGAGAAGTACGACTTCTACGCGCTGAGCCGGTTCGAGGACGTCGAGAAGGCGTTGACGGACTTCGGCACGTACACCTCGGGCAAGGGTTTCATCCTCGAAGTGATCAAAGCCGGTATCAGGCTGCCGCCCGGCAACCTCCTGGCGGAGGACCCGCCGCTGCACGACATCCACCGCGGTCTGCTGTCGCGGGTGTTCACGCCGCGGAAGATGGCCGCGCTCGAGCCGCAGGTGCGCGAGCTGTGCGCCCGCATCCTCGACGAGCTGGTCGGCACCGACGGCTTCGACTTCGTCGCCGATCTCGGCGCGATCGTTCCGATGCGGGTCATCGGCATGATGCTCGGCATCCCGGAGAGCGACCAGGTGGCGATCCGTGACGCCGGCACGCGGCGGCACCAGCTCACCGAGGGTGAGGCGCCGGCGCCGACCGACGCCCGGTCGACGGCGCAGCCGTTCGCCGACTACATCGACTGGCGGGCCACCCATCCCTCCGACGATCTGATGACCGAGCTGCTGCGGGCCGAGTTCGAGGACGAGACCGGCACCACCCGCCGGCTCACCCGCGACGAGGTCCTGACGTACACCTCGGTGCTGGCCGGTGCCGGCAACGAGACCACCCGCCGGCTCATCGGCTGGACGGGACAGCTGCTCGGCGAGCACCCGGACCAGTGCCGGGAGCTCGCCGCGGACCGCTCGAACGTCCCGCAGGCGATCGAGGAGGTCCTCCGGTTCGAGTCGCCGTCACCGGTGCAGGGCCGGGTGGTCTCCCGCGACGTCGAGCACCACGGCGGCACCATCCCGGAGGGGAGCGCGGTGATTCTGCTCAACGCCTCCGCGAACCGGGACGAGCGGCACTACACCGACCCGGACACCTTCGACATCCACCGCCGGATCGACCGGCATCTCGCCTTCGGGCACGGCCTGCACTTCTGCCTCGGTGCCTCRCTGGCCCGGATGGAAGGCCGGGTCGTGCTCGACGAGGTGCTGAAGCGGTGGAGCAGCTGGGAGGTCGACCGCGACAACTCCGTGCTCGACCACACCTCCACGACGCGAGGGTGGTTGAACCTGCCGGTGGTCACGTCGTGAGGAACAACTCCTAGGCAAGCAGAAGTTGCGCAGGACGGCCGGCCCGGCGGGAGGATGAGCAGGATGCACCGAGAGCGGACACACGGAGTTCGGGCGCGCCCGAACCAGGTGAGGACCCGGTGGACCGATGTGCGCTGACAGCTCCGACGCGGCGCGGGAGCTGGCGGCGGCGGTTCTGCCCGCGGACACGGTGGGCCTGCTGGAGGGCCTGACCACGACCCGGGCCATCCGCCGCTACACCGACGAGCCGGTGCCCCGTGAGGCGCTGCGCGCCATGCTCTTCGCGGCCACCAGGGCGCCCAGTGGCTCGAACCGGCAGCCGTTCCGGTTCATCGTGCTGACCGACGGCCCGAAGGCCGGGGCGGCGAAGAAGCTGATCGGTGACGCCGCGCGGCGGACCTGGGGTGGCAAGCGCCAGCGGGACCGGTACGACAGCGGGACGGGGACGGTCGCGGACTCGCCCAAGGCCCGGATGGCCGCGGCGATGCAGCAGTTCGTCGACGGGTTCGAGCGGGTGCCGGTGCTGATCCTGCCGTGTCTGGTGCGTTACCGGGACCCGACTCCGACCGAGGGGGCGTCGGTGTATCCGGCGTGCCAGAACCTGCTGCTGGCGGCCCGCGCGCTCGGCTACGGCGGGGCGTTCACCGGCTGGAACTTCGCCGTCGACGCGCAGCTGCGCGAGCTGCTCGGCGTGCCCGAGGGCACGTTCGTCGCCGGCACCATCACGCTGGGTCGGCCGGCGGGCCGGCACGGCCCGGTGCGCCGCCGCCCGATGGCCGAGCTCGTGTTCGAGGAGGAATGGGGAGCGCCCGCGGACTGGGCGCTCGACCCACCCGGCACCGCGTTCACCTCCGCCGGCCCGCCCCGGCCCCCGGCCGCGGCGGGCGGTGGGACTGCCGGTGGGACTGCCGGCAGCGACGAGGAAAGGCCCCGGTCATGACGCCGGTCGACGGTACGGACACACCGGTACGGACGCAGAAGGGTAGCCCTGGCATGGGCCGACTGACACATCTGCAGCGCCTGGAGGCGGAGAGCATCCAGATCTTCCGGGAGGCGGTGGCGGAGAGCGAACGGCCGGTGATGCTGTATTCGGTGGGTAAGGACAGCACCGTGCTGTTGCACCTGGCGATGAAGGCGTTCTTCCCGTCGCGKCCGCCGTTCCCGCTGCTGCATGTGGACACGACGTGGAAGTTCCGGGCGATGTACGACTTCCGGGACAAGGTCGCCGCGGAGCTCGGGGTGGATCTGCTCGTCTATCAGAACCCGGAGTGTGTGGAACRGGGCATCAACCCGTTCGACCATGGTTCGGCGACGCACACGGACATGTGGAAGACCGAGGGTCTGAAGCAGGCGCTGGACAAGTACGGGTTCGATCTGGCGTTCGGYGGTGCGCGCCGCGACGAGGAGAAGTCGCGGGCGAAGGAGCGGGTGTTCTCGATCCGCTCGGCGCAGCATCGGTGGGACCCGAAGGCGCAGCGTCCGGAGCTGTGGCGGTTGTACAACGCGAGCAAGGCGCCGGGGCAGAGCGTGCGGGTGTTCCCGCTGTCGAACTGGACCGAGCTGGACGTGTGGCAGTACATCCACCGGGAGAAGATCCCGATCGTGCCGTTGTACTACGCGGCGCCGCGCCCGGTCGTGGAACGCGACGGCGCTCTGATCATGGTGGATGACGACCGGATGCGGCTGGCACCGGGGGAGGTGCCCGAGCAGCGCAGTGTCCGGTTCCGGACGTTGGGCTGCTACCCGCTGACCGGCGCGGTGGAAAGCGCCGCCGGAACCCTCCCGGAGATCATCCAGGAGATGTTGTTGACGACGAGCTCGGAACGCCAGGGCCGGGTCATCGACCATGACTCGTCCGGGTCGATGGAGAAGAAGAAGCAGGAGGGGTACTTCTGATGGCGCACGCGGCCAGCGACCTCGTCGCGGACGACATCGAGGCGTATCTGAACCTGCACGAGCACAAGAGCATGCTGCGGTTCATCACCTGCGGCAGTGTCGACGACGGAAAGTCGACGCTGATCGGCCGGCTGCTGTACGACTCGAAGCTGGTGTTCTCCGATCATCTCGCCGCGTTGGAAGCGGACTCGAAGAAGGTCGGCACGCAGGGTGACGGGCTGGATTTCGCGCTGCTGGTCGACGGGCTCGCCGCGGAACGTGAGCAGGGCATCACGATCGATGTGGCGTACCGGTTCTTCTCCACCGAGCGGCGGAAGTTCATCGTCGCGGACACCCCCGGGCACGAGCAGTACACCCGGAACATGGTGACCGGGGCGTCCACCGCGGATCTCGCGGTGATCCTCATCGACGCGCGTAAGGGTGTGCTGACGCAGACCCGCCGGCACAGCTATCTGGTGTCGCTGCTGGGGATCCGCCACATCGTGCTCGCGGTGAACAAGCTCGACCTGGTCGACTACTCCCGCGACGTGTTCACCCGGATCGAGGCGGACTACCGACAGTTCGCGGCCCGGATCGGCCTGAGCGACATCGTCGCGATCCCGCTGTCGGCGCTGGCCGGTGACAACATCACCGAATCCAGCCCGAACACCCCCTGGTACAGCGGGCCGACCCTGGTCGGGCATCTGGAGACGGTGGCGGTCGACGACGACGCGCACACCGGGGCGTTCCGCCTGCCCGTGCAGTGGGTGAACCGGCCGAACCTGGACTTCCGCGGGTTCTCCGGGCAGATCGCCGGGGGCACGGTCCGCCCCGGGGACCGGGTCCGGGCCCTGCCCTCGGGGCAGGAAAGCACCGTGGAGCGGATCGTCACCGCCGACGGGGACCTGGACGAGGCGATCGCCGGCCAGTCGATCACCCTCACCCTCACCGACGAGATCGACGTCAGCCGCGGGGATGTGATCGCCACCGCGATCGACCCGCCCGGGGTCGCGGACCAGTTCGAGTGCCATCTGGTGTGGATGGCCGACGAGCCGATGCTGCCCGGCCGCCCCTACCTGATGAAGATCGGGGCGCGGACGAGCAGTGTCACCATCGCCCAACCCAAGTACAAGGTCAACGTCAACACCCTGGAACACACCGCCGCGCGCACCCTGGACCTCAACGAGATCGGCGTGTGCAACATCAACGTCGACCGGCAGATCCCGTTCGATCCGTACAYGACGAACCGGCACACCGGCGGGTTCATCCTGATCGACCGGTTCACCCGGGCCACGGTCGCGGCCGGGCTGCTGCACTTCGCCCTGCGCCGCGCGGACAACGTGCACTGGCAGGCCGTCGAGGTCGACAAGACCGCCCGGGCCCGGGCGAAGGGGCAGCGCCCGGCGGTGCTGTGGTTCACCGGCCTGTCCGGCGCGGGGAAGTCGACGATCGCGAACCTGGTCGAGAAGCGGCTGCACGAGCAGGGTTTCCACACCTACCTGCTGGACGGCGACAACGTCCGGCACGGGCTGAACAAGGACCTCGGGTTCACCGACGCCGACCGGGTGGAGAACATCCGCCGGGTCACCGAGGTCGCCCGGCTCATGGTCGACGCCGGGGTGATCGTGCTCGCCTCGTTCATCTCCCCGTTCCGCGCGGAACGCCAGCTCGCCCGTGACCTCCTCGACGACGGCGAGTTCATCGAGATCCACGTCGACACCCCCCTGGACGTCGCCGAGTCCCGGGACCGCAAGGGGCTCTACGCCAAGGCCCGCGCCGGTCAGCTGGTGAACTTCACCGGGATCGACTCGCCCTACGAGCCTCCCGAGCACCCCGAGCTCCGCCTCGACGCCAGCGGCACGATCACCCCCGAGGCCTCCGCCGACCTCGTCGTCGAACACCTGCGCACCAACGGCATCCTCACCCCGCCGGGCGCGCCATGATCCCCAGGTCCGCCGTGGGCCCCGCGCGTGTCGCGGGGCCCACCGTCCCCCCGCCCCCACCACGACCCGTGTGGAGACCGGCCCATGACCAGTGACACCGCCCCCGCCACGGCTACCGGCGCCACCGGCGGGGCGCACACGATTCCCGCGGCCGGGATGGACGACCACACCCTGGCCGCCGCCCTCGCCCACGAGGCCGGCGACCTGCTTCTCGCGATCCGCGACCAGGGCGGCGCCGAGGGTGACCGGCAGTCCAACGAGTTGCTGCTGCACCTGCTCGCCCAGACCCGCCCGCGCGACGCCGTCCTCTCCGAGGAGAGCACCGACAACCACATCCGCCTCGAACGCGACCGGGTGTGGATCATCGACCCGCTCGACGGCACCCGCGAGTACGGCGAGCCACCGCGGGAGGACTGGGCCGTCCACGTCGCTCTCACCAGCGGCGGGACGCCCATCGCCGGGGCGGTCGCGCTCCCCGCGGCCGGCCTCGTCCTGCACACCGGCACACCGCCGGTCCTCCCCGCACCGGTGGGCGGGCCGATCCGGCTCGCGGTCTCCCGCACCCGTCCACCCGCCTGCGTCGACCACCTCCTCACCCAGCTCGACGCGACCCTGGTTCCCATGGGCTCCGCCGGCGCCAAGGCGATGGCCGTTGTCCGCGGCGACGTCGACGTCTACGCCCACTCCGGCGGCCAGTACGAATGGGACTCCTGCGCACCCGTCGCCGTCGCCGCCGCCGCCGGGCTGCACGTCTCCCGCCTCGACGGCACACCCCTGCGCTACAACGAACCCAACCCCTACCTCCCCGACCTGCTCATCTGCCGCCCCGAACTCACCGACACAGTCCTGACCGCGCTGAGAGACTCGTGAGGGGAACCGCGCTGTGAAACTCGCCGGCAGGGTCGTCGTGATCACCGGCTCGGGGGGTGGTCTCGGCGAGGCCTGCGCGCGTCGGTTCACCGCCGAGGGCGCGAAGGTCGTCGTGACGGACGTCGACCCCGCCGGCGTCGAGCGGGTGTCGAGCGCGATCGGTGGTGTCGGCCTGGCGGCCGACATCACGGTCGAGGACAACGTCCGCGCCGTCGCCGACCTCGCTCGCCGCGCCTACGGCGAGATCGACGTCTGGTTCAGCAACGCGGGGGTCGCCGGCCCCCGCCAGCCCGGCGACGTCCAGGCGAACCCCCTGTGGGATTCGTCCTGGCAGCTGCACGTGATGTCACACGTGTACGCGGTCCGCGAGGTTCTGCCGGCGATGCTCGAACGGGGCGACGGGTATCTGCTGCAGACGGCGTCGGTCGTCGCGCTGTCGACGCAGGCGGAGAAGGCGGCGTACTCGGTGACGAAACACGCGGCGCTCGCGCTCTCCGAGTGGCTGGCGGCCGCGTACCGCCCGCGCGGCATCAAGGTCTCCTGTTTCTGCCCCGGCGCGATGCTGACACCGATGCTCCTCGCGAACGGCCTGCCCGCCGACCATCCGGTGCTCCGCTCCGCGCCGACACCGGACGCGCAGGCCGACCGGCTCGTGCGGGCGATCGACGAGGAGCGGTTCCTCATCGTCGACTCGGAGCAGGGGCCGGACGCGATGCTGGCCAAGCTGACCGACTACGACCGCTGGATCGACGGCATCGCGCCTCCGTTCGGCTGAGATCGCCTGAGATCCCGCCCCGCCGCGGCCCCGACACACGCCCCGTCGTGACCCCACCACCCGGCCCAGCCGGCCTTCCCCGGCCGCGCGGTCAGGCGTCCGCGTCCGCCTCGGTGACGATCGGCGGCCCGGCGTCGATGCGGGCGCGGGCGTCGTCGGGACCGCCGCGCCACCAGCCGAGAGCCTCGACCCACCAGGTCAGCCCGGCATCGGCATAGGGCCGGACGACCGCGGCGCCGCGGTCGGGCGCATCCGCGTCGGTCGCCCCCTCGATGACGATGTCGAACGGGCGTCCGTGCGTCCCCGCGGACACGCGCAGGGCGTGCACGTACCGGACGATGTCGGCGAGCATCGGCGCGGGCATGGTGGTCGGGCGGCCGTGGTCGGCGTGGACGGGCATCACGCCGTCCCACCGGGCGGCTCGGCGGAACGGCGCGCGCAGCGGCCACCGGCCCGCGCACCACACCGGTGGCCGCGGGCGCTGCACGGGGGTCGGCGCCATCGACACGCCGTCCACGACGACGTGCTCGCCGTGGGCGGTCACCGACTCGCCGCTCCACAGCGCGGCGAGCGCCGCAAGTGACTCGTCCAGCCTGGCCGCCCGCAGCCGCGGGTCGGCGGGCTCCCCGAACGCGGTGTACTCGGACGGCATCGAGCCCAGGCCGGCCCCGAAGACCACCCGGCCGCCGGAGAGGACGTCCAGGGAGGCGATCTCGCGGGCGAGCTTGCCGACCCGGCGCCGGGGAACCGCGGTCATCAGGATTCCGAGCCGGATCCGCGTGGTCGTCGCGGCGATCGCGGCGGCGACCACGGTCGGGTCCACGACCGGCCAGTCGTGGTGGTACAGGACGTGATCCCATACGAACGCGCCGTCCCACCCGGACTGCTCGGCCCGGCCGRCCAGCTCGGTGAGCAGAGCCGGGTCGGCGAAGACGCCGACATTGGGCAGGCCGACGGCGAACCGCGGCGACGTGCCGTCGATCGTCATGATTGGACGCTAGCGGTAGTTCGTTGGATCAAGGTTGTGGCGGGTAGGTCTGCTCTGTTGGTTGTCTTTCAGGAGCGGAGGGAGGCTGGCATGACCAGACGTCTGCCCTGTCCGCCGGCACCAGGCCCGTTGGAGGATTACGCTGCCCGGTTTGATGATCTGTTCTCGGCGTTGGGGCAGCGGCGGGGGTTCCGGGAGTATCTGACCGGGMTGCTGGCCCCGCGGGACCGGAACAAGACGCTGACCTGCCTGGCCGGGGCGGAGCCGGTAGTGGGTGCGGGGCATCCGGCGGTACAGCGGCTGCAGTTCTTCCTGTCCGAGTCGGTGTGGGACCCGGAGAAGATCAACGACCGGCGGGTGGAGCTGCTGCAGGCCGGCCCGGCTACTGCCGCGCACCCAGGCGGGGTGCTGGTGATCGACGACTCCGGGGACCGTAAGGACGGCACCGCGACGGCGCATGTGGGCCGGCAGTGGC
>NZ_MAXA01000216.1 GCF_001854695.1 Parafrankia soli
CCTTCTCCCGCGACACCCGCCCCTCGAACATCCCCACCTCGTCCTTGCGCACCACCACACCCCGGTACGACTCCGGCACCGCCAACGCCCCAAACTCCGCCCGCCGCTCCGGCGAACGCGCGTCGCCGGCCATGATCGCTTCGACAATCCGCTTCACAGCTGGCTGCTCCGTCCGTCAGACGCCGAGGTGGCGCGCGATCAGCATCTTCTGCACCTCGCTGGTGCCCTCACCGATTTCGAGAATCTTGGAGTCGCGCCAGTGCCGTGCCACCGGGTACTCGTTCATGAATCCGTACCCGCCGTGGATCTGGGTCGCCTCGCGGGCGTTCGTCACCGCCGCCTCGGAGGAGAACAGCTTCGCCATCGCCGCCTCCTTCTTGAAAGGCAGGCCGGCGAGCATCCGCCACGCGGCGTCGTAATAGGCCGTCCGGGCTACGTAGGTCCGGGTCTCCATCTCGGCGAGCTTGAACGCGATGGCCTGGTTTCGGGCGATCGGCGCGCCGAACGCCTCCCGTTCCTTGGCGTACTTCACGCTCTCGTCCACGCAGGCCTGCGCCAGGCCGACGGAAAGCGCCGAGATGGCGATGCGGCCCTCGTCGAGAATGGACAGGAAGTTCGCGTATCCGCGGCCCCGCTCACCGAGCAGGTTCTCCGCCGGGACCCGCACGTCCTGGAACGACAGCGGCCGGGTGTCCGAGGCGTGCCAGCCGACCTTCGAGTAGGGCGCGCCCGCGCTGAAGCCCGGCGTCGGCACCGGGACGATGATCGAGGAGATCTGCGGCCGGCCGTTCACCGGCTCCCCGGTCACCGCGGTCACCGTCACCACCCGGGTGATGTCCGTCCCGGAGTTCGTGATGAACGCCTTCGACCCGTTGATCACCCATTCGTCACCGACGAGCTGGGCCGTGGTGCGGGTGCCGCCGGCGTCGCTGCCGGCGCCCGGCTCGGTCAGCCCGAAGGCACCCAGCGCGCGGCCGCTGGCCAGTACCGGCAGCCACTCCTCGCGCTGCGCCTCGGTACCGAACCGGTAGATCGGCATCGCACCCAGGCCCACCCCGGCCTCGAGGGTGATCGCCACCGACGAGTCGGCCCGTGCCAGCTCCTCGATCGCCAGGCAGAGCGCGAAGTAGTCGGCGCCCTGGCCGCCGTAGGACTCCGGGAACGGCAGGCCGAACAGGCCCATCTCGGCCATCTGCGCGATGATCTCGTACGGGAAGGTCTTCGCCTCGTCGTGCCCGGCGGCCGCCGGGGCGACCACCTCCCGTGCGAACTCCTCGACCGTCTTGCGCAGGGTCTCGTGTTCTTCACTCAGCCGGTTGTCAGACATGGCCCGTCTCCTTCTCGTGCTTCACTACATCCGTTCGACGGGTCAGGGCGGATCAGAGGCGGGGCGGGCCGGAGTCCGCGGCCTCGTCCGCCGTACCGTCGGGGGCCGGCTCGACGACCGCGAGCAGCGCGTCCAGCGCGACCGAGTCGCCGACCCGGACGAGGACGTCCTTCACCTGGCCGGCGACCGCCGCGACCACGGTGTGTTCCATCTTCATGGCCTCGACGACGACCAGCGGGGCACCGGGCTCGACGACGTCGCCGGGGGCCGCCCGCACGTCGACGACGGTGCCCGGCATCGGGCTGCGCGCCTCGCCGCTGTGCTCGCCGGCCGCCGCGTCGGCGCCGCTCTCCGCCCGCCGCTCCGCGAGCGCCCAGGTGAACCCGTCGGCGCCCACCCAGATCGTGCTCCCGCTCGCGGCCACCTGCCACCGCCTGGTCCGGCCGTCGACCGTGACCAGCGCGTCCGCGGGCTGACCCGGGGTGGGCGCGGGCAGCCAGTCGAGCTCGGCCGCGCGTGGCCCGCCGCCGTCCAGGCGGACCAGCAGCCGGCCGTCGGCGGCGCGTTGCACCGCGACCTCGCGTGCCGGCGAACCCCCGGCCCCGCCGGGAGCGGCGACCGACCAGCGCGACCAGGCCCGCTCGCCCAGCCGCCAGCCCGACGGCACGTCCCAGGGGTCGACGACCGATCCGGTCGGCACCATCCCGACCGCGCCGACCAGCCCGAACACCTCCAGGGCGTCGTCCGCCGTGGGCTCGCCGGGCAGGGCGTGCCCGGCGGGATCAGTGAGTGCTTCGAGGTGCCTCTCGACCAGACCGGTGTCGAGGCGGCCGGAACGGGTGTCGGGATGGCCGATCAGGCGGCGCAGGAAGCCGATGTTCGTGGTGACGCCCAGCAGCGTGGTGCCCGCGAGCGCGGCGTCGAGGCGGGCCAGCGCACCCGCCCGGTCCGGCGCCCAGGCGACGATTTTGGCCAGCATCGGGTCGTAGGTGGCGGCGACCTCCGTGCCCGCCCGCAGGCCCGAGTCCGTGCGTACCCCCGCGCCCGTCGGCTCCCGCAGGACGAGGACGTCCCCGCCGGTGGGCAGGAAGCCGCGGGCCGGGTCCTCGGCGTACACCCGGGCCTCCACGGCGTGACCGGTCAGGCGCACCTCGTCCTGGGTGATCCGCAGCGGCTCGCCGGCGGCGACCCGCAGCTGCTCGGCGACCAGGTCGACGCCGGTGACCAGCTCGGTCACCGGGTGCTCGACCTGCAGCCGGGTGTTCATCTCCATGAAGAAGAACTCGTCAGGCCGGTCGGTGCCCACGACGAACTCGACCGTGCCGGCGCCGACATACCCGACGGCGGCGGCGACGTCGACGGCCGCACCGCCGATGCGCGCCCGGGTCGCGGCGTCGAGCAGCACCGACGGCGCCTCCTCGACGATCTTCTGGTGACGGCGCTGCAGGCTGCACTCCCGCTCGCCGAGGTGGATCACGTTGCCGTGTGTGTCGGCGAGGATCTGCACCTCGATGTGCCGGGGGGTGTCGACGAACCGCTCGACGAACAGCGTGTCGTCGCCGAAGGACGCGGCGGCCTCCCGGCGGGCCGAGCGCAGCGCCTCGGCGAGCGCGGCGGGCTCGCGGACGAGCCGCATGCCCTTGCCACCGCCTCCGGCGGCCGGCTTGACCAGCACCGGGTAGCCGATCTCGGTCGAGGCCGCGACCAGGTCGGCGTCGGACATCCCCGGCTCGACGCGGCCGGGCACGACCGGGACGCCGGCCGCGGCGACGGTGCGCTTGGCCGCGATCTTGTTGCCCATCAGCTCGACGACCCGCGCGGACGGGCCCACGAACACCACACCGGCATCGGCGCAGGCCTGCGCGAACACCGGGTTCTCGGCGAGGAAGCCGTAGCCGGGGTGCACCGCCTGCGCCCCGGTCGCCGCCGCGGCGGCGAGCACCCGCTCGATGTTGAGGTAGGAGTCGAGCGCGCGGGCCGGGCCGAGGCGCACCGCGACGTCCGCCTCGGTCACGTGGCGGGCGCCCGCGTCGGCGTCGGAGAACACCGCCACCGAGCGGACGCCGAGCTCACGCAGGGTCCGGATGACCCGGACCGCGATCTCACCCCGGTTGGCGACGAGCACCGTGTGGAACATCGACCCTCACATCCGGAAGACGCCGTAGCCGACCGGTTCCAGCGGCGCGTTCGCCGCCGCCGAGAGCGCCAGGCCCAGCACGGTGCGGGTGTCCGCCGGGTCGATGACGCCGTCGTCCCAGAGCCGGGCGGTGGCGTAATAGGGGTTGCCCTGCTGTTCGTACTGCTCGCGGATCGGCGCCTCGAAGGCCGCCTGCTCGTCGGCGGACCACTCGCCGCCGCGGGCCTCGACGGCGTCGCGGCGGACGGTCGAGAGCACGGCGGCCGCCTGGTCGCCGCCCATCACCGAGATCCGGGCGTTCGGCCACGTCCACAGGAAGCGCGGCGAGTAGGCCCGGCCGCACATCGAGTAGTTGCCGGCGCCGAACGATCCGCCGATCACCACGGTGAACTTCGGCACCCGGGCGCAGGCCACCGCGGTGACCATCTTCGCGCCGTGCTTGGCGATGCCGCCGGCCTCGTAGTCCCGGCCGACCATGAAGCCGGTGATGTTCTGCAGGAACAGCAGCGGGATGCTCCGGCGGTCGCACAGCTCGATGAAGTGGGCGCCCTTGAGCGCCGACTCGCCGAACAGCACCCCGTTGTTGGCGATGATGCCGACCGGATGCCCGTGCAGCCGGGCGACCCCGGTGACCAGCGTCGAGCCGTACTCCTTCTTGAACTCCGCGAACCTGCTGCCGTCCACCAGGCGGGCGATCACCTCGCGGACGTCGTAGGGCGTGCGCGGGTCCGCCGGCACCACCGAGTACAGCTCGGAGGTCGGGTACAGCGGCTCCTCGGTCGGGGTGACGTCCCACGGGCGCGGCGCGCGGGGCCCGAGGCCGGCGACGATGCGCCGCACGATCGTCAGTGCGTCGGTGTCGTCGGCGGCCAGGTGGTCGGTGACGCCGGACTTCCGCGAGTGCAGCAGGCCGCCGCCGAGGTCCTCCGCGCTGACGACCTCGCCGGTCGCCGCCTTCACCAGCGGCGGGCCACCGAGGAAGATCGTCCCCTGGTTGCGGACGATCACCGCCTCGTCGCTCATCGCCGGGACGTACGCCCCGCCGGCGGTGCACGACCCGAGCACGGCGGCGATCTGGGCGATGCCCCGTGCCGACATGGTCGCCTGGTTGAAGAAGATCCGACCGAAGTGCTCGCGGTCCGGGAACACCTCGTCCTGCCGGGGCAGGAACGCGCCACCGGAGTCGACCAGGTAGACGCACGGCAGCTGGTTGTGCAGCGCGACCTCCTGGGCGCGCAGGTGCTTCTTCACCGTAGTCGGGTAGTAGGTGCCGCCCTTGACGGTGGCGTCGTTGACCACCACGACGCACTCGCGGCCCGAGACGCGGCCGACCCCGGTGATGATTCCCGCGCCCGGCGCCTCGCCGTCGTACATCCCGTCGGCGGCCAGCGGGGAGAGCTCGAGGAACGGGCTGCCGCGGTCGAGCAGCGTGTCGAGACGGTCGCGGGGCAGCAGCTTGCCGCGCTCGACATGCCGGCGGCGGGCAGCCTCGGACCCGCCCAGCGCCGTGCTGGCCAGCCGGCCCCGCAGTTCCTCGACGAGGTCCGCGAACGCGGCGGCGTTGTGACGGGCGGGATCGCCCTTGGCATCGACCAACGTCCGGAGCGGCTCGGCGGGCTCCGCGCGCCCCCCGGGCACCGGGCGGTCGATGTTAGCGTCGACTAACATGCGACGGAGGCTAGCGGTCGTGAGCCCCCCTGTCGAGCGGTGCCGACTTCCGCAGCTTTGACGGCCCGTTCCGGGGGACGACGGCAGCCGAGGCGAGTTGTCTCAACCCCCCGATATGCGGCTCTTCGCTGTTGAGCGGATGCCGTGTTTGGTGGCCGACTGCCCGCGATGACCTGTGGTGACGTTGCGTAGTCGCCGGTCGGGTTTCGGAAACCTCCTGGTCGGTCCGGCCCTGCGCCGACATCTTCGTCGTCGCAACGGTGAGCCGGGACGGCGACGACGGCCCGCACCTGCGTCGGGCTCGTCCTGACCCTGACCGGCCTCGGCTGACACTGAGGCGCCCCCAGGGCGCCGCACTCGCCGAATGGAGTCGTCAGGTGCGCCGGCACCACCCGTGGGGCGGGACCGTTCAGGAGCAGCCGGCGCTGGTGGCCAGTTCCCGAGACAGGTCGGCCGCTGCGGCGGCGAGGGGGCGGGTCAGCCGCGGAGCAGCCAGGGTGGCGGTGCGGCCGGTGATGCCGATCACCCCGACCAGCGACCCATCCCGTCCGCGCAGGCCGGCCGCGACGCAGCTGTGCCCGAGAGAGCACTGCTCGTGCTCGACCGCCGTTCCGGTGTCCCGGACGGCGGCGATGTCCGCCGCGATCCGCGGCCACGAGGTGACGGTGCGCCTGGTCAGCGGCGGCAGCCGGCGCCCGCGCAGCCGCGCGGCGAGATCGGGCCGGTCGGCCAGCAGGATCCGGCCGGCGGCCGTGGTGAGGAAGGCGGGGCTGTGGACGTCCATCGACCAGCTTCCGCGCCGCATGTCCTGCGCCCGGTTGGCGCCGAACACGTGGTCGATGATCGCGACCGAGTTCCTGGCGAGCGCCATGACCCAGACTATTTCTCCGCTGCGGGCGAAGAGATCCTGCACGTAGGGAGTCGCGATGTGGCGCAGGCCGTGGTGCGCGGCCGCGCGTGTGCCCAGCTCCAGGAGGCGGCAGCCGAGCCGGAAACCGTTGTCTCCCCTCTCCAGCAGGTGGCGGGCGACAAGGTCCGCCGTGATGCGACGCACCGTCGGCTTGGGGATGCCGGTGCTGCGGGTCAGCTCCGCCAGGGTCACGGCGCCGTTCCCGGCTGCGACGGCGTCGAGGACGGCGACGACCCGCCCGGTGACAGTGTGGTCATCCATACGGTCCATGGTCCCGCCGGGCGGCGGAAAAGTTCACGGGACGCGGAAGAGAAACGTATGTCTCGGCGGCGGTTGTTGCTCATCAGCAGTAAAGGGTGCTCATCGGGTCGGCAGCGGCGTCCGTCGCAGCTGCACGGGGCGCCTGGCCGGAAATCCGCTATCGGCGGTGACGGCGGCGCCATCAAGTGAGTGGGCGGGCGGGTCACTCAGTGACACGGAGAGCTGGAAAACGCGACCATTGCCGTCCATCGTGGTCATGGCGAAGCCATCACTTTTCCGTTGTTTCCGCGGCTTTCTCGACGCCTGCGTGTCCTTTTCCCGGAGGGCTGCGGCCCACGCTCATGAGGAGGACGAAGAGTGAACGAACCTGTTGACCCGGTCGACGGTGAACCCGAGGGGGAGTCGGTGGACCGCCGCTGGCTGCTGCGTACAAGTGGGCTGCTGGGCGTGGCGGCGGGTGTGGTTGCCGCCGGGGCCGCGGGCACGGCTGCCGGCGCCGCCACCCCCGCCGCGCCGGCCGGTGGGCCTGACGCCCCGGGCGCCTTCGGCCGCCCGCCCGCCGCACGGGCGGCCCGCAGCGTCGGCGCCGGTGTGGCCGGGCAGAGCAGCTCGCAGGTCAGGCCGGGTGTCGCGACGGGACCGGAGGCGTCCACCGGTGCGGGTGCGCGGCTGACTCCGAGCAAGGCGGCCATCGATACCACTCCACTGGCCCGGCGGACCTCCGGCGGCGAGATCTGGGCGACGGAGGGCTGAGCGCGATGCAGCTGAATTTCCGCAACAGCTACGGCCCACGCATCTGGGTCGCCATCATGTTCTACGACCCGTCCGGCTGCGGCGCGTACGGTTCCTGGGGAACCCGGGGATGGTGGGCGATCGACTACGGTGCGAGCGCCTACGTGCTCAACACCAACAACAGATACGCGTACTACTACGCCGAGGCGGCGGACGGGGCGGTCTGGGCCGGTTCATACGGCCCGATCTACGTGCCGCAGACCGCCTTCAGCTCATGTCTCGGCATCGGCCAGACCAACGCCCGGATAGTCGGACTCCGGGAGGTCTACATCGCCAGCGACAACCACACCGTCAACCTGACCCCGTAGACCGTCCCCGCGGCCGCGCGGCAGGCAGACCACGCGGCTGCGGGTTGGGTCGGGCGGCCCGTGGGGTTGGGTCGGCGTAACCGGCGGCGGATGACCGAGGAGGACCGGATGCGGCGCCCGTCGGTGGTGGAGGTCCAGCATGCCCGGGGACAGGTGGTTCGTCGCGAGACGTACGTCAAGGTCGCCTGCCGGTGGGGACGTCAGTCCGGGCGCAGGCTGCGAAGGAAGAGGCGGACCGCGACCTGGGTGTGGCGCTCCAGCAGCGCGGGGTCGCGGACGATGCCGAACGAGGCCAACCGGGCCGGTGCCGCGGAGACCATGCCGAGGAAATGCTCGGCGAGGATCTCGGGGTCGTCCGCGGCGATCGCTCCGGTGGCCGCGTGCCGGTTCAGCAGCTCGGCCACGAGCCGCCGGCGCGGGAAGGCGCCGGCGGCGTGGGTGCGGCGGGCGAGCTCGGGGAACCGGGAGGCGTGGGCGATGGCGATCCGCCCGAGCCTGACCATCGACGGGTCGAGGGCGCGACTCAGCGCGGTCTGCGCGATCGCCGTCAGCGCCCCCTCCAGGTCGTCGAGGTCCGGCGGTTCCGGGTCCGGCGTCGGCCAGTCACGGCGCAGCGTCGCCCACTCGAGGACCGAGCAGAAGACCTCTTCCTTGCTGGTGAAGCGGGCGTAGAGCGAGGCCTTGGTCGTGCCGGCCGCGCGGGCGATCGCGTCCATCGAGGTGCCCTCGTAGCCGTGCTCAAGAAACAGCCGCAGGGCGCTGTCGCGGACGGCGTCGTCGAGCCTCGCCGTCTCGTCGAGGGTGGGCCTGCCACCGCGGCGCGGCCGTGCCGGGCCGGCGGGCTGGGTCTCGGAACGGACCGGCGGCATGGGGAAAGTCTGCCAGATCCCGACGCGGGCGGGCAGCCGGCGGGCGGCTGTCAGCGGAGGGCCGCCACGACCGAGGGGACTCTTGTGGCGTCCCCGTTGCGCAGCACGGCGTGTACGACGCGGACGAGTTCGTCGGGGGCAGCAGGGGTCGGGTAGCCGTGGGCAACCCAGACCGGATGCATCTCGGCCGCGAGGCCGCGTTCCCACCGGAGGAGAACTCCGTCATCGAATTTCCCTCGCCGCCGGAGCAGTTTCCGACGACGACCCGGGTGAATCCGACCGCGGGATGCTCGACCCGCCAAGCCTCGACCACTTGTCGAGCGCCGTCTTGCTCACCGCGTAGGAGCCCAGACCCGGCCATGGATCCGTCGACGAGGCGCTCACCGTCGAAAGATACGCCGCCGTTCCGCCGGACTCGGCGAGACAGGGAATCGCCGCGGCGGTGATCCGCGCCGCGCCGATCACATTCGTGTCGAAAGCGCGCCGCCAGGTCTCGGCATCGACATCGGTGAGCCGGGCGAGCGGGCCCACAGCCGGTGTGTAGACCAGGGCGTCGATACCGCCGAGGCCCTTTGCCGCCTCAGTGCTCGCCTCCTGGCAGGACTCCTCCCGCGTCACGTCACACTCGATGGCGAGCGTTCCCGGACCCGCCTCCTCGGCGGCTTCGACGAGCCGGCCGCGGCGCCTGGCGAGTAAGGCCGTCCGCTCGCCGCGCTACGCAAGACCGATGCCGATGCCGATGCACCGGCCCAGCCCACTCGACGCTCCGACAACGACTGTTCGCATCGCTGCACTCCCGGCTCGGTCGACGACGTGGCAGGTGCCGCCACCAGGGCGGACGGTGTAGCAGTGGCCTCACGCGGACCTGCCGTCCGGCGCCAGCCGGCACCGGGCCCGGCCCCGGCCCCGGACCGCCCGGGCGCGCCGGCGCCCCGCCGTCCGGTGGACGGGCCGCCGGACGCCCAGTGGGTGGGCCGGAAGCCGCTCAGCAGACCCACGCCCCCGAGGCCGGCGGGCGGAGGGGACACACTCCGGTACACACCGGTTGATCGACGGAACAGGCTCTATAGCCGATCACCGGCTAGTATGGTCGGCACGCCTGGCCACCACGCATACCTCCGAGACCGTTACGACACCCCGCCATACAACATCCCGTCATACAGCACCCCGCGCAACATCCCGCCGATACAGCAAGCGCCGATACGGCACCGCGCCGAAACAGCACCGACACGGTCGGGCCGCCCGAATATCGCTCMGGTATACCACACGGGCACGGATACCGCACGAATAGGAGAAGGAATTGTCGACGGCCGCGCCGGTTGATCGCGAGAAGCCGAACGGGCCTCGCTCGCGCAAGGGCGCCGCGACGCGCGCACGGCTGCTCGACGCGGCCAAGGCCGTCTTCGAGAAGGACGGATTCCTCGAGGCCCGGATCTCGGACATCGCCGAGCAGGCCGGGCTTTCCCACGGATCGTTCTACCACTACTTCGACTCCAAGGAGCAGATCTTCCGCGAGGTCGCCATGGAGATGACGGACCTGCTGAACGCTCCGCTGAGCACGTCGATCTTCCTGCCGTCCTCGACCGCGGTCCCCCGGGAGCGGATCAGGGCGGGCATCCGCACCTACCTCGAGAGTTACCGCGCGGAGGCGCAGATCATCGGGGTGATCGAGCAGGTGTCCCGCTACGACGCCCATCTCACCGACGAGCGGTTCGAGCACCAGCAGCGCGACCGGGAGCGCGTCGTCGGCTCGATCCGGCAGCTACAGCTCCTCGGCCTGGCGGATCCGGACGTCGACCCCGCGATCGCCGCACACGCGCTCGGCGCGATGATCTCCCGGTTCGCCGAGATGTGGTTCGTCCAGGGGTTGGTCGACTGCGACTTCGACGAGGCCACCGACCAGCTCGCCAGACTTTTCGCGAGCGCGCTGCGGCTGCGCGACCGGCCGGACGAGGACGGCCGGCCCTCCCCCGCTTCCACGGAGTAAGAGCTGCTTTCAGTTTGCGAGGTGCGTTCAGCCTGCGGGTGCGCTCGGGTCGTCAGGGGCTCGCAGCCCGCGAGTGTTCCTCGGCCGAGGGCCCCCGCCGCGATGAGTTCCGGCCGGGTCGCGGGTCTGTTCTCGTGTCGTAGGACGTCGTACGACGCTGCCCGGCACGAGACACCACGGAGGACACCATGACGACCACGCCGGACGACCCGACCACCGCGCTGCCCGGCCGCCCGCCCGTCGTTGACCTAGCCACCTGGCAGACCGCCCGTGACGAGCTCCTGGTCCGCGAGAAGGCCCACACCCGCGAGGGCGACGCCCTCGCCGCGGCCCGCCGCCGGCTGCCGATGGTGGAGCTCGACGGGACGGTCGAGGTCGTCGGACCCGACGGCCCGGTCCCGTTCCTGGACCTGTTCCAGGGCCGCGACGAGCTCGTGGTCTACAAGCACATGTGGTACGACGGCGCGCCGCACCAGGGGCAGTGCGAGGGCTGCACCACCACGGCCTGGCACCTGAAGGACGCTGTCTACCTCAACGCCCGCGGCGTCTCGTTCGCCATCCTGACCACGGGCCGGTGGGACGAGGTGGTCGACATGACACCCTACGGCCGCGGCGAGGCGTGGGAGGACAACCCCGAGGGCTGGCCCGAGGGGCGCAGCTCGTGCTGGTTCTGGCGCTCGGACGCGGACGGGAACGCCACCTGGGGCCCGACCAGCCGCCCCGTGCCGCAGTGGACCCGCCACGGCGCGACCCCCGTGGAGTCCCTCGGCCGGCACGGCCACCGCCGCTGACGCACCTTCGTCGACGGCATCGGCAAAGTGGTGATCGGGCTGTTGGAACCGGCCGTCTGAGGACCAGAGCGGGCTGCCGGACACGACCCCGCGCACGGCAGCCCCTTCGGGGTCAGTGCACCGGGTCGAAGGCCTGCGTGACCACTCCCGTGGCCTCGGCGCTGCTGCCCGTCCAGGAGACCGAGCCGTGGTCGAGGACGATCACCCGGTCACACAGGTCCAGCGCGTGGCCGACCTGCTGCTCGACGATGAGCAGCGACGTCCCCTCCCCGCGCAGCCGGCGAAGGGTGTCGTAGAGCTCGGCGACGATGATCGGCGCGAGGCCCAGCGACAGCTCGTCGGCCACGAGGACCTTCGGGATCTCCACCATGACCCGGGCCATCGACAGCATCCGCTGCTCGCCACCGGACATGCTGCCCGCGAGCTGCCCGCGGCGCCGGCCGAGCACCGGGAACATCTCGTAGGCCAGCTCGAGGCCGCTGCGGACACCACGGCGGCCGCGGACCCGCCGGAACGACAGCGAGAGGTTCTCCTCCACCGTCAGCGTCGCGAACACCGAGCGGCCCTCGGTGGCGTGCGCGACGCCGGCCCGGGCGAACCGGTACGGCTTTGAGCCGGTCATGTCCCTGCCGGCGACGAGAACGGATCCCTCGGTGGGGACCACCAGGCCGGAGGCGACCCGGGCGACGGTCGTCTTGCCCACCCCGTTGGAGCCGACGAGGGCGAGCGCCTCGCCGGGCGCCAGGGTGTACGAGACACCGAACAGTGCCCGGAACGGRCCGTAGGCAGCGGTGACGGACCGGAACTCCAGTACTGGTGTCATTGGGCCACCTCGAAGTTGCCGAGGTAGGCGTCCCGGACCTCGCTGCTCGCCATGACCTCGCGCGTCGGGCCCTGCGCGATCAGCCGTCCGAAGTCGAGGACGTAGGAGCGGGTCGTGAAGCTGGTGACCAGCTCGACGTCATGCTCGACCAGCAGGATGGCGAACCCCTGGGTGCTCTGGACCTCCTCCAGGGTCTTCGCCAGCGCCGTGGTCTCGGACCGGTCGAGGCCGGACGACGGCTCGTCGAGGAGGAGGAGCTTCGGTTCGGTCATCAGCGCCCGCCCGACCTCGACGAGGCGGCCCTGGCCGAGGCTGAGCCGTTCGATGGGCTCCTCGGCCAGTTCGACGAGGCCGAGCAGCTCGAGCACCTCGTCGCAGCGGGCGACCTCGGCCGGCCGGGGCCGGCCGAGCCCGATGATGTCCTTCCACAGCCGGCCGTCGCCGCGCCGGATCCGCTCGGCGATGACGAGATGGTCCCGGACGGTGCAGTCCGGGAACAGCTCGATCCGCTGGAACGTCCGGCCGATTCCCGCCTTGGCCCGCCGGTAGGCCGGCGCGCCCGTGACGTCCCTGCCGGCGATCTCCACCGTGCCGCCGTCGGTCTGCAGCACGCCGAGCAGGCAGTTGAAGAACGTGGTCTTGCCCGCTCCGTTCGGCCCGATCAGGCCGACGCGCTCACCCTCGTCGATCTCCATGGTGACCTCGTCAAGGGCGGTGATGCCGGCGAACCGCTTGGTGACGCCCTGTGCCTTCAGTACCCGATTCACGAGACCGCGTCCTCCGTCCGCGCGGGCGAGGAGGCCGCCGGGCGCTCAGACCCTCCGTTGGCCGCGGCCTTCGGCGACCCGTCGCCGGCCGCGGGTTCAGCTGTGGCAACCGGGGCGGCGGGCTGCGCCGCCGCCTTCGCCGAGGTGCCCGTGGGTGGGGTGGTGTCCGGCTCGGGAGCCGATCCCGCCGCGCCCGCGCCGACGGCCACCGGCACCGCGGCCGGGGTCGCGGGGCGGGCCAGTGCCACCAGCTTGGTGATGAACTTCGGCATGCTCGCCGGCCGCTCCACCAGGCCCTCCGGATGCCGGGCGAACTGGATGGCCGCCAGGCCGAACAACACGTAGACCCACTTGCCGGAGATCGGGAAGAAGTCCGGGATGGCGGTCGGGCTGCGCAGGATCCAGGCGAACACCGTCCCCTTGAGGATCAGCTGGTCGAACACCGCGAAGGACGCGGCAGCGTTCAGCGCGCCGCGCACCGTGCGCGAGCCGAGCGTCACCACGATCACCACCCAGAACAGGGCGGTGAAGGGAACGAAGTTCGTGCCGTAGTTGACGTTCTCCTGCTGGATCGCCAGCAGCGCGCCACCGAGTCCCGCGATGAACGCGGAGACCGCGAAGGCGACCAGGCGGGCCCGGCCGGCGGAGATGCCGATCGACTCGGCGCCGACCTCGCTGCCGCGCAGGGCGACGAGGGTGCGGCCGAAGGTACCCTTGCGGAGCTGGAGGACGACCATGGCGACCACGATGAGGATCACCGAGGCGAACACCAGGTAGTACTTGTCGTCCGCCAGGTCCCAGGGCCCGATGACCGGGCGCGGCACGGCGGTGCCCTGCAGCAGCGCGGAGTCCCCGCCACCGATCCAGGAGAGCTTCACCAACACGGCGTCGAAGAAGTAGGCGAACGCCAGGGTCGCGATCGCCGTCCAGATGCCGCCCAGCTTGCGGATGGGCAGCGACAGGACCGCGCCGACCACGGCCGCGACGGCGGCGCCGATCAGCGCCGCCATCAGGACCGAGAGGTTGTAGCGGTCGACGAGCTGGAAGACCGTGAACGCCCCGATGGCGGCGAACGTCCCCTGGCACAGCGAGATCTGCCCGGCCATGCCGGTGATCACGGTGATCGACAGGAAGATGATGCCGATCACCACGGCCTGCGTCACCAGGAAGACCCACAGCTGGTCGCCGCGGGCCAGCACCACGATGGCGACGACGCCGAGCGCGGCGAAGCCGATCAGCCTCGTGATCAGGGCCCGGCGCGGGTCGCGCACCTCGCCGCCGAGCGACGGCGGCGGCGGCTCGACCCCGGCCAGCGGGTCACCGGTCTCCCGGGAGCGCCGGATGCTCGGGACGAGCACGACGACGCCGAAGAGCACCACGAACGGCACCGACGGCGTCAGGTTGTCCTGGATCGTCGAGACCCAGGCGTGGTCGTCGGACCAGCGCGGGAGGAAGGTGTTGAGCTGGGCGATGATGATGCCGAGCAGCAGGCCGCCGGCCATCGCCTTCGGCAGGCTCGTCAGCCGGCCCACCGCGGCCGCGGCGATCGCGACCACCATGAGGCTGAAGAAGTCCGCGGCCGCGAGCGTGTTGAAGCGGGGCGCGATGAGCACGCCGGCGACACCGGCGAACAGCGACGACAGCGCCCACGACAGGGCCGAGACCCGGTCGGCGGGGATACCGTTGAGCTCGGTCATCTTCGGGCTCTCGACCACCGCGCGCATGCGGACGCCGATGGCGCTGAAGCGGAACAGCGCGACCAGCCCGGCCATCGCGACCAGGGCGACGCCCATGCTGACGAGTTCGTTGCGGCTGTACGCGTAGACCCCGAACGGGTCGTAGAAGACGTTGGCGCCGTCGGGAACGACACCGACCGGCGTCACGCCGGCGACCGCGGTGAAGTCGGCCAGGATGTCGAACAGGTAGGGAATCGCGACCGCGAGGCCGGCGGCCACGACGAGCCGCGCCACCGCCGGTGCCGTCCGCAGCGGCCGGAAGATCAGCCGTTCGAGGATCAGCCCGATCAGCGGGGCCATCACGAAGACCGCGAGGATGACCGACGGGACGGTCGGCCACTCCCAGATGACCCGGGCCTTGAAGTACATGGCTGCCGAGACATAGGCCTGGGCGCCGAAGGCGAGGTTGAAAACACCCGAGGTCTTGTACGTCAGGACGAAGCCCAACGCGACGAGGGCATAGACCGCTCCCGGCGGTACTCCCTGAAGGAGGGCCTGGAAGAAGTCATGTGAGACGGAGGTCTGGTTCAAGTCAGCAGCCGCCCGTCTGCTGGGCGACAAAGCCGACGGGCCTTGGATCAGGGCGCACCGGAGCCCCGTGTCCGGCCGGCGCCGTCGGGCATGCTAATCGCCAGTAACAGATACCCTGATGCATCACTGTATGCGCCATTCCGTTGGCTTCAACGTGCCAGAAATGCATGTCGCCACCCGCGATCCCGGTGGCAACCGTTTATTCATTTGTTTTCCGGCCGCTCACGGCGGCCGAAAAGAAGACCACCGCCGAGGCCCGGTGGGCGCCCACCGGGCCTCGGCGGTGCGAACCTCAGCTCGAGCGCGGAGCGGGAACCTCCAGCACGAGGGCGCTTGCCATGCCCCCGCCGGCGCACATCGCCGACACCGCCACTCCGCCGCCGCGACGGCGCAGCTCGTGGATCAGCGTGATGATCTGCCGCGCGCCGGTCGTCGCGATCGGGTGCCCGAGGCTGCAGCCGCTACCCAGGAAGTTGACGCGGCTGTCGTCGATCTCCAGGAGCTTGGACGCCGCGACCGCCACGGACGCGAACGCCTCGTTGATCTCCCACAGGTCGACGTCGGCCACGGTGAGGCCGGCGCGCTTGAGGGCCTTCGGGATCGCCAGCGTGGGGGCGATGCCGGTCTCGGCCGGGGGCACCCCGACCGACGCCCAGGCCCGGACGATGCCCAGCGGCTCCAGGCCGTGCTCCGCGGCGTAGCCGCCGTCAGTGATGACCATGGCGGCGGCGCCGTCGTTCGCACCCGCCGCGTTGCCGGCCGTGATGCTGAAGCCCTCGATCTCGGGGTGCAGCGGCTTGAGCGAGGCCAGCTTCTCCAGGCTGGTGGAGCGCCGCGGGTGCTCGTCCACGGCGAAGGTGAAGCTCGTGCCGTCCCGCCGGGGCACCTCGATCGGGAAGATCTCGTCGGTGAAGCTGCCCGCGTCGATACCGGCGATGGCCCGCTGGTGCGAGCGCAGCGCCCACGCGTCCATCTCCTCGCGGCTGACGCCGGCCTTGACGGCCGCGTTCCACCCGACGGTGATGGACATGTCGAAGTTCGGGGCCTCGGCGGTGTTCCGGTGGGTCGGGGAGTACCAGTCCTCGACCTCGTCGGTGCCGGGCCGGCGCCGCTTCGCCCGTGGCGAGGTGGAGGAGGAGTTCGTCCCGCCCGCGACGACGACACGGTCCATCCCGGAGATGATCGAGGCGGCGGCGGTCTGCACCGCGACGAGCCCCGACGCGCAGTGCCGGTTGTGCGCGACGCCGGCGGCGTTCGCGAAACCAGCCTCGATGGCCGCGTAACGCGCGATGTCGCCGCCGCCGTAAAGCGATTCACCCAGGACGACGTCATCAATGTCCGCGCTGTCGATACCGGACCGCCGAACTGCCTCCGCGACGGCCTGCGTACCCAGCTCGAAAGCGTCGACGTCGACGAGGGAACCCTTGCCCGCGGTGCCGATCGCCGTCCGTGCGGTCGAGACGATTACCGCTTCATGCTCCGACAAGTTCGCTCCTCTGATGGGTACCACGAACCTCGCATGGCCGGAGCACACGTCCCGCCGCTGTGAGGTGCCTCATATTACTGAGGTCGACGTCGGAGTCAAGGCATGCAAAGACTCGCGACGTCGACCCACCTCGAGCCCTGCAGGTGAAGGAGTCCGGGCCGAAATCGACGCCAGCGCCGGCGTTGACAGAAATCCGGCGCCCACCATCGAAGTCTCCCGTTCCGCGACCACATCCTCACCCTGCGTTGCCGGGCGAGGGGCGGTCAGCGACGCCCGGCACGCGCTGCCTGATCCAGGACGCCGGTCGCTCACCGCCACCATGCGAAATTCTCTCAGAAGGGGCTCGAAGGTGTCGACACATGTGTTATCGCCTGGCGAGAGGCCCAGATCCCCCTGGGGAGAACACCTGGCCCACCGCATCGCGCCCTGAACGGGGAGGACCGGGCCGCCCGGGGACCACTGGTCCCGGGGCGGCCCGGTCGATCACGACGACCGGGGGTGGATCACGCCTCGGCTCACAGGTGACGGCTGCCAGAGGCCGCCATCGCCCTGATCATGTTGTCCTGGACGAAGGACGCCACGAGAGCGCCCCCGCCGCGGTACGCGCTGCCCTGGCCGTAGCTGCGGCCGTGCCCCGCGTACGGGCTGCGGTGCGACAGCAGCACCCATTCCGACGCCGGTCCGGGCTGGTGGAAGGTGATCGTGTGGCTGAGCACCCCGGTCGACAGTGACACGTGGGCCAGCGCCTGGCCGACACCGGGGTGCGGCCGCATCGCGGTCCCGATGAGGAAGCTGTCAGTGGACAACGCCAACAGCGCCTGCGAGGTCACCCGGTCATCGGACGCCCCGGGCCAGCGGATCCAGACGTCGAGCTCGGGCGGGCCCACCGCGTCGGGGTCGCTGATGTCCACGTCGCCGACGACGCGCACCTGCCAGCCGCCGGAGCCGTTCGCCGCGCCCGCCGTGCCGTTCGCGCCCTCGGCGCCCGCCGGCTCGGTCGGCGGGACAGGAGGCGGCGCCGGGTGGGTCTCGGCGTAGCTGATGAAGTCGGGCTCGTCGCCGGTGAGCAGCACCTGCGACTGCACGCAGAGCCGCCCGCCCTGGCTGATCGACACCGCGCTGGCCGCCAGGCTCCGCCCGGAGTGCTGGCGGGTCACCGCGATGTCGAGCGGCGTGTCCGGCCGCGCCGCCCGCGCGAACACGGTGTGCAGGGTCTTGACCTTCTTGCCCTCCTGGCCGACCAGCGCCGCCACCAGGGACTGCGCCAGGAGCTGCCCGCCGTGCGCCACCGGGCCGCCGAGCTGGATGCTGCCGGCGCGGTAGCGGTCGGTGTCGACCGTTTCGAGCTCGAGGGACGCGAGGACCGAGTCGAGGGAGAACATCGTCTACCGGGGGCCGAAGCGCAGAGCGCCGTCGAGGCGGATGTTCTCGCCATTGAGATAGGAGTTGCGGGCGATCGACTCGACCAGCAGCGCGAACTCCTCGGGCTTGCCGAGCCGGCGCGGGAAGATGATGTCCTGGACGAACTTCTCCCGCATCTGCTCCGGCACGCCCATCATCCGCGGGGTCCCCATGGTCCCCGGCGCGATGGCGCAGACCCGCACGCCGATCGGGGCCAGGTCACGGGCCATCGGCAGGGTCATGCCGAGGATGGCCGCCTTGGCCGCGCTGTAGGAGACCTGGCCGATCTGGCCCTCGATCCCGGCGATCGAGGCCGTGTTCACCACGACCCCCCGCGCGCCGTCCGCGTCCGGCTCGTTGCCGGCCATCGCGGCGGCGGCCAGCCGGGTCACGTTGAAGGTGCCGAACGCGTTCATCTCCATGGTCTTGATGAACGCCGGCTTGTCGTGCGGCGTCGCGTCGCGCCCGACGGTGCGCCCGGCTCCCTTGACGCCACCGCCGGCCACGTTCGCGACGACGGACAGCGGGCCGCCCGCCTGCGCGGCCTCGATCGCGGCCTGCACGTCCTCGTCGCTGTTGACGTCACCACCGACGGCGGAGGCCGAGTCACCGAGCTCCTTGGCCAGGGTTGCCGCGGCCGTGTCGTCCTGGTCGAAGATCACGACGTGCATGCCGACCTCGGCCAGGTGGCGCACCGTCGCGGCGCCGAGGCCGCCGGCACCGCCCGTCACTATCGCTGAACGTCCGCTCAGRTCCAACGGTCATCACCTTTCGTCGACGCGGAACTGACAACTCTGTCCACCGGCCGGCCGTTCACTGCCGGTCCGGTCTTTCTACCGCCGGGCCGACGACCGCTCTGTCTGCGGATGTCTCGAGGTTCCCTGGGTGGGGCGCCGCGGGCCGTCTCCCCCGTCCCGGACGGGTTGCGCATGTCACCTGAGGACCTGTCCCAGCATGGCCGTAACAGGTCCGCACTGTCGACCGCTCCGCGACGGGGCACACCCGCCGGCCCCTGCCGGGCAGGGCCAAGCCGAGCAGGGGCCGAAACGTCAGACCGGGACGGCGATTCCGGTGAGACGGGCGAGGTTCTCGCCCATGATCTTCCTGACGTCCTCCTCCGGCATGCCGGCCGGCAGGTGGTCGACGTAGCTGCACGGCTCGGCGAGACCCTCCGGGTGCGGATAGTCAGAGCCGAAGAGGACGCGGTCCACACCGATGGCCTCGACGAGCTTCTCGATGTTGTCCTCGTGGAACGGGCTGATGTAGATGTTGCGCCGGAACGCCTCCACCGGGTCCTCGTCGAAACCGTGCGGCATCTTCGTGTAGGCGTCGGCGAGGTGCTCGAGCAGCGGCACCACCCAGTCCCCGCCGGCCTCGATCGAGGCGACCCGCAGCTTCGGGAACCTGGCGAAGACGCCGCCGCAGACGAACGCCGTCATCGAGTCCTCGGCCGGCCGGTGCCCCATCGTGACCATGCGGAACGGGTCCGGGCGGAACGGCAGCATCTCCTGCGGGCCGGTCCAGTCACTCTGGTACCGCGAGTAGCCGCTGTCGGAGGAGTGCATCGCCACCAGGATGTCGGCGTCCACCACCGCCTGCCAGAACGGGTCGAACTCGGGGAGCGCGAACGAGCGCGAGCCGCGCAGGCCCGGCACCGGCGCCGGGCGGATCAGGACGGCCCGCGCGCCGCGCTCGGCCGCCCACTCCAGCTCCGCGATCGCCTTCTCGACGATGGGCAGGGTGATCACCGGAGTGGTGAAGATGCGGTTCTCGTAGTTGAACGACCAGACCTCGTGAATCCACTCGTTGAGCGAGTGGACCACGGCATGGGTCAGGTCCGGGTCGTCCCGCATGCGCTCCTCGAGGAGGCTCGCGAGCGTCGGGAACATCAGCGCACGGTCGACGCCGAGCTCGTCCATGAGCTGGATGCGCGGCGCCGGCTCACGGAACGCCGGAATGCTGYGCATCGGGTCCCCGACGATCTCGCGGTAGGACTTCCCCTCGGGGTTCCCGACACGGAAGTACTCCTCCTGAGCGCCGGGCCGCGCCACCACGTCGAACGTCGGATTCGGGATGTAATCGCTGATCTGGCCACGGATGGCGATCTTCGTCCGGCCGCGGACCTCGACATAGTCGACGGCGCCGCGGTAACGGTCCGGGAGATGCCGGGTGAAGGCGTCACGTGTCTCGTAGAGATGGTTGTCCGCGTCGAACACCGGGAAGGTCAGTCTCTTGGCCATGTCAGCATGTTAGTCAGTATTGATACTGACGTCAATATTGGTTTGGGGGGTGAGCCGGAGCCGGGCGGGGCACGGCGTGCCAGGTCAGGGCACATGCCGCGGCACGGCACGACCAGGTCCGGACATGACGAAGCCTCCGCCCTGCGGAGGGCGGAGGCTTCGTCTACTGCTGGTGGTGGTGGTGCCGGGTTACTGGCCGGTCCAGCGCGGCGGGCGCTTCTCGGCGAACGCCACGGCACCCTCCTTGGCATCCGCCGAGGTGCGCACCACCGCGACGTACTCCTCCTGGCGCTCGAACGCCTCCTCGAGCGGCCAGTCGACCGATCGTGACAGCACCTGCTTGGAGGCCGCGAGCGCCAGCGGCGCGTTCGCGGAGATCTCCTCGGCGAGCTCGAGCGCGACCCCGAGCGCCGCGCCCGGCTCGGTGAGCCGGTTGACGAGGTGGACCTCGGCCGCCTCGGTCGCCGGCCACATCCGGCCGGTCAGGACGAGTTCCATCGCCAGGTGGTAGGGGATGCGGCGCTGCAGCCGCAGCAGTCCGCCGGCCGCCGCCGCCAGGCCGCGCTTCACCTCGGGCAGGCCGAACTTGGCGTCCCGCGCGGCGACGATCAGGTCGCAGGAGAGCACGATCTCGAACCCGCCGGCGAGCGCGTAGCCCTCGACCGCTGCGATCAGCGGCTTGCGGGGAGGCTGGCGGACCAGCCCGGCGAAGCCGCGCCCGGGCACGATCGGACGCTCGCCGCGGGCGAAGCCCTTCAGGTCCATCCCGGCGCAGAACGTCTTGTTCGCGCCGGTGATGATGCCGATGCTCAGGTCGTCACGGGCGTCGAGCTGCTCGAGCGCGGCCGCGATCGCGGTCGCCAGGCTCAGCGACATGGCGTTGCGCGCCGCCGGCCGGTTCATGGTGAGGACGAGCACCCGGCCGTGCTCGGTCAGGACGAGCTCGTCGGACGCGCCGGGAGGGGCGTCCTGCAGGGAGCCGTCCGGACGGGAGGTCTGCAGATCAGCCATGATGCTCTCTCTGGTGATCGGGTCAGGGGCCGCGGAGTCGGTCGCCGCGGCAGCGGACGGACGGGGTGGGTCAGGAGGTCCGGGGCTCGGGCCGGCCGGGCTGTTCTCCCCCGCGGGCCTCGCCGTAGGACCGCTTGGGGACCATCACCTTGCGCCGGTAGACGCAGACCAGGGTGCCGTCCTGGTTGAGGCCGCGGGTCTCGACCGTCACGATGCCGCGGTCGTCCTTGCTCTTCGACTCCACCTTGTCCAGCACCGTCGACTCGCCGTAGATCGTGTCCCCGTGGAAGACCGGCGCCACGTGCCGCAGCGACTCGACCTCCAGGTTGGCGATCGCCTTGCCGGAGACGTCGGCGACGGACATCCCGAGCAGCAGCGAGTAGACGTAGTTCCCGACGACCACGTTGCGCTTGAACTGGGTGTTGTGCTCGGCGTAGTTGGCGTCCAGGTGCAGCGGGTGGTGGTTCATCGTGAGCAGGCAGAACAGATGGTCGTCGTACTCCGTGACCGTCTTGCCAGGCCAGTGCCTGTAGACCGCACCGACCTCGAACTCCTCGTAGTACYGGCCGAACTGCATGACGACCCCTGTTCCTTCCCGCGAGCGCCCCTGGCGGGCGGATCCGTCCACGTACACCACCCGCACGCGCGCGGGGCCCCACCTGGCGGCCAGCCGTCCCGGCCGGGCCGCCGACTCAGCCGCAGCCGCAGCCTCAGCCTCGCAGCTTGTACTCCTTGAGCAGGGCGCGGCTGATGATGCGCTTCTGCACCTCGGACGTCCCCTCGCCGATGAGCATGAACGGGGCCTCCCGGTAGAGGCGCTCGATCTCGTACTCCTTGGAGTACCCGTAGCCACCGTGGATCCGGAACGACTCGGTGGTCACCTCATGGCAGTACTCACTGGCGAGGTACTTGGCCATCCCGGCCTCGACGTCGTTGCGCTGCCCGCTGTCCTTCTTACGCGCGGCGTTGACCATCATGAGATGACCCGCCTCGACCTTGGTCGCCATGTCCGCGAGCTTGAACGCGATCGCCTGATGATCGGCGATCTGATGGCCGAACGTCCGCCGCTGCTGCGCGTAGGCGATCGCCAGCTCGAACGCCCGGATCATGATCCCGCAGGCGCGGGCCGCGACGTTGACCCGCCCGACCTCCACCCCGTCCATCATCTGGTAGAAACCACGACCCGCCGCCCCGGGACCACCGAGGATCGAACCCGCCGACGCCCGATGACCATCCAGGATCATCTCCGTGGTCTCGACACCCTTGTACCCGAGCTTCTCCAGCTTGCCCGGAATCGTGATACCACCGTCGGTACCAAACCCCGGCTCCTTCTCCAACAGGAACGTCGTCATGTTCCGATAGACCGACTCCGCACCCTCATCCGTCTTCACCAACGTCGCGACCAGACCGGCACGGGCACCGTTGGTCAGCCACATCTTCTGCCCGGTGATCGTGTACTCGTCGCCGTCACGGTCAGCCCGGGTCGTGATCGCCGACACATCCGAACCACACCCCGGCTCACTCATCGAGAACGCCCCACGCAGCTCACCGGTCGCCATCCGCGGCAACAACCGCTCCCGCTGCTCATCGGTACCGTGCTGCAGCACCAGATACGCCACGATGAAATGAGTGTTGATCACCCCGGACACACTCATCCACCCACGGGCGATCTCCTCCACCACCAGCGCGTACGTCAGCAACGACTCACCGAGACCGCCGTACTGCTCCGGGATCGTGATCCCGAACAGGCCCATCTCCTTCATCGCCTCGACGATCGCCTCGGGATACTCGTCCTTACGCTCAAGATCACCCGCGTTCGGCAGGATCTCCTTGTCCACGAACGACCGCACCGCCGCGAGGATGTCGGACTGCACCTCGGTCAGCCCGTCGGTCTGCGCGATCCTGCCCATAGCGGCTCCTGTGTCCTTGAGGTCTCGACGGGGAAAACAGCCAGACCGGGGTCAGCCGGCCGGCGGCTCGAAGGCCGCGGTGCGCGCCATACCCGCGGCACGACCCTTGCCCGCGATCACCTCGGCCATCTTCCGGCTCGCCTCATCGATCATCTCGTCCCCGAGCATCACCGCGCCCCGCAGCCCACCCTCATCCGAGGTGTGCCAGGCATAGGCGTCCAGGATCAGCTCGGCGTGGTCGTAATCCTCCTGCCGGGGGGCGTACACCTCGTTCGCGGCGTCGATCTGCCCCGGATGCAGCACCCACTTACCGTCATAACCCAACGCCGCGGACTTCTTCGCCACCCCACGGAACGCCTCCACATCCCGGATCTGCAGGAACGGCCCGTCGATCGCCTGCACCCCCCGCGCCCGCGCCGCCTCCAGGATCTTGAACAGCACGTAGTGGAACGGGTCCCCCGGATAATCCGGGTTCAGCGCACCCACCACCAGCGACGGCATGTTCATCGACGCCATGAAATCCGCCGGACCAAAGATGATCGTCTCGATCCGCGGGCTGGCGAACGCGATCTCCTTCACGTTCGACAGACCCAGCGCGTTCTCGATCTGCGCCTCGATACCGATCCGCCCGACCTCGAAACCCATGACCTCCTCGATCTGCGTCAACAGCAGATCCAGCCACTGCACCTGCGCGGCGGTCTGCACCTTCGGCAGCATCACACAGTCCAGGTTCGCCCCCGCGCCCTCGACCACGGTCACGACATCACGGTAGGTCCACTTCGTCGTCAGATCATTCACCCGCACGACCCGGGTCTTACCCGCCCAGTCACCCTCGTTCAACACCGACACGACGTTCCCCCGCGCCGACTCCTTCGCCCCCGGAGCGACCGAGTCCTCCAGATCACAGAAGATCTGGTCGGCAGGAAGCCCCTGCGCCTTACCCAACATCTTCACGTTCGAAGCCGGAACAGCCAGACACGACCGGCGAGCACGCAGAGGCATTCTGGTCAGAAACTCCTTCGTCGGGCCGGCTCTCCGAGGCGGCTGGAGAACCGGTGGTCATGGCTGGTCGGGCAGCGCCCGGGCCGGCGCGGCGAGTGGCCTCGCCACGGTAGTCCATGGCGGCTGGGCATCCATGTCGATCGTCACCGACGTGGGACGGGGCACCCGCCGGCCGGGAACAGCCGACGGACCGCCGGCGGCACCGGCACCCGCGGCTCGCTCCACACGAAAGCAGGACATCCAAGCACCGTCGTCTCGGTGTGCGGGCAGTCACAGAGCCGGCGGAGATCGCCGGGAGCGGGCACCGAGCCGGCGGTGGAGCGGCGCACGTTGTCGACGGGGCACCCTCGGCACCGGCCGACCTGCCGTGTCGCATCCCGCCGGCGGCGAGCGTGGGCGGTCGCCCCGGTACGGTCGGTAGCAGTGGTGGCAGGGCTCACACGCGCGGCGGCGCGCCGGGCGCGTCGTTCGATCGCACGGAGGAGTGGAACATGCCGTTAACCAGCCCCAGCGACGTCTACTACGATCCCTACGACGCCCAGATCGACGCCGACCCCTACCCGGTCTGGCGGCGCATGCGCGACGAGGCACCTCTCTACTACAACGAGAAGTACGACTTCTACGCCCTCAGCCGCTTCGAGGACGTCGAGCCCTGCCTGAGTGACTGGAACACCTACCGGTCCGGCCGGGGATCCATCCTGGAGCTCATCAAGGCCAACATCGAGCTGCCCTCGGGAATCATTCTCTTCGAGGACCCGCCGATCCACGACATTCACCGCAGCCTGCTCGCCCGGGTCTTCACCCCGCGGAAGATGAACGCGCTGGAGCCGAAAATCCGCGAGTTCTGCGCGCGTTCCCTCGATCCCCTTGTCGGGACCGAGCGCTTCGATTTCATCCGGGACCTCGGCGCGCAGATGCCGATGCGCACGATCGGCTTTCTCCTGGGAATCCCGGAATCCGACCAGGAGGCGATCCGGGACCGTCTCGACGAGGGCCTGCAGCTGCGCGAGGGTGAAGAGCTCTCGGTCTCGGCCGAGGACTTCAACTCCGACGAGTTCGGCGCCTACATCGACTGGCGGGCCGAGCATCCCTCCGACGACCTGATGACGGAGCTCCTGAACGCCGAGTTCGAGGACGAGACGGGCACCGTCCGCAAGCTCCATCGAGAGGAAGTGCTCACTTACGTCACGATGCTCGCCGGGGCCGGGAACGAGACGACCACGCGGCTCATCGGCTGGACCGGAAAGATTCTCGCCGAGAACCCCGATCAGCGGCGCGAACTCGTCGCGGACCGCTCGCTCATTCCGAACGCGATCGAGGAGCTGCTGCGTTTCGAGGCGCCCTCACCGGTGCAGGCGCGCCATGTCGCCCGCGACGTCGAACACCACGGCCACACCGTGCCCGAGGGCAGCATCATGGTGCTGCTGAACGGCTCGGCGAACCGGGACGAGCGCCGCTTCGCCGACCCTGACCGCTTCGACGTCCACCGCGACGTCGGCCGCCACCTCAGCTTCGGCTATGGCATCCACCACTGCCTCGGGGCCGCGCTGGCCCGACTCGAGGGCCGGGTCGCCCTGGACGAGGTCCTCAACCGGTTCCCGACCTGGGAGATCGACTGGGACAACGCCGTCCAGGCCCGCACCTCGACGGTCCGCGGCTGGGAGACGATGCCCGCCTTCGTCCGGTAGGCCCCGCCGCCATCGACTAGGGAATTGGCAACATTAGACTGCCTTCAACATGGACGATGATTTAGCGAAGGCAGATGATTTAGCGGCGGTATGCGCCGCTGGGTCTTTTCCGTCCTCCCCCGTGCCAGACCCGCCCGTGTCAGCGCGTGACCGGTCCCGCCGACCCCGGCCGGAGGCTGAGGGTATGCACGCGCTCGACGGCGTCCGGATCTACGTGACCCGCGACGGCTGGCGGCGGAAGGACGACCACCACTTCGCCGTCCAGTGCGGCCACCCAGCGATCGGAGAAGAGCATGAGCATTCGAGTCGTCCAGTGGACCACCGGAGGTGTCGCGCGCAGCGCGGTGCGCGCCGTCCTCGCGCATCCGCGCCTGGAACTCGTGGGCTGTTTCGCGTGGAGCGACGAGAAGGACGGCAAGGACGTCGGTGAGCTGTGCGGCTTACCGCCGCTCGGCGTCCAGGCCACCAGCAGCTTCGACGCGATCATCGCGCTGCGGCCCGACGTCGTGCTCTACATGCCGTTGCTGTGGGACGTCGACGACATGGTGCGGCTGCTCGAGGCCGGCATCAACGTCATCTCCACGGCGAACTTCCTCACCGGTCGGTCCTACGGCGAGAAGGACATGAACCGCCTGCACGAGGCCGCGCGGCGCGGCGGCGTGTCCCTGTACGGAACCGGGATCAACCCTGGCCTGGCCGGCGTCGTGGGCCTCACCGCGGCCGCGCTGTGCCGCGAGGTGGAGAAGATATCGATCTTCGAGGCGGCCGACTGCACCCACTACGCGTCGGCCGAGACGTGGCAGGCGCTCGGCTTCGGGTCACCGCCGGACACCCCGGGGCTGGCCGACGCGGCGAAGCAGCGCCAGCTCGTCTTCCAGGACGCGGTCGAGGTGATCGCGAAGGCCCTCGGCGCCGATCTCGACGAGGTGCGCTACGCACCCGAGTTCGGGCTGGCGACCAGGGACCTCGACCTCGGCTACATGACGATCCCGCGGGGCACCGTGTGCGGGCTGAAAGGCCGCTGGCAGGGCATCGTGCGGGGCCGGCCGCTGATCGAGCTGGGCCTGCTGTGGCGGCTGGGCAACGCCATGGAGCCCGACTGGCCGATCGAGGAGGGGTACGTCATGGAGATCCGCGGGCACCCCAACGTGCGGCTCCGCTACGAGTTCGAGTACTCCGCGGACGCCGTGGACCGCGACGCGCACACCGCCAACCCGGCGGTGAACGCCGTTCCGGCCGTGGTGGCCGCGCCCCCCGGCCTGGTCACGGCGGACGACCTCCCACTCGTGACGGCCGGATCCATCGCCGCACCGTGATCTCACCCCGGCCTCGGCGGCGCCCTCGCCGCCGAGGCCGGCACCGGGGCCGGGGCCCTTCGCCCTGGCGGGGTCAGCCGCCGCGGGCCTCGACGAGCGCGCCACGGTTGATCTTCGTCGCCTCGCTGCGCGGGAGCGCCTTGACGATCTCGATCGTCTTGGGCACCTTGTAGGCGGCGAGCCGGCTCTTCGCGTAGGCGATGACCTCCGCGGACGACGGAGGCTGGGCCGGGTCGGCAGGCTGCACGACGGCGTGCACCCGCCGGCCCCACTCCGGGTCCCGCAGCCCGATGACGACGATGTCAGCGATCTTGGGATGGTCGATGAGCGCCGTCTCGACCTCGGCCGGGAAGACGTTCGCCCCGCCGGTGATGATCACGTCGACCCGGCGGTCCACCAGGTACAGGAAGCCGTCGGCGTCGAGGTAACCGAGGTCGCCCACGGTCTCGAAGCCGTCGTCGGTGCGGCGCAGCCGCGGGGCCTGGCCGAGGTAGGTGTAGCCGCCGTAGCTCGATCGCGGCGCGCGCAGGTAGATCTCGCCGATCTCACCGGTCGGCGCCGGTTCGCCGTCGGCGCCCAGGATCCGGACCTCGGTGCCCCGGAAGCCACGTCCCACGCTGCCCTGCCTGGACATCCACTCGTCGCCGCGCAGCGCGGTGATGCCGAGTGCCTCGGTCATCCCGTAGGCCATCACGATGCGCTCGGCGCCGATCAGCCCGGCCCACCGGTGCACCAGCGACGGCGGCATCGGCGCCGCACCCTGCATGATCCACTCGATGCTGGACAGGTCGCGGCCGTCGACGTCCGGCAGGTCGCCGATGCGCTGCAGCATGGTCGGGGTGGCGGTGAACGTGCTGATCCGGTGGCGCTCGATCACGCCGACGACCCGGGCGGCGTCGAACTTCTCCATCACCACCAGCCTGTCCCCCGCCAGCAGGTTGTACAGGGTGGAGAACCCGTTGGCGTGGTACATCGGGGCGAGTACCAGGATCACCTGCGGCCGCGGTACCGGGCTCCACTGGTCGACGAACGGCGCGGTGGCACGGGCGTCGAAGACGGCCGGCCGCGCGTTGAGAATCACCTTCGGCGTGCCCGTCGAGCCGCTGCTGCAGATGCCGTTGGTCTGCGGCGACGTCGCGTCGGGCAGGTCCGGGACGGCGAGGTCGGCCGTCGCGTCGATCCACGGGATGTCCTCGGGTCCGAGGAACACCGGCGCGTCGACGGTCTCCCGCAGCCGGGTGAACTCCCAGTCCGGCAGGTCCCAGCGCACCGGCACCGGCACGGCGCCCAGCTTCCAGGCCGCCAGCGCGCTGAACACGAACTGCGGCGAGTTGCGCAGCCCCAGCCCGAGCAGGTCGCCGGGGCCGAGCCCGCGGGCCGCGAGGGCACCGGCGAGCTGGCCCGAGCGCCGGTCGAGCTCGGCCCAGGTGAACGCCGGTTCGGTGCCGTCCAGCGCGATGTGGCGTAACGCGATCTCGTCGGGGCGCTCACCGACGAGCTCTCGAATCCGCCGTGCGTAGCTGACCGTGTCGTCCACGGCGTGTCCCTCCGTAGGTCCCGCCGGCTCCCACGGAGGGACGAGTCCGAAACCGACTCCAATAATTAACCGTGTCCGGCGTCGGGCGAAACCGTTGGACGCGATCCGGCCCGTTTCACGGTCCCGGGAGCGCCGCCCGGGCCCGGGTCCGGCTGCCTCCCGCGCGTCGTCGCGGGTACGCGCCAGCGGACGTCCAGGCTGGGTGCGCGGCGGTGGCCCCGACCGGACGGAGCCGGGCCCGGGGCCCGCGGCCGGATCGGGCGAGTCGGAACTCGGCGCTCGGAACATCGCGAGAGGGTCATCATGAAGATCGTTGTGATCGGTGGCGGCGGGCTCGTCGGCTCCCGGGTCGTGGCCCGGCTGGCCGGGATCGGGCACCAGACGGTGGCCGCCTCGCCCCGGACGGGCGTCAACACCCTCACCGGCGAGGGCCTGGCGGCCGCTCTCGACGGCGCCGCCGTGCTCGTCGACGTGTCGAACTCACCGTCGTTCGAGGACGACGCGGTGCTGCGCTTCTTCGAGACCTCGACCGCCAACCTGCTCGCCGCCGAGGCGGCCGCCGGGGTCGGGCACCACGTGGTGCTCTCGGTGGTCGGCACCGAACGCCTCGCCGCCAGCGGGTACTTTCGCGCGAAGAGCGCCCAGGAGGCACTGGTCGCGGCCGGCCCGATCCCCTACTCCGTCGTCCGCGCCACCCAGTTCTTCGAGTTCGTCGGCGGCATCGCCGACGCGGGCACCGAGGCCGGCACCGTGCACGTCCCCCCGGTGCGCATTCAGCCGATCGCGGCGGACGACGTCGCCGCCGGGGTCAGCGGCGCCGCGCTCGGGACACCGACGAACGGCGTCACGGAGATCGCGGGCCCGGAGCGGTTCCGGCTCGACGACCTCGTCCGCACGGTGCTGTCCGCCCGCGACGACCCTCGCCCCGTCGTCGCCGACCCCCGGGCACGCTATTTCGGCGCGCCGCTGGATGATGAAACCCTGGTGCCCGGCGACGACGCCGCGCTCAGCGAGACCCACCTCGTCGACTGGCTGAAGGAGTCGACTGGCTGAAGGAACGGTAGGTACCACCCGGTGACGACCTTCGCGCTCATCCCCGGCGCCGGCGGCGCCGCGTGGTACTGGCACCGCGTCATCCCGCTGCTGACGTCGCGGGGCCACCAGGCCGTCGCCGTGGACCTGCCGGGCGACGACGAGTCCGCCGGGCTGCCGGAGTACACCGCCCTCGTCCTCGACGCGGTGCGCGGGCAGGACGACGTGGTCGTCGTCGCCCAGTCGCTCGGCGGGTTCACCGCGCCGCTCGTCGCCGCGCGGACACCGGTGCGCGGCGTCGTCCTGGTGAACGCGATGGTCCCCGCGCCGGGTGAGACACCGGGCGACTGGTGGGGCAACACCGGCGCCGAGGAGGCGCGGGCCGCCACGGCGCGGGCGGCCGGGTACGGCACCGAGTTCGATCTGGAGGTGTACTTCCTGCACGATCTGCCGCGCCAGGTCGCGGCCGACGGTGAGGCCCACCAGCGGGCCGAGAGCGCCGCGGTGTTCGCCTCGACGTGTGACCTCGACGCCTGGCCCGACGTCCCGACCCGGGTCGCCGCCGGCGCCGACGACCGGTTGTCCCGGGTGGTCAGATCCGGTCGGAAACCGTGCGCGCCAGGTCCTCGAGTGGCCCGTTGTTTTCCGCCGGGTCGTTGCTGCGCACCAGTTTGACCGATACCCAGCGGCCAGCCTTGTTGACAAAGATCCCCCCATCCTCGATATATGCCTCGTCGCCGACTCCTGACAACGGGCGGAGATCGTGGCCTATGCCACGCTCGGCGGTAAGATAATTCTTGGCGGTTTCCCCGACGAAGACCTCAACCTGGGCCGTTGGCCCGCTGGGTGGCGCTGTGTAGGTGCACGTCTCGGCCAGCAAAACGGGGCTGTTGAGCGACGTGCCGGCAAGTTTCTCGGCCTCCGGCCTGGACACGAGCGCGCAGGGGTTCGCTCCCACGCCGGCCGACGGCAGCGCCGGTTCCGCAGGCTTGTTTCCGCTGGTGGCCGGCGTGCGCTGTTGCCCGGGTGCGGGCGAAGGCGTCGCCTCCGCGCCCGGGGTACCGCACCCGGACAAGCCGAGCGTCACGAGGACCGCGAGTAGGGGCAGCACCGCGCGGCCTCCGACGTAAATACGATTCAGTACAGGAAGATCCACGCTGGCCCCCATTTGTCGGCGCCCGCCCCCGGGAAGCAGCGGCCCGAAATCCGATAGCGACATTCGCGGGGGATCTTCGAGTTCCTCCCCCGCGAGGCTGTCATCGACGCGGGCCTCACCCGGGTCGGAGCAGGCGGGCCATCTTGCCCTCGAACTCCTCACGGGTGAGAACGCCTGCTTCTCGCAGCTCACCGAGCCTGCGCAGCCGATCATTGAGGTCCGGATCGTCAGGCGGAACGGCGACGGGAGTCGGAGCGGGTGACGCCAGGCCAAGACGGTTCCGGATCAGATCCGCGATCTCCCTGCCGGCACGCTTGTTCACGTTCGTGATCTCCGCCTGGCCATCCGATGCGAGGACGACAATTTTTCCCAGTACCAGCCCGGCAGCCCACTCCACCGAGGAGACGTTCCTCAGCGGGAATTCCTCGCTGGCCCTCCGCTTCCGACCTTCCAAAACGAACAGCAGGCGGCGATCAGTAAGTACCACAAGTCCACCGCCCTTACCGCACGAGCCCCTGGCCAGGCGCTCGACGCGTTCACCCTCCCACAGGTGTTCCGCAAGGTATTTGATCTCTCGGCTGCTCCTGCTCCTGAGCCGCATCTTCTGTTTGGCCTGCTCGATGTCCTCACGCAGCTGCGACATGCCCGGATCCCCCTGACCGACACGTTATGATTCCTCACCCTCCGCGACAGCGTGAGGAAAGCCGACCAGTGGGCAGCGCGGGCCCCCGTCGGCGAGTTCCGTCCCGCGGACGAGACTGGGCTCGGGTAAGGGCCCGAGCCGACGTTGGTTCATGGGGACATGGTGGCTGTCGTTCGTTCTGTCCGGCGATCTCACCGGACGCATCCGCCGTGAGAGACCGTCCGGAACCGCCGGGGGGCTTGACGGCCGTCAGCAGGAGTGTCCGGCGCGGCCGGACGCCGGGCGGGCCAACTCGTGGGGCACCGTGTCGTATTGCGTCAGGCCGAACCTCAGCGGCCTTCTGCGCCACGGCCGACAGGTGGCGGGTCAACGCAGACGGGAGGGAACAGCCCGATCAGTCGGGCTGGACGAGACCCGCATCGGCGTGGTCCGGCTGGGAGACGCCGCCGGCGGCGAGGAGCCTGCTGGCCAGCTGGGTCCGCGCCGTCACGTGCAGCTTCCCGAACACGGCGCGCAGGTGGTGTTCGACGGTCTTCTCACTGAGGACGAGCTCCCGGGCAACCTGACGGTTGGTGAGACCCGCGGCGACCAACTTCGCGACGGCGAGCTCCAGCGTGGTCAACCGGGATGCGTCCCGTTCCCGGCGACGGCCCTCCCGAGGTGTCCATCCGCATGCGACCAGTTCGCTCTCGCAGCGGTCCAGATATGGACGGGCATCCAACAGGGTGAAGGTGTCGTGGGCGGCCTGTAGCTGCCTGACCGAGTCCGCGGGGCGGCCTGCCCCGCGTAGGAAGCTGCCGTAGGAGTGGCGGAGCAGCGCCCGTTCAAAGGGCAGCTCGATCTGCTCTGCCTCTGCGAGGCCCGCGCGAAAGGCTGCGTCGGCCGCGCCCGGGTTGTCGCGGAGCGCTTCCAGGTTGCCGCGGTTGCGGGCAGCGGCTGCCATCGCGGAGCGGCGCCCTCGCCGCCTGGCCGCCGTCTCGAACCGGATCAGAACCTGCTCGGCCCGGTGGAGGTCGCCGACCTCCACCAGCGCGTCGACAAGGATGTCCTGCCATCCGGATATGCCAGGCTCGGCATCGAGGTCCAGTAGCCCGGACCGGACCGGTGGTTCGAGGACGGCGACGATCTCGGCGGACCGGCCACGGGCCCGTGCCAGGTGTGCCATAGCGATGGCCGCGCTCGCGATGAGGTGGGGAAACCCGCTTTCGGCGAAGACCTGCGTTGTCCCGACGTGTTTCTCAGCCTGTTCCCACTGGCCGCGGGCTGCGGGAACCAGGACGCCGATCTGGTGGCAGTACGGGACCAGCGCGCCGTCGTCGGAGTCGGCCATCAGCGACAGCGCGAGATCGCAGTGGATCGCGGCGTCGTCCCAGAGCCCCGCCCGGTACTCGGCCTGAGCGAGTGTGGTCGTGACCAGTACCCGGAACAGCAGCGAGCGGCCCCGGCTGGCAGCCAGGACTCCGCCGAGATCCCGGCGGGCGTCGGCGAGATTGTCGACCAGGGCGTAGATCTGTCCCCGGCCGGCGAGCACGTCCAGCTCGGCCACGGAGGCGACAGCGGGGTCCGGCAGGTCGGCGACCGACTCAAGCACCGCGTCGAGCTGCCCGCTCGCTGCCAGCCCGCTCATCCGCATCTGCCCGATGAGGTCGAACGCCGCGTGGCCGGAACTCAGCTCCAGCGCCCGCCCGGCCCACTCGGCGGACTCGGCGCCACGGAGTTTCGTCGAGTAGAGAGCGGCAAGCCATCCGGCGACCCGAGCACCAAGCAGCGGGTCGACGTCGGTCCCGCTGTCGGGGGCACAGCGCTTCCAGGCGTTCCGCAGCAGCGTCTCGGCCTCGTCCGCATCACCGCGTTGGAAGGCGAAGCGGGCCAGCAGGTAGTCGCGCCAGGCGGTCGGCCGGAAACCGCGGACCTCGGCCTCCTTCCCGAAGAGATCAGGCAGGTCACCCGTAAGCAGTTGACAGTCCGCCGCCTCCAACATCAGCTGCTCGTACTCGGTACGCGCCGGAGCGAGCCGCGCAGCGGTGGACAGATGGCCCGCGGCGGCGGCCCAGGCCCCCGCGGTCGCCTCCTCCCGGCCCAACCAGGCCAGCTCCGTGGCCAGCGCGCCGTCCGGTCCGGTGGCGGCACGGGCCAGGTGGTGCAGCCGCAGGGCCTCCTCTTCCACGAGAGCCGCCGCACGGGTGTGCAGCTCGGCCCGCCGCGCCGGTCCCGCCTGCTCGTAGATGGCGGCGTGCACCAGGGGATGCGGGAACCGCAGTCCCCGCGCGGCCGGCTGCTCCACCAGCAGCCCCGCCTCGATCGCCTGCTCCAGAGCACGCAGCGGCTCGTCCAGCCCGCCGACCGCCGCGGCCTGGGACAACGTGGGATGCGCGCCGAGAACGCTGGCGGCGGTCGCCAGCTCCCGGCCCTGGACCGGTGCCGCCGCGAGCCTCGCCACGACGAGCATCGCGAACGAGCGCGGCACCGGAAGCGGCGCCTCGAGATTGTCGAAGGCCTCGGCCGGGACCTGTTCGAGCAGCGCACGGGCGTGCAGCGGATTGCCCCCCGTGTGGGCCCGCAGGCGGACGCACGCCCGCCAGGACAGCGGCCCGGTGGCGTGCGCGGAGCTCAGGGCCCGCAGCTCGGTGTCGTCCAACCCTTCGAGCAGGATCCGGACAGTCCGCTCGTCCATCAGCAGCCGGCGGAGCCCGTCCGGCAGCTGCGCGTCCACCAGATCCCGGACCATCAGCACGGCGAAAACCCGGTCGGCCCGCAGCCGCCGCAGAGCGAACGTCAGCGCCTGCAGGGACGGCCGGTCGGCCCAGTGCGCGTCGTCGACGACCAGCACGACCGGACCGGAGCGCTGCAACTCGCCGAGCAGGTCGACCAGAGCCTCGCCGGCGACCAGCGGGTCGGGCGACGGGACCCGGCCGGCGGCCACCGGCCCGCCCGGGAAAACCGGATCCGGCCCGACGACCCTGGCCGCTTCGGCCGTCAGCTGGTCGAGCACCCCGAAACTGAGTCCCGTCTCGTCCTCCTCGCCGCTCGCCCACAGCACGCATCCCACGTCCGCGTCGCCGAGGAGATGGCGGACCAGCGCCGTCTTACCGATTCCCGCCGGCCCCTCGAGCAGTGCGACCCGCGGCCGCCCGCCCTGAACCTCGGCGACCGCGCGGCGTAGTTGACTCAACGCGTCCGGCCGCCCCACGAACAGCGCCCGGCCGCCATCCACCAGCCGGGCGGCCGGTGCCGCGGCGGCCGGCGGGGCGGCGGACGCCGGTTCGACCCGTCTCAACCGTCTGGCCGCCTCCGTGGCCGAGCGGTTGACGCTGCGCAGGCCGGCCATCCGTATCAATAGATTGTGGTAGGCGTCTTCCCATGCCTGCCTGTCCCGCAGATCGTCAGGCAGCGGCCTGCCAGACTCCTCAGCGATCCGGATACAGGTGTCGACGAACACCTCGACGTGATCCTGCGCGGGACGCACCGGCCGGCTTCTGCTGATCATTCCGTCGATGGTGCTGCGCTTCAGACGCAACGGAGGTACCCCGGGCCGCCGCCGCGGGGTCTTCGCACTGGCGGCCACCAAGTCACGGATCGACAGGCCCGCGGCGTCCCGCAGTGTCCGCAGCCGCTCCGCGAACTCCGGCCGCGGATCCGGTCCACCACTCACCCAGCCCCCCCACCCGAGGTGATCTCGGGGTGTCCGACGTCGCCGGACACCCCGAAAATGAACAATAACCCGCGCCGTGACCGGACAGTCGGGAGCCGTGACATGCGTCGATCGCCACACCGGTCGGTGGGCGGCATGTGCCGCATTCGTCGGCAGCGCGAGCTCCGGCCCGGGCGGTTCCGCGGAACCGCCGGCCGGCCTGCACAGTTTCGTCGTCGAGGAGGCGGTGTCCGCTGTTCTTGGACCTGTCGGCGAACGCCGGGGCGGGGATCGCGGCGGCCGGATGGCTGCTGCTCACCCCGCTGCTGTGGTGGGGCACGTCGATCCGCTTCGAGCCCGTGTGGCTCGTCGTCGCCCGCCCGTGGCACCGGCGGCGCAGGTACGAGACGGATCAGCCGATGTTCTTCAGCGCCTCGCGACGAGACAAGGGCGACAGGGCGTCGCCGCGAGCGGTGACGAAACGGCGGACCTCCGCCGGGTCGGTCCAGGCGTACTGGCGCAGCGCCCAGCCGATCGCCTTGCGGATGAAGAAATCCCTGTCGTCGAGGTTCGCGTCGATGCAGGCGTACAGGAGGTCGAGGTCGGTCGCTGCCTTGAACGAAAGCTGGCAGATGATCGACGTGCGGCGCCGCCACAGGTCGCCGTCGCGGCTCCAGCGCAGTACCACGGGACGGATCGCGGCGGGGTCGGCGGCGAGCAGTGGGCCGACCCGGTGGGAGGCGATCTCGTCCACGTAGTCCCACCAGGCGCCGGTGACGACCATTTCCTCGTACATCTCCAGCGTCCCCGCCTGCTGGTAGGCGCGATAGGCGCGGTGACCGGTCAGGTCGATCGCCGCGTACCGCTCCTCCCGGTATGCGGCCTCCCGCCACAGCGCGAGGGCGGTCGCCGTCCAGCCGAGCGGGTCCGTCAGCGTCCGCGCGGCGAAGACGGGGCGCAGCACCCGCGTCCGGACAGGTTTCGGCACACCGCGGTAAGGCATGTCCGACTTCATGTACGCCTGCATGCCGGGCGCCCTCGCCGGATCGGCGGCACCCGCGAGCGCTGCCCGCACTTCCGCCACCAGCCAGCCATCGACCACACCGTCACCTTGCCTGTCCACGGCTCGACATACTGCCCGCCATGACCGACCAGCAGCTCGCGGCCATCCTCACCGGTTCGGCCGACGCCCCCGGTCAGGCTGCCGACTCGCCGACCGTCGGTCGCACCTGTCCATCCGTCCCGCCGCGACGAACTCGCAGCCAGCGGAAGCCGTAACCGTCCAGGTCGAGCTCGACGGCGCCGCCGTCACCGGCGACCAGGTCACCGCCGGCCTCATCCGCTCCGGCCAGTCTCACCAGCCGGTCGCCGCGCTCGACACCGGCGAGCGCGAGGCGTATGCGGCAGGCTCCCTGCCGAGGTTGTGCACCGCGACGACGGTCTGGCCGTTGAGATCGGTACGGTGCGCGAACACGGACGGGAGATCGGCGCAGTCGAGCACCGTGCAGGTGCCCCAGGCGAACTCCGGGCAGCGCCGGTACGCGCGGATCATCGCGGTGAACCAGGACAACAGTGAGCCGGGGTCGTCCCGCTGGGCCGCGACGTTGACATTCGCCGGCCCGAAGTCGCCTTCGACGTCGGGTCCGACCAGTCGGTCGGGCCCGGCGGTCGAGAACCCGCCATTGGGACCACCGGTCCACTGCATCGGGGTGCGCACCGCGAGGCGGCCCTCGGCGGCCAGGTTCTCGCCCATGCAGATCTCCTCGCCGTAGAAGAGGGTCGGCGTTCCGGGCAGCGAGAACAGCAGGCTGTAGACGAGGCGGAGGCGCGCCGGGTCCCCGCCGAGCATCGACGGCAGCCGCCGGCGCAGCCCGCGTCCGTACAGCTGCGTCGAGGGGTCGGGACCGAACGCGGCGAACACCTCTTTACGCTCGTCGTCGCTCAGCTTGTCAAGCGTCAGCTCGTCGTGGTTGCGCACGAAGGTCGCCCAGTGCCCGTCCTTCGGCGCGACCGGCCGCTCCCGCAGGGCCGTGGCGAGCGGGGTGGCGTCCTCGCGGGCCAGGGCCAGGTAGAGCTGCTGCATGCCGGGGAAGTCGAAGCACATCGTCAGTTCGTCGCCGTCCTCGTCCCCGAAGAACGTTCGCAGGTCCGCGTACGGCAGGTTGACCTCGCCGAGCAGGATCGCCTCGCCGCTGCGCCGGGACAGGAACGCCCGCAGGTCACGAAGGTAGTCGTGGGGATTCGGCAGGTCCTCGGCGTCCAACAAGCCGGCCGTCTCCAGCAGGAAGGGGACCGCGTCGACCCGGAAACCGGAGATCCCGAGTTCCAGCCAGAAACCGATCACCCGGGCGATCTCATCGCGCACGTCGGGATTGGCGACGTCGAGGTCGGGCTGGTGCTTGTAGAACCGGTGCAGGTAGTACTGGCCGGCTTCCTCGTCGTACTGCCAGACGCTGTCCTCCTTGTCCGGGAACACCACGTCGGACGGGCCGTCCTCGGGGGGCTCGTCCCGCCACACGTAGAAGCCGCGGTAGCGCGAGTCGCGGTCGGAACGCGCTGACCGGAACCACGGGTGCTGGTCGGAGGTGTGGTTCACGACCAGGTCGGCGATCACGCGTATGCCCCGGTCGCGGGCGAGGCGCAGGAACTCGACCAGGTCGCCGTGGGTGCCCAGGCGAGGGTCCACCCCGTAGAAGTCGGTGATGTCGTAGCCGTCGTCGCGGTCGGGGGACGGGTAGAACGGCATCAGCCACAGGCAGGTGACGCCCAACTCGTGGAGATAGTCGATGCACTGGGCCAGCCCCTGGAAGTCGCCGCAGCCGTCGCCGCCGGAGTCGAAGAAGGTCTCGACGTCCAGGCAGTAGACGACCGCGTTCTTCCACCAGAGGTCGGCTGTCCTGGTCAGCCTCACGCCCGCACCGCTTCCGGCTGCGCCGCCGCCGCGCGGGGGGGAGTCCGTGAGTTCCGGCAGCACCGAGCCCGCGAACACCTCGATGAACTCGTCGAGCTGCTGGCCGACGTGGTGCAGGAAGATCTCCTCGAAGCCGAGCTCGGTGTAGCGGGCGAGCCGATCGGCGTGCCAGCCCGGTTCGCTGGAGATGTTGACGGTCTCGGCGACGACGGCCGGCGGGACGTGCGCGGACACCGCGTCGAACGTGTCGACGTGGTCGATGTCCCAGCATGCCGGTGGCGGGAACACGTTGGAGCGCCACTGGTCGTGGGCGAGGCGCCTCGCCTCGTCGGCGTCGGGAGCGTAGCTGAGGTGAACCTGCAGGCGCAGGGGGCCGCGTCCGCCCGCGTCGCGGTAGGCGTCGGCGACGGCGCGCAGCAGCTCGCCGGGCGCGATCTGCTCATGGGACGCATGAATGCCGAAAAGAGTCACATCGCGCTCTTTGCCCGTCGAGTGGGTCCTAATCATCCGATGCCCGAACACCTGACGAACTGGCTTGAACACCGCCAGGAGTTCGACCCGGCCGCCGCCCGGATCAGCGCCTGGTGGGCAGCAGTACCAGCACCGCCCTGGGTTCGCGACCTGTGGGGTGGGATGGCCTGGCACTACAGATGTGTCAGGCCGATCCAGGACCGCAACGGGCGGAAGATCGGGGTCTTCTTCTGCTGGTGGCCGGCCATCCGGCGCAGGATGTCGTCAAGTGCGGTGATGGCCTCGTCGATGTGCGGGCCCTTGTTCAGCATCACGCACTCGGCGCGCTGGCCCATCGCCGCGTCGGTGATCTCCGCGCGCGCCGGTGTGCCGGTCTTCGCCAGCTGGTCGAGGACCTCGGTCGCCCAGATGGTCGGCACGTGCGCGGCGGCGGCGAGCCAGAGGATCTCCTCCTGGAGCTCGGCGAGTCGCTGGTAGCCGCCCTCCACCGCGAGGTCGCCACGGGCGATCATCACCCCGGCCCGCGGGGCCCGCAGCGCCGCCAGCAGCAGCTCCGGCAGGTTCACGAACCCTTCGGTGGTCTCGATCTTCAGGACCAGGCCGAGGTCGTCCCAGCGCCCGGCGGCGCGGATCGCCTCCTGCGCCTGCTCGACGTCAGCCCGGCTGCGCACGAACGAGATCGCGACGAGGTCGGCGATCTCGACAGCGACGGCCAGGGCCGCCTGATCATCCTCGGTCAGTCCTTCATGTGGCACTCGGGTCGCGGGCAGGTTCACGCCCTTGTCCGCGCGCAGCTTCGCGCTCCGGCCCGAGGCGTGCAGCACTCGGACGTCGATGCTGTCTGTGTCGACCCGCTCGATGACGCCGGAGATCTTGCCGTCGTCGAGGGAGACCGGGTCCTGAGGGCGGGCTGCGTCGAAGACGGCCGGGAAGGTACAGCCGATCGTCGGCGGGCCGGCCGGGTCGTCAGGAGAGGTCGGGGCCGGGCGGGCCGGTCGTGGCGACAGATCGCGGGTGAGCCGCAGGAGATCGCCCTGGCTCACCAGGTGGTAGGGCGCCTGACGCGGCAGCGGTCCCACCTGGCACCGGCGCTCGCCGTGCCGGAGTTCTACGCCGGTCTCCAGATAGGTCGTCTTCCACGCCTGCACGGTGACCGTCGGCAGCCCCTGGCGGGCCGCGACGTCGGGGCCCTCGGTTCCGGAACATTCGTGTACCGCCACCACCTGCAGGCGGCGCTGTGACGAACGGGCATCACGCAGCCTGAGTTCGTCGCCCACCCGCACGCCGGCCAACCACCCGCCGGCGCCGATCAGCGGTACCCGTACGACCCCGTCGCGGGAGTCCATCACCGCCGTGTCGACCGCGCCCGCGGCGTCGTCACCCGTGGCATCGTCGCGTACGGCGACCAGTTCGGCGGTGGCCGGCGTGACGGCGACGCCCTGCAGATCCCGCACCGGGCGAAGCCGCACCACCGCCGGCCCCGACTCGAGCGGCCCGGTGCGGATCTTCGGACCGGCCAGGTCCATTGACACCAGGCAGATCCGGTCGAGATCACGGGCGGCCGCCCGGACGTGCTCGGCCATCGCTCGCCACTCCCGCGGGCTGTCGTGCGCGGTGTTGATCCGGGCCACGTTCATCCCGCGGGCCACGAGGCGACGCACCAGGGCCGCGTCAATCGCGGCCTCGCTCGGCAGCGTCACCATGATCCGCACATCATGCTTGGGTGGCGGCGGGCCCAGCAGCGCGCCTGCGTTCGCCTCGATCCGGTTCCAGCCCTCGTCGTAACCCGGGATGCCGGGCTCGACATCGACAGCATCAGCAGCGAGGGCGGTACCTGACCCGAGTGAGCCACGCAGACTGTCCATGGCAGCGTGCAGGCTGGCCGCGACGCACGGCTCGCACCGGCCGAGTGAAGAAAGGCCGCGCCGTGTGAGCTCCCCCTGAACGGCCCGAATGTCGCGGCTGCGCAGCGCCAGATAGTGGAGCATGTTGCGGGCGCTGCCCCGATGCCGCGGGTGCACCGTCTCGAGGTCAGCGCGCCGCGCCCGCTCCGCCCGGTACAGATCCGCCTGGATGGCCGCCAGTTCGTCGAGCAACAGCAACCCGGCGTCGTCGCCCTGCTGCCTGCCGTCGCCGCGCCTCGTCCCATTCACCGAAGTCATCCGTCGCCGCTCCCCGCTTGCCACCCCCGCCTGCTGGGACCGCTGGGCCCCGCGGTCAGGTCGTCCACCACACATTAATCGTGGGCTTCACCAGAGGCCGTTCCCGTCTTTATCGGTCTTGACCTCGCTGTTCCGGCGTGGCGAGATACTCCACCGTCACACCGAGGGGCGGATGCCCACGCAGCAGCCACCCGTCGCCCTTGCGGGTACGGCCGTCCGCGCTCGGCCAGCCGTGCCACCCGCGTGCCTGCCAGGCCTGGAACAGGTCTCTGATCCGTTCGCCGTGCGTACACAGCACGCTGTCCTCGGCCTCGTCCGAGGCGAGTAGATCCAGCAGGCTCTCCGTGGAGCCCTCGACACCGAGCACCGCGCAGCGGCGCAGGGGCAGTGCCCGGTCCACGGCCAGCGGGGCAACCGTCTGCTCGCAGCGCAGGGCCGGGCTCGTGAGCACTCGACGGACCGGCAGGTCACGGACCACGACGCCGGCGAAGGCCTTCGCCTGGCGGATTCCACGCGCGGTGAGCGGCCGGGCGGCGTCCACCCCCGTCCAGCCGTTCTTCGGCAAGGCCAAGGCATGCCGGACGATCACCACGGTGCGGGGATGAGTCGCACCACCGGTATCGACAGCGCCGCGGCCAAGGCACGCGGGGGCGAGCGCGACGAGCCCGACCAGGGAGACGGTCGCCAGATCCATACCACACGGCTACCCGCCGTCAGGTTAAGCCCATCCGACGAACGCCCGAACAACAGGATGCGACCGCAAGACCGCCCCCGCCCAGTTCCCACACGCCCTGTCAGCGCGACGAGGAAGGCCCGCCAGGCCGCGCTCGACCGGTACGGCCTCAACCGCTTCCTGCGGGACTGGGATGCCCTGCTCGGCGACGCCGCCACGGACTGCTGACCGACTGCCCTGCGCCGACAGCGAGTTCCCGCGCCAGCTCCACACGCAGACTGTCTCGTCCCGGACGTCTGTCTCGACGCACAGGATACGAGACTCTCGACAATGCCGCCACGACACCTGGCGCGACGCGGAATACGCTCGTGAAATGCATCAGGGAAGTCAGCGACCCGAGGAGTTTCAGCCAGATTCCGTGGCTTCGCCAGGTCGAAAAAAGGGATCCTTCCAGGTAAACCCGGTAGAACAGATGCTGATATTGCTCGGCATAGAACAGGATTTTCCGGAGGAGGACCCACCGATAGCCCGGCCTCGGTAGTCAGTCGCTCCGCCGAGGCCGGTGGGCCCGTGGTCTCCGGGCCGGGCGGCGGGGCTCCGTCACCCGCGGTGGGACAGTGCGCCGAACACCTCATCAGCTCACAGGTCTCGGCGCCAGGGCATTCCGACGCTCAGGCTCCCGTGTCCCAGGCGAGCTGCGTGAGGTCGACGGCCTCGGACCCCGTGGGCCCTTCGAGGGCTGTGATCGTCGCCCAGCCCTGCCGGAGCAGGGCGACGTCGCTGCCCGGACCGGCCTCCTCCGAGGTCTCGCTGAAGGTGGTGGTGAGGTAGCCGCGTCCCCGCTCACCGATCCGGGCCTGCACCGCCCCGAAGGAAGCCAGAGCCGCGGGCCGCACGCCGCGCAGCCGCCCGGGCGGCAGGTCGGGCACATTCACGTTGAGCACGAACGGCGGGCCGCGGTATGCCAGCAGCCAGGCGATGGCGCGGCCCGCGACCAGCGCCGGCGACTTCCAGTGGACGGGCTGCGCTGCGGCGCACGAGACGGCCAGCGCGGGCAGGTCGTGGGTGACCGCCGTGAGAGCCGCCCCGACCGTGCCGGAGTGCAGCACGGCCTGCCCCGTGTTCGGTCCGTGGTTGATGCCCGCGAGCACGACGTCGGGCGCCGGACCGAAAGCACCGCGGACACCCACAAAAACGATCAGAGCGGGAGAGGCGTGGACGGACAGAGCCGTCATACCTGGGACGCCGTCGAGCACGCGTTCCTCAATCAACAGGCGGCCCTGCGACTCCAGCGCGGACAGGGATGCGCTGCTCCCGCTCCGTTCGCCGTCCGGCGCCGCCACGGTCACCTCCAGACCGCACGCCACGGCGGTCCGGACAAGGGTGCGCAGACCACCGCTGTCGATACCGTCGTCGTTGGTGATCAGCGCGCGCATCAGTGGGTGACGTCTTCGCTGGCGGGACAGATGTCCACCCGGGCCGCCAGGCGTTCGATCAGGTCCCGTTCGCCGGTGGCGAGCCCGTGTCGGGTCGTGTTCAGCGCACCGGCCGCGGCCCCGAGGCGCAGCGCCTGGTCCATGTCCGCGCCGCGCGCCAGGGCGGCCGCGACACCTGCCGTCATCGAGTCACCCGCGCCGCGGTGGTCGAGCATGGTGAACCGGGGCGTGCGGACCTCGGCCGTGCGGTCGCCGACCAGCGCCAGCGCCGGCTGCTCCGCGCGAGACACGATCACCGTCTCGGCACCGGAACGGGCCAGCTCCCCCATGACCGCCCGCAGCTCGTCCGGGTCGTCGGAGCCGGCGTGCCCGTCCCGGACGAGATCGTCGTGGCTGACCTTGAGCACCGCGACCCCGCCCTCCAGCGCCGCCGTCAGGCACTCCCCCGACAGATCCGCCACCACCCGGGCACCCGCCCCCGTGAGGTCCGCCGCCAGCCGCCGGTAGGTGTCGACGGGAAGCACGCCCTCACCGTCAGGGCCGCCGAGAACCGCCACACCGGCGTCAAGCCCTTCGACCAACGCCGTGTCGTACAGCCCGTCGAGTTCGTGGCGGGTCAGCGGCGGTGCCGGAGCCGTCGCCACGACCTCGCGCCCTCCCGCGCGCCGGTCGTGCACATAGCCCCCGTTCTCGCCACCCACCGCGACCGGCCGCACGACGACACCGCTGCGTCCCAACAGGGTCGTGAGTACCTCGCCGGTCTCCCCGCCGAACGGTGCGCACAGCCGGGCCTCGACGTCCAGAACCATCATCAGGTGCGCGATCCACACCCCCTGACCGCCGGCGTGCAGGTGGATGTCGCTCGCCCCGTCCGGTCGCGCCTCGATCGTCACCGTCAGCAGCGGCGACGGGGCGAACACCATAACCCGCGGTGATCGGGATCGCTCCCCGCCGATCTTCCGTGGTTCCGGGCGCTTCATGACGGATGCCGTCACGCCCTGACTGTTCCCGCCGGCCGGGCCCCGACACGCCCTGCCGACCACCACGCCCTGCCGACCACCGGTCGGCCGACCGCGCCCGATCAGGCCAGGAGAACTCGCGGCGCGGGGCGCAGGAAAACACCCAGACCTCGGGAAAGACCCGAACCACCATCCAAGGCTAATTCGGCCAGCATCCGGAAGAGAAGTCTCATCGTGGGCCGCGGGTTTGCGGCGGCTTCCGCCGGGCAAGGCGGCCACACGTAGGAATTTTCGTCGGCCGCCGCCATGAACCCGAGGAGCGGCCGACAGATCACATGTAGGTGTCATGCCACGCGACGACTCGGCGGATGCCGGCGGGCGAACGCGACAGATGGCTGGAAATGACGGACTCGCGGCTGTCGTCAGTCGTTCACTGGCGGAGTTCGGAACTCTCGTGGGGCAGGATCCCGAGCGGGTCACCGGGGCACGCCGGACGGACTCTGGATGGTCGTTGCTGGTCGATCTCACCGAGCTGGAGCGCATCCCGTCGACGACCAGCGTGCTCGCCACCTACCGGCTCGACGTCGACGAAAGGGGCTGCCTGGTGGGTTATGAGCGGCTGCGGAGGTTCGTACGCGGCGCCACCGACTGAGCACGTACACGGCCGATATGGGTCGGTAAGCCGGAGACCCGGCACGGCGGAATTCGGAAGAACGTGAGTCATGACGGTCGATCGCGGTTCTCTTGCCGGTCCCCCGCGGTTGCGCGCGCTGAGCGGGCCGCGCTCGGACTCTCTCGCCGATGTACTGGAGAGAGTTCTCGACAAGGGAGTCGTGATCGTTGGCGACGTCGTCATCAGCGTCCTTGACGTCGAGTTACTCACGCTCAAACTGCGGCTTTTCATCGCATCAGCCGACACCGCACGCGAAATGGGTCTGGACTGGTGGACCACCGACCCCTTCTACAGCCGTGAGGCGCGATCGTTGCAGCAGGAGAAGGAGCGGGAACTGCGCGACGAGACCATGCGGGCGCTCCATGCGGAGAACGAGGAACTGCGCTCCAGACTCGCCGTTCTCGAGAGTTCGGTGCGGGAGCGTCTCCCGTTCCGGGAGGCGGCCGCGGTCGAATCCCGGGCAGAGCCGTCCACCGGAGCCCCGGTGGAGGTGGCCGCCCGCCGCGACGAGCCGCGGCCGTTCTGGGCGCGGGACGCGGAACGGAGGCATGACGGTGGCCCCGGAAGACGCTGACTTCGGCAGCCTCGGCGAACTGGCTGTCCAGCTCGCGCCTGGCGTCCTGGACGAAGCTGTGGCCGAAGCCCGCGAGGTCGCGCGTGGGCAACTCGCCCGACTCCTGGCGCGGGAGATCACCAGAGCCGCCTGCGAGCGGGGGGTGGCGGGCGCGGGCTCCTCGCCGGCGGGCGCGGGCCGACGGGAGCACAGTGAGCACCGCCAGGCCCACCGCGACGGCCCGGTGCCAGCCGGCCACGGCGGCCCCGGGCCAGGCAGCCGCGACGGGCAGTCGCCCGGGGGCGTCGAGCGGGCCCGGGCGCTCTACGCCTACGGGATCGTCCCCGCCGGTACCGACGTTTCGGGCCTGCCAGGCCTCTCCGAGGGAACGACTGTCTGTGCCGTCACTCGCGGCCAGGTCTCGCTCGTGATCTCGGCCATCGACCCGGAGCTGCTGCGAGACGTCGAGGAGGACCTGTCGGAGACGGGACGTCTCGCCACCCTGGCCCGCGGCCACGATCAGGTCCTGCGGGAACTGCAGGATCTCGCGCCCGTGCTGCCGCTTCGGTTCGGAACCGTCCTCCCCGGCGAGAGCGAGGCAGCCGTCATCCTCGACGATCCCGACACCGAGCTGCCGCGCGCCCTCGACGCGCTCCGCGACGCGCGCGAGTGGGGATTCCGGATCGACGCCGCGGGACCGACCGAACCCCCCGCGAGCGGCGTCCTCCGGTCCACCGGCGCGGGCGAGTCGACCAGGGCCACGCCCGCGCCGGCCCCGCCCTGCGCGGCGGGCGTCGCGGACACGGGGAACACCGCTCGTCCGGGTGCGGGCACCGCGTACCTCTCGGCCCGCCGGGACGAGCTGCGTGAGCAGGAGCGACGACGCGAGGAGACAGCCCGGCTGGTCGAGTGGACGCACCGGGAGCTGCTCGTCCACGCGCGTGACGTGGCCCGCCGTCCTGGCCGGCCGGACAGGGTCTTCGACTGCGCTTACCTCGTCGACCGCGGCGAAGAGGATGGATTCCTCGACACGGCGGAGCGGCTGGGTCCGCCGCTGGAGGAGGCCGGGTACGTCGCCACGGTGACCGGGCCGTGGCCGCCCTACTCCTTCGTTCATCTGACACTGGGCGGGGACGGCGGGAGCGGCTCCGACCGCGGGTCGGGTTCCGCCGAGGCGGGCCCGGCGGAAGCGCTCCGCGCGACAGCATCCCGTGCGACAGCGACCCGCGAGGGAACAACTCGTGTTGCGGCGGGAACGGCGCCCGTCCGGTTCTCCGTCCCGACCGGGGATCGGCCGGGTGACGATCCAGAGTTCGAACCAGGTGAGGAGCGTGGCTGATCAGCGATTCGTCCCGACACCGCGGTACCGGGGCGGTGGCGTCGGTACCCGGCGGCGGCCGGGGGACCGCCCGGGAGGGCGGCCCGCCCGCAACTCGGCGCAGCCGCTCGCGGACCTGCTGGACAGGCTGGTCGACACCGGCGCGGTCGTCAGCGCCGACGTGGTCGTCGCCCTCGCCGGCGTGGACCTCCTGAGGATCGATCTTCGTCTGCTTCTGGTGGGCGTCCAGACCGCACTCGAGGGAACCGGCGAGGTCTGGCCATGACGACCGCCGGGCGCGGTGACGACCGGCGCCTGCGGCTCGACGCGGACCCGCAGGACGTGGGGCGCGGGCTCGGTCAGCTCGTGGTGGTCGTCCTGGAACTGCTACGCGAGGTGCTGGAACGACAGGCCATCCGCCGGATGGAGGGCGGGGGGCTGACCGCCGCGCAGATCGACGACCTCGGCCACGCGCTGCTGGAGATTCGCGCCAGCCTGGTACAGGTCCGTGAGTCGCTGGGCCTGTCGGCGCAGGAGGCCGAAGCCGCCTTCGCGCGTGCCGGCCAGCTCCTGGCCGCGGACGACGACCGGGCCGCCCGCGGGCCGCAGGCCGCGGCACCGGAGTCCCACGGGAAGCCGACCGACAAGGACATGTCCCGCCAGGAACAGGCCGGTCCGGGCAACGCCAGAACCAGGTCAGCCGTCCCGGAGGCGGGTGAATCCAGGGCAACCGTCCGGAGGCCGGGCCTCCGGGAGAAGGCGAGGACAGCGCCATGACCGTCGCCAGCTATCCCATGGGACGGGCGCCCAGGCCGAGCGGACTCGCCGACGTCCTCGACGTCGTACTCGACAAGGGCATCGTCATCGACGCCTACGTGCGCGTCGCCCTGGTGGGCATCGAGATCCTCACCATCGACGCGCGCATCGTGATCGCCAGCGTCGACACCTACCTCCGGTTCGYCGAAGCCGTGAACCGGCTGGACATCCAGCCCAAAGAACAGGTGGCAGGGCTGCCGGGGCTCATGCGCGAGGTCACCGAAAGCTCGTCCCGGCACCGCGTCAAGGGAGCCCTGGGCGGGATCAGGGAGACCGCCGAGGACGTCGCCGAGGCGCTGCGCGGATCGTCCTCCTCCGACCAGAACGGGCGCGGGATGCCTGCCGAGCGGTTCGCGCCCGCCGAGCGCCGCGGCGGCCGGGAGGGGTGAGCCATGCCTGTCGTGCTGTACGGAATCGTCCGGGCAGGCCATCCCCTCCCGGACCCAGACCCGGACGCGACGCTCGGCATCGGCCATCCACCCGCGCCACTGCGGCTGGTGCGTTCGGGCCCCCTCGCCGCGGTCGTCAGYGGGACGGCGGACATCGGCGAGCTCGGGGAACAGGAGGCCGTCAGACACCTGGAGATCCTCCAGCGGCTGCTCGTCGACGGCCCGGTGCTGCCGGTACGGCTGGGAACCGTCGCGCCGGACGAGGACGCCGTCCGGACGGAGGTACTCGAACCGGTCCGTGACAGCCTTCCCGAGCAGCTGGACGCGATCGACGGCCTGGTCGAGCTGCATGTCGACGTCGAAGAGGCGGAACAGACCGAGCTCGCGGAGGCGGTGGCCGCCACCTCGCTGGCCCACGCCCCGCCCCCGGAGGACCTGGACGGCCGGATCCAGCTGGGGCAACAGATCGCGGAACTCGTCGTCGCGCGCCGCACGGAACAGGCGCGGGCGATTCTGGACGAGCTGCGCCCGCTGGCACACGCGGACCGGCCACGCAGGCACCACGGGGGGCCGGAGGATCCCGCTTTCAGCTGGGCGTTCCTCGTCCCCGCCGACGCACTGGCCGACTTCGACGCCGCTGTGGAGCGGATCCGTGCGACCCGGCCGCACCTGACCGTCGAGTACGTCGGACCGCTACCCGCGGTCGACTTCGTCGAGTTCCCCGCCCGAGTACTCACCGAAGCCCGCGAGGCCGCCGCGGACGGCGGCTCCTTCGGCGGGTCGGGCCGATGGGGCTGGGGCGAGGACAGAACCGGGTCCGACCGACCGAGCAAGGCCCGGGAGAGAGAGGAGCTTCGATGATCAACGTCAAATGTGCCCTGGCACTCGCGGGAGGTTATGTCCTCGGCCGGACGAGGAAGGCCAAGGCGGCCATCGGCCTCGGACTGTGGATCTCCGGTCGCAACTACCACGCGAAGGACGTCGTGCGCGACCAGGTGGTCCGGCTGTTGCACTCCGCGGACGGCGAACAGCTGATCAACCAGATCAAGGGGCCGGCCACGGAAGCCGGCCGGCGCGCCGCGGTGGCGGTGTACGAGGCCCAGATCGGTCGACTCTCCGATGCCCTGACCAAGCGCACGGAACGGCTGACGGCGACGCTGGGCGACTCGGAGAAGGTTGTCCGGAACTCGGAGAAGGTTGTCCGGGAGGGAGCCGAGGCCGCCGTCGGAGGCCTCGTCGGTGCCGTGACGCCCGGTAAGCTCCGTGATCGCAAAGGCGGCGGTCAGCCGTCCTCGGAGCGCACCGACGAACGTGGCCCGAGCGGCAACGGCCCGGTCGACGAGGACCACGCTGAAACACAGAACGCCACCGGCCGCGACAGGACGGAAGCGGGCCGCGCGGCCGATCAGGACGACAGCGACAAGGGCGGGACGGAGCCGGCCGCCGAGCGGCGGGTCCCGGACAGGTCCGCCGGACCGCGCCGGGACACCAGCCGCGAACCACTCGAGCGGGCGGCGCAGGGATCCACCGGTGGAGGTGCGCGATGACCCGGACGACGGAGCAACCGGACGGCCTGGTCGGCGCCCTCCTGCGCAGTCCAGCGAGCAAGAGGCTCGCCGACCAGGCGGGAAACCTGGCGAAGGCGGGCGGCACCCGGCTGGCCGGGCGGGTCGGTGAGCGACTCACCTCCAGCACGGACAAACTCAACGGTCTCAGCGACTCCGGCGGGCAGATCTCGTCCCTCGCCAAGGGTGCCGGAAGACTGGCCGAGGGCCAGTCTCCACTGAAGGCGGCGGCCGGGACGATCATGTCGAACATCAAGGACAAGGTGAAGGGGGCCTTCGGCGCGGCCAAGGGCAAGGCCGGCGGGAAGAGCGGGCCACCCAAGGCGATGAACATCGAGGAGTCGGTGGACATCGGCGTCCCGGTGTCGGTCGCCTACGACCAGTGGACGCAGTACCCCGAGTTCGCCAAGTTCATGAAAGGCGTCGAGGCGGTCGAGACCAAGAGCGAGACCGATCAGAACTGGCGGATCAAGGTCTTCAAGTCCCGGCGCAGCTGGCAGGCGAAGGTGACCGAGCAGGTCCCCGACCGCCGGATCGTCTGGACATCCGAGGGAGCGAAGGGCTCGGTCAAGGGCGCCGTCACCTTCCACCCGCTCGCCGACGACCTGACGCGCGTGCTGCTGGCGATGGAGTACTACCCCAGCGGGTTCATGGAGAAGACCGGCAACCTGTGGCGCGCCGGTGGGCGACGGGCCCGGCTGGATCTGAAGCACTTCCGCCGCTTCGTCATGTTCAGTGGGGAGGCCACCGGCTCCTGGCGGGGCGAAATCCGGGACGGAAAGGTCGTTCGCTCCCCGGACGAAGAGCAGTCCGAACCCCGCGAAACCCGGCGATCCGAACCCCGCGACACCCGGGAGGAGGCGCGGAGCTCGGAAACCACGCAGGCCGCACAGGACAGTGACGACCAGGGCGCGGCGACGTCCGAGGAATCCGAGGTGCGGGCCGGGTCGAAGTCCGACCAGCCCGCCGGTGCCGACGAGCCTGTCCGAGCCTGAGGCGGCCTCGTGGCCGGGCGTTACGGCCGTGTTCCGGGGCAGGCCTCTTGCGCAGGGCCACATCGTCGCGGACGTCTTCCGTCAGGTTCGAGTGACCTGGATCGTGGCCAGCGCTCGGTCAGCGGCGTCGGGCACGGCCATGCCCGCTGACACACCGCTGAGCAGGTAGCGCAGCACCGGTCCGGTGATGCGCTCACCCGGCAGTACCACCGGGACACCAGGCGGGTACGGGGTGAGTTGTTCGGCCGCGACCCGACCCACCGCCAGCTCGGGTGGGACAGCTTCGGTGGGACCGAAGAAGGCGTCGCGCGGCAGATCGACCGTCTCCAGCTCCAACTCGGTGGGGTCCGGTACCTCGACCGGCGTCGGGCGCTCGAGGTCGGGCGCGGCGTCGACAAGCCGACGCAGCGCGGCCAGCAGACGCCGCCCACTGCGGGCGTCGTCGGCGAAGGTGAACTGTGCGCAGACCCGCCGGTGATCACACATCCCCATGTCCAGCTGGGCGTGCTGGCGTAGCCAGTCCGCGGCCTGATAGCCGCTGATCTCCAGCCCCGCGGTGTCGATGACGATCTGAAGGCGGTCCAGGTCATGGGACGCCTCAGCGCCGCACAGCTCGTCGGTCATGACGTGCAGCCCCGGCAGCTGCTCGATACGAGCACGTAAACCGTCGGCGAGATCGAGAGCGGCCCGCAGCAGGGTAGAGCCCTGTTCCACCATCTGCCGGCGCCAGCCGTCCATCGCCGCGTACAGCAGGACGTTGGGGCTGGTCGTGGCCAGCAGGTCGGCGCAGGCCCGCAGATGCCGGGGGTCGATGAGGTCGCCCTGCAGGTGGAAGACCGACCCCTGTTCGAAGCCGGCGCCCATCTTGTGCACGCTGACCACACAGACGTCCGCACCGGCGTCCATCGCCCACGTGGGAAGATCGCGGTGGAAGGGCAGGTGGGCACCCCACGCCTCATCCACGATCAGTGGACGGCCACGACGATGGCAGATCCCGGCGATCGCGGAGATATCGGCACACGTRCCACAGGGCGTCGGGCTGGTCACCAGCATGCCTGCCGCGTCCGGGTAACGCTCCCAAGCTGCCTCGACATCCCCCGGCGACGGTGGATGAGCCAGGTGCCGCCCGGCGTCCCACCGCGGACGTACCCAGCGCGGCCGCAGACCGGACAGGATCAGCCCGGCGATCACCGACTTGTGCGCATCACGCCCGACGAGGAGATCGCCTCGGCAAGCATCGCCGCCTTGACCGACAGCGAACTGCCGCAGGTGGAGAAGAAAGTGTGTTCGGCCCCGACCGCGTCCGCCATCAGCTCCTCAGCTTCCGCGACGAACCCACCTGAGGTCTGCCGGTCGTCAAGCCCGGACGCCGCGAGGACATCACCACGGAACGCGTCGTCTCCCAGGACCGCGCGGACCCTGAAGTCCGCGCCCCGGCCCTGCTTGTGCCCGGGCGGCGTGAACCCATAGCGACCGAGTCGGTGATAGTCAGCGAGCGCGTCCAGGATCGGTGTCTGTGCGTGATTCATCCCCCACCGATACCCACGACACGCATTGCTCACCCAAGTTCCAGCTCTCCCGATGTGGCCCGCTTAGCGACGGACGCCGGTTCGCCGGTTGATCTCGTTGGCGAATCTGGTGTTTGTGGACAGATTCTCGAACGGCGGATTCGCGGCGTCCTCCGTCGCGATCAGGTCGGGCTGATTCCCGAACCGGACGGGGGAAACCGGATCGGTGGTGTCAGCCCCGGCCATGGCCGGGGCCGCGTCTTCCGGCGGCATCATGGGCAGGGCTTCGTCTGGGCGGCCTGCGCCCCACTCGCCGGCGGACTCGCCAGACGGCGTTGCAACACGACTGCGCATGCGAGCAAGCCGCCCGACGGCAAATCCAGCCCAGAGTGCCGCCACCACGAGAAACGCGACCCTGCCATGAGCGTTCCCGCGAGCCTCCGGACGCTGTTGTGAAAACATCTTTTGCCTCTCGAGATCTTTAGTACCGACAGGAGGTCCCGACTCACGGATTCTCCCGAAACTTTCGGCTGTGCACCGAAAACAGCGGGAATCGTGTCCGGCCCGACCGCGCGCCGCTGACGCATGCCAGGAGAACATCCGCCTGTACCGTTCACCCCGGCTTGGCCTCGCCGATCACAGGTACCAGGAACCGCCCGGCCGGCTGCGGCGTCATCGCAGAAGTTTTACCCGGCCGTTCCTGCACCTGCTCCGGCCGCTGCTGTCCCCTGTCCCTAAAACCTCGGGGCACCGGACGGGACGAGGAAGGGCCCCTCGCCGGCACGGCGGGGTTCGTCCCGCTGCGCCCCGTCGGCGGCGGCCCCGCGACGAGCAGAACCGACGGTCCGCGATGACGCTCCACTGCGGGTGACGAACCCGTCGACTACTTGATGACGGCGTCGATGGTCTTCTTGATCGCGCTTGGCTGGGCCGGGCTGTGTGGGGCCTTCTCCTTCGCCTCCAGCAGACGTTCCCCGATCTCGGACAGCTGCTTGCGACCGAGCTTCTCCCGGACCTTGGGGAACCAGCCCTCTTCCTCCTCCTCGATGTGGCGCGTCACATTCTCGATCAGAACGGTCGTCTTGGCACTGAAACGTTCCGCGTCGGGCGGAAGAGCGGCGAGTTCCACGGCCAGCAGGTCAGCCATGTGGTGCTCCTCATACGACTCGAGGATCTCGTCCTCCAGGTCGGGCAGAAGGCTCCGCACCTCCGGATACATGACCTCGTTCTCGATATAGGTGTGCACGGTGAGCAGCTCGATGATCTTCTCGACGAGCTTGCCCTTTGCGGTGACGGCTCTGTCTCCCACCTGCTGGAACTGCTTGAAGGCGGCCTTGATGTCCTTGTGGTCGGCCTTCAGGAGCACGATCGCGTCCGTCGACATCGAGCTTCCTCCGAAATCTTGTCCTGGGTGGGCGCTCGTTGCGGCGCGTCCCCCCGACGCTGGCCGTCAAACGCACGGCGGCGCTCAGGCTTCGCCTCGCCGCCGGCCCGAAACCCTCTGTTCACCGGTAAGCCTGCCCGGATACTCGACCGTTCACCCCGTGACGGGGCACGATCCACGGCGAAACGTGCACCCGACCCTGACTCGGCTGGTGCGGCTCACGGGTCCCTGATTCGGTCGTGGCGGGCGGGGGACCGTGAGGGACATGGCCCGCGACGCCTCCGGCGGCCCGGAGATCACCGCGAAAGACTTCCGGACCTGGTCGGCGACCGTGCTCGCGGCGGTCGCACTTGACCATGAGCGCGCCGCTGGCTCGCGAGAGGGCCTCCCCGAGCGCGCGCAGACGCGCCGTCACCCGGATGTGCAAGGAGGTCGGTCGACCTGGCCGCGCCAGGCTCCGGTCTCGCTGCCGCGGCTCTCGATGAACGCCTTGAACCGCTTCAGATCGGCCTTCACCCGCCGCGGGAGGTCGCCAGAGACCTCGACATACCCGGCCGTCTCGTCATGTCCACCGCGCCGGCGCCAGGACAGCCCAGCAGGACGACATGCGTCAGGAAGGTGGGCAAGCGCCGCCTTCGTCACCGACCGCCCGCCCGATGTCGGAGGACGCCATTGCCGCACCTCCCGCATCACGGCTGATGCGTCCGTTCTGACCCAGGTCTGTTCGAAAGCCGCCGGAAGCAAACGGGAACGTGTGCCGGGCCTTGGCACGGGTACGCGTCCGTTGCACGCCACCCGGCGCCAGCGGCTCGCCGGCAAGCGCCGATGCCGGTGGCGAGCGGCTGGCGCATCGCAGCTGGCCAGGTCGTGAAGCGTGCGAGAAGAGGTCGACATGCGCGGATCCGAACGGCTGCTCGATCGGCTTGAGCGAGAGCAGAGGCTTGATGCCCCTGCGGAGGCAGTCTCGGGCTTCTGGTCGGCGGCGCTGCGCTCCGAGCGGTTGCGCGATGTGCTCAGCGGCCGGCAGCTCGGGCATCCGCTGCATCCCGCGGCGATCCTCGTCCCGGCGGGGACGCTGCTGAGCGCGACGATGCTGGACACCACTGGTGGCGCCGCCCTCCGCCCGGCCGCGCGACGGCTCGTCGGACTCGGCCTGCTGTCGGCCGGACCGGCCGCGCTCGCCGGGTGGTCGGACTGGCTCGACACAAAGGGCGCCGAGCGCCGGGTCGGGCTCGTCCACGCCGCTTCCAACGTGGTGGGACTCGCAAGCTACGCGATCTCATGGCGCCAGCGTCGTCGCGGCGCGCGTGGGCTGGCCGCCAGTCTCGCGGGTGCGGCCGCCCTCGGCCTCGGCGGCTGGTTGGGTGGTCACCTCGCCTACGCGCTGGGGGTGGGGGTGGACACCACCGCGTTCCAGCGGGGGCCGGCCGAGTGGACGGACGTGCTGGCGGCCAGCGAGGTCACCACGGAACTGCGGCAGGTCGAGATCGATGGGGTGCCGGTGCTGCTGACCAGGGTCGACGGTCAGGTCGTCGCGATCAGTGACCGCTGTACCCACCGGGGAGGCCCGCTACACGAGGGCGAGCGCACCGGCGGCTGCGTGCGCTGTCCCTGGCACGGAAGCCAGTTCGAGTTGGCCTCCGGCGAGGTCGTCCAGGGCCCCGCCACCCGTCCGCAGCCGGTCTACGAGGTCCGCGAGACCGGCGGGCGGGTCGAACTCCGCCGCTCGGAGGTCCGGACGCTACGCGCCAACCCCGTCGGACCGTCGCCCAGCCCGGACGCACGGCTCCGGATCTCGACCGAAGGCCAGGCGGTGACCAGCGCGGCCATGCATCGCACGACCCAGCACATATGACGAACCACACCCCCCGGGTGCGAGACCCGAGCGCCCGTCGCGGTCCGGCCCTCCCGCCGGATCGGCATGCTGGTGACACCTGCCCAAAGGTCTGGAACGCCTCGCAGACCGGCGCTGTCGATGCCGTCGTCGTCGGTGATCAGCGCGCGCAGGCGAGGACTGCGCCGTCCGCGAAGGCGGGACGGTTTCGCGGACGGCGCCGCGGGGAGGGCGATGACGGAAGGAGCAGCTGACGGCGCATGGCCGCCACCGAGGCCGAGATCCGGGTGTCGGGACACCCCACAGGCCCGCTCGGAGCGGGCCGCTGATGGGAGAGGTGAAGCTGTTGAAGCAGGACGAGATCGTCTCCGCCGTTCGCGGGACCGCCCGGATAGACAGCGTCGAGCACGCCGAGGCCGCCGTGCGGGCGACTCTGTCGGTACTCGGCGAGCGGTTGTCCGGCGGGGAGACCAAGGACCTGGCCTCCCAGCTCCCGTCGCCGTTCGCCCAGGCGCTGCCGCCAGCCGGCCGTGGCGAACGGTTCGGGCTCGACGAGTTCTATCGGCGCGTCGCCGAGCGGGAAGGCGAGGGCTGCGACGAGGCGCATGCTCGCCAGCATGCCCGGGCGGTGGTCGCGGCGCTGAAGGCGTCGATCAGTCCGGACGAGTTCGAGGACGTCGCTGGACAGCTCCCCAGCGACTACGCCGACCTGCTGGGCCGCGAGCCGGTCATCCACTACTGACCACGGACCGCACGCCCCTGTGCGCTACTCGAATCGGAGAGGCCTGCCGTGCTCGCGGCGGTGCGTATCGCAGCACGGTTCCCGTCGAACTCGTGCTGTCGCACTGTGACGTCTCCGTCCGCTGCGATCGCGACGAACACCTCGCCGAGCCGGAGCGCTTGCACCCGCGGCTTCTTCTTTGGTTCTCACAAACTATGGAGAATCACGCGGTGGCCGCCCCCACTTCACGCCACGCCGTATCTACGCATAGAGACCACACGGCGATCACTGGGGCTGTAGTGCTAGTTGATCTCAACGGGGAGAAAAGGCCCGATCAGAGGTGGTGGACAGAACCGGGCACAATACGAACCGCCACCTCACCATCCCCGGCCCTACGATCATCCCCCGGCCCTATGATCATCATCCCCGACCACAGGAACAGGCCGTCTACCAAGAGCCAGTAGCCGGACACTCCCACGCTCCACGCGACGATCCCCAGCACGGGGCGTTCCTGGACCGGGTGCTGTCGCACGGCCGCACGCCGGGGCGCTTCAGGGCACGCGTCGCCCGACCTCGGCGCGCAGCGCCCATTCCCGGGCCGCCGCGCGAGCGTCTCATGCGCGCCGCCGGGCTGACCGGGGCGCCGCTCGGCGGGGCCAGCCCCGGACCATCCGCGCCGATCCGGTCGCGGTGAGGCCGGCGGACCTGGTGGACCGGCAGTTCGCCGCGGACCGGCCGAACGCTCTGTGGGTGGCTGACTTCACTTAATGTTCCGACGTGGGACGGGATGGCCTATGTCGAGGCTGACGCCCGCACCCAGCTGACGCCCTGTCAGAGTTGATCAGGTAAGCGCGATCAGTGCGCCGACGGCGAAGGCGGCTGCCGCCAGCCACGCCAGGGTGGGGAACGCGCGAGCCCAGCGCGGTGGCGCTGCCGTCTTGACCGGGGCCGGGACGGCGGCTGGTCCGGGTCCCACCGGGCGCAGCCGCCCGGCTGCCAGCGGGCCGCCGCCGGCCAACACGGTCGCCATGTCGCCGACGTCGCGACCCGGTCCGGGCTGGGCTGGTGGTCTGGCCGCCGAGCGTTGCGGGACGAGCACCAGTTCCGGGCCGTCGGCCGCGCCGAGCCGCACTCGGACCTCGTCGAACTGGACGCGCACGGTCGCGGTCCGCCGCCCGTCGCACCACATGCCGTTGGTGCTGAGGTCACGCACCGTCCACCCGTCCCCGCTGGGTTCGAGCTCGACGTGTCGCCGCGACACCCGGCTGTCGGCGACGACGACGTCCGCGTCCCGCCCACGCCCGACGACGGCCAGTCGTTCGCCGGGCAGTATCACCTGGGTGGAGGGCGTCCGGACACGCAGCGGTACCGGGCTCATCGGTTCCCCATTTCTTCGGTCGGCAGGTCGGGCCGGTCGGGCCGGTCAGGGCCGGTTGTTCGAGGTCAGGCGGTGAACACGGTGTCGTCCTGGACGACGACAGCCACCGGCGCCAGCGGGGCCTTCGCCGGACCGGCCACCGGTGCCCCGGTCGCCGCGTCGAACCTGCTCCCGTGGCACGGGCAGTTGATCGTGCCGCCCGCCACCGAGCCGACGGTGCAACCCTGGTGGGTGCAGACGGCCGAGAACGCGAGCACCTCGTCGCCGGCACTGCGCGTGAGCACGACGCCGACGTCGTCAAGAACCAGGCCACCGCCGGTCGGCACCTCGGCGAGGCCGGCAAGGCGCTGCCCGCCCCCCGCCCCGGCGCCGCCACCGCCGTTCGCGGCCGCCGTCGCCGGTTTCGGCTCGGCCGCGTCGCTGCCGCTCGCGACGACGTAGCCAGCGACGCCGGCGACCACAGCCACCAGGCCGGGTACGGCCCGGCGCGACAGCATCCCCGCCGGGGCCGCCGGGTGTGCCGCTTCTGACATAGTGCCCTCCGTGTTCGGTTGTCCGACGACCCACCTGAACGCCGAACGATGATCGAGATGACTCGGCTGATCGAGATGGCTCGGTTAGACGTGCGGGATGCCCGAGCGCGTGAAGAACCACAGTGACGCCGTCAGCCACAGCACGACGAGGGCGGTGAGCACGGCGGAGCCGAGCACCGGCAGTGCCCATCCGGGCAGCCCTTTCGTCCGCAGGCCGATCATCTTCGCCGCGTAGGCGCCGTAGAACGTGCATCCGGCGAGGCTGTGCAGGAACACCCGCGAGTCCGCCGTGGCGAAACCGAGTGACCAGATGCAGTGAAACGCCACCGGCAACGTGAAGATGAACGCCGCGCTACCGCTCCACCGGTGCAGGATCGCCGCCCACGCCGGAGCCGACCCGGCACCGGGCAGTCGGCCCCACATCCACAGTGCCGTGGTCAGTTGCACCACGAGCAGCAGCGCGGCGGCCGTGGTGAACCAGGCTTTCATCGGCAGCGGGCCGGAGAAACCGAGCGTGTACAACGGCCGGCCGGCCGGATCGTGCGTCTTTGTGTACACCCCGAGTGAGACGGCTACCGCGGCGCCGACGAGCAACACGCCGGCGATCCCGATACCGCCCGTCGCCGGTCGAGCCCGTTCACTGGCCGTCGTCATGATCAGCCTCCATTGACGCCCTGATTCACACGGTCCTGGTTCCCACGGTGCCGTGGGAACCAGGACAAACCTGTCGTGCCGGGACAGCGCGAAAACATCGGGGGAACCCCTGGCACGGACAAGGCACGCCGGTCCTCCGATCAGGGGATCGGCACCTCGGCGACGTGCACCACCTCGGTCCGCGACGTCAGGTACGCCGGCAGGTAGCCGAGTGCGGCGCTGGCGTCCGCGGCCTCCACCGTCCAGAAGATCGTGTGCCGGGCGTCGGCGGCCTGGCCGTTCCTGCCGCAGGAGGCGAGCGCCCGGCCGTGGCGCAACGGGCTGTCGAACCCGCGCCAGGCCGCGAACGCGAACCGGCATTCGGCCGGCTCATGTCGGTGACACAGGATGTAGGTCGCCATGAACAACAGCGTGGCGCCGGCGACGCGACCGGGTACATCAGGGAACCTCCTAGGTCCCGACCATCTCGGGCCTGTCGCACCGACGACCCGGGTACTGGATCGCTGGCCGGCAGGGACGACAATCGCCCGATGGGGGAACGGGGTTCGCTGGTCGGGCGTGACCGGGAAATGGCCGCGGTGGGCGCCGCGTTGGACCGGCTCGCCTCGGCGCGGCGCCGGCCAGGTTTCGACTGGATGGAGATCCGTGGCGAGCCCGGCATCGGTAAGAGCCGCCTGATCGGCGAACTCACCGAGCTTGCCGACGCCCGTGGCCATCTCGTACTGCGGGGCCACGGCGCCGAGCTCGAACAGGACATTCCGTTCAACGCCCTCGTCGATGCGCTCGACGACTACCTCGGCGCGGTTGCGCCAGCTCGGCGCTGACCGGCTCGACGAGCTGGCCGCCGTGTTCCCGGCGTTGCGCTCGCTCGGGACCGTGCCGACCGGCAACACCTCCGAGATGCAGCGCTGGCAGACCTACCGGGCGGCGCGAGCGCTACTCGAGCTGCTCGCTGCCGACCGGCCGCTGGTGCTGGCCCTGGACGACCTGCACTGGGCCGACACCGCGTCGGTCGAGCTCGTCGCTCACCTGCTCCGCCGGCCGCCGAAGGCGCGGGTGCTGCTGGTCGTCGCGGTGCGGCCCCGCCAGGTGCCGAAGGCGCTGGCCGCGGCGTTGTCGGCCGCGGAGGCGTCCGCCGTTGTCGCGGCCACCGACGGCCAGGCCGGGACGAACTCACACGCGACCGTGGGCGTTCGACTGGAGCTTGCCCCGCTGTCGCCCGAGGACAGCGACTCGCTACTCAGTCCGGTGACCCGTGACCCGGCTGTCCGGCGTCGCTGGTATCGGGAGAGCGGCGGTAACCCGTTCTACCTCGAACAGCTTGCCCGCACCCGCACCCGCACCCCCACCCGCCCGCTGTCCGCAGCTGCCGGGCCGTCCTCCGTACCGCCGGCGTCGGCGGCCTCGACCGGCCTCGACGGACCGGACGACGTGCCGCCGGCGGTGACGGCGGCGGTCGGCGCCGAGATCGCACAGCTGCCCGAGGTCGTACGGCGGTTCGCGCAGGGCGCTGCTGTCGCCGGCGAGGTGTTCGAGCCGGACCTGGCCGCCGAGGCCGCCGCGCTCCCCGAAACCGACGCCTTCGAAGCACTCGACACGCTGGTCGCGGCGGACGTGGTGCGACCGACCGAGATGCCGCGCCGGTTCACGTTCCGGCATCCGATCGTGCGCCACGCCATCTACATGTCCGCCGGGCCGGGCTGGCGGATCGCCGCTCACGCACGAGCGGCTGATGCGCTCGCCGCCCGAGGCGCCGCGGCCACCGCCCGAGCCCACCACGTCGAGCGTGCCGCCCGTCCCGGCGACGAGGCCGCGATCGCGCTGCTGACCAAAGCGGCCGCGGCCAGCCGGCTACGCGCGCCGGCAGCCGCCGCGCACTGGTACGCCGCCGCGCTCAGACTGTTACCGGGCGGTGAGTCGAGCCCCGGCCAAAGTGCCGACGTCGACGTGGACGCGGACGGCGGGTTGCGGCGACTGGAGCTGCTGTCCCGGCTGGCTGCCGCACTCGACGCGAGTTACCAGCCGCAGCAGGCCCGCGTGGTACTCGACGAGATCATGGGTCTGATTCCGCGGGAATTCGGTGCCGAGCGGGCTCATCTCGTCGCGCTGCGCTCGGCGGTCGACCACGTGCTGGGCCGGCACGGCGAGGCGCGTGCCCTGGTGTTGGACGCCGTGGCGAGCGCCGAACCGGGCACCCGAGAGAGCTGTCTGCTGCGGCTTCAGCTTGCCATCGACCATTTCTACACCGGTGAATACGATGGGATGCGCCGCTGGCAGCAGGAAGCGCACGCGCTCGCTGGCACGCTCGACGACGCCCCGCTGCTGGCCGCCTCGGCCGGACTGCTGGCGGGTGCCGAATACATGGTCGGTGACGTCCCGGCCGCGATCGCCGAGGCCGCCGGCGCGGCCCGCCGCTACGACCTGCTCTCGGACGACCAGGTCACCCCGCACCTCGACAAGCTCGCGTGGCTGGGCTGGACCGAGGCGTTCCTCGAACGGTTCACCGACGCGCTACGCCACCTCGACCGGGTCGACGCGCTGGCGCTGCGCAACGGCCGGGGCAGCATCGGCACACTGACGGCAGTCGCACGGTCGCTGGTCCTGACATTGCGGGGACGGTTGCCGGAGGCCTCGGCGGCGGCCGAAGCCGCGGTGGAGGCGTGCCTGCTCACCCCGCACCTGCCCTTCCTGTCCTGGGCGCTGGCGGCGCGGTGTGCCGCGGCGACGCTGGCGGGGGACCTCCCCGAGGCGCTGCGGTCGGGCGCGCAGGGAGCGCGGGCGGCCAACCCGGAGACTGACGCCGTCTCGGTGATGGCCGGTTCCTATTTCGCGGAGGCGCTGGTCGAGGCCGGTGAGCCCGACCGCGCCGTCGATGAACTACTGGGTGCGGCCGGCGGCGCCGAGCTGCCGCGCATCGAAGCTCCCATTCGGCCGTACTGGTACGAGGTGCTCACGCGGGCCGAACTGGCTCGCGGGATGCCGGAGGCCGCCGCCGGCTGGGCGGTGCTCGCCGAGCGGACGGCCGCCGACGCCGGCGGTGGGCTCGCGGGACGGAAGGCCTCGGCGATGCGAGCGAGAGCAGCCGTCGAGTTCGCCAGGGGACAGTCGTCGGCCGCCGCCGCGTCGGCGCTGGTCTCAGCCGCCGAGGCCGAGCGGGCCGGCCTGCCGATCGAGCTCGGCCGGTCGCTGATCGTGGCTGGGCGGGCGCTGGCCGCCGACGGGCAGAACGCGCGGGCGGTCAGCGAGCTGCGCCGGGCCGAGGCCCGACTCGACGCGTGCGGTGCCAACCGTCCCCGGGACGAGGCGGCCCGGCTGCTGCGCCAGCTCGGCGAGCGGGTGTCCCGGGGCGGTCGACCGTCGACGCGGACCCAGGCACGGGCCGCTCAGACCCTGGCTCATCACCAGACCCAGGCGGTCGTCCTCAGCGTGGCAGCCGGCACGCTCAGCACCCGAGAACGTCAGGTCGCCGAGCTGGTCGCCGCCGGCCAGACGAACCGCCAGATCGCCGCCGCGCTGTTCGTCAGCGAGAAGACCGTCGAGAGCCATCTGACGAAGGTGCTCGCCAAGCTCGGCGTCCCCACCCGAGCCGGCGTCGGTTCCGCGCTCCGTTCCTGACCGGCCCATTCACGAACCACTGCGTGGCGCTGGCCGGCACTAGGGGTTTCCCTGATGTTCGGGTGCCTCCCCGGAACCCGAAAGTGACCTTCGTGCCACATGGCACGTCGGGTCACCAGGGAGGGGACGCCGTGTGCGTTTCGCAGGGCTCGTCGAGGCTGGCCGGTTACATGGCCGACCTGCTCGACTGCAACCGGCTTGTCGCTGGCGGCGACCGGCGGGCCGAGACCTACCTTCGCCGCGGCATCGCGTTCTGGATGGTGCGTGACCACCACCGGGCCATCGCCGACCTGAGCGCCGCGATCGAGGCGGATCCCCGACTGCCCGACGACCGGCTGGCCTACGCGCACTACCGCCGGTCGGTATGCCGGCACCAGGTGTTCGACCTGGCCGGCGCCGAGGCCGACGCGTCGGCGGCGATGGCGCTCGGCCCCGTCTCGTACGTCTACACGGCACGGGCCATCGCCCGCTACTTCGACGGCGACCCGCACGGCACGCTGGCCGACGCCGAGTCGGCCCTGTTGCGCGACCCGAACGACTGGGAGGCCCGCGCGTTCCGGGCCCGGGCCCGGTTGGAGCTCGGTCTGCTGGCCGAGGCGGTCGAGGACTTCGGCTGGGTCATCGCCGACGGCCGGTGCGAGAAGTACGCCTCCGAACTGCACCTGCAGCGTGCCGAGGCGTTGCTCGCACTGGGCCGGCCCGAGGCGGCGGCGGCCGACTGCACGACCGCGATCGACGTCAGCGCGCACGAGCAGTCGCACTGGCCGTTCATCGTGCGGTCCCGCGCGCTGCGCGCCCACGGCCCCTACCTGCTGCGGGCCCGCGCCTGGCTGGCAACGGGCGACCTGCCGACGGCGCTGGCCGACTGCTTCCACGCCGCGACGATCGTGCCCGAGGACCCGGCTGTCTACGAACTGCGGGCGCAGGTCTACCAGGCCGCCGGCCTGTTGGACGAGGCGATCCACGACCTGGCGCGCGCCGCCCACCTCCATGCCGCCTACCCGGACTCGGATCTGCTGCCGGCGGCCGCATGATGATCGCCGATCTGCCCTTCCTCGGTGTCGGGCTGAACTACGAACCGCCGATGCACGACCAGTACCTCGCCCACTACGACGAGATCGACTACCTCGAACTGCCGACCGACGCGTTCCTGCTGCGGATGCAGTGGGACGACGAGGACGGCCGGACGGCCTGGCGGGACCGGGCGGTCGAGATCGCCGGCGCCTTCCCCGTCGTGGCGCACGGCATCCGGATGGGGCTGGCCGACGCCGCGCCGTACCGGACGTCCTACCTCGACCGGCTCGAGCCGTTCCTGGACCTGATCGACCCGGTGTGGTTCAGCGACCACCTCGACCAGGGGTCGGTGTCGGACGGAGCGCAGCGCACCGAGCTGATGCACGGCATTCCGATCGCCTTCACGGCAGAACAGGCGCAGGCTGTCCGCTGCAACATGCAGACCGTCACCGACCGGGTCCGGCGGCCGCTGCTCGTCGAGAACACCTGGTACGACTACATGATCAAAATTCCGGGTGCGATGGACGAACCCGAGTTCGTCCGGCAGGTGCTCGACGGCACCGACCACGGCCTGCTGCTCGACCTCACCAACACCTGGATCAACGCCCAGAACTACGGCTTCGACGTCGATGCGTGGCTGGCCGCCGCACCACTGGACCGGGTCGTCGAACTACATGTCGCCGGCGGCGAGCTGCGCACCCGGGGCCCGAAAGCGGGCACTTGGCACGACAGCCACAGCCGTCCCGTTCCCGAGCAGGTGTGGGCGCTGGTTGCGGATGTCGTCGCCGCCGCACCGGTTCGCGCGATCACCCTCGAATGGTCCAACGACGTGCCGCCGATGCCCGAGCTGCTGGGCCACCTCAGCCGGGCCCGGCAGCTTCTTCACGCCTCGCCCTTTTACCAGAACAAACATGTCGCCGCCCCGGAAGGAATATCGCATGTCACTCCAGGCAATGCAGTTCGTCATCGGTAAGGCAGCCACAGACCAGGCTTTCCGGCAGCGGCTGAAGGCCGATCCACTGGAAATGGTCGTGCACATCTCCGCGCGTTATGCCTACGAGTTCACGCCGGAGGAGGTGCAGGCGCTCGCGGCGATGGACTGGGACGGCCTTGACGGCGTCGCGCAGGACCTGGACGAGCGGATCTCGCGCGTCCGGCTGGGCGGAAGCAGTTCGCTGACGAACCCGACCTGCTCCTGCACGCCCGAGTCGGGCAGCAACCCGGACAAGTGAGCCGGCCGAGTCGGCCGTTCCTGCTCCACTTCGCCGAAGCCGAACCGTCGCCGTCGCCGTCGCCGTCGCCGGCTCGGGCGGCGGTGGACGTGCGGGACCTGGTCGCCAGGCTGATGCCGGCGTTGGCTGACCGGACAGCGGCGGAACCGGAGCCGGTCGTGCTGCTGCTGGCCTATTCGCGCAACCCGGACACGGTGCTGCTCGAGCGTGCCCTGCTCGCCCGGGGTGTGCCGTGCCGGCTGCTCGGGGCGGACGACTTCCCCACCGACGTCACGGTGACCTGGCGCGGCGACGGGAAGCGGACGGGCGGCGACGTGTTCGGCCTCGACTCGGCGCAGGTCCGGAGCGTGTGGTTCGGGCTCGCCGGGCCGACCGGTGTACCGGCCCGGCGCCTGCCACCGTTCGAAACGGGCGAATGGGCCGACGCGCTCGCTGGCTGGTGGCGGAGCTGCCCGGCGCCGTTCGTCAACGACCCGGACGCCGGCAGCCGGGCCGGCAACAAGATCACATCATTGGAGCACGCCGCGGAGGAGGGCCTGACGGTGCCGGACACGCTGGTCACCAACGACCCGGATCAGGCCTTGGCGTTCTGCCACGCCTACGGCAGCGCCGGGGTGATAGCCAAGTCGCTGAACAGCCACTACGTCGAGCTGGACGGGCGGCGCCACAGCCTGTTCACCCGCGTCCTGAGCGCCGCCGACCTCGCCCTGCTGCCGGCGACGCTGGCCGCCGCGCCCTGCGTGTTCCAGCCGCTGCTCGACAGCCGGCTCGAACTGCGGGTGACGGTCGTCGACGAGCAGGTCTTCGCCGCCTCGACCGCTACCGCCGACCTCGCGGCGGCGGGGCTGGCGGGCAGCGGTGACGTGCGGCGGGTGCGGCGCGCCGTGCCGATGACGGCTCACTGTCTCGACGACGACGTTGCTCACCGCTGCGTGCGGCTGGTCGCCGGCCTCGGCCTGCGCTACGCGGCGCTCGACCTGATCGTGACACCGGACGGCGACCACGTGTTCCTGGACCTCAACCCGCGAGGCGGCTGGTGGTTCGCCGAGCAGCGGGCCGGTCTGCCGATCAGTGACGCGGTTGCGGGGTTGCTGTCATGACGGTCAGCACGCAGGCCCAGCAGCGGCAGGCCGCGCCGGCACCCGCGGACACGGACACAGACACAGACACAGACACGGTCTGGGACCGGCTTGCCGACGCCGCCAACCCGGCCCACTACCGGCCGAAGCGGCAGAACGGGCTGATCTGGCGCGAGCTGCGATCCGCGCGGGGCGAGGAGTACGTCGTCGTCCAGAACCCCGACGCCGCGACGTACCGCAAGATCACGATGGCCGAGTTCTACCTGTTCGAGCTGATGGACGGCAGCCGCAGCGTCCAGGACCTGGTCGTCGCCTACATGATGAAGTACCACCGGTTCGCACTGCCGCTGGTCCTTCGCCTCGTGCGCAACCTGAAGGTCGGGCAGATGCTGACCGACCCGCCCCGGTTCGTGTTCGGGCCGTTGGGCGAACAGCTGCGCCACCGGCCGGTGAGCTCGTTCGCCACCGGGTTCGCGAAGTCCTTCGTCCGGCGCGAGTTTCCGCTGCACGGGCTCGACGGCCTGGTCGGCCGCGCCTACGACCGGGGCGTGTGGGTGCTTTTCACCCGGCCAGCAAAGATCGTCATGTTCGCGGTGGCGGTGCTCGGCGTGCCGCTGCTGGCCTGGTCGCTGTCGTCCTCGGCGTCGGGGCTGGCCGACCAGTCCCTCGTCGTCACGGTTCCGACGTTGTACGGCTGCCTGCTGGTCGTCGCCGTACTGCACGAACTGGCGCACGCCTTCGCGGCCAAGTCCTACGGCCGGGTGGTTCGGCGCGGCGGACTATCGATCTTCTACGGCTCGCCTGGGATGTTCGTCGACACCCAGGACATGTGGATGGAGCCGCGCGGGCCGCGCATGGTCTCGGCCTGGGCCGGGCCGTTCTCCGGGTTCGTGCTCGCCGGGCTTTCCGGCATCGTCCTGGTGGCCACGCCGGACGCGCCGTGGGCGGCAGTGGTGGCGATCTTCGGCACCGCTGCCCTGGCCGTGAACCTGGCCCAGCTCACGCCGCTCATCCAGCTCGACGGCTACTACATGCTGATGGACTGGCTGGAACTGCCGAACCTGCGAGCCAGGGCGCTGGGGTTCGTAAGGGGGGAGCTCGCCGGCAAGGTCCGTCGCCGGGAGCGGTTCGACCGCACCGAACGCGTCTTGACGATCTTCGGACTGGCCGCCGCGGCGTACACCGGCTACGTGCTCGTCCTGGCAGCCGGGTTCGCCTGGGTCCGGGCGAAGACGATGGTGAGCGACGCGGTCGCCGTGCCGAGCCTTGGCCGGGTCCTTGCCGCCACGGTGGTTCTGCTCCTGACCCTTCCGCTGCTGTACGTGCTCGGGCAGCGGCTGTGGCGGGGTGGCTCGTCGCTGGTGGTGGCGAGCCGGCGGCTGCGCCGGTTGGCCGCGGAGCGCCGCTACCGGGAGCGGGTCGCGGTGCTCGCGAACGTACCGCCGGTCGCCGACCTGGGGAAGGCGTACGTCCAGTGGATGGCGCGGCGGACCACCGAGAAGGTGTTCCGGGCCGGCACCATGGTGGTCGCTCCGGACGAGGTCGCCGAGGTCTTCTGCCTGGTGCTGTCCGGCGAGGCCGAGGTCGTCGAATCGGGTGCGAATGCCGGGACGGGGCCGGGCGCGGGAAGTGCGCTGCCCACGCTCGGCCCTGGCGATTACTTCCCGCCGCCCGGATTGCCAAGGTCGCCCTTGACCGTGCGGGCGCTCACCGACGTGCACGTGTTGCGGCTGGCCGGCGCCGATTTCTCCGACCGACTCGCTCCGCTGCTGGCCCGGCGGGCCGAGAACGACACGCGGGCCGACGAACGGGCGGAACTCGAGGGCTTCGCACTGTTCGACGGCCTCCGCACCCGTGACAAGGACACGCTGCTGGCCCACCTGCGGGCACGGAGCTGCGTGGACGGCGAGGTCGTCGTCGCCGAAGGCGACCCCGGTTCGGCCTTCTACCTGGTCCGTAGCGGGGCCGTCACACTGACACAGACCTGCGCCGACGGGCCGCCGCGAACCCTGGGCGCCGGGGACTTCTTCGGCGAGAGCGCACTGCTGCACGACGAGCCCCACGCCGCGACGGCCACGTCGGTCGGCGGGACCAGGCTGTGGGAGCTGGACCGGACGACGTTCGACGACGTGGTGTGCCGCTATTTCGGGCTGTCCCACGCCGTACGCGCATCCGCCGAAGCGGACGAAGCGGCACGTGCCGCCGAGGCGCTGGCGGGCACGGTGGCCGGCCGCTGGCTTGAGATCGAGGTCGGCGACCCGGCACCCGAGTTCACCCTCGACACCGTCAGCGGGCCGTCGCCGGTGTCGTTGTCGGACTACCGGGGCCAGGTGGTGATGCTCTGGTTCTCCCGCGGCTACAACTGCCCGTTCTGCCGGGAGTACATGGCCCGGTTGGCGCCGGCGGTCGGCGATTTCGAGCGGGCCGGCGTGCAGATCCTGCAGCTGGCGCCCAACCTCGTCGATTCTGCCCGCGAGTTCTGGCGCGACAAGGACCTGCCGTTCCCGTTCCTGTGCGACCCGGAGAAATCCGCCTACCGGCTGTGCGGCCTGCAGGACATCGGCGCCGGCGAAGCGCAGCGCAACTCGGTGCGGGGCTTCACGCGGGCGTTCACCACCGGCCAGGGCCGTACGACGATGCACGCACTCTGGCTTGACGTGGTGAACCCGTCGATCGGCGAACGGCTCGGCCACCACACGATGACGGCGATGCAGCAGGGCGTCTTCCTGGTCGGCCCGGACGGCGTGCTGCGCCGCAAATACGTCTTCGGCCCACTCGACGAACCGCCGTCGAACACCGAACTCCTCGAAGCGGCCGTCGAACTGGGATCGATCGAGCTGGCGACAACACAACTGGAGGCGGGCTCGTGAACTGTTGGGTGTGCAATCTTCCTGGGCACGCGGTCTGCCGATTCTGCGGCCGATGCGTCTGCAAGGACCACGCGAAAACGATGCCGTTCCTGCTCGAGGCCTTCGCCACCAGCCGTGGGCTGGAAGGGTTGGCCGTCGACGAGGCGATCTCGTGTGGCGTCTGCCGGCCGGCGCCCGAGCCGATCAGACTCGACTTTCTGGACCCCGGAGCGCCCGCGCCGCTGTCGCATGAGCCGACCCGATGACAGACATCGCGTCGGAACCTCGTACCGAGGCCGACCACGACTCCGCCACGGTCGCCGCAGCGGCCGATTTCCCGGTTCCCCGGCCGCTGCTCACCATGACCGGTATCGAGTTCGTCGTGCTGTTCTTCACCGGCACCGGCCTGGCGTTTCAGTACAAGCTCACGGCGAGGTTGTGGCCGTGGGACGACCTCACACTGTTCAACAGCCGGTTCCTCGGCGCCATCTACCTGACGTCGCTGGTCGCCGTGGCCTGCCTGCTCGCCACCAGGCGCTGGTCGCCGGCTCGGGTCGTCGCCCCGATGATCGGCGTCTTCACGTTGTGCGTGATCGTCGTGTCGACTGCCTACCCGTCGAGGTTCGCCTTCTCGGACCGGCCGCTGCCGGTGATCGGCTGGTTCGTCCTCTACGTCGCGCTGCCCGTCTGCGCTTTCTGGTACACGTGGCGGCTGCGTGGGCGCGCCCGGGCGGCCGGCGTCGCGACTCCGGTGGCGTGGCGCTACTGGCTTCGGCTGTTCGCCGTCCTGATGACCGGGCAGGCCGTCGGTCTGTTGGCGGCGCCCGAGCAGGTCACCGAGTTCTGGCCGTGGACTGTCGACGCGTTCCACGGCCAGCTCTACGCGGCGACGTTCCTGGCCGGCGGCGTGGGCGCGTGGCTCGTCTCGGTCCGAGCGACACGCGCCGAACTTCTCACTGTGGGGTTGACGCAGGCGTCGTTCGGCCTGTTCGCGATCGGCGGCGCCGCACTGGTCGACCTCGACACCGGTGTCGTCGAGTGGTCCGACCCCGGCACCACCGCCTGGCTCGCGATGATGTTGTTCTGCGCCGCGAGCGGCTTCGCCGTCATAGCCCGTTCACTCCAGACAGCTGGAGACAGCGAACGAGAGCTGAAGCAGGGGCACTGATGCATCGGCGAAGTCCGCCAGCGCCCGGCTGCCGATCGGTCATGATCGGGTCATGCGCCCACGGCGTGTCCGTCCACCGGCTCCGACGTCGGAGTTCGCCGGATTCCGCTTCCCTCCCGAGGCGATCGTCCTGGCGGTCCGCCGGTACCTACGCCTGCCATGTCGACGCGGCCCAGGAGAAGAACCGGATCGAGGCCGATCACGGCCGTTTGAAAGCCCGGCTCCGGCCGCAGCTGCGGTCCGGCAACATCACGGCGCGGCAGGGATGCCGCCGACAGACCATCCAGCACGCCGCCGTATGTCGACACCCGGGGCCCCGGCGGCAGCCACCGGATGACGCCCACGGTTGGGGCTACGGCCACGGCGGCCCCAACCACCATCCATCGACGCTGACGCCATCACGGCGGATACATGTATCCGCCGTGATGACCTGGTTGGGCACGGTACACAGCGCCCAACGGCGCCGATGTCACGCCGCGGCCCCCACTTGATCCTCGCGGCACAGATTGGACGGCGGACCGGCATGGACGACCTTCTCGGCAAGTCAATCTACAGAGAGCAACCGGCTCTTAACCGGTGAGTTCAGGGTTCGAGTCCCTGACGGCCCACCAATGTAGGCATTGCGCGAACCGCTCCCTTCGGGGGCGTTGTGGCTGGTAGGACGGCTGCGGCGCCCCTGTGGGGGGCGGGGGACGTGGCTGGTTGGGTCGGCTTCGGCTGGCTGGTGTCTCCAGTGTCTACGTTGGCGATGTCCCTTGGAGCGTCGGGTCCGAGGACCTTGAAGATCGGTATGAGCCGGTCAGGTCCCGTGACTTTGACTTCGGCGACCAAGGCTTCGATGAGGGTCTTGCGCCCGAGGTCGTCGCCTGTCTCGATGATCGTTTCGATGTGTCGGGCGACTGCGCGAAGGCTGGAGCGGGCGGGCATGACGGGTTCGTGGTCGATCTCGTTGGTGAGTTCGGCCTGCCGTTGGCGGAGCTGCTTCTGCTTGGTGCGTAGTGCTTCGAGGCGTGTGGCGAGGGTCTCGTCGTCGAGGGTACCGCGCTCGAAAGCGCCCAGGTAGCGGTCGATGGCCTGGTCGGTTTGGGTGAGTTCGGTCTCGATCGTGGTGAGTTCGGCCGTGTGGTCGGATCGGGCGTTGCGGTGGCTGCGCTGGGCTTCGGTGACGGCGTCGGCGATGAGCTGCTGGTTGTCGCGGTAGAAGCTGGCGAGGGCGGTGAGCACGGCGTAGTCAACGGCGTCGGCGTCGAGGCGGGGGGCGTCGCATTCGTTGCGGTTGTAGCGGTTGCGGGTGTGGCAGGTGTAGTAGCGGTAGGTGTGGTTGCGGCCGGTGGCGCGGGTGCCGATGAGGGCTGTGTTGCACTGGGGGCAGCGCATCCGGCCGGTGAGGGAAGGCCACCCTCGAGACCTGGTGCTGGGCCGGCCAGGCCCGCGACGCCCTCATCGACCTGCAGCGCCTGGCCGCCGGCGCCGCCGCGACTCACAAACGACTTCGGTGTCGCCCTTGGATCACCAGTCGGTCTCCCAGTAAGACAGAATCGTGGCCCGTCAAGGGTGAGGGTGCGACCGAGTCGCATGGTCGCGGTGAACGGCAGCTCACATCCATGGCGTTGATCAAGCGGTGCCGATCTCACGCTCTTGGTATTCGCGCGGTGAGAGTCCGTGGAAGCGCGTGAAGGCGGCGCTGAAGGTCGATAGGTGAGCGTAGCCAACGCGGTGGGCAACGGCGCTGGGCTTGGCGCCGCCGACGAGCAGGTCGCGAGCCACGCGCATGCGGGCCGCGTAGCGCCAGCGGGCGAAGGTCATTCCGGTCTGCTCGTGGAACGCTCGGTGGACGTCGGCGGGCAGGTCGAAGTCGGTCGATCCAGCAGAGACCCCGATGCGGCGCAGGTAGTCCGTGGCAGCTTCACGCCCACGCGGGTCGGTGGGCATCGGCACCGATAGTGCCCGCTGCGCGGCGACCTGCTCGGCGAACAGGTCGATGATGCGGGCCGGGTCATAGTCGACCGGACGCAGCAAGGTTCGGGCGCTGATGGAGCAGAACATCAGGTAGTCGTCCCACGCTCGCGGGAACTGCACCTGGATGGGTTCGGTCAGTTGGAGATCGGCGGTGCTGGCGTTTCCGAGCGGCAGCGAGATGGAGTCCTGGCGAAGCCCAGTAATGTGCTCGGCTCCCGCCGGTATCCAAGTCGCGACGCCACGCAGTCGTTCGTAACGCCTAACGCCGATGTCGAGGTAACCGCTGCCGCGATACATCCAACTGAGCACGTGACTGTCCGTGGCGTGCAAGGGTGTGCGGGCTGCGGGCAGCAGATCGGGCGCATGGGCAGCAGCACCGTCTCGCCGCATCAAGCGCACGAACTTGTCAGCCTGGCGTGCCGCGCTGGCGCGCCCGGTCAGGCCGCCGGCGAGAGCGCGGGCGGCGAGCTCCCTGGCGAACTCGTGAGGGGTCGGCCCGAACTGCTGCTGGAACGCGCGCCGGAAACCGCCGCGGCTGGCGAAGCCCACTCGCGCTGCCACCTGATCGACGTCGTACCCGGCGGCCAGAAACTCGACGGCGGCGGTCAGCCGGCAGCGCAGTCGCCACTGCTCGAAGGTGAGCCCGGTATCGGCGAGGAACTCGCGCAGCAGGGTGCGCGGACTGGAGGGCACCCGGGTCGCCCATTCCTTGACGGTGAGGTCGAGCGCGGGGTCGCGGATCAGTTCCTCGGCCACTGCTCTCGCCCCGGCGGCCTTCGGCATGGTGGGGGGATCGAGCAGTGCCGAAGGAGCGGTGGCCCCGCCGCGCGGAGGTGAGGTTGGGCGTGTGCCGAGACCACGGAGGAGATCGGCTACCCCGTCAGGCGAATACCCGTGACCGGTGAACGGTGTGACCTGAAGGTTGAAGTACTGGATCAGCCAGTCCTGCCAGTCATCGGGGACGTCGAACCGCGTCGGACTGGTCAGCGCCCAGGCCCCGACGCTAGCGTCGGGCCAGTAGGGGAAAGCGACCGTGCCGGGCTCGGTGATCGTCAGAGTGCGGTTTCGGTAGCTCTGAGGCACCCAGATGCCTTCGCCGCCGGCGAGAGAGAACTCCGGTCCGCCGTCCAGAAGCACCCGCGCGCGACCGGTGCGGACCCAGATCAGCATGTGACTGGGGCGCTCCACCGGAACCATCCGTGCTCCCGGTATCGGCGGTGGAGACGAGCCAATCATGTCATAACTATATGGCGACCTGCGTACCAGGTGTGGGTGAGGTTTACCGTACCTTAGCAGTGGCCCTCCGCCGCTGGTGGCGCGGCCTTCTCACCCCAGACACGACCGGAAGGGGCTTCCCTCAGCATGCCGAAGACCTCACGTGGGCTCACAGTGCACCCGCTGACCCTGCGAGAGGTCGAGGTGGTTCGGGTGGTGGACCTGACGCCGGGGATGYGACGGGTCACGTTGAGTGGCGACCAACTTCGTGCGTTCACCTCGGCGAACGGCTTCCCGCAGCCGGCGTTCGACTCGACGGGCTTCGACGACGACATACGGTTGGTGTTCTGCTACCCCGATCAGGCCGAGCCGGTGCTGCCAGTGCAGAAGGAGAAGGGCCTCGAGCTGCCGAGGGACCCCCGGCCGTTGTCAAGGAGCTACACAGCCCGTCGCTGGAACCCCGCGACCGGGGAACTGGACGTGGACTTCGTCAAGCACGGTATCGGTGTCGGCAGCACCTGGGCGTACCGCACCCAACCCGGCGACCGCATCCACATCCACGGCCCGAGCGCATCGCGGGCGCTGCCGCAAGACGCGGACTGGCTTCTTGTCGCCGGCGACGACACAGCGATCCCCGCGATCGCCCGCCTGCTTGACGAGTTGCCCGATGACGCGCGGGCACAGGTGTTCGTCGAGGTCGCCGAAGACGCTCATCGGCTGGAGCTGAGGGCTCTGCCGCGCGTTGAGGTGACCTGGTTGGTGCGCGGCGGCGCCGAGGCGGGCACGACCACGCTTCTGGTGGACGCGGTCAAGAACAGTGGCTGGTGGGACGGTCGACTGTTCGCGTGGTTCGCGGGAGAGCGCTCGGCGGTGCGGGATCTGCGTCGCCATCTGGTCGAGGACCGGGGTGTGCCCAAGGAGGACATCGAGTTCACCGGGTACTGGCGTCGTGGCGAGGTCATTGCCCTGGAGGCCGACGGAGCGGTGCCCGACCCCGAGAAGTCGATCACTCCCTTCGAGAAGCTCCATCAACTGACCGAACTGGTCCCGCCGATCGCGATCCGCACCGCCGTCGAGCTGGGCATTCCCGAGCTGATCTCGCGTGGTGTCAGCAACGTGGCGGACTTGGCCATCAGGGCGGATGCCGACGAGCGGGCGTTGGGCAAGCTGCTGCGCTACCTGCATGCCCTGGACGTGCTGACCGAGACCGAACCGGGCCGCTACGGTCTGACGCCGGTGGGTGAAGTCCTAACCGTCGAGTTCGTCGCAGACTCCTTGCACCCGTCCGGGGTGGGAGGCCGGGAGATGCTCGGCGTCTACGGACTCATCGAGTCGATCCGCACTGGCCGGTCGTCTTACGCCTCCGTCACGGGTCAGACCTTTGCTGAGGTGCGGGCCGAGCAGGACTACGAGGACCGCTACCTGGAACGTCTGGCCGAGTTCCAGCACGCGCTGGCTATGTCGATCGCCAAATCCGACCTGCTTACTGGCGTCCGGCACCTGGTGATCCACTCCGGTGGCGCGGGCGTGCAGGCCCGCGAGTTCGTCGCCGCTCATCCTGATCTGCGGGTCACGATCTGCGCGCTGCCCGCCCAGGCCGACTGGCTACGCCGCGACCTGCCCGTCACGATCCCCGACGAGCAGCAGCGGGCACGGGTCAGCGTGGTCGAGCAGTCGCTATTCGAGCCCAGCCCCGAATCGGACGTCGTGTTCATCAGCCGCGCTTTCAAGGCGCTACCCGACGCCGACGCCGCCCACGCTCTCCGCCGAGCGTCCGAGAACCTCCTCCCGGGTGGGCGGGTGCTGCTGGTCGAGGAGGTCTTCGACACCGACGACCTCGATGAACATGACGGCGAAGCCGACCTGATCGGACTCGCGGTACATGGCTCCGGTCTACGCACCGCCGAGGAACTGGACACCGTGATCACCCGGTCAGGGCTCACCCGCACAAAGACGCACATCGTCGRCTGGGGCACCACCGTCCACGAACTCGTCCGCAACGACACCAACTGACCCTGAGGTGCCCCTTTCCTTCCGAGTAGCTGCCCCTACTAGAATTAGGGGCAGCACGGAAGATGCAATAGTTGACACAGAAGCGCAGGAAATACTCGCCTGAATTCAAGGACGAGGTGGTAAAGATGGTAATCGAGGCGCCTCGTCCGATCGCCGACGTCGCACGTGAACTCGGCATCGTCGAGGGAAAACTCGGAGTCTGGGTCGCCGCCTACCGGCGCGCCCACGCCGGCGAGGCGCCCTCACCGGCCGCCGCGGACAACGCACGGATACGCGAACTCGAACGGCAGAACCGTGAGCTGGCCATGGAGAACGCCTTCCCGAAAAAAGCCGCGGCGTACTTCGCCAAGGATCATCGGTGAGCGACACGTTCGAGTTCATCGATGCGGAGTATGCCGCCCGCACCACCACGAACACCGCCACACCCGCGCCGTCCATCACCCAGATGTGCGCCTGGCTGCAGGTCTCTCGCTCCGGGTCCCATGAATGGCGCGGCCGTCTCGCCTCCGCGACCGCGACCCGCCGAGACGAGCTCACCGGGCTGGTTCAGCGGTCGTTCACCGTCATCGACACCGCCATCACCCTAGATCACCTTAATAGTGACTGTCCGGATTTAACGGGGCACACCACCCCCACTCGAATGAAGAACAGAAGGAAGAACGCGTCCATGACCTTTACCAGACCACGACGCCGCAGCGCGGCCCTTGTCGCCGCGTTGCTGAGCACCGCGATCCTCCTCGCGGGGTGCGGCAGCGACGACAAAAATGATCAAGGTGACGCGGTCGGAGCGACCCGCGCTGTGGAGGCCGACAACGGCACGGTCGAGATCCCGGCGCACCCGCAGCGGATTGCAACGCTCGGGAGACTAACCGTGTCGTTCCTCGACCTCGGCGGCGAGCCAGTGGGCGTCACGGAGGTGGACGCTTCCGTGCTCGATCTGTTGCCCGAGGAGCAGCAGGCCGCGTACAACGCGGCCAAGCTCCTCGGCTCCGGCGCCAGCGAAGCCGACCTCGAGCTGCTGGCCAGCCTCAAGCCCGACCTCATCTTGTTCTCCGCACCTGACTCCGACTTCGAGCAGATGAAGTCGCAACTGGAATCAATCGCGCCGACGATCTTCTTCGGATTCAGCTCGGACTGGAAGACCCGTCTGTCCGTGACCGCGGATGCCACTGAGCTGACGGATGCTCTCAACGAGCAGAAGACCGAGTATGAAGAGAAACTCGCCGGATTCCAGGGCAAGTACTCGAAGATCATCCAGGACACCACGTTCGGCGAAGTCAACAGAGGTTCCTGGCAAGACGCGGGAATGTTCACCCTCAACGGCTCGCAGTGCTCGGAGATAGCTCGCGCGGACATTCCGCTCGACATCCCCGATCTGGGTGAAGGGGGCGAGGAGCGATCATTCGAGAAGATCGGCGAACTGTCTGAGTACGATGTGCTCCTGTACCCCGTGGACGCTGAGGGTCAGGTCGCGGAAGGTTTCGTCCCCGTGGCGGATTCGAACGCGTGGAAGGCCCTTCCCGCCGTGACATCCGGGAAGGCCCTGGGTGTCCACTGCTTCGGCGATGTCAGCTTCACCAGAAGCTATCGAACCTACTCTCAGTACCTGGATTCACTCGACAAGGCGCTGGCGACGCTCGCGACGGCGGGATGACGGCGCAGACCAGTGACGTCGAGGTCCGGGTGCCCGCCGCGGCGGCATCCGGACCTCGACTGCGCGTCGTCGGTCTGCTCGCAGTGCTGGTGACACTGCTCGTACTGCTGGTGCTGAGCCTGTTGGTTGGCTCGAAGGCGATTGCGCCGTCGGTGATATGGGATGCGCTGTTTCATCCGTCGGCCGACATCGATCAGTTCTCGATCCGCGACTACCGTCTGCCGCGCACGGTCGTCGGGCTCGTCGTAGGCATGGCGTTGGGGGTCGCGGGGGCGTTGATCCAGGCATTGACGCGCAATCCGCTGGCCGACACCGGTATCCTCGGCGTGGGCGCGGGTTCCTCCTTCGCGGTGACCATGGCCGTCGGCGTGCTCGGAATCCGCGATATCAGTGGCTACATGTGGTTCGCGTTCGCCGGGGCGCTGATCGTCACGATCATGGTCTTGCTCCTGGGATCGACCCGACGCGGCCAGTCGCCGGGAGTCATGGTGCTCGCCGGGGTCTGTGTCAGCGCGGTGCTCGATGGCGCCGGGTCGGCACTTCAGCTGACCAACCCGGACGCGTTCGATGCGATGCGGTCGTGGACTGCCGGTTCGATCCTGGGGCGCCCCCTCGACGTGGTGTGGCCGGTCCTGCCGTTCTTCGCCGTGGCGCTCATTCTGGCCTTTGCGGTGTCGGGTCCACTCAACGCGATGGCTCTCGGCGACGAGATCGCCGCCGCCCAGGGCGTCCGTCTGGCCCGTACCCGCGTCCTCGCGATCATCGCGATCACACTGCTCGCTGGAGGCGCGACCGCCATCGCGGGCCCCATCGGATTCGTCGGGCTCATGGTGCCGCACGTGGCCCGCTGGTTCGTCGGACCGAACCAGCGCTGGGTCTTCGCCTACAGCATCCTCCTCGCCCCGAGCCTGCTGCTGGCCTCCGACGTTCTCGGGCGAATCGTCATGCGGCCCAGCGAGATCCCCGTGGGTATCGTCACCGCCTTCATCGGCGCCCCCGTTCTCATCGCACTGGTGCGGCGGAAGAAGGCGAGCGGACTATGAGTATCGGCGTTACTTCTCGGTCCGGACTAACGCGCCATCGCTCAACAGGTGGGGCTCCCGGGGGGCGGCTGGACTTCGGGCGGCGGGTGCTGGTGCTGCGGCGATGGAGGATCGCGGTCCGGCTCGAGTGGCGCTCGGTCATCGTCTGCGCGGTGCTCGCGGTCGCGGTCGCCTGCATGGCGGTGCTCGCGCTGATGACGGGCTCGTACCAGCTCAGCCCTGGGCAGGTGGTCCCCGCGCTGGTCGGCGGGGAGACCGGGCTGGTCCACGACATCGTGGTCGAGTGGCGGGCGCCCCGGGTGGTTGCGGCGCTGGTGTTCGGTGCCGCGTTGGGGGTGAGCGGGGCGGTCTTCCAGTCGATGTTGCGCAACCCTCTCGCTGACCCCAGCATCATCGGATTCTCCCAGGGCTCCTACACCGGCGCGTTGATCGTGATCCTCCTCATCAACGGCACCTACGTGCAGTTGATAGGCGGGGCGTTGCTAGGGGGGATGGCCACCGCCATCGCCGTGTACGTGCTCGCCTACCGGCGAGGGGTGCAGGGGTTCCGGTTGATCATTGTCGGCATCGGCGTCTCGGCGATGCTCGGCTCGCTCAACACCTGGTTGATACTCAGAGCCGACCTGGAACAGGCGATTGCAGCCGCCGCGTGGGGCGCCGGATCACTCAACGGGGTGTCCTGGGATCAGGTGGCCATCGGCGGTGTGTGCATCGCTGTGCTTCTGCTGTTGGCTGCGATGTTGAGCCGGCCGATGCGGCAGATGGAGCTGGGTGATGATACCGCCGCCTCCCAAGGGGTGCGGGTCTCGCCCGCCCGCCTCGGCATGGTCGTGGTGGGGGTGGCGTTGACGGCGATTGCCACGGCTGCATCGGGGCCGATCGCGTTCATCTCCCTGGTCGCGCCGCAGATCGGACACCGCCTTGTCCGCACTGCGGGGATAACCCTCGCACCCGCCGCCTTCGTCGGCGCGCTGCTGTGTCTGGTGGCGGACTACCTCGCCCAGCACGTCGCCCCAACTCCCCTGCCGGTGGGGATCATCACCGTCATGCTCGGCGGTGGGTACCTCGGGTATCTGCTTTTCACCGAAGCCAGGAGACGCCTATGAACACCAACACCATCACCGATCTTGCGGAGGCGAGAGACGTACCCACTCCTGCTCCGCCGCCCGGCGGCTCACGCCTCCGCGTGGAGTCGGCGACGATCGGTTACGACAAGCGCATCATCAGCGAGGGCTTGTCGGTGTCCATTCCGGACGAGTCGTTCACAGTCATCGTGGGCCCGAACGCGTGCGGGAAGTCCACTCTGCTGCGCGGCCTGTCGCGGCTGTTGAAGCCGTCCGCGGGTCAGGTGGTCCTCGACGGTGTAGCTATCCAGTCGTACAAGACGAAGGAGGTGGCGCGGCGGGTCGGCCTGCTGCCGCAGACCTCGATCGCCCCGGACGGGATCACCGTAGCCGACCTGGTGGCTCGGGGCCGGTATCCGTATCAGGGGTTCATCCGGCTGTGGACCGAGGCCGACGAGCGGGCCGTAGTCAGGGCGATGGACCAGACCGCGGTCACCGACCTGTCGGGCCGCTTGGTGGACGAGTTGTCGGGAGGCCAGCGACAGCGGGTGTGGGTGGCGATGGCGCTCGCGCAGCACACCAGCATCCTGCTGCTGGACGAGCCGACCACCTTCCTCGACATCACCCATCAGATCGAGCTGATGGAGCTGTTCACCGACCTGCACCACGTCGGCCACACCCTGGTCGCCGTGCTGCACGACCTGAATCATGCTGCTCGCTACGCCACGCACTTGATCGCCATGAAGGACGGCGCCGTGGTCGCCGAGGGGCCACCGTCGGAGATCGTGACGGCCGAGCTGGTCGAAGAGGTGTTCGGTTTGCGCTGTCTGGTGGTGCCCGATCCGGTAGCGGGCACTCCTCAGGTGGTGCCGCTGGGCCGTGACCGCGGTGGCGAAGGCGTGCGGGAGGGCCGTTGATGCGCACCGATCCGATGGAGCTGGGGCGAGGACCGCTGACGCGGTGGCTACCGGTGCTGGGACAGGCTGCGCCTGAGCCTCCTGATGTCCGGTCATTCGAGGTCAGGGAGGGTGATCGTCCCGGACAGTTCGTGGCGCGCGTCATCTTCTCGCTGCCACGCATCACGATCCCCGCGATGCTGTTGGCGATCGTGTGGCAAGTGGGCGAGTCGGCTGTCCCGGTGGTGATGGGGCTCGCGATCGACCGGGCGCTCGTGACCAGGGATGCCGGGCAACTGGTGCTTTGGCTCGGTGTGCTGGTGGCCTTGTACGTCGCGCTGACGGCGGCGGCCAGGTTCACGAATCGGCTCAACACGTATGCGGTCCAGTTGTTGCAGCACCGACTGCGCGCGACACTCTCGACCAGAGTGCTGCATTCCGACGGCAGCGCGGTGCGGGCGCCGGCGGACAATGTGGTCTCGGCCATGACCAACGACGTCTTCCGCCTGGCCAACGCTGGGCTGCTCGTGGTTCTGCCGATCTCGAGGATCGCCGCCATAATGTTCATCGCTGTCTCGTTGCTGGTGATGCACTGGCCGCTTGGGGTCATGGTGCTGCTCGGYGCGCCCGTGGCGGTCTGGTTGATGGGCCTCCTGAGCGAACGTCTCTCCCGCGACACCCGCGAATACCAGGATCTCCTCGCTGACACCGTTGGACGGGCTACCGATCTGGTCGCCGGATACCGGGTGATCAAGGGCGTGCGCGCCGAGGCCGAGGCGACCAGGCGATACCGGCAGGCCAGCCGGGAGACCCTGGTCGGCGCCGGGCGCAACGCCGGGCTACTCGGCAGGTTTCTTGTGGGCTCCGGTGCGGTAAATGGCGTGTTCGTCGCCGCGGTGACGGGGCTGGCGGGCTGGTTCGCGGTGAATGGGCAGCTGAGCGTCGGCGAGTTGATCGCCGCGGGTGGCCTCACCCAGGCGCTGCTGCCACAGATGCAGGCGATCGCGAGTTATTCCATCCCCAATCTCGCGGGCGCCCGCGCCTCAGCCGCGCGAATCATGGACACGCTCAGGAACGCAGGCACCGCCGCATCCGGACACGATGACGCGATACGACAGCGGTGCACGCCGCCGCCTGTGCAGGACGTGTCCGCGCCGTATGTCGGCGTGCTGGATGTCGGCGTGCCCAGTGCGTCAATCCGGGTAGAACCCGGTGAGCTGGTGGGGGTGCACGCCGATGATCGGATTGCCGCCCGCATCGCTGACGCGCTGCTGAACCCGTGGGCCGCCAACGACATTGAGGTGCGTCTCGACGGCCGGCCGGCGCACGAACTGACCCCAGCGGAGTACCGTTCCCTGGTCACCGCCGCACCTCATCGGGCAACGTTGTTCACCGGCACCATCCGCGACAACCTCGCCGTCACCGCCTGCCTGCCCGAGCGAATGGACAGTGCAGTGTGGGCGGCTGCCTGTGAGGACTTCGCAGCCGATCTCGACACCCCCGTCGGTGAGAACGGCAACCGCCTGTCCGGTGGCCAGCGTCAACGGGTTGCGCTCGCTCGAGCCTTCGCGACCGATACTCCGGTGCTGGTGCTGCACGACCCGACCACCGCCGTCGACTCGGTGACCGAGCAGACCATCGCCAAGCGGCTGGTCGGTATCCGTACAGATCGCTCAACCCTGCTGATCGCCTCGTCCCCGGCCCTGCTTGGCTGCTGCGACCGTGTCGTCGACCTCCTCGACAACATGCCGGTGCTTGGAAAGGCGGCGCTGTGACCGGGGGATCCGTGACGACAGAGCACGCGCTGCCGGTCGCGGGCGGACGTGAGACCGCTCGGGAGGTGTGGCGGCTCAGTCGTGGGCATCGACGCAGTCTGGCCGCCCTCGTGGTGCTGGGAATCGCAAGCACCGCCATCGACCTGATCGGACCCGTCGCGATCGGGTTCCTCATCGATCGGGTCCAGGAAGGCGCCGCCGACCTCGGTACCGTGCTGACCGTCATCGCGATCATGGCGGTCTCGGCCATTCTCGGTGCCGCTGGCACGGCGGCGACGATCGTCCTGGCTACTCGCATGTACCACACCGTCCTCGCCGGGCTGCGGGAGGAGCTGGTCTCCCGTGCCCTGACGCTGCCGCAGCATGTCGTCGAGTCTGCCGGCACCGGGGATCTGATCTCGCGGTCCAGCGACGACGTCACCGCGGTTGCCGATGCGGCCCCCGCGGTGATCCCGGCGCTTACCGTTACGTCCTTCACCATCGTCATGTCGCTGGGCGGGCTGGCCGCGGTGGAATGGCCCTACGCCGCCGCCCTTGCCGTCGCGCTGCCTGTCTACGTGCTCTCCATGCGGTGGTACCTGCGAACAGGCCCGCGGGTATACCTGGCCGAGCGTGCAGCGATGAGCGCGCGTGCTCAGCAGATTCTGGAGTCGCAGCGCGGCTACGCCACTGTGCTCGGATTCAGGCTTGCCGAGCAGCGGCACCGCGCCGTGACCACCACCTCCTGGGGCGTATCGGTGCAGGCGTTGCGGGCGCGCACCGTGCAGAGCATGCTCAACACCCGCCTGAACCTCGGCGAGTGCCTGAGCCTGGCCGCCGTGCTCGTCGTCGGCTTCGTCCTCATCGACCACGGAGCCTCGACTGTCGGGGGCGCGACCACCGCCATGCTGCTCGTGCTACGCCTGCTGAACCCGGTCAATCAGCTGCTGTTCGTCATCGACACTCTCCAGTCCGCCCTCGCGTCGCTGAACCGCATGGTCGGAGTCACCACCATCCCCGTCGCGGACGCGCCAGGCATCGCAACGAGCAGCAGCGTCCACCTCCGCGAGGTCTCCTTCCATTACGGGGTCGGCCCCCGTGTGCTCGTCGATGTCACGCTCGACATCCCCACCGGTCAGCGTGTCGCCGTCGTAGGTTCGTCGGGTGCCGGCAAGTCCACGCTGGCCACGGTGGTCGCCGGCATTCACCAGCCCGACGCCGGGACCGTGGCCCGACCGGAGCGCACGGTGATGATCACCCAGGAAGTACACGTGTTCGCGGGGACATTGCGAGACAACCTCACCCTCGCCGCACCGGATGCCACCGACGGTCAGGTAGGGGCTGCGCTGGAAGTGGCCCAGGCTGTAGGGATGCTCGACCTGCTGCCCGATGGCCTTGACACGGTGCTCGGTGGTGGCGGGTACGAGCTGACCGCCGCACAGGCACAACAGGTGGCGCTCACTCGCCTGGTGCTGGCCGACCCGGAACTGGCGATCTTCGACGAGGCCACCGCCGAGGCAGGTTCCGCGTACGCCGGACTGCTCGACCGCGCCGCCGACGCTGCGCTGACCGGACGCACTGGACTGGTGATCGCGCACCGGCTCTCGCAAGCCGCCGCCTGCGATCTKGTCGTGGTGATGGAGCACGGACGTATCGCCGAGCGAGGAACCCATACAGAGCTGATCGCCGCCGGCGGGGTGTATGCCGCGCTTTGGTCGGCATGGCGGGCCGGGCAGGAAGCTGGAGCGAATGGGTAGGGATGATCGGACGTCAAGCCTCGTTGACCTGTCGTCCGGGGCGGGGTTGGAGGTTGAGCGGGCCGAACTCGTCCATGCAGAAGATCACGATCGGCTCGCCAGTCTCGGGGGTGACCTGGCCGTCGGCGATGGCGTAGAGATGCTCGACGCGGGCCTTCTTCGGCTCGTAGTCCGGCCAGAACAGCCCACCGCACACCTATCACTCCAGCTCAGCGCGTTAAGTGATCATCAAAGCCGAACTGGTGATCAAAATCAGGTGCTCCGCAGACATTCTCTTGTGAGGTACGCGGCCGCTCTCGGGCATCTCTCGCGAGTCTCGTCGATCCGCGCAAATTTAGGTTAGGTTACCCTACACTGGTGGTATGGATGGTCAGCGCGGTGAGGGTTCGCGATGAGCGGGGGCGGGGATGCCCGTGAGGATGCGGGGAGTCCATCGGCTGCAGAAGAAGTGCCCTCTGATCAGGGGGTGAGTGGTGGGAAGCGGCTGCCTCTCTCGTTTGCTCAGCGCGGGAACTGGGCGGCRCAGCGGTTGTTCCCCGGTTCTGCTGCGTTCTGTGTGTGCGACCTGGTGTGGCTTGACGGGGCCATCAATGCCGKGGCGTTCGCCGATGCGGTGAGCGGGGCGTTCGCGGAGACGGAGGCGCTGCGGGCGGTCATCCATGACGATGACGGKGCTCCTTCGCAGTCGGTCGGCGGGAGGCTGTCTCTGCGGACGGTGGTTCCCGAGGAGGTGCTCACAGACGAGGAGATCCGGTCTGTGGTCCGCGCCGGGGTGAGTGCGCGGGAGTCTTCGGCGGCTGAGGATCTCACATCGTCGACGCTGTTTAAGCGTGTCGGTGGTGGGTGGGTGTGGTCGTTCACGACGAATAATCTCCTGCTTGACGGGTATAGCACGTCTCTCTATATCCGCCGGGTCGCGGAGCTGTACTCGGCTGCGGTCGATGCAACCCCCGCGCCGCCGAGGTGGTTTGGTCGCCTGGAGGATCTCGTCGCGGGGTCGGCATCGACGCCGGGTGGGTCCGGCATCGTCGGTCACTGGCGTGATGTGCTTGCTATCGACGCGTTTTCCGAGCCCACGGGAAGCACGCCCGCTGATCTGTTTTCGTTCTCGTACCGGCCTGTTCCCGTGGCGTTTCCGGCGGGGGCCGATGATCGCCTGCGTATGCTGGCGCGCCAGGCAAGGAGCACGTGGACGGATCTCGTCATCACCGCGTGGGGGCTGTATACGGCTCTTGCCGGGAACCGGGACTACCTCGCGGTGCGGGTACCGTCGATGATGCGCGGCGAGCCGGAGTCGCTGCGCGTGCCGGGCGCGGTCGCCCGCGCGCTGCCCGTCGCGACCGCCCTGCGCCCGGGCGCCACATTCGCCGAGGTGCTGTCGGTGGTGGGATCGCAGGTCCGGGATCTACGGGACAACTCCGCGATCGAGGATCATCAGCTCGCCCGTCTCTGGAAGGGAGGAGAGCTCTCCTACCTGTCGCTGCCCTCGGTCAACATCAAGATGTTCAGGACGACACCGGTCTTCGGAAAGGTCGCGGGGATCACGGAGCTGATCAACCCCGGCCCGACCGGCGCGCTGKATCTCTCCGTCTACGGGAGCCCGGGACGGGGCCTGCGGATGGATATCTCCGGCCGGTCTCCGCTCGTGCCGACAGACGCGGCCGGCCAGCACGCAGCGGCGTTCACCGTGTTCCTCGGCCACCTCCTCGGCGGCCCTGCGGGCATGACGCTCCACGAACTCGCGGATCTCACGATCACTCCTTCTTCGGTCGATGCCGGGTCGGTGGGTGTGTGGTCGGTGGGTGCGGGGGTGGTGGTTCCCGCGGTGACGGTGGATGCGCTGATCCGGGATCAGGTAGCACGTACTCCCGGGGCGGTCGCGGTCGTGGATGACGCGGATGGTGCGGAGTGGGCGTATGYGCAGTTCGACGCGCGGGTGAACGCTCTGGCTCATCTCCTGACCGAGCGGGGCGTGGCGGTGGGTGGCCGGGTCGCGGTGGCCCTGCCGCGCTCGGCGGACCTGGTGACCTCCCTCGCCGCGGTACTCCGCGCCGGCGCCGCGTATGTCCCCGTCGACCCGGGATATCCCGCCGAGCGCATTGCCGCGATCCTCCAGGACTCCGGTGCCCGTGTGGCCATCACCGATGGTGCGACGGCGGTGGCCCAGGCGGGTGTGCTCACCGCCGCGGGCGTCGTCACCGTGGTCCTCGATGAGGACGCTGTTCGTGGCCGGATAGAACACGGGGCGCCCGACGCACCCGTGCTGCCGCGTCCCCTCACCCCCGACGACACCGCGTATGTGATCTTTACTTCCGGTACCACCGGACGACCCAAAGGCGTCGCCCTGTCCCATGCCGCAGTCGTGAACCGGCTTGTCT
>NZ_MAXA01000217.1 GCF_001854695.1 Parafrankia soli
GGTAAGAAACGTGTCACCAGCCGCAAACGGCGATGATCTAGATGGCCTGTGGCTCGGCGGCGAGTTCGTGGCGGGTCCGGCCGGCGACTCCTCTGGCGTCAGGGACAAGCGCCACGAGATGATCATCTCTATGGCGGATGTGGTTTTCTTCGATCTGGACGGCACCCTGGTCGATCATCGAAGCGCGGTCTTGGAAGCGATCGGTCAGATCGTCCAGGCCGCGCCGAACGCGGCGGCTCCACCGGAGGAGMTGGTGACGCTGTGGTGGACGCTGGAGGGGCGCCACATGCGGGAATTACCTGGCCGGTCAGTGCTCCTTCGCTGAGCACCACCGACGCAGGCTCCGTTCCTTCCTGCCGATGCTCGGCGAGCCGGTTCCGGAAAGTCCCGGCCTTCTGGACGCCTGGATCGCCGACCGCTACCTCACCGTGTTCGAGGAGTCCTGTGCGAGGTAGGTACGGCGGCGGCGATCACCGTCCGATAATCGCCGCCGGACGAGCCCGCAGGGGCGTTCAGGGCCTGCGGCCGTGGAAGGTGCGGCGCAGGTCGCTCACCCAGGCGTCGGGATTTTCCCAGGGGATGAAGTGGCCGCCGTGGTCGTGGGCGTTGACGTTGACGTGGTTGAACCAGTCGGCCTGCGGGCCGGTCTTGAACGCCTGGACGCGCTCGCCCGCCGTGTGGATGCCGGGCGGGTTCTCGTAGGTGACGAAGGTGAGGCCGACCGGGGCCTGCACGACTGGGGTGCGGTCGTGGGTGGGGGCCCAGGGGTAGCGGTTGGCGTTGGCGTAGTAACGCATCGACGTGGCGATGGAGTTGTTCACCCAGTAGATCGTGGCGTGGGTGAGCAGGTCGTCCTTGGTGAAGACGGACTCGACGTCGCCGCCGTTGTCGCTCCAGGCGTTCCAGCGTTCCAGCAGCCAGGCGAGCAGTCCGGCGGGTGAGTCGCTCAGCCCGTGGGCCAGGGTGGCGCCGTCGAGCATGTGCACGGCGAGGTGGGACGCCGAGTGGTGGTCCAGCTCGATGATCCGGGCGCGGACGTCGGGGGGCTGGTCGTCGGTGAGGGGCCGGTTCCGGGCGAAGTCCCAGGCGCGGGGGCCGGTGAAGAAGTCGAGCGGCAGCCCGGAGCCGATGTGGATGCCGTACAGCTCGTCGGCGTACTTGTGKCCGAGCTGGCTGGAGACGATCCCGCCGATGTCGCAGCCCCCGGCGGCGTACTTCTCGTATCCCAGGGTCTCGGTCATCAGGGTGTGCCAGAGATCGGAGACCTTCCAGAAGTTGACGTCGGAGAAGCCGGTGAGCGGGCCGGGGAAACCGAAGCCGGGCAGGGATGGCACGAGGACGTCGAACGCGTCGGCGGGGTCACCGCCGAACGCGGCCGGGTCGGCGAGCGGGTCGATCACCTTCGACCAGTGCCAGAACGTCCACGGCCAGCCGTGGGTGAGGATCAACGGAATCGGGCGGGGGCCGCGGCCGGGCCTGCGCATGAAGTGCACCGGGACACCGGCGACGCTCACCTGGTAGTGCTCGTAGGCGTTGATGGCGGTCTCTGCCTTGCGCCAGTCGTAGCCGTCCCGCCAGTAGGCGACCAGCTCACGCAGATAGCTGTCCGGGACGCCGTAGGACCAGTCCTCATTCCCCTCGTCCAGCGGCGGACGGGTCTGTGTGAGACGGGCGCGCAGGTCATCGAGGACGTCGTCGGACACATGGATCGGGGCGGGCTCCAGGGGGAAGGCGTGCAGGGGGGTCATGGCGTGATTCTCCTGCTGGATGGCGGGAAGCGGTGTCGTCCTGGATGGCGGGAAGCGGTGTCGTCGGCCTGAACGCCATCGGATCAGCACTGGTCGGCCGTATCCGCCCGATTTTCGGCGGATACTTCGGCGACCCCACCAGGGTGCGCACCGCACGGCCGAGTTCGCGAAACGCCCGGTACAGCCGGTTCTTGCGGGAAGTCATGGCCGAGCCGGCGCAACAGCGTCACCGACGACAGCGCGGCGGGCACGGCGGGCACGGCGGTCCTCGCCGAGCACCGGGTGTGGGTCGCGATGACCAGCTTCGCCAGTCCCACCGGCGGTGGTTTCGCTCGCACGGCGGGCCGCTCGGCGATCTAGGCCCCCGACGGCACCCTGCGCGCCCACGCCGGCCCGCGGCCGGGCCGCCTGGCACGCACCACCCACCAGGAGCAGCCTGACCCGGCCTGACCTGGCGGAAGCGGAACCGGCCAGCGGAAATGGGTTGGCGTGGGCGGGCGGGCCGCGGTCAGGATTGCGCGGTGATCGACGACTTTCCCGACGGTGCCGGCCTTCCCGGCGGTCTGCTGCTGCGCTCTCCCATCCCCGAGGATCAGCGGCGGGTGCTGGCCGTGTTGGACGTCTGGTGGGCGGGTTTCGGGGGTGCCGCCGGGTCGCGGGAACGTAGCCTGCTGCTCCCCCGGTTGTTCTTCCAGCATTTCACCGACAGCAGTTTCGTGGTGGAACGGCCGGACGGTGCGCTGGTGGCGTTCCTGATCGGTTTCCTGTCCCAGTCGCAGCCTGAGGTCGCCTACATTCATTTCGTCGGGGTTGATCCGGCGTTGCGACGCCGCGGTGTCGGGGCGTTCCTCTACCAGCGGTTCTTCACGCTGGCGGCCGCGCGGGGCCGCACCCGGGTGCGGTGTGTGACCAGCCCGGGTAACGCGGCGTCGGTGGCGTTCCACACCGGTCTCGGGTTCCAGGTGGACCCCGGCGACGCCGCGACGGCCGACGGTGTCCCCGTCCAACAGGACTACGACGGGCCGGGACTGCCTCGTGTCACGTTCACCCGGATCCTCACCGGCCCGCAGGAGGAGCGGTGAGAGGCCCAGGTGGAAGCAGTGAGCGCTGCGGGCGGGGTGCCCGCCTCGGCCGGGGGTGTTGTGGTCAGTGGGGGCGGTCGGTGAGTAGGCGGGTCAGCAGGGCGGTGAACTGGTGGCGGTCGGCGGGGGGCAGGCCGGCGAGCAGATCGTCGCCGATCGCGGCGGTGACGGCGTCGAGGTGGTGCAGGTGGGTGGTGCCCTCGTCGGTGAGGGTGATGACGGTGCGGCGCCGGTCGGTGCTGTCGGGGGTGCGTTCGACCAGGCCGCGGGTGCGCAGGTCGGTGAGGAGTCCGGCGGTGTCGGCGCGGTCGAGGGCGGCGCGGCGGGCGAGGGTGGCCTGGCTGGCCGGGCCGAACTCGTCGAGGGCGGCGAGCAGCGCGTAGTGGGCGGGGTGGGCGCCGAGCGCGGTGAAGGCGTGGGAGCTGCGCCGCTGCGCGTGTTTGGCGAGCTGCGCGATCAGCCAGTGGGTGGCATGTCGCAACCGGGCGGGCGCGGCGTCGGGTGACGTCGAGGCCATACCGGAAAGCCTAGCCACGGCGTTGGGGGACGGCGGCTGGTTGTGAGGGTGGGTGGTGGCGCACCGGTTCGGGTGGGCCGGCGGGTGCACGGGCGCGGTGGGCGGGAGGGGATGGCCGGGCGCGGCCTCGGCCGGCGGCTCGCCGGGCCGCGGCGCCGAAGAGTGGGGCTGTCGGGGGTGGTCGCCGGCTCTGCGGTGGGGTCGCGGCGGGAAGGGCCGGTGGTGCTGCTCATCGTGGTCGCGGTGCTGCTGCTGGTGGTGGTTGTGGCGGGGTGGGTGCGGGCCGATCGGGCGGCGGCGCACACCTGCCCGGGCGGGGACGGGTTCCTTCACCACCCCCTATGATCATCTGCAGGTGGGGGACCGGTGGGTGTGGTGCGGGTGGGAGGCGAGCGGGTGGCAGGCGGGCAGCGTGACGGCGGTGAGACCGTCCGGCGACAGGTCGGTGCCGGGCCGGCGCCGGGCGGCGATCCGACCCCGCCAGCGACCGCGGCGGCGGGCGCCGGGCGGGCCGCGGACGTGGCGGACGTCATCGACGCGACCGACGTCGTGGACGTCGTGGACGTCGTGGACGTCGTGGACGCGGTGGAGATCGTCGCGGCCGGGCCGGTGGCCGTGCCGGGCACGGTGGGGCTCGACGGGCCGCTCGCCGGCCGGGTCGGGGACTACGCGCGGGCGTCCCGGTCGGCGGCGACCTGGCGTGCCTACGACGCCGACCTGCGTCATTTCCGGTCCTGGTGCGAGGGACGTCCCGTGCCGCTGGTCGCCGTGCCCGCCTCCGCGGTGACCGTCGCCGGGTACATCACCGAGCTGGCGGACGCCGGGTATGCGCCGTCGACGATCCGCCGTCGCCTCGCCGCGATCTCGGTGGCGCATCAGCTCGCCCATGCCGAGAATCCGACGGGGTCGGCGGAGGTGTCGGCGGTGTGGAACGGGATCCGCCGGTCGCGGGGGGTGCGCCCGGCGCGCAAGGCCGCGTTGGACACGACGTTGCTGTCGCGGGTCGTCGCCGGCCTCGACGACTCGCAGTTGGCGGATGTGCGGGACAGGGCGCTGCTGCTGGTCGGATTCGCCGGCTGCCTGCGTCGCAGTGAGCTGGTCGGGTTGGACACCGCCGACCTGGTGGAGACCGACGACGGGCTGGTCGTGACGGTGCGCCGTTCCAAGACCGACCAGGAGTCCGCCGGTGCGCAGGTCGGGTTGGCGTACGGGTCGTACCGGCCGACGTGCCCGGTGCGGGCGTGGCGGGGATGGGTGGCGGCCGCGGCGGCGGCGGGGACGCCGCTGGCTGGCGGGGCGGCGTTTCGGGGGGTGAACCGGCACGGGCAGGTCGGCGCGGGCCGGCTCTACCCGGGGTCGGTGGCGCGGATCGTGCAGCGTCGGGTGGCCGCGTCCGGGTTGGATCCGGCGGATTTCGCGGGGCATTCGCTGCGGTCGGGGTTCGCGACGGCGGCGGCGCGGGCCGGGGTGACGGACCGGTCGATCATGCGGCAGGGCCGGTGGCGGTCGGCGGCGTCGTTGGAGTCGTATGTGCGGGCCGGGCGGCTGTTCGACGCGGACAACCCGTCGGGTCGGGTCGGTCTGTGATCCGCCTGTGAGCTGACCGGCGCCGGCCGGCGGGCGTTGCGGTGGGTGGTCGGGGCGGGTCGCGGGTGGTGGGCGGCGGGGCGGTGGAACGGGGCGTGGGTCTCAGGGCGCCCCCTGCCGGTTGTCCGATGTGCCATGCTGGGCGCCGGACGGTCGGGGAGGAAGCCGGTGTGAATCCGGCGCGGTCCCGCCACTGTTACCGGGGAGTCCCCCTCAGCGGAAGGTCACGGCGGCCCTGCGGGCCGTTGGAAGGCCGAGGGTGGATGGTGATCCGGCAGCCAGGATACTTCCGCCGTCCGTGCTGGCTTCGAGGGCGAGGACACCCCGGGGAGGACATCGGCATGCCCACGACTGTGCGCGGCCGCGCGGCAACGGCCGGGTGGCGTTCGACGGCCCGTGCGGGGGTGGCGGGCCGGTGGTGACGTTCCCGTTCTCCGCGTTGGTCGGCCAGGATGATCTGCGGTTGGCGTTGCTGCTCAACGCGGTGTCCCCGACGGTGGGCGGGGTACTGGTCCGCGGGGAGAAGGGCACGGCGAAGTCGACGGCGGTCCGCGCGCTGGCGGGGTTGCTGCCGCCGGTGGCGGTGGTGCCGGGCTGCCGGTTCTCCTGCGATCCGGCGGCGCCGGTGGCGCACTGCCCGGATGGCCCGCACCCGACCAGCCTCGCCGACGGTCACGGTGCCGGCGGGGTGGGGGTGTCGCGGCCGGCGCGGCTGGTGGAGCTGCCGGTCGGCGCGTCGGAGGACCGGGTGACCGGCGCGTTGGACCTAGACCGGGCACTGGCCGAAGGGGTGAGCGCGCTGCGCCCGGGGCTGCTCGCGGCCGCGCACCGCGGGGTGCTCTACGTCGACGAGGTGAACCTGCTCGCCGACCATCTGGTGGATCTGCTGTTGGACGCGGCCGCGCTCGGGGTGGCGCAGGTGGAACGCGACGGGGTGTCGGTCAGCCATCCGGCGCGGTTCTGGCTGGTGGGGACGATGAACCCGGAGGAGGGTGAGCTGCGCCCGCAGCTGCTGGACCGGTTCGGGTTGACGGTGCAGGTGGCGGCCAGCCGTGACCCGCGGGTACGCGCGCAGGTGGTACGCCGCCGGTTGACGTTCGAAGCCGACCCGGTCGGGTTCGCCGCGCTCTGGGCCGGCGCGGAGGCGGAGCTGGCGGGGCGGATCGCGGCCGCGCAGGCCCGGTTGGGCGCGGTGGAGCTCTCCGACGCCGCGTTGGACGCGGTCGCCGCGGTGTGCGCGGCGTGTGACGTCGACGGGATGCGCGCCGACGTGGTGCTGGCGAAGACGGCGATGGCGCGCGCGGCGTGGGAGGGCCGGGCGGAGGTCAGCCCGGATGACATTCGGGTCTCGGCCCGGTTCGTGCTGCCGCATCGGCGCCGCCGTGGCCCGTTCGACGCCCCGGGTGGGGACGGCGGCGCGCTCGACGACACGGTCGAGGAGGTGCTGCGCGAGCGGGTACACCCCGGCGACGGCCCCCCGGACGGGGACGGGCCGGATGATTCTCCTGGTGGCGGGTCGCCGGGTGGTGGCCAGCGGTGGCGTGACGACACCGGCGGCGCCGGCGGGTGGGACGGGTCTGGCGGAGACGGGTCGGGGGTGGATGTCCCGGCGGGTGGTACCGGTGACCTCACCGGCGCCTCGGCGAGGGCCGGTGGCGAGTCCGCTGATCTGAGCGGGCCGGCGGCGGGTGGGCCTGAGGGTGTCAGGCCGGCGGGTTCTCCCCCGCCCGGTGCCGTCCTGCCGTCCGCGGCGCCGGCGGGCGGCGGTGGGCCGGCAGCGGAGGCGGGTGGCCCGGCGGGCATGGCCCGAGCAGCCCAGACAGCGCAGACGCATGTGGACGGCGGCGCGGCGCGCGGCGGTGGGCCGGCGCCGGCGGCTGGGGTTCCCGGTATGCCGTTCCGGCCGCGGCTGCTGTCCGTCGCCGGGCTGGGCGCGGGGGCGGCCGGGCGTCGTTCGGCGGCACGCACCTCCCGCGGGGCGGTCGCCCGGACCGGCGCGGACGCACCCGGGTTGCACCTGCCGGCGACGCTGCTGGCCGCCGCCCCCCACCAGCACGACCGGGGCCGCACCGGCCCGGCGCTGGTGCTCGACCCCGCCGACCGGCGTGGCGCGCACCGCCGCGGCCGGGAGGGGAACCTGGTGCTGTTCGTCGTCGACGCCAGCGGGTCGATGGCCGCCCGCACCCGGCTGCGCCGGGTCAGCACCGCGGTGCTGTCTCTGCTTGTCGACGCCTACCAGCGCCGCGACCGCATCGGCATGATCACGTTCCGGGGGGTGGGTGCGCAGGTGGTGCTTGCGCCGACGTCCAGTGTGGAGGTGGGGGCGGCGCGCCTCGTCGGGTTGCGGACCGGGGGGCGGACCCCGATCGCGGCCGGGTTGGAATGCGCCGGGGTGGTGCTGCGCGCCGAGGCACGCCGCGACCCCGACCGCCGTCCCCTGCTGGTGCTGGTCACCGACGGGCGGGCCACCGCCGGGGGTGATCCGGGTGCGGCGGCGCGGGGGTTGCTGCGCGCGGSCGGTGGGGTCGCCGGGCAGGGCGGCGGCGCACGCGGTGGGGCCGGGGCGGCCGGCCGGGTGCGCCGGGGTGGGTTGGCGAGTGTGGTCGTGGACTGTGAGACCGGCCCGGTGCGCCTCGGGCTGGCCGGGCGGCTCGCCTCCGTGCTCGGCGCCGACCTGGTCGACCTCGACGCCCTCCCGCAGGCCGGCGGCGTCCCCGGGCGGGTCGCCTGATGGCGCCGCAGGGGCAGCCCGCGCAGGTCCCCGACGACGGGCTGACGACGCGGCAGCGCCGGGACCGTCCGCTGCTGATCGTGCACACCGGGCAGGGGAAGGGAAAGTCGACGGCGGCGTTCGGGTTGGCGTTGCGGGGCTGGGCGCAGGGCTGGCCGGTCGGGGTGTTCCAGTTCGTGAAGTCGGCGAAGTGGCGCATCGGGGAGGAGAAGGCGCTGCGGGTGCTCTCGGCCAGCGGTGAGGGTGGGACGGTGACCTGGCACAAGATGGGCCAGGGGTGGAGCTGGGTGCAGGCCCGCCTCGACCCGGCCGCCGACCCGGCGGCCGCGGCCGCCGAGGGGTGGGCGCAGATCGCCCGCGATCTGACCGCCGGCACCTACCGGCTCTACGTCCTCGACGAGCTGACCTATCCGCTGCGCTGGGGGTGGATCGACCTGGACGAGGTCCTCGCGGTGCTCGCCTCCCGACCCGACGGGCAGCATGTGGTGATCACCGGCCGGGAGGCGCCGGCCGCGCTGGTCGACGCCGCGGATCTGGTCACCGACATGACGAAGGTGAAGCATCCGATGGACGCCGGGCAGAAGGGGCAGCGGGGCATCGAATGGTGAGCGCCGGGCTGATCCCCCGGCTGGTGCTCGCCGCCCCGACGTCCGGCGCGGGGAAGACGACGGTGGCGACCGGGCTGATGGCCGCGCTGACCGCCCGCGGCCTGCGGGTGTCGGGTCACAAGGTGGGCCCGGACTACATCGACCCGGGTTATCACGCGCTGGCGACCGGCCGGCCCGGCCGCAACCTGGACGCGGTGCTGTGCGGGCCGGATCTGATCGGCCCACTGTTCGCCCACGGGGCGGCCGGCGCGCAGCTGGCGGTCGTCGAAGGGGTGATGGGCCTGTTCGACGGGGTCGCCGCCCCTACTGCYGGGCAGGAGGCTGATCACGGGTCGACCGCGCATGTCGCCCGGCTCCTCGACGCGCCGGTGGTGCTGGTCGTCGACGCCGCCGGGGCCGGGCGGTCGGTGGCCGCGCTGGTCTGCGGGTTCGCCGCGTTCGACCGGCGGGTACGCCTCGCCGGGGTGATCCTCAACCGGGTCGGGTCGGACCGGCACCGGCAGATCCTCACCGGTGCGCTGGCCGGGATCGGGGTGGCGGTGCTGGGCGCGGTGCCCCGCGACGGCGCGGTGCACACCCCGTCGCGGCATCTGGGGCTGGTGCCGGCGGCGGAACGCAGCGCGGCGGCCGCGCAGACGGTGCGGCGTCTCGGTGCGCTGGTCGGGGCGGCGGTCGACCTGGACGCGCTGATCCGCCTCGCCTCCTCGGCGCCACCCCTGCCGGTCGACCCGTGGGATCCCGCCCGGCAGATCGCGCAGGCCACCGCCGCCGCCGGTGCTGCGGGTCGGGTCGGGCAGCACACCATCAACGCGGGCGCGGGGGGTGTGGTGCCCGGGGGGCGGCCGGTGCGGATCGCGGTGGCCGGCGGGGCGGCGTTCACCTTCGGCTACACCGAGCACGTCGAGCTCCTCACCGCCGCTGGCGCGCAGGTGCTCACCGTCGACCCGCTGCGCGACGAGACCCTCCCGGACGGCACGGACGCGCTGGTCGTCGGTGGCGGGTTCCCCGAGGAGCATGCCGGCGCGCTGGCGGCGAACAGCCGGCTGCGTGGGCAGGTCGCGGCGCTGGCGGCCCGCGGCGCGCCGCTGGTCGCCGAATGCGCCGGGCTGCTCTACCTGGGCCGTTCGTTGGACGGGACGGCGATGTGCGGGGTTCTCGACACCGACGCGGTGATGGGCCCGCGGCTCACCCTGGGCTACCGGCATGCGGTCGCCGCGGCTGACAGCCCGCTGGTGGCGGCGGGGACGGTCGTCACCGCCCACGAGTTCCACCGCACCCGGCTGAGCGTCAACCGGGCGGAGCTGCCCGGGACACCGGCCTGGCAGGTGGACATCCCACCGCCGCCCCCCGGTGACAGCGACCCCGCCGCCGGTGCCGGTGGGCGGGTGGACGGCGGAGTGGACGGTACGGCGGCGGGTGGGCGACCTGAGGGGTTCGTCCGCGGCGGGGTGCACGCCTCCTACCTGCACCTGCACTGGGCGGGCCTACCCGCCGTGCCGGCGCGGCTCGTCGCCGCCGCCGGTACCGCCCGCACCCGCCCATCCGGCGGCGGGCACGGGCATGGACGGGACACCGGTGGCAATCCCCCCGCGTCCCCTGGAACAACGGAGGTGTCATCGCGGTGAGCGGCACGGTGAACCCCCGACTCGTCGGTGTCGGTGTCGGCCCGGGCGACCCGGACCTGGTGACCTACCGGGCGGTCCGCGTTCTGCGGGAGGCGACCGTCGTGTTCGTCCCGGTCAGCGACGGCCACGGCCCGTACGGTCCCGCGCCGGGCAGCCCCAGCCCCACCGACCGGCCCGGGACGGCCACGGGTGCGGGTGCGGGGCCGCCGGGGCGGGCGGAGGTGACGGTGCGCGCCCACGTCGACCACGACCGGATCGTGACGCTGCCGTTCCGGATGGCCGGCGACGCCGACTACCTCGGTCCCGCCCGTGCCGTCGCCGCCGCCCTACGTGGCGAAACCACCGGCACCGCGGACGGCGCGCCCGACGGCGGGCCGCCCGGCACCTTGGCCAGCCCGGCGACAGCGCCAGACACAGGACCTGGACCTGGACCTGGGTCTGGGATCACGGTGGCGTTCGCGACGATCGGAGACCCGAACCTGTACTCGACGTTCACCGCCCTCGCCGCCGCAGTGCGCACCCTGCTACCCGACGTCGAACTGGACACGGTGCCGGGTATCACCGCGATGCAGGACCTGGCCGCCCGGTCAGGCACCGTGCTCGCCCACGGCGCGGAAACCCTCGCGCTGCTCCCGCTGACCGCCGGCGTCGACGCCTACCGCAGCGCGGTCGCCGGCTTCGACACCGTCGTCGCCTACAAGGGCGGGCGTGCCCTGCCCGCCGTCCGCGGGGTGCTCGCCGACGCCGCCCGGCTCGACGGGCCGGCCGGGCACGCCGTCTACGGGGCCGCGCTCGGCCTGCCCGAGCAGGACATCCGTCCCGCCGCCGACCTGGAACCGGGCGAGACCGGGCCCTACCTGTCCACGGTCCTGGCGACGCGGCGGGCACGGTGGCCACGATGAGCCACCCCGGCCGTGGCACCGGTCAGCCAGTGGACGGCGCCGGGCCGGGACGCGGGCGGGTCAGTTTCGTCGGCGCCGGGCCGGGTGCCGCCGATCTGATCACCGTGCGCGGCGCGGCGGTTCTCGCCGCCGCCGACGTGGTGATCTGGGCGTCCTCGCTGGTGCACCCCGCCATCCTCGACCATGCCCGTGACGGCGCCGAACTGATCGACTCCGCGGCGTTGCCGTTGGAGGGCGTCGAGGCGGTCTACCGCCGTGCCGCCGAGCAGGGTCTGCACGTCGCCCGGGTCCACTCGGGGGATCCGGCACTGTGGGGGGCGGTGCAGGAGCAGCTGGAGATCTGCGACCGGCTCGGCCTGGACAGCGACATCGTGCCCGGGGTGAGCAGCTTCACCGCGCTCGCCGCGGCGTTGCGCCGGGAGCTGACCGTCCCCGAGGTCGCCCAGTCGGTGATCCTGACCCGGCTCGGGGGTGGGAAGACCCCGATGCCACCCGGGGAGGAGGTCCGCGACCTCGCCCGGCACGGCACGACGATGGCGCTGTTCCTGTCCGCGGCCCGTTCCGGGCAGCTGCGCGACGAGCTGCTCGCCGGCGGCTACCCGTCGGACACGCCCTGTGTCGTCGCCTACCAGGTGAGCTGGCCGGACGAGCTGATCGTGCGCTGCACCCTCGACACGCTCGCCGACACGGTCAAGGCGCACCGGCTGTGGAAGCACACCCTGGTGCTCGTCGGCCCGGCGCTGGTGGCCGGGGGGCGACGCTCCCACCTGTACCACCCGGGGCATTTTCACACCTACCGGCGGGCGCAGTCCGGTGCGCGCACGGTGCTGCGCGACGCCGACCGGGCGCTGGCCGCCGCCGGCGCCACCCAGCTCCCCGCCAGCCCACACCCCGTCGTCCCGGCCCCGGCCGTGCTGGAACGGGAGCGGGAGCGGGGGGCGTCGGCCGAGCAGGTGGCACCGCAGGGCGCGGCGGTGGACGGCGCGGGCCTGGTGGCGCTGGTGGCGGTGACCGCCGCCGGGCGGGCCGCGGCCGGTGACCTCACCCGCCGCTGGCCCACCGCCCGGCTCTACCCGGGCCGGCCCCGCGACGCGATCACCGCCGCGCTCGCGGACGGCGTCACGGGCATCGTCTGTTTCCTGGCGACCGGGGCGACGGTCCGCCTCCTCGACGGGCTGCTGCGCGGCAAGGACCACGACCCGGGTGTGGTGTGTGTGGACGAGGCGCGCCGGTTCGCGGTCGCGTTGTGCGGTGGGCACGCCGGTGGCGCGAACCGGCTCGCCGAGCAGGTCGCCGACGCCCTCGGCGCCACACCGGTGATCACCACGGCCAGTGACGCCACCGGGGTGAGCGCCCTGGACGGGTTCGGCGCCGAGCTCGGGTTCACTGTCGAACCGGGTTCGGAGCTGGCCGCCGTCGGCACGGCCGTCCTGTCGGGTCATCCCGTCGCCCTGCACGCCGACGCGGTGTGGCCACTGCCGCCGCTACCCCCGTCCGTCACCACCACCATCACCGGCGCTGTTGATGGTGGGGCGGTGGGCGTGGAGGGGACGGTGGTGGCGTCGATGCATGTCACCGACCGGCTGCTGGGCGCGCCGCCGGACGGGGCCGGCCCGCGGGTGGTCTACCGGCCCCCGAGCCTGGTCGTCGGGGTCGGGGCGAGCCGCGGCGCGCCCGCCGACGAGATCGACGCGCTCATCGACACCGCGCTGGCCGGCGCCGGGCTGTCCCCGCTGGCGGTGACCCATCTGGCGTCGGTGACCGCGAAAGCCGACGAGGTGGGGCTGCTGGAGGTGGCCCGCCGCCGTGGCTGGCCGCTGGTGGTGCACCCCCCGCAGGCCCTGGCCGTGGTCACCGTGCCGCACCCGTCGGAGGTGGTGCGCGCCGCGGTCGGCACGCCGAGCGTCGCCGAAGCCGCCAGTCTCCTCCCCGCCAGCCCGCCAACCGGCGTACCGGCGGTGACGGCGCAGCTGGTGGTCGCCAAGCAGGTCAGCGCGCACGCGACCGTCGCTGTGGCCCGGCACCGGCCCCGCGGCCGGCTCGCCGTCGTCGGGCTCGGTCCCGGGGACCGTCGGCTACTCACCCCCGCCGCCCGCGCCGAGCTGGCCCGCGCCCGGATCGTGGTCGGGTTGGACCAGTACGTGCGGTCCGTCGCCGATCTGCTGCCCGCCGGGGTCACCGTGCTCGACAGCGGGCTCGGTGACGAGCAGGCCCGCGCCGAGACCGCCGTCGCACACGCCCGCGCCGGGCATGCCGTCGCGCTCATCGGCAGCGGCGACGCCGGGGTGTACGCGATGGGCAGCCCCGCGCTCGACCTGGCCGACGGGTCGTTCGACGTGGTCGCCGTGCCGGGGGTGACCGCGGCGCTCGCCGCCGCCGCACTGCTCGGCGCCCCGCTCGGGCACGACCATGCGCTGATCAGCCTGTCGGACCTGCACACCCCGTGGGAGCGGATCGTGGGCCGGGTCCGCGCGGTCGCCGAAGCCGACCTGGTCGTCGCGTTCTACAACCCGCGCAGCCGCACCCGACGCCACCAGCTACCCGCCGCCCTCGACGTGCTCGCCGCGCACCGTAGCGCCGGCACCCCGGTGGGGATCGTCACCGACGCGTTCCGGCCCGGGCAGCGGATCACCGTCACGACCCTCGGTGCCCTCACCGACCGCACAGCCACCCAGGACGGTGCGGGTGGGGCCGGTGAGCGGGAGCGGCTGCTGGACCTCGTCGGGATGACGACCACGGTCGTCGTCGGCTCGAGCCAGACCCGGCTGCGCGCCGGCCTGGTCGTCACCCCACGGGACTACACGTGGCGCTGACCCGCAGCCGCCGGGCCCGCACCGGCCGACCCGCCGCAGGAGGCACGTCCAGGTGAACGCCACCCCGCCGCACCCCGGCACCGTCCCCACCGCCACCGTTTCGGATCCGGCGGGTTCCGCCGCCGGGCCGGCGCTGCTGATCGTCGGGCATGGCACCCGGGACGAGGCCGGCGCCGAGCAGTTCCGTCGGTTCGTCTCCCGGGTGCGGGCGCGGGCCGGTGGGCTGGCGGTGGACGGTGGGTTCATCGAGCTGTCCGCCCCGCCGGTCGCCGACGCGGTCAGCCGTCTCGTCGACGCCGGCCACCGGCGGCTCGGGGTCGTTCCGCTCACCCTGGTCGCCGCCGGGCATGCCAAAGGTGACATTCCCGGGTCGATGGCCCGGGAACGCGAACGCCACCCGGGGCTGCGCTACGCCTACGGGCGTCCCCTCGGCCCGCATCCGACGATCCTGCGGCTGCTCGCCGAACGTGTCGACGTCCTCTGCCCACCGGACCGGCGGGAGCAGACCACGGTGCTGCTGGTCGGGCGGGGTTCGACCGACCCGGATGCCAACGCCGAGGTGTTCAAGGTGGCCCGGCTGCTGTGGGAGGGCCGCGGCTACGGCGGGGTGGAGGTGGCGTTCATCAGCCTGGCCGAGCCGTCGGTGCCGGCCGGGCTGGAGCGGATCCACCGGCTCGGCGGCCGGCGGATCGTCGTCGTCCCCTACTTCCTGTTCACCGGGGTGCTGCCGCGGCGCACCGTCGAGCAGGCGGCCGGCTGGGCGGGAGGGCACCCGGAGGTGGAACTGGCCTGCGCGGGCCTGCTCGGCGACAGCGCCGCCGGCGCCGGCGGGGAGGGTGACGGGCTGGTCGAGCTGGTGTTGGAGCGCTACCAGGAGGCGCTCGGCGGGGACATCCGGATGAACTGCGACACCTGCCTGTACCGGATCGCGCTGCCGGGGCATGCGCACCGGGTCGGGCAGGCGCAGACCCCGCACGACCATCCCGACGACCCGTCGCACTCCCACGGGCCGCACGGCCACCACCACCACGACCATTCGCATTCCCCTGATCCGCACAGCCACGGTGATCCGCACGCTGCGGGTGGGTCGGTGGGTCGGTGGGACGGGCGGGGCTCGCGGTGACGCTACGCGCCGACGACTGACCGCAGCGGACCGGGCTGGGCGCTGCGCACCACCGATGGCAGCCGTGCCGCCCACGCCGAGCACAGTGTGGCGATCACCGACGGCGGGCCGCGGATCCTCACTCTGCTCCGACATACCCCCACCTGGGGGTTGCGCGGGGGTGTGCGGGCTGTTGTGCGGGGAAGGGGCCCGGCGAGCAGGGCCGTAACACGCCACAATCCCGCCGAAACCTGTACTCCACACCTGGATGTGGACAACAATCGACGCACAGACAGGCCGATCCTGGCACCAGCGGCGCGATGGTGACAGGCCAACGCGACATCACACATCCGCCCCCCACCGTGAGCCTGAACACGGTAGCGTGCGCTCGTCACCGATCCGACCGGACCAGTGACGCACAGCGCCGGCCAGGCGGCCGCCCCTGCGGGCGGCCAGCACGGCGGTCGGAGCCGCGCCACGGACCGTCCCGACACCCCGCGTCGCCGACGCATCCCACGGGGTCGGGGGCGGGCCGTGACGGTGCACCACCGGCACTCCGGCGCGGCCGGGGGGACAGTCGCCCGCCCTCCCAGGGGCCGGACGGGAAGGACGTGGATGAGCCGAGTCGAGCTACCCGACTCCACCCGTCCCGACCGGCTCGGCCTGCCCGCCGCCGCCCGCGCCGCCGCCATGCTCTCCCGGGAGATCGCCTACGCCGACCCCGACCCGCTGACGATGGCCGAGCTCGACGACCGGCTGCACCGGTTCGCCACCACCCTGCTCACCACCCCGCACACCGCGCTGCTGCGCCCGGTGATCGCCGACTGGCGCCGCGTGCAGGCCGCACTGGGACGCCGGCTGTCCCCCGCGACGCACCGTGAGCTCACCGGGGTCGCCGGGTTCCTGTCGTTCTACCTGGGTGTGCTCGCCGTCGAGGCCGGGGATGATCCGTCGGCGCGGCGGTTCGCCACCCTCACCGACCAGTTCGCCACCCAGCTCGACGACCCGCTGCTGACCGGTACCGCCGCCACCCTGGACTCCCTCGTCGCGTTCGTCGGTGGCCGCTATGACGCGGCCCGGGGTGCCGCCCGCCGTGCCGCGGCCGCCGGCCATCCGTATCTGCACGGGTGGGCGGCCGCGTTGGAGGCGGGTGCGGCCGCGACGCTCGGTGACATCGACGGCGCCCTGGCCGCGCTCGCCCGGCTGTCACAGACGCCGTGTGTGCAGGGGCTGCGTCATCCGGGGTGGCCGGCGTTCGACGAGGTCCGGGAGGCCTGCGTCGTCGCGGACGTCGTCAGCCGCATGGGCGGTGAGGGCGCGGCCGGCCTGAGCCGGGCCGCGGTCGACCTGACCAGTTCGGGCACCCCCGAACGGGGGTGGGCACTGGCCGCGCTCGCCGGTGCGCTGGCACCCGACGACCCGCCGGAGGCCAGCCGGCTGCTCGGTGAGATCGTCGAGATCCTGGACGTGCACCCGTCGCGGTTGCTGTCGAGCCGGGTCAACGACCTGGTGCGCACCGCCGGCTACCCACGGCCGCTGGCCCCCCACCCTGGCCAGGCCGGCACCTCCGCCTGACCCGGCCGCCCGTGCTCCCCGTGCCGGTTGCGCCGGGTCAGGCGGACAGGCGGGTCGGGGTGGCGGGCAGGTCCGTGGCGCGGCCGGCGGCGAGGCGGTCCCGGCGCCGCGCCAGCAGCCGGTCAGCCAACGCGTCGGCGCGTTCGATGTCGTCCAACGTGGCCCGGGTGCGCTCCTCGACCTCGAGGAGCGCGGCGAGCAGCTCGGCGGACAGCCGGGTGCGGGCGGCGACCCGGGCCACGCTCGGCGGTAACGCCCCCGCACCCCGCCCACCGGCCGGCGGCTCCGACCCGCCGACCCCACGCACCACCATCCCGGCCGGCGCCGGCGAGCCGTGCCCGGCCCGGGCGGTGGGGCGGGACGCGGCGCGGGCCGGGGGCACCGGGCGTACGGTGCCGGCCGGGTCGGCCCGACGGTCCGGCGTGCCCGGGTCCGTGGCCCGGCGTGCGGGCACGGGGGTGGGTAGTGAGCCGGAGCGGCGGGAACGGCGCAACAGAGCCATGTACTCAGTGATACGTGTGACGTTCGGTGATGCAACGCCTTGACTTCACCGCCCCGGCCGGGACGGCCCTCACCCCACAGGTCATCCACAGGTCCACCCCCGCTACCCACCGGGCCATGAACAGGGTTATCCACATAACGACCCTCATGTGAGGGAGCTCACATGAGGGGGTGGGTGGGTCAGCGATCCCAGGGTGAGCGTGGCCGGGCCGCCGCCGGTGGTTCGGTGGCCTCCCAGATCCGCCGCCACCGGGCCATCCCGGGCGCGCCCGCCGGTGCCCGCCGGGCCGGCCCGGTTCCCGCCGCCGGCCGCGCCGACGCACCCGACGAAACGGAAGGACCGGTGTCACCGCCCGCACCGGCCCCCGCGGCCGGCGACGCGGTGTCGGGGGAGCGTAGGGACGCCCACCAGCTCGTCGTGTCCTCCACCCCGAGCCGGGTCACCTCCGCCGCCAGCCGTCCGGTGAACGCCCGCACATCCTCGCCGTCACCGGGACGCAGCGGACGACCGAACCGCACCGACACCCGCGGCCGGCCCGGTACCGGCCACGCCCGGCCCCGGGGCATCGCCGCGTACGCACCGCGCAACGCCGCCGGTACCACCGCCACCCCGGCCGTCATCGCCAGATAGCCCGCCCCCAGACGGAACCGGCCCCGCGACCCGTCCGCCGAACGGGTGCCCTCGGGGAACACCACCAGGTTCCACCCGCCGCGCAGCAGCTCCAACGGTGTCGACGACGGCGCCCCACCGCGACGCTCGATCGGCACCGTCCCGAACGCCAACGCCGAGGACAGGCCCCGCCAGGTGCTGTCGAAGAAGTAGTCCGCCGCCGCCGTCACCGCGGTGCGTTCCCGCACCGCCCGCGGCAACGCGCACAGCAGCATCGGCGCATCCAGATGACTGGAATGGTTCGACACGATGATCACCGGGTCGTCGCCGAGGGAACCGAACACCTCCGCGCCGGCGACCGTCGGGGTCAACGCCGCGTGCAGCAGCGGGTTCATCGCCGCTTCCAGGAACACCGTGCGCGCCGCCCGTGCCGGCCCGCCGCGCGCCCACGCCGTCGGGAACTCCCGGGCGCTCACCGGCCGCCGGTGCCCCTGCGCCGAACCCGGGACCAGCGACCGGCCACCCCAGCGGAACCCGTTCGCCAGCTCCCGGACACTCACCCCCGGCCGCGGCGGGCCACCGAACGCCCCGGTGCGGCTCATCGCACGTCCGCGATCGCGTGCGGCGGGGAATGCAGGTAGGTGATCGACGGGTCACGGCCCACCGTGCCCGACACCATCTCCAACGCGTCGGCGAACGTCGACGCCGCCCGGAACCCCATCCGCGCGCACGCCGCCCGATCCCCCCCGACCCACACCACATCCCCCAGATGGTCCATGCCGTGCGCCGCCCAGTACCACATGTAGAACGGGTGGACGCCGTGGTAGGCGTGCGACGTCCGGTACAGGTGCACATACCACGGGTCGGTCGCGTACTGCTTCTCGAACTTCGCCTCGATCGTCGCCGGGTCCGTCGACTCGGCGAGCACCTCGGAGAAGAAGTCCACATAGGACGGATGGTGCAGCTGGGAGAACTCCGGGGTCACCGGATGGTAAAGAATCATCGCGCCCTGGTGACGGACCAGCGGCCGCCCCCGGTACATGTTGAAGAAATACCCCAGACCCATGCACGTCGCCAGGATCGGGTTCATCACCGAGTTCACGTTGTACGGGCCCACATACGGCAGGCCCACCACCAGCACGTCGGACTGCCCGTCGACCTCGACGAGCTGCTGGCGGTGCACACTGGCGATCGTCTGATCGTGGGTGGCTTCGGTCTCCCCGGCGAACACCCCGGTCACCTGGTAGTCGGCGAGCAGATCATGGAAGATCTTCCGCCGTGGCCGGGTCGGCATCGCCGCCAGCCCCCGACTCATCCCGTAGGCCATCGCCTGGTCCTTGACCGACCACTCCCACTCGCGGCGGGTCAGGAAGCTGTACCGGTCGGGGAAACAGGCGTTGTTCAACGTCGTCTCCACGTGGAAGATCTTCAGATGGTCGGCGAGGAACCGGCCCATCCGCCACGCCGACGAATGCATCTCCGACCGGGTGTGGTCCATGAACGACCGCGACCGCAGCATCGTGTGACTGTTGTGATGGTGGCGCAGGCTGTTGTACGACGCCAACCCGATCGGCACCGACTTGTGCCCGCCGTCCATCGCGACCAGGTTCACGTTCACATAGACCAGCAGGTCACTTTCCGCCGCCCGCCGGTTGATCTCCACGTCCTCACCGTGGTCGGTCACCCCGATGTGCAGCAGATTGTCGCGGTCCTCGGCGTCGTGGTTGTACAGGTTGTCCGGCCAGAACGACCGGAACACCCGCTCCCCGACGATGTGCTCGATCTCCGCCGCCGTCATCCGCCGGTGCAACGCGTTCGCCGCGATCAGCTGCACGTCGTCCACACCCGCCGCCGCCGCCAGCGTCAGCACCTGTTCAATGATCCGCTGCCGCACATCCGGACGGCGCATCCGCGGCAACGGGATCGACAGATCGTCGAACGCGATCGTCAACCGCATCCCCGGCCGCAGCAGCACCCGCAACGGCTCACAGTTGAACGGATGCTCCAACGCCGCGGCGATCGCCGCGTCCACGTCCGCCACCCCCGGAAGCGACTCCGGCGGATACACCACCCGGGTACCCAGCGGGAACCGCTCAAGCGTCAGCCCCTCACCCTGGTGCACCAGCAGCGGAGGTGTGCGCTCGTCGACCTCGAGCACGAACCCCGGTCTCACCTGCACGTTCCCCTCGTCCGTGTGCCGCCCCGGCCGGCCCCGGCGCCCCCGCGCCCGCCCGCCCCGCGGCGAGGACCGCCGCGCGGGGAGACAATCCCGTATACCCCGACCGTGCCACTCCCACCGGCGCCCCCACGCCCACCGGACCGCACCGGCGCGGCGCGCGTCGCGCTCACGCCGACGCCGCCGGATCAAAAACGATCTTCACGGCGCCGAGACGCCCCGCGGACAACGCATGGTCCAACGCCTCCCGCCACCGGGCGAGCGGATACACCGCCGACACCACCCCGTCGAGCGGGGCCGTGGCGGCCAGCGCCAACGCCCGCCCGAAATCCGACTCCACCGGCTCCGCCGCTCCTGCCGGTTCGGTACCGGCCCGGCCGGGCCGGGCGCCGCCGGACGACGCGTACGTCCCCACCAGCTCCAACTCCCGGAACCACAGCGGGGTCAGATCCACCGACCCCGCCGGCACCCCCGACAGCACCACCCGGCCACCGGCCCGAGTCACCCGCAGCGCCGTCGACAGCGACGACGCGCTGCCCGCACAGTCGATCGCCACATCCACCCCGCCGAGCAGATACTCCCCACCCAGCTGCGGGGTCAGCCGCAACGCCCGGTTCGCGCGACGCACCCCACCGACCGCGTCGTCGGGGGCGAGCACCTCGTCCGCGCCGAAACGACGCGCCAACTCCACCTGCCGGCGATGCTTGGCGACCATCGTCACATGCTCGGCCTTCGTATAGGCGCGGATGGCCAGCAGCGTCAGCAGGCCCACCGCCCCCGACCCGATGATCAGCACCCGGTCCCCGGAACGCACCCCGCAGCGACCCGCGGTGTGCACAGCGGTCGCCAACGGCTCGACCAGCACCGCCCGGGAGTCGGGCAGCGTGTCGGGCACCGGATGCAACTGGCTGTGATGGGCGACCAGCGCCCGGCTCCACCCGCCGCCGGTGTCCGCGCAGAACCCGGTCTGCAACCCCGGCGCCAGATGCCCCACCGTGATCCGGTCACACCGTGACGTCCGGCCCGCCGCGCAGCCCACGCACAGCTCCAACCCGCGGGCCGCACAGCCCAGCACCGGGTCGATCACCACCCGGGCACCTGCGTCCAACCGGCGCCCGTCGGCGAGCGTCACCGCCTCCTGCAGGTCACCGACGATCTCATGACCGGGAGTGAACGGCATCGACACCAGCGGGGAGAAGTAGAACGAGCTCTGCCCCGTCACCGTCGCCAGATCCGACCCGCAGATCCCCGCCAGCCGTGGCCGCACCGTCACCCACCCCGGCCCCGGCAGACCCGGATCCCCCCGGTCGACCAGCCGCAGCGGCGCCGCGGTCGTCGCCGCCGCCCCCGACAGCCGCGGGAACCGGCCCGACACCACCCGCGCCGCCGCGTACCGCGGCAGCGACCGGTACAATTCCAGACCGCGTGTCACCGGCCCTCACCCCCTTCCACCCGCACAACACCACTCCCACCCGACCCCGACCCTGACAGGCCGCCCGCGGCAACCCGGGCGCGGGCCGCCGCGGCGAACAGGCCCCGCTCGGCGCGGCTGGCGACCATCAACCGCGGCTCACCCGGCGTCGACGGCCACTCCTCGATCGGCCAGCCCGCCCCCCGCGCCACCTTGTGCAACGCCACATCCGGGTTCACCGCCACCGGATTACCCACCGTGCGCAGCATCGGCAGATCCGACAGGCTGTCCGCGTACGCCCACGACGCGGACAGGTCCGCCCCCCGGCGCCGCGCGTAATGATCCACGAACGCCGCCCGAGCATCCCCGACCAGCGGCGACGACAACAACCGTCCCGTGTACCGGCCATCCGCGCCGACTTCCAGGCCGGTCGCGACAATCTCGTCGAACAACGGCGCCAGCGGACGGGTCAGCACATCAACCGCCCCGGTCAGCAGCACAGTGCGATGCCCGGCCGCGCGATGCTCCCGCACGCGGCGCACCGCCGCCGGTTTCACCCGCCGCAACACCACATCGGCGGCGACCTCGTCGACGACCCGGGCCAGCTCCACCGGGTCGGCGCCGGCGTACCGGCCGTACACCGAACGAATCAGATGCCCCCGGTCACGGCGCTCGGCACGCAGATACCCCGGCAGTGCCCGCGCCAGCGACACCAGCTCCCGGGCCCGTTCCCCGACGTCGCCGTCAGCCAGCCGCAGCCACAGATACGACTCGACCACCGTCGAGGACACCAACGTCCCGTCCAGGTCGAACACGGCCAGCACCCCCTCACCGGCGGTGAGGTTGCGGGCCATCCGCCGCGCCGGGGCGGCATCCCGCGGCCGGCGCAGCACCTGCGTCACCGCCGGGCAGTGCACGTCCTGCAGGTAGTGCCGCCAGTCGAAACACGCCGGATCGAACCCGAAATCGACCTGGTCGGCCGGGTCCATCGCCGCGTGCAGCGCCGCGGTGGCGTCATCGACGTAGACCAGCTCGGCCTTCGTGTACGCCCGGTACACATCGGAGTAACGGCGTAGGAACGCCACCCGCCCCTCGGTACGTTCCAGGTCGACGGCCAGCCGGCGGACCCGCTCCGAACGCGGCGCGTGCGCCAACGCCCGGTTCGCCCACTCCACCGCCTTCTCCCCGCGGCGCAGCTTCGCCTCCACCGCCACCGCCCCGGCGAACGGCCACTCGGGAACCCCGATATGCCCGCGGCCCCGCCGCGGCAGCGGATCGGCCAGGAAATAGCCCCGCACATAGTCGTAGAGGTCACGGAACAGCAGCGGGTTCCGGAACCCCGAACACACCGTGTAGTAGGCCGGGCGCTCCGGCGGCGGGGGGCTCGCCGCCGCCGCCGCCAGCAGCGCGTTGACGACCAGATCCACCGGGATGATGTCAACGACGGCATCCGGGGACGCCGGGAAGTCCGGCAGCTCCCCGCGGCCGAACGCCAGGATCAGCGGCTCGGCCATCTTGAACCCCTCGATCCACCCCGGGAACGGCTTCGCCAGCGCGCTCTCGATGATCGACGGGCGGACGATCGTCAACGGCAGATCGCCGTGGGAGTCCTCCAGATACCGCTCACCCAACGCCTTGGTGAACGTGTACGCGTCCGTCCAGCCCAGCACCTGCGCACGTTCGGAGCCCGCGGCGACCAACCGCGCCGCCACCCACGCCCGCCGCGCCGCCTCCGCCTGCGCCGACACCGTCTGCGCGCCGGCCCGCACATGCTCGGCCTCCGCCTGCTCACGGAACCGCGCCGAGTTCTCCGGCGAACGCGACGCGTCCTCCGCGGCCTGGCGGGCCCGCGCGGCCGACGCCTGCTCCGCCGCCCAGTCCACCTCATGGGCCAGCCGGCCCTCGGCGATGTGCCCCGAACGCAACCCGGCGACATAGGCGGTCGACACGTGCACCAGATGCGGACGGGCCCCGGCGGCGCGCACCGCGCGCAGCAGCTCCTGCACCCCGCCCAGGTTCGTCGCGAACCCCTCATCGATCGCCGGGTCGAACGACACCTCCCCAGCGCAGTGGATCACCACGTCCAGGTCGGCGGGCAGCTCACCCATACTGGCCAGGTCACCCTCGATGACCCGCACCTGCGCCGCCAGCCGCGCCGCCAGCCCCTCACGGCCCAACCGTTCCCGCAGCCCGGCGAACGCCGGCTTACGGGTCATCCGCTCCAACCGGGCCATCCCCGAATGGCTGCCCCGGGGCCGCACGAGCGCCACGACCTGAGTGTCCGGGAACTCCGAGAGCAGCCTCTCCAACAGCGCCTCACCGACGAACCCGGTCACCCCGGTCACGAACACACGCCTGCCCGCGAGCCGCTCGCGCAGCCCCACCGGTCACCTCCGCACTCGCCGCAGCCCCACCGGCGTCCCCGACGGACGCCCGGTGCGCAACAGTAGGCGACACCGGACCGTCCACGAACGAACCCGTCGGTCACCTGCGTGTACACGCACGCTGCCAGATCAGGGGCAACCTACCGTCACCGCCGGTCCGACCACGCCGCCGGCCCGCGCCGACCCGCCCCGAACCCGCCCCCGTGACCGTACGCGGCACCCCCCGCGCCCCCCGGAAATACCCGTCCCCCAAAGTCAGGGGCCCTCGGCGAGGGTGGCCAACGCCATGGTCAGCCGGTCCACCGACCCGCCCAGCCCGTACCGGCCCGCCAGCGCCGCCAGCGCCGCCTCATCCACCGGCCGGACGGGCAGCACGTCGGCGACCGGGCCCAGCGGCACATCGCGGACCACCCCGACCACGGTGACCGCGGCGTCCACATAGTCACGGGCCGCGGTCAGCCGGCGGCGCGCCCCGGCCGGGAACCCGTCCTCACCCCCGGCGTCCAACGCGGTGAGAATCGCCCGCAGCGACCCGAAACGACCCAGCAGCGCCGCCGCCGTCTTCGCGCCGATCCCCGCCACCCCCGGCAGACCGTCACTGGGATCACCACGCAGCACCGCGAAATCGGCATAGGCCCGGCCCGGGATCCCGTAGCGGGCACTGATCGACGCCTCGTCGACCACCGCGAACCGTTCCACCGCGTACCGCACCACCACGCCGGTGTCGTCACACACCAGCTGGAACAGATCCCGGTCCCCGGTCAGGATGTCCACCGGCCCGCCACCGGGCCGGCCGCTGTGCCGGGTCGCCAGCGTGCCGATCACGTCGTCGGCCTCGAAGCCGGCAGCCTCCACCCGGGCGATCCCGAACGCGTCGAGCACCGCGTCGATCACCGGTAGCTGCGCCGCCAACTCGTCCGGCACCTCCTCCTCCACCCCACCCGCCCCGGCCGCGGGGCCGGGGGTGGCGTCGGCGACCCGGTGCGCCTTGTACGAGCCGATCAGCGCCACCCGGAACGCCGGCCGCCAGTCGGCGTCGAAACAGCACACCAGCCGCCGCGGCCGCACCTCGACGATCTGCCGGGCCAGCACGTCCAGCAGACCCCGCACCGCGTTCACCGCCATCCCGTCAGGGGCCCGCACCGACCGGGGCACCCCGTGAAAAGCCCGGAAATACAACGACGGGGTGTCCGCGAGCAGCAGCCGATCCACACCCCCACCACCCCCCACCCGCGGCGCGACGCCAGAGGAATCACCGTGAAAGTTGGTCACGTTGTCAGACTGGCATGTGCTGCCGACAGATCATCTCGACCCCGGCCAACCCAACCCTGACAACAGCCACCGCCACCCCACCGGATGGCACCGGACACCCACCCCCACCCGACACCGGGCACGCAGCCAGGCTGCGTAGCGGCAGCAGCCGTCCACCGTCCGTGTCGACCGGTCCCGAACCCGCACCCGCACCCGCACCGAAAAGTCCCGCCGGGACCAGACATCGCCGTCCGCGCCCCCTCCACCGCCGCGATCTGCGTAACCTCCGGATCGTGCTGGAGGACCTAGACCGTCAGATCGTGCAGCTGCTGTGCCGCGACGGCCGGATGAGCTTCACCGACCTCGGTCGCTCCACCGGCCTGTCGGTGTCCGCCGTACACCAGCGGGTCCGGCGCCTGGAGCAGCGCGGCGTCATCACCTCCTACGTCGCGCTCGTCGACCCCTCCCAGGTCGGGCTGGCCCTCACCGCCTTCGTCTCCATCAAGGAGATCGACCCCAGCCAGCCCGACGACGCCCCCGACCGGCTCACCCACCTGCCCGCCATCGAGGCCTGCTACAGCGTCGCGGGGGAGGAGAGCTACCTGCTCAAGGTCCGCGTCGCCGACCCCGCCGCCCTCGAAAGCCTCCTGCAGGAGATCCGCGCCGCCGCGAACGTGTCGACCCGCACCATGGTCGTGCTCTCCACCCCCTACGAAAACCGCCCACCCAACCTGTGAACCCACCCGCACCCCCACCGGCCATCGGCCCGGTGCCGCGCACACCGCCCACCGCGGACCACAGGTGAGCGCCACCCACCCGGCACAGTAGGGACCGTGAGCCCCCACCACCTGCCGGCAGCCCGACGCGTCCTCTACCACCACGGACACGTCCACAGCCCCACCCACCGGCACGCCACCGCCCTGCTCACCGACGGCCCCACCATCACCTGGATCGGCACCGACGACCAGCCCGACGCCAGCGGCCCGCCACCAGCCGGCCCGGTCGACCACACCGTCGACCTGCGCGGCGCCACCCTCACCCCCGCCTTCGTCGACGCCCACCTGCACACCACCGCCACCGGGCTCGCCCTCGACGGCGTCGACCTCACCGACAGCCCGTCCCTGCGCCACACCCTCGACCAGCTCACCCGCGCCGCCCACCACCGGCCCGGCCAGCCACTGCTCGGCACCGGCTGGGACGAAACCCGCTGGCCCGAACAGCGACCCCCCACCAGCGGCGAACTCGCCCGCGCCGCCGGGCCCGTCGACGTCTACCTCGCCCGCGCCGACGGCCACACCGCCGTCATCTCCCCGCACCTGGCCACCCGCAGCGGCGCCCACCACGCCACCGGCTGGCTCGGCGACGGCCTGTGCCGCGACGACGCCCACCACCTCGCCCGCACCGCCGCCTACCACGACCTGCCCCCCACCACCCGCCGCGCCGCCGCCCGCCGCGTCCGCGCCCACGCCGCCACCCTCGGCATCGCCGCCCTGCACGAGATGGCCGGCCCGCAGGTCTCCTCCGCCGACGACCTCGCCGCCCTGCTCACCCTCGCCCGCGACGAACCCGGCCCCACCATCACCGGCTACTGGGCCGGTGAACTCACCGTCGCCACCGCCCTGAACACCGAACCCGGCCTGGGCCCCGTCGGCTACGGCGGCGACCTGTTCGTCGACGGCTCCCTGGGCTCGCACACCGCCGCGCTACGCAGCCCCTACACCGACCAGCCCACCCACCGCGGGCAGCTGCACCGCGACGCCGACGACGTCCGCGACACCGTCCTCGACGCGGTCGCCGCCGGCCTGCAGACCGGCTTCCACGCCATCGGCGACGCCGCCCTCGACACCGTCCTCGACGGGGTGCGCGCCGCCGCCGCCCGTGTCGGCACCGCCACGATCAACGCCGGCACCCACCGGGTCGAACACGCCGAGCTGCTGCACCCCGAACAGATCACCGCCATGGCGCGCCTCGGGCTCGTCGCCTCCGTGCAGCCCGCGTTCGACGCCCGCTACGGCGGCCCCGACGGCCTGTACACCCGCCGGCTCGGCGCCGACCGTGCCAGCGCGATGAACCCGTTCGCCGCGCTGCACCGCGCCGGGGTCGTACTCGCCCTGTCCTCCGACAGTCCCGTCACCCCCCTCGACCCGTGGGGAGCGGTACACGCCGCGGCCACCCATCACACCCCGTCCGCGCGGATCAGCGGGGCCGCGGCGTTCACCGCCGCCACCCGCGGCGGCTGGCTGGCCGCCCGCGCCGGCGCCGGCGGTGCTGGACGGATCACCGTCGGCGCGCCCGCGACCTTCGCGATCTGGGAGACCCCCCACCCGCCGCGGCCCGCCGGGCCGCCGGCCGCCCAGCCCGCCGGGCCACTGGATGTTCTCCTTGACCAGCTTGACCGCACCGGCAGCGCGCCACGCTGCCTGCGCACCGTGCTGCGCGGACAGACCCTGCACGACCTGCTCTGAGCCCGCCTGCTGGACCAGCCGCGGGTCAGGTCACCGCAGCGCGGTGGGGGCTGGTGTGGGCCGGTCGGGATCCGGACCGTCCTTCGAACCGGAGCCGCCACGCTACCCGCCACGACACCGTTGTCTAACGGACGGTCCGGAACCCCACCGGCCCCGCTACCGCACCCGACCCCGCCGGATCGGTCGGGTACCCAGGGCCGAGCACCGCGCGATTCGACCACACCCCGCACAGACTGGGAAGCGCACCGGACCGCACCCGAAAACCCCCGGTAGTCCCAATGTGGTCCCACTCCGGGGGTGTGGAGTGACCCGCCGCACCCGACACCCCACCCGCCCAGCTCACACCCCCGCCACCACCACCCACACCCCACCCGGCCATCCACACCCACCCAGCCCGGCGTGGTCGACACCGCCCCCGTAACCGACACTGGACCGGTGACCGACGCGCCCGCCACACCCGCCCTCGAGCCCGGCCCGCTCGACCCCGCCCCGGCGGGCGCACCCCCCACACCCCCACACCCCACCGGCCGCGCCCTACCGCGCCGCCTCACCCGCCTCACCCGGCCCGCCCTGGCCGTCCTCGCCGGCGCCCTGCTCTACCTCGCCTTCCCCCCGGTCGGCCTGTGGCCGCTGGCACCGGTCGCCCTGACCGTTCTCACCCTGACCGTCCGCGGGCGGCGTCTACGAGCCTCCTACGGGCTGGGAATGCTGTTCTCCCTCGCGTTCCTGCTACCCCTGCTGCGCTTCGTCTCCTTCGTCGGCGCCGACGGCTGGATCGTGCTGTCCACCGCCGAGGCCGCCCTCCTCGCCCTCGTAGCACCCGCCACCACCCTCGTTCAGCGGCTACCCGCACCGTGGCTGTGGACGGGCGCCATCTGGGTCGCCCAGGAGGCGCTACGGGGCCGTGCGCCCTTCGGGGGCTTCCCCTGGGGGCGGATCGCGTTCAGCCAGCCGAACAGCCCCTACACCGCCCTCGCGGCGCTCGGCGGCGCGCCTCTGGTCACCTTCGCCGTCGCCACCACCGCCGCGCTGCTCGCCACAGCCCTCACCCACGCCACCACCGCCCGTGCCACGGGTACAGGAGCCGCCGCACGGGCCACCGGCGGCACGGCGACCCGCATCCGGCCACTACTGGCCACTCTCACCGGTGCTCTCACGCTCACCCTCGCCGGCCTCGCCGTTCCCCTGCCCACCACCGCCCAGCACGGCACCCTCAACGTCGCCGCCGTCCAGGGCAACGTCCCCGAAGCCGGCGGCCTGGGCGCCCTCGGCGAGGCCTTCCAGGTCACCGACAACCACGTCACCGGCACCGAGAACCTCGCCGCCGCCGTCCGCGCCGGCCGCACCCCCCAACCCGACCTCGTCCTGTGGCCGGAGAACTCCTCCGACATCGACCCCCTCACCAACCCCACCGCCCACGCCGCCCTCACCCACGCCGCCACCGTCGCCGGCGCACCACTACTCGTCGGCGCCGTCCTCGACGGCCCCGGCCCCCGCCACGTCCGCAACGCCGGCCTCATCTGGACCACCGACGGCCCCACCGGCGCCATGTACGTCAAACGCCACCCCGTCCCCTTCGCCGAATACCTCCCCGGCCGCGCCCTGCTCGAAAAACTCATCAGCCGCTTCGCCGACGAGATGCCCAACGACTTCCTCGCCGGCACCAGCACCGGCGCCCTACCCGTCGCCGGCACCGTCATCGGCGACGTCATCTGCTTCGAAGTCGCCTACGACGGCCTCGTCCGCGACAACGTCAACCACGGCGCCGAACTCCTCGTCATCCAAACCAACAACGCCTCCTTCGGCCGCAAAGGCGAAAGCCAACAACAACTCGCCATGAGCCGCCTGCGCGCCGTCGAACACGGCCGCGCCACCATCCAGGTCTCCACCAGCGGTCAGAGCGCCCTCATCACCCCCGACGGCACCATCCTCACCCAGACCGGGCTCTACGAAGCCGGCGTACTGTCCGCACAACTCCCACTACGCACCACCCACACCCTCGCCACCCGCCTCGGTATCGTCCCGGAGGCGGTGCTCACCGCCCTCGGCGCACTCGCCATGATTGCTGGACTGACCCACCCCCGGCGCACCCGCCACCACCCCGGCGACAACGACCCGACCAGCACCACCCACCAACCCACCCCGACATCCACCGACCGGACCGGCGACGACCACCAGCACCCGGGGGAAACGCACCAACCCGCCGCCGGCACCGACCAGAAGAGGAGAGGCGTGGAAGCCACCCGCGTCGTCGTCTGCGTCCCGACCTACAACGAACGGGAGAACCTGCCGGACACCACGCGCCGGCTACGCCAGGCGAACCCCGCGGTCCACCTGCTCGTTATCGACGACGCAAGCCCCGACGGCACCGGGAAAATCGCCGACGAGCTCGCCGACGACGACGACCACATCCACGTCCTGCACCGGCCCGGCAAATCCGGCCTCGGCTCCGCCTACATCGCCGGCTTCACCTGGGCCCTGCAACACGGCTACGACATCATCGTCGAAATGGACGCCGACGGCTCCCACCAGCCCGAACAGCTACCCCGCCTACTCGACGCCCTCACCGACGCCGACCTGGCCATCGGCTCCCGCTGGGTCCCCGGCGGCACCGTCCACAACTGGCCCCGCAGCCGGCTCGTCCTCTCCCGCGGCGCCAACGCCTACGTCCGCGCCGCCCTCGGGGTGCCCCTCCACGACGCCACCGCCGGGTTCCGCGCCTACCGCGCCGACGTCCTGCGCGCCCGCGACCTCGACCAGGTCGCCTCCCAGGGCTACTGCTTCCAGGTCGACCTCGCCTGGCGCGCCTGGCAGGCCGGGTTCCGCGTCGTCGAAGTCCCCATCGACTTCGTCGAACGCGAACGCGGCGCGTCGAAGATGAGCCGCGCGATCGTCGCCGAAGGATTCTGGCGCGTCGGCTGGTGGGCCCTGACCTCCCTGCGCCGCGGCCCCGCCAGCACCAGCCAGCGCACCGGCGCGGGCGCGGCGATCCCCACCCCCGCCCGGCCCACCGACCCCACCACGGACAGCCTCACCACCCCGACCGCCACCGGACCCGACACCGTCGACGCCGGCCGGCCCTGAAACGTCGATGTGGGGTGGCAGCGCACGCTGCCACCCCACATCGACGTTTCCGACCTACCCGCGCCTCACCGGCACCGCGAACCGGCAGACCCGGGACCGTTCACACCCTCAGGCGGACCGCCTGTCCGCACCCGTGCCCCGCAGCACCGCCAGCCTCTCGGCCAGCACCTCCTCCAGATCGTCGGTCGTCCGACGCTCCATCAACATGTCCCAGTGCGTACGCGGYGGCTTGCTCTTCTTCGGCTCCGGCCGCTCACCGTCCACGATCACCGACGCCGCCCCACACACGCGACACTCCCRCGCCGAAGGCACCTCGGCCTCGGCCGCGAAGGGCATGGTGAACTGGTGACCGTTCGGGCAGTCGTACGACGCTGTCTGCCGCGGGGCAAGCTCCGTGCTGCGGTCAGTCTCGTAGGACACTGCACCGAGACGGCTGCCCCGCAGAATGCGCTCGCCCATATGACTCCTCAGAGCGTCGTGGCGTGTGGACCTCAACCGAGTCCAACGTACGGACAAGCGAAGTCGTTCCCACCCCGGAAGGCCAGGTAACGAGATCGCAATCACACTGTGTGCTCCACCGACTGCAAAGGATACACGGCGCGTGACGAACCGGGCTCCGATCCTGCTGAACGGCCTCACCCGCACCACCGTCGGGCTCACCGCCCTGACCAGACCCGTCCGAATCATCCGCGCCACCGGCGTCGACCGCGTCACCGCCGAGAAGATCGCCTGGCTCGCCCGCCTCGCCGGCATCCGCGACCTCGCCCTGGGCGCCGGACTCCTCCACGCCCAGCTCACCGGCGCGCCCACCCGCGGATGGCTGTTCGCCGGCCTGCTCGCCGACGCCGCCGACGCCGCGGTCTTCACCCACGCCACCACCCGCCGCCAGCTCCCACCCGCCGCCGGCACCGCCATGGCCGCCGCCGCCACGGGGGGAGTCGCCCTCGCCGCCACCACCCTCACCCGCCACCACCCCACAAACACCCGAACTGGCACCGCGGCACCAGTCGCATGACAGAACAAACCGGCCGCCCGCCGCGTTGACCACCACGGGACCACCACACAGCACACAGACAGGAACACCCGACCCGCGCACAACACCACACCCGCCAGCCAGCCAAAACCGGCACACCCACACACCCGCCGGCCACCCCGCACCACCCCACGCCAGGAAGGACATCCCATGACCGACCAGCCGACCACCGACGAGAAGGTCGTCCGCAGCGACACCGAATGGCGCCAGCTCCTCGACCCCCAGCGCTACGCCATCCTGCGCCAGGCCGCCACCGAAGCCCCCTTCAGCGGCGCCTACACCTACGACAAGACCAGCGGCACCTACCGCTGCGGCGCCTGCGGCGCCCCCCTGTTCACCTCCGACACCAAATACGACTCCGGCTCCGGATGGCCCAGCTTCTACCAGCCCGTCACCGCCGACGCCGTCACCCTCATCACCGACCGCAGCCACGGCATGACCCGCACCGAGGTCCGCTGCGCCCGCTGCGACTCCCACCTCGGCCACGTCTTCGACGACGGCCCCGCCCCCACCGGCCAGCGGTACTGCATGAACAGCCTCGCCCTCGACCTCGACAACACCGACGCCAGCTGAAACACCACGCCAGCTGACCAACCCGACCAGGCCGACCACACCTCATCCCGCACCGGCTGCCGGACACCACCCCGGCAGCCCGCAACCCCACACGAACCACGAACCACACCGGGCCTGGCACTGGCACCCCCACCCCGACATGGCACCATCCCGCAGGTGAGCAGCAGTCCCGCCGCGACACAGCGCCTCCGAGACCTCGCCCGCCTCCGCCGCGTCCGCGACCGCATCGACCGCGAGTACGCCCAACCCCTCGACGTCGAGGCGCTCGCCCGCGGCGCACACATGTCCGCCGGACACCTCAGCCGCGAGTTCCGCCTCGCCTACGGCGAATCGCCCTACGCCTACCTGATGACCCGGCGCATCGAACGCGCGATGGCCCTACTACGCCGCGGCGACCTCACCGTCACCGAAGTCTGCTTCGCCGTCGGCTGCTCTTCCCTGGGCACCTTCAGCAGCCGCTTCACCGAACTCGTCGGCATGCCCCCCAGCGCCTACCGCCACCACGCCGCCGCAGCCACCGCCGGCATGCCCTCCTGCATCGCCAAACAGATCACCAGACCGGTCAGGAATCGAGAAGCGCGCTCACCCAGCCGCACCTAGCGTGACCGCCATGGACATCACCATCCACACCAGCTTCCTCCCGCACGACGACCCCGACGCCTCCCTGGCCTTCTACCGCGACACCCTCGGCTTCGAAGTCCGCAACGACGTCGGCTACAACGGCATGCGCTGGATCACCGTCGGACCCCCCACCCAGCCCGACACCTGCATCGTCCTCGAACCACCCGCCGCCTACCCCGGCATCACCGACGACGAGCACCGCACCATCACCGAGATGATGGCCAAGGGCAACTACGCCCACGTCATCCTCGCCACCGCCGACCTCGACGACACCTTCACCAAGGTCCAGGCCAGCGGCGCCGAAGTCGTCCAGGAACCCACCGAACAGCCCTACGGCGTCCGCGACTGCGCCTTCCGCGACCCCGCCGGCAACCTCGTCCGGATCAACGAACACCGCTGAACCAGCCGGCGAACCCGGCCAGGACCCGACACCCGGACAGCCGCCACGCGGCAACCCCCGCGCCCGACACCGGTGGCGACCTGGTGGTCGCCACCGGCTGGCCAGCACGATGGAGACACCATGAGCAACGCCACGAGGACGGACCCGCAGCCGCCCGCGCCCCACCTCGCCGACAGCCACGACCTCATCCGCGTCCACGGCGCCCGCGTGAACAACCTCAAAGACCTCAGCGTCGAACTCCCCAAACGCCGACTCACCGTGTTCACCGGCGTCTCCGGCTCAGGCAAAAGCTCCCTGGTCTTCGGCACCATCGCCGCGGAATCCCAGCGACTGATCAACGAAACCTACAGCGCCTTCGTCCAAGGCTTCATGCCCACCCTTGCACGACCCGAAGTCGACGTTCTCGACGGACTCACCACCGCGATCATCGTCGACCAGCAGCGACTCGGCGCCGACCCCCGCTCCACCGTCGGCACCGCCACCGACGCCAACGCCATGCTGCGCATCCTGTTCAGCCGGCTGGGACGTCCACACATCGGCTCACCCAACGCCTTCTCCTTCAACGTCCCCACCGTCCGGGCAAGCGGCGCGATCACCACCGAACGCGGAACCAGCAAAACCGAACGAAAGACCTTCACCCGCACCGGCGGCATGTGCCCCCGCTGCGAAGGCCGCGGCGCCGTCTCCGGCTTCGACCTCACCGCCCTCTACGACGACAGCAAATCTCTCAACGAAGGCGCCCTCACCATCCCCGGCTACAGCGCCGACGGCTGGTACGGCCGCATCTTCGGCGGCTCCGGCTTCCTCGACCCCGACAAACCCATCCGCCGATACACCAAGACCGAACTCCACGACCTGCTCTACAAAGAACCCACAAAAATCAAGGTCGACAACGTCAACCTCACCTACGAAGGCCTCATCCCGAAAATCCAGAAATCGATCCTGTCCAAAGACCGTGAAGCGATGCAGCCACACATCCGCGCCTTCGTCGACCGGGCCGTCACCTTCACCACCTGCCCCGACTGCGGCGGCACCCGGCTCAGCGAAGCCGCCCGCTCCTCCCGCATCGCCGGCACCAACATCGCCGACGCCTGCGCCATGCAGATCAGCGACCTCGCCCACTGGGTCCGCGACCTCGACGAACCATCCGTCGCACCCCTGCTCACCGCGCTGCACCACACCCTCGACTCCTTCGTCGAGATCGGCCTGGGCTACCTCTCCCTCGACCGGCCCTCCGGCACCCTCTCCGGCGGCGAGGCGCAGCGCGTCAAAATGATCCGCCACCTCGGCTCCTCACTCACCGACACCACCTACGTCTTCGACGAACCCACCGTCGGCCTGCACCCCCACGACATCCAGCGCATGAACAACCTGCTGCTGCGACTGCGGGACAAGGGCAACACCGTGCTCGTCGTCGAACACAAGCCGGAAACAATCGCCATCGCCGACCACGTCGTCGACCTCGGACCCGGCGCCGGCACCGCCGGCGGCACCGTCTGCTACGAAGGCACCCTCGCCGGGCTACGAACCAGCGGCACCCTCACCGGTCGCCACCTCGACGACCGCGCCACCCTCAAACCGACCGTGCGCACCCCCACCGGCCAGCTCCCGATCCGCGGCGCGACCACCCACAACCTGCACGACGTCAACGTCGACATCCCCCTCGGCGTACTCGTCGTCGTCACCGGCGTCGCCGGCTCCGGCAAAAGCTCCCTCATCCACGGATCGATCCCCGCCGGCGCGGACGTCGTCTCGATCGACCAGACCGCCATCCGCGGCTCACGACGCAGCAACCCCGCCACCTACACCGGACTGCTCGACCCGATCCGCAAGGCATTCGCGAAAGCCAACGGTGTCAAGCCCGCACTGTTCAGCGCCAACTCCGAAGGCGCCTGCCCCGCCTGCAACGGCGCCGGCGTCATCTACACCGACCTGGCGATGATGGCCGGCGTCGCCAGCACCTGCGAAGAATGCGACGGCAAACGGTTCGAAGCCTCCGTGCTCAACCACCACCTCGGCGGCCGCGACATCAGCGAAGTCCTCGCCATGTCCGTCACCGACGCCCAGGAGTTCTTCGGCACCGGCGAGGCACGCACACCCGCCGCACACGCCATCCTCAACCGGCTCGCCGACGTCGGACTCGGCTACCTCACCATCGGCCAGCCGCTCACCACCCTCTCCGGCGGCGAACGGCAACGACTCAAACTCGCCACCCACATGGCCGACAGGGGCGGCACCTACATCCTCGACGAACCCACCACCGGCCTGCACCTCGCCGACGTCGAACAACTCCTCGGCCTGCTCGACCGGCTCGTCGACTCCGGCAAGTCCGTCATCGTCATCGAACACCACCAGGCCGTCATGGCCCACGCCGACTGGATCATCGACCTCGGCCCCGGCGCCGGCCACGACGGCGGCCGGATCGTCTTCGAAGGCACACCCACCGACCTCGTCGCCGCCCGCTCCACCCTCACCGGCGAACACCTCGCCACCTACATCGGCACCTGACCAAACACCGCCCAGCAGGCGGGGCCCCGGCGGCACATAGAGGTCGAACGGGGCCGAACACCCCTCCCGAAACCGCGCCGATAATGCACATTATGTTAAGTAGGCCCGCGTCCGACCGGGAGGCCCGCCCATGGCCATGGGCGAAGGTCCGCGGCGGCCTTCGTCCAGCGCGAGGCGCGAGGCAGCCCCAGAGGGACACGGCGAAGGTGATCATGGCGACACCCGAAGCCTGTTTCATGATCGAAAACTCCTCTCAACCGAAGGTTTTCCGTTGAGGAGGAAGGCTTTTGATCAATTGTGCATTTGGTTGTCTTCTTGATCGTTTGTGCAGGGCCCGCACGTCAACACCGTTGACTATCTTGAGGGTCTGGCGGGACGTGGGGCGAACCGGTGGCGGCCACCCTCACCGCGGTCAACTACTCCGGGATGCGGCGCGTGGCCTGGGCGTCGGCCGCGCCGCTCACCGACGCCGTGCGTGCCGCCGGCGTGCCGGGTCTGGCTCCGGTGGTGCGGGCCGGGGCCGCCGTCACCGCGCTCGTGCTCACCACGGACCCGCGCGGCGCGATCGGGTTCTCCTCGTTCGGGGTGCTGCTGTACTACGCGGTCGCCAACGCCGCGGCGTGGACCCTCTCCCCGACCGAAGGCCGTCCGGTGCGCGCCGTTCCGGTCGTCGGACTGCTCGGCTGCCTGCTGCTGGCCTTCAGCCTGCCCGGGACGTCCGTGCTCGGCGGGTCCGCGGTACTCGCCGCGGCGGCCGTGGTGTACGCCGCCCGTCACGCGGGCGGGCACCCGGCGCGGCAGTGAGCGGGGATGACGCGGCTATCAAGATCATCCTTGACGGGCGGGCACGTCAACAGCGTTGACCACGCTGTGGGTTCCACTACGATCAGGTGTCGTGACGGCACCGGACGAGGATGAGGACGCGCCCCGGTCGGGCGCATCGACTCCCCCGCAGCGCACGCCTCGGGGCACCCTGTCGAGGGAGGTGCTGCTCGACGCGGCGATGGAGATCGTGCGCATCGGCGGGGCCGACGCCTTCAGCATGCGTGCTCTCGGTGCCCGCCTCGAGGTCGACCCGACCGCCGTCTACCGCCACTTCCGCACCAAGAACGAGCTGCTGGACGTCCTCGCCGACATCCTGATCGCCGGCGACGAGCCGCTGCCGTCGACCGGGGACGCGCGGGCCGACCTGCGGGCGAGCCTGCACCAGCTACGGCGGTCGCTGCTGCGCCACCCGACGATGGCGGGGGTGATCCTGCGCCGCCCGCCGGGCGGGCGGGCGTACTGGGAGCGGGCCAACCACGCGCTCGGCCTGCTGCGCGGGATGGGCCTGAGCCCCGAGCAGGCGACGTCCGCTTACCAGACGCTGCTGTTCTACAGCCTGGGCCATGTGTTGTCCGAGGCGCGCACGCTGGCCGCCGCGGTCGCGCGGGACCGGCGTCCCAGCGCGCCGACGGCGACGTTCAACCCGCCGGCGCACCAGCTGCCCGACCTGGCGGCGGCGGTGCCGTTCCTGCGGGCCGACACGGCCGCGCAGTTCGACGACGGCCTCGACCTGATCATGGGGTCGCTGCCAGGGTGAGCGTCGGTGGACCGGTCGCCGTCGGCGGAGGGGTAAACCTCACAATCCCGTCCGGGACGGGCGCGCGCCGGGCCTGCCCCGTCCAGGGCGCCGATCCACTTGCTACGGTGCACTCCGACCAGCCCCGCGCCCAGCCGTCCCCGCTCCGCCGCATCCGCGGCACGGATGCGGACGGTCCCGGGTCGGGTGGGGACGGGTGACGCCGCGGCGTGGCCGTGGTCCCCGGCCACGGCCGGCCGTCCACGCGGGAGCGTGACGGCACACAGGGGTTCCGGCGTGGCGAGCTGGCCGGCACAGGTCCGGACGGGCACGGATCCGGACAACGGATCGAGGCGGGAGTCGAAAGCGATGGCTGACGAGACGCTCGACGGGTTCCTCGAGGCGCTCGCCTCGGCGGCTCCCGCGCCCGGCGGTGGCGCCGCGGCGGCGGTGCAGGTGGCGCTGGGCGCGGCCCTGGTGAGCATGGTCACCAACCTGACCATCGGCAAGCCGCGGTACGCCGAGCACGAACCGGTGATGCTCGCCGCCCGCGCCGAGGCGGACCGGCTGCGCGGCGAGGCGCTGGCGCTGGCCGACGCGGACGCGGTGGCGTTCACCGCCGTCACCGACGCCTACCGGCTGCCCAAGGAGACCGCCGAGGAGAAGGCGGCACGCAGCGCCGCGATCCAGCGGGCGCTGGTCGGGGCGGCCGACGTGCCGCTGCGCACCGCGGCGGCGGCCGCCGAGGTGGTCGGGCTGTGCCAGCGCATCCTCGACGGCGCGAACGTCAACGTCCTGTCGGACGTGGCCGTCGCCGCCGCCAGCGCGCGGGCGGCCCTCGACTCGGCGGCGATCAACGTGCGGGTGAACCTGGCGTCGATGAGCGACGCCGCCACCCGCGACGCGACCGCCGCCGAGCTGGACAAGTACCTGTCGTCAGTGACCGGCGCGGACGTCGTCATGCGCGCCGTGGGAGATCGGATCGGGTCATGAGATTGCTGGATGGGCGGTCGATGGCCGCTGACATAGGACGCTCGGTCGTCGACGACGTCGAACGGCTCGCCGCCACCGGGGTCACTCCGACCCTGGCGGTCGTGCTGCCGACGGCGGACGAGGCGGCCCGGTCGTACGTGCGGGTGATCGAGCGCGGCGCCGCCAAGGTCGGGGTGGGCTGCGCCGTCCACGAGCTGACCGGGGACCCGGACGAGCTGACCGCCACCGTGGACCGGCTCGCCGCCGACCCGGCGGTGCACGGGATGATCGTGCAGACGCCGCTGCCGGACGGGCTGACCGCCGCCGACGTGGGTGCCCGCATCCCCGTGGGCAAGGACGTCGACGGCATGAACCCGCTGAGCCTGGGCCGGCTCGCCCTCGGCCTGCCCGCGTTCGCGCCGGCGACCGCGGCGGCCGTGCTGGAGATCCTCAACCGGGCCGCGGTGCCGCTGGCCGGCGCCCGGGCGTGTGTGATCGGCCGCAGCTCGGTGGTGGGCAAGCCGGCGGCGCTGCTGCTGCTCGCCGAGGACGCGACGGTGACGGTGTGCCATTCGCGGACGAAGGACCTGGCGACGGTGGCGCACGACGCCGACATCGTCGTGGCCGCGGTCGGCCGGCCGAAGATGGTCGGTGCCGGGCATGTCCGGCCCGGGGCGGTCGTCATCGACGTCGGCACGAACTGGACGGACGTCGGCCTGGTCGGTGACGTCGACGCCGACGCGGTGGCCCCGGTCGCGGGCGCGCTGACCCCGGTTCCCGGCGGGGTGGGGCCGGTGACGACGATGCTGCTGCTGCGCAACACGGTGCGCGCGGCCGGCGGCTGAGCACGTAGACGGGTGAGCAGGTAGCCGCGGGAGTTCGGAAGCTGTTCGGAAGTGTGGGGAGTTCAGCGGGCGGGGCGCGGTGGCGCGCCGCCCGCTGCGGCCGTTCCGGCGGTGCGCACGCGGTTGCGGCCTTCGCGTTTCGCCTGGTAGAGCGCCGCGTCGGCGCGCTCGAGCAGGTCGGTCAGGATGGCGAGGTCGTCGGTGGCCGGCGCCGCGGCGCGCGGACCGGGGAACGCCGGTTCCGCGGCGGTGCCGGGCGCGCCGCGACGGGCCGCGTCGGTCCCGTCCGCCGGGCCGGCCGGGCTTGCCTGGTGGGTGAGCGGGTCGGGGCGGGCGGGGCTGGTGCAGGCGACGCCGACCGACACCGTGACGGTCACCTCGGCGCGACCGAGGCGGGTGCTGGCCCCCGCGACCTGGTGGCGGACGCGTTCGGCGACGGCCGCCGCCGCGTCGAGGTCGACCTCGGCGAGCAGCACGACGAACTCCTCCCCACCGAACCGGCCGACGAGGTCCTGCGGCCGGGTGGCCAGGCGCAGCGCGTCGGCGACGGCGAGCAGCACCGCGTCACCGTTGAGATGCCCGTGCCGGTCGTTGACCTGTTTGAAGTGGTCGACGTCCACGAGCAGCACCGACAGTGGACGTCCCAGCCGGCGGGTCCGGGCGGTCTCGCGCTGGGCGACCTGCCGCCAGTAGGCCATGGTCGCCAGCCGGGTCTTGGGGTCGGTGCGGGCCGCGGTGAGCAGCTCGGCGTGGGCCAGCCCGCGGCGCAGCAGCAGGACGAGCGGGGCGGCGACGACGAGCAGCAGCGGGCTGGCCGCCCACAGGACGGCGAGGATCAGCGCGGCGCCGGTCTCCACCGCGACCGCGACCGCCTGCTCCCGCCCGCCGGACCAGTGACCGGGACGCAGCAGCCGGTCGACGAGCACGTAGACGCCGACCGCCGCGATCAGCGCGGCGAAGGTGTGCGACGAGCCGGCGAGCCGCTCCGCGGACCGCGGGTCCGTCGTGGGTGCGATCAGGTGGTGGACGGCGGCCGCGGCGGCGCCGGCGAKACCGAGCGCGGCGGTGTCGTGCAGCCGGATGCGCGCCGGCGGCGGGGAGCCGCCCCGGCCCGCCGGCCGGCCGAGCCGCCCCGCTCCCCCGGTCGCCAGCCAGAGCGGGACGTGCGCGAGCAGCGCGTACAGCGGGGGCAGCAGCAGCGCGACCGGCAGCGTCCAGGTCGAGGTCATGGGAGGGCCGCTGTCCTGGGGGGCGGCGGTGGCGCCTTCGGCACGTTGCCCGGCGCCGGCCGCGACGGGGCTGGTGAGCAGCACCCCGGTGACGACGGCCAGCGCGGTGAAGGCGGCGAAGGTCGCGAGCTCGGCGGGCCGTGGCGGGGAGCGGTCGGCGGCGGCGTTCGCGACGAGGACGACGGCGGCGAACAGGAACAGCGCCTCGACCGCGAGGATGCCGATCAGCTCGGCGGGCGGCCGCGGCAGGCCCGCGGTGCCGCCGGGCCGCCGCCACCGCGGCGGGCGCAGGCTCCCGCGCGGTGGCGGTGGCATGGGCAGGCGGGGCAGGAACCGGGGGCGGGCGCGCGGGCGCGGCTCGTTGCGGGAGCGGCGCCCGGCGCCGCCACGGCCGGGGGTGCGGCCGGGGGTGTTGTCAGGTCCGGGCAGGGCGGAGGCCGGGCAGGTGGCGTCCCGTAGGAACAGCGAGGCACCATGGCCCGCGGAGGTGCCGTGACCCGGATCGGCGCGGGGGACGCCCGTCATCTCCGGGAACGGGGTGTCGCGGGGCACCGCGGCGGAGGCGATGGCTGTGGGCGGGCCCGCGGGGAGGCTGGGTAGGGCGGGGAAGGGGTGGACCAGGCCCTGGCGGGCCGCCCATCCGCGCGGCCCGGTCGTGGTCGGGGCCACCCGCCCGAAGGCGGGCATCGGCAGCGGCTCGGCCCGTGCGGGCGCGACCCGGGCCGGAGCGGGACGCGTCGGGATCGGGGCTGGAGCCGGGTGGGTGGCGGGAAGCTCGGCGGGGCGTCGGGTCCCGTCCGGAGACGTCCCGATCACCGCGACGAGCCCGGCCGGGCGGCGGGCCGCCGCCCGGCGGACCGCGCGCACCACCGCCCCGAGCCCGGGGGGGACGTGCCCGCGCCCGGGTCGCCATGGCGCCTGTCGTAACGGCATCCGCACGTGGCCCTTCTCGTTCACCGCCGGTGCTGGTGACGCACGCGGCGCCCACCTCGCGGTATCCAGGTCTGTCGGGGCATCCGTTCACGAACCGGGGCGACCCGTGCCCGGCGCCGGCCGGGGGCGGGACCGCCCTCGGTGGGACCGGCGCCGCCGGCGACCACAGCCGCCAGCTGCTACACACAGTGAAGCCCCGTGAACGAAGGGTATGAAGGCTCTTCGGGCATCCGCAACTAGTTCGTGGATGTCGGACATGCAGTACCGGCATCCGCACCAGCGGTCGACGCACCCCCCGGGGGTGTGCTCCCCCGACCTTCGCGCTTCTGACCTGCATCATCAGGCGGCGCACCGGCTCGGACGGCCGGGTCTCAGGCGCCGGAACGGCCGCCCGCACGGCACGGGAAGACCACAGGCGACCCACCTGATGGGGTGGGTCGCCAGGGCGCCGGACGGCCGCCGCGCCGGCCCGACGGCCCCGCGGCCACCGGCCGGCCGGTCAGCCGGTCAGCCGGTGGTGGCGGCGACGGCGTCGACCATGGCGGCGGTCAGGGTGGCGACGTCCGCCGGCTCCATCACGAACGGCGGCATCGCGTAGACGAGCCGTCCGAACGGGCGCACCCACACCCCCAGCTCGACGAGCAGCGGCTGGATGACGGCCATGTCGACCGGACGGTGGGTCTCGATCACGCCGATGGCGCCGAGAGTGCGGACGTCCGCGACGCCCGGCAGGTCGGCGGCGGGCGCGAGCCCGGCCGCCAGCGCGTCGTGCACGGCGCGGACCCGCTCCCGCCACGGGGAGGCGAGCAGCAGCTCGACGCTCGCCCGCGAGACCGCCGCGGCCAGCGGGTTGGCCATGAACGTGGGGCCGTGCATGAACGCGCCCGCCTCCGACGCGCAGACGCCGTCGGCCACCTCGGCGGTGCACAGGGTGGCGCCCATCGTCAGGTAGCCGCCGGTCATCGCCTTGCCGACGCACATGATGTCCGGGGTGATCCCGGCGTGATCGCAGCCGAACAGCTCCCCGGTGCGCCCGAAGCCGGTCGCGATCTCGTCGGCGACGAGCAGCACCCGGTGCCGGTCGCACAGCTCGCGGACCCGGGCCAGCCAGCCGGGGGCGTAGAAGCGCATCGCGCCGGCGCCCTGCACGACCGGCTCGAGAACGACCGCGGCGATCTCCCCCTCGTGGGCGGCGAGCAGGCGTTCGACGTCGGCGAGGTCGTCATCGGTGACCGGCTCGTCGAAGCCGGGAGCCGGGGCGGGGGCGAACAGATGCCGGGCCAGCAGGCCGGTGAACAGGTGGTGCATGCCGGTGTCGGGATCGCAGACCGACATCGCGCCGGAGGTGTCACCGTGGTAGCCGCGGCGGATCGTGAGCAGCCTCGTCCGCCCGGGCCGGCCGCGTCCGGCCTGGTACTGCAGCGCCATCTTGATCGCGACCTCGACGGCGACGGAGCCGGAGTCGCAGAAGAACACCCGCTCCAGGCCGGGTGGGGTGACCCGGACAAGCAGCTCGGCCAGCGCGACGGCGGGCTCGTGGGTGAGCCCGCCGAACATGACGTGCGACATCCGGTCCAGCTGGTCGCGGGCGGCCTGGTCCAGGACGGGATGGCGGTATCCGTGGATCGCCGCCCACCACGACGACATCCCGTCGAGCAGCTCGCGGCCGTCGGTGAGGGTCAGGCGCACCCCGGCGGCGGAGGCGACGGCGAACAGCGGCGCCTGGTCGCGCACGGAGGCGTACGGATGCCAGACGACCGCGCGGTCCCGGGTGACCAGGTCGGAGGCGTCCATGGCCCCAGCTTCTCCCACCGGCCGCCGGAGCGGGCCGGTGGCGGCGGGCGCGGGGCTGTGCCGCTGCTCACCCGGCTTCGGCCGGTGGGGCGTGCCACGGCCGAAGCCGGGGGTCGGGCGAGGCGGGGTGTGTCGGAAGGGCCACACGGGGCACCCACCGGTCCCGGGTGCGGGCGGCGGCGTCGAAGATGGGACGGGCGCTGTCCACCCGCTCACACTGTCCACCGCTCGCCGGCCGCCCGCCGGTGCCGGCTGCCCGCCGCCGTGTGGTCGGCCACAGGTCCAGGGAGGAGTCACCTCGCATGCCGCCCGAACCCACCGACCCCGCCGTGCTCGACGGGCCCGCCGTGCCGGCCGCGCGTACCGCGGCCGCAGCGCTCGCCGAGCCGGCGGTGCCGGCCGAGCCGGCGGTGCTCGTGCGCCGCGAGGGTGCCCTCGGCCGGATCACGCTGAACCGGCCGAAGGCGATCAACGCGCTGACCACGGGCATGGTGCAGGCCATCGACGCGGCGCTGCGGACCTGGGCGGCCGACGACGGGATCGCCGCGGTGCTCGTCGACGGGGCGGGCGGGCGCGGCCTGTGCGCGGGCGGCGACATCCGCTTCTTCCATGACTGCGCGCGGCGCGGCGACCCGGCACCGAAGGCGTTCTGGGCCGCCGAGTACCGGCTCAACGCGCTGATCAGCACCTACCCGAAGCCGTATGTGGCGCTGATGGACGGGCTCGTCATGGGCGGCGGGATCGGGATCTCGGCGCACGGCGCCACCCGGATCGTCACCGAGCGCTCGGTGCTGTCGATGCCCGAGGTCGGGATCGGCTTCGTCCCCGACGTCGGCGGCACCCACCTGCTCGCGCGGATACCCGGGGAGATCGGGACGCATCTGGCCCTCACCGGCGCCCGGATCGGCGCCGCCGACGCCATCGCCTGCGGGCTGGCCGACCACCACCTGCCCAGCGACGCGCTGCCGGCGTTCGTCGCCGCGCTGCGCGAGGCCGCCGGGGCCGGCCTCGGCGCGGGCGGCGCGGGCCCACTGGCCCGCTGGTACGCGACGGTCGCCGTGGCGACCGGCCCGTCCTCGCTGGCGGCCGACCGGGCCTGGATCGACCCGTGCTACCGGCACGGCAGCGTCGAGGAGATTCTTGCCGCGCTGACGGCCAGCCCCGCCCCGGCGGCCCGCGCCGCCGCGGAGGAGATCGCCGCGAAGTCACCGACCTCGCTGAAGGTGACCCTGCGCGCGCTGCGTTCGGCGCGGGCGCTGCCCGGGCTGGGAGCCTGCCTGGACCAGGAGTACCGGATCGCCTGCGTGCTGCTGAGCACCCACGACCTCGTGGAGGGCATCCGCGCGGCCGTCGTCGACAAGGACCGCTCCCCCCGCTGGTCCCCGGACCGGCTCGACGACGTCACGGCCGAGGACGTCGACCGGTTCTTCGCCCCGCTGGGCGACGCCGAGCTCGGCCTGGGCGAGGCCGGCGGACTCGGTCCGGCCGACGACTCCGGTCCGGGCGGCGAGCTCGGTCTGCGCGAAAGAGAGGCAGCCCGATGACCGACAGCTGGGGCGCGGCGGTCGGGACGCCGGCAGCGGCCACAGGACCTGTCGAGTCGACCGAGCCGGTTGGAGTCGCCGCGCCGGTGACGGTGCCGGGTCCGCCCCGGCTCGCCGGCGGCGCGGTCCTGCTGGCCGCGGTGCTGCCGGCGCCCGGCACAGCCTGGTCCCCCGCCGCGGGCCCCGGGACCGGGCCGGCGCTCGCCGCGGTGGAGAAGTTCGACGACGACTTCGGCGGCGCCACGGACGCCCAGCTGTTCCCCGAGGAGGCCGCGACCCTCACCCGCGCGGTCGACAAGCGCCGCCGCGAGTTCACCACCGGACGGATCTGCGCCCACCGGGCGCTGGAGGCCCTCGGCGTGCCCGCGGTGCCCATCCTCCCCGGGGAGCGCCGTGAGCCGCTGTGGCCGGCCGGGGTGGTCGGCAGCATCACCCACACCGCCGGTTACCGGGCGGCCGTCGTCGCCCGCGGCGCGGCAGGTTCGGCGGTGAGCGTCGGCATCGACGCCGAGCCGAACGAGCCGACGCCCGGCGGCGTGCTCCGCGAGATCTCGCTGCCCGCGGAGCGGGACATGCTCACCGCGCTGGGCCGGGAGCACCCGGCTGTCTGCTGGGACCGACTGCTGTTCAGCGCCAAGGAGTCGGTGTACAAGGCCTGGTTCCCACTGGCCCAACGCTGGCTGGGCTTCGACGACGCCGAGCTGACGATCACCGTCGACGCCGGGGCCGACGGCGGGGGCGGGGCCGGCAGCGGTCCCGGTGGGAGCAGCCTCAGTGGGGTCAGTCCCAGCTGGAGCCGGCCCGGTGCGAGTGGTGGGGACGGGCCGTCTGTCGAGGGAGCGCCCATCGCGGGGGCACCTGAGACGGATGCGCGGGGGGTGTTCCAGGCGCGTCTGCTGGTGGCGGGGCCTGCGCTGCCCGGCGGGGAGCTGACCGGTTTCAGCGGGCGCTGGGCGGTGGGCCGGGGCCTGATCGTCACCGCGATCGCCTTCACTCCCCCGACCTGAAACCTGCCGCACCCGCAGCGATCCGCCCGGTCGGGCGGCCAGGTCGGGAAGCGCGGTGCGGGTGAAGATTCGCCGGGGTCGGCCTACCGTGGGTGGGTGTGAGTGTGGTGTTCCTGGAGGCCTCCGGGCCTGCACCGCCCGACCTGTGCTGGGAGCGGTACGCCGTCCCGGCGGCCTGGCCGGGCTGGGCGCCGCAGATCCGGGCGGTCGAGATCGAGAGCGCGGGGCGCGCCCCCGCGGGCACCGCGGGCTTGGCGGGCCCGGCGGGTGCCGCGGCCGGAGCGTATGCCGGGCAGGGCCACGGCACCTTCCAAGAGCACAGCCGCGATCAGGATCATTACGGCTGGCGGCCCTGCGGCGAGGAGCCCCCTGGGGCGGACGCGGGCAGGTGGCAGCGGATCGTTCCCGGGCTGCGCGGGCAGGTGCGTCCACTCGCCGGACCGGCGGCGCGGTTCCTCGTCACCGCCGTGGACGAGTTCGAGCGCACCTGGAGCTGGCGGGTCGGGATCGGCCCGCTGCGGCTGGACCTCGACCACGGCGTGGACGCCTGCCTCGACGGCGGCACGTCCACCTGGCTGCGGATCACCGGACCGGGCCCGCTGCCCCACGCCTACGCCCCACTGGCCCGGGTCGCGTTACGCCGCATCGTGCGCTGACCCGGCACGAGGCGTCCCGCACTTCTCCGACGGGTCTCCGGGCACGGTCAGCGGGCGGGCCGATGCAGGAAGACCTCGATGCCGTCGAGGATGCGCGCCAGCCCGAACTCGTAGTCGGTGTCGCCGTAGCCCGGCGGGCTGTCGAGGGACCCGGTCGCGACGATCTCCATGAGCGCCGGGTAGCGCTCGCGGTCGATCAGCTGGCGCAGTAGCGACCCCCAGGACGGCGGCGGCTCGGCGTCCGCGGGCACAGCCTCGGCGGGCACGGCATTGCCTGCCGGCCCGGCCGCCGAGGCGGCGGCCTCCGCGGAGGTTGCGGAGGCGGGAGCCGCGCCGGGGTGGTAGGCGCGGCGCAGCTGCACCCACAGCCGCGTCTCGGCGCGCACGTACCCGTCGAGGAGAAGCATCACGCTCAGCTTCTCCTCGGGGGTGGCCCGTGTCCCGGCGAGGGCCGCCAGCCCGGCGTCGAGCCAGCGCAACTGGTTGGGGCCCAGCGGCGGGCCGCTGATCGGGGCGTCGAGCGCCCACGGGTGGCGCTGGTAGAGCGAGCGGCACTCCCCCGCCCAGCGCTCGAGCACCGCACGCCAGCCCTCCCCCGGCGCGGGGCCCGGCGGCGGGCTGGCCATGACGGCGTCGAGCATGAGCATGAGCAGCTCGTCCTTGCCGGTCATGTACCGGTAGAGCGACATCGCGGTGAAGCCGAGCCGCTGGGCGAGCCGGCTCATCGACAGCGGGCCCAGCCCCTCCTCGTCGGCGATCTCCACCGCGGCGGTGACGATGCGGGCCAGGCTCAGCCCGGGGCGCGGCCCGCGCCGGCCCCGCTCGCGCCGGCCCCACAGCAGGTCGACACCCGGCGGCAGGCCATCCCCCGGCCCTGGCGGCACCTGCGGCTGCGGCTGCGGCGCGCCGGCCTCGGCCCCTGTGCCGGCCTCGATGTCCATTCAGCTCCCGCTCGGTCGGCGCGTCCCCGCCGCCATCGTAGTCGTGTACGCGCTACACGGCTGTCTAGACCGTAATCAGTTTCAGTGGTACACAGTAACCGCACACACTTCTGTGTGCGCCGTACACAGTTGGCGGCGCGCAGACGTGCCGACATCCCCGCCGACACCGGATGCGGCACGCCGGGCTGGAGGTCGGCCCGGTCGCGCTGCGCCGGCCGAACCTCGACGACGTGTTCCTCAGCCTCACCACCGCGAGCCGCACCACCGCGCCGTCCACTCGCCCCACGCCGGCGACGGTCACGCCGGCCGGCGCGTCCACCGCCGGGGTCGCCGCGCGCGGCGCCGGCCAGCCCGCCCCGTCCCGCCGTGAGGAGCCCGCGCGATGACCACCGAACCCCTCGCCCCCGCCGGCATCGCCCCGGCCGAGGGATGGGTGTCCACGCTGCGCTGGGCGGCGGCGGACGCCGCCGTGATGGTCGGCCGCGGCATCCGGCACCTGACCCGCGACCCGGAGACGCTGCTGCTGAGCGTGATCCTGCCGATCAACCTGATGCTGCTGTTCGTCTACGTGTTCGGCGGCGCGATCGACACCGAGGGCGACTACGTCGACTATGTCGTGCCGGGCATCATCCTGCTCTGCGCGGGTTACGGGGCGGCCGCGACCGCGGTCGGTGTCGCCCAGGACACCACGGCCGGTGTCATCGACCGGTTCCGCTCACTGCCGATCTCGGCCGGGGCGGTGCTGACCGGGCATGTCGTCGCCAGCGTCGCGCGTAACGCCGTCTCGACCGCGCTGGTCGTCACGGTGGCGCTGGCCACCGGGTTCCGCCCGAACGCCACCGCCGCGGAATGGTGCGCGACCGCCGCGGTGCTGCTGCTGTTCGTCCTCGCCATGACCTGGCTGTCGGTGGCGCTCGGCCTGCTGGCCGGCAGCCCGCAGGCCGCCAGCGGGTTCACCTTCTTCGTGCTGTTCCTGCCGTACCTGAGCAGCGCGTTCGTGCCGACGGGGACGATGCCGGCCCCGCTGCGGGCGGTCGCCGACCACCAGCCGGTCACCCCGGTGATCGAGACGCTGCGCGGCCTGCTGATGGGAACGCCGATCGGGACAGGCGGGTGGCTGGCGCTGGCCTGGTTCGGCCCGGTGCTGGCCGGGTCATACCTGGCGGCGAAGTTCCTGTTCGGACGGCGTGCGTTCACCGGGCGGGCTGACCGGTGGTCTCGACACACCAGGACGATGCCGCTCTGAGCTAAGCTGGAGCCGCCACAAGGGCGCGCAAAAGCGCGCTATACGCAGCCACAGAATAGCGGAAAGGGTTGGGGATTGTCAAACGAAGCGGTGCCCCCCGCGCCCCCGGTGCCCCCTGAGAGCGCCCCGGCCCCGGCCGGAGACACCTCCGGGGGCGACGAGCACGCTCGGGAGCAGCAGTACCTGACCATGCTGCACGAGCGGCTGGACGGGCTGCGCGCCGCCGCCGCCGCCGGACTCGCCGAAGCCCTGCTGCGCGACGATCCCGAACCCGGCGCGCGCGCCGACCGCGACGCGCTCGCCGCCCGCCACGCCGACCAGGTCGCCCGCTTCGACGCGATGCGCGACCGGCTGCTGTTCGGCCGGCTCGACATGGCCGACGGCGAGCAGCGCTACATCGGCCGGATGGGTGTCCTCGACCCCGAAGCCGACTACCAGCCGCTGCTCATCGACTGGCGGGCCCCGGCCTCCCGCCCGTTCTACCTGGCCACCGGGGCCACCCCGCTGCACGTCGCCCGCCGCCGCCACATCCGCACCGTCGGGCGGCGGGTGACCCACCTCGACGACGAGGTGTTCGGCCCGAGGACCCTCGGCGGCGGGGTCCTCGGCCTGCGGACCCTCGACGGGCTCGGCGCCGACGAGGGCGACCCCGACCTCACCGCCGGCCCGCCCACCGCGGCTGGTGAACCGGACGGCACACCGGCGCACGACAGCCTCGTCGGCGAGGCGGCGCTGCTGGCCACCCTCGGCGCGCACCGCACCGGCCGGATGCGCGACATCGTCGCGACCATCCAGGCCGAACAGGATCGGATCATCCGCTCCGAGCAGGACGGCATCCTCGTCGTCGAGGGCGGGCCGGGTACCGGCAAGACCACCGTCGCGCTGCACCGTGCCGCCTACCTGCTGTACTCCCGGCGCGAGCAGCTGTCCAAGCGCGGGGTGCTGATCGTCGGGCCGAACCCGGCCTTCCTGCGCTACATCGAGCAGGTGCTGCCCTCCCTCGGCGAGACCGGGGTGCTGCTGTCGACCGTCGGCGACCTCTTCCCCGGCGTGCGGGCCCGTCGCGCCGAGAGCACGACCGCCGCGGAGGTCAAGGGCCGGCCCGAGATGGTCGACATTTTGGCCGCCGCCGTCCGCGACCGCCAGCGGCTCCCCGACACGCCCCTGGAGATCACCGTCGCGGACGGGGTCGCCCGCCTCGACGAGACGATCGTCGTGCCGGCCCGGGCCGCCGCCCGGCTCACCGGACGCGCACACAACCACGCCCGGTCGGTGTTCGTCCGCGAGGTGATCACCGCCCTGACCCGCCAGATCGCCGACCGGTACGAGTCGTCGATCGACGAGGTCGACATCCCGGACTTCGTCGACGACTTCATGCTCTGGCCCGACACCGACGCCGCGCGCGACGCCCTCGGCGACGGCACCGAAGGCGGCGAGCCGGGTGGGGGCAGCGCGACGGCGGACGGCGGCGACTGGCCCAGCGCGGCCCTGGCCGCCGCGGCCGCGGCGGCGGACCGGCCGGTGCTCGACCCCTCCGACCTGGCCGATCTGCGCCGCGATCTGAGGTCCGACCCCAGGCTCGCCGAGGCGATCGACGGCCTGTGGCCGCTGCTGACCCCGCAGGCGCTACTAAAGGACCTGTTCGCCTCCGCCGACGCGCTGTCGCGCGCCGCCCCCGGGCTGACCGACGCCGAGCGGGCGGCGCTACGCCGCGACCCCGGCGGGGGCTGGGCCCCCGGCGACTGGACACCCGCCGACACCCCGCTGCTCGACGAGGCCTCCGAACTGCTCGGCGACGACCCCCGGGCGGCGATCGACGCGGCCGTCGCCGCGCACCTGGAGCGCCAGCAGCGGATCGACTACGCCGGCGGTGTGCTGGACATCCTCTCCCGCGGCGACACCGAGGACCCCGACGGCGAGCTGCTGATGGCCTCCGACCTCATCGACGCCGACCGGTTCGGCGAACGCCAGGAGGAGGTCGACACCCGCAGCACCGCCGAGCGCGCGGCCGCCGACCGCACCTGGGCGTTCGGCCACGTGATCGTCGACGAGGCGCAGGAGCTGTCCCCGATGGCCTGGCGGATGGTGATGCGCCGCTGCCCGACCCGGTCGATGACGCTGGTCGGCGACGTCGCGCAGACCGGCGACGCGGCGGGGAGCTCCTCGTGGGCGCAGGCGCTCGACCCGTTCGTCGGCCCGCGCTTCACCCTCGAGCGGCTCACGGTGAACTACCGCACCGGCGCAGAGATCATGGACATCGCCGGCGACGTGCTCGCCGCTCAGGGGCGTGGGCTGCGCGCGCCGCGGTCGGTGCGCCGGTCGGGCCGCGCGCCGTGGCGGCTCATGGTCGGCGCCCACGAGCTGGCCGAGCATCTGGAGCAGCTGGTACGTGCCGAGCGCGCGGCGGCCGGCGGCGGGCGGCTGGCTGTGATCGTGCCGCGCTCCCGCCGCGACGAGCTGGCGTCCCTCGCCGAAACCGGGTCCACCGGCCCGCGACCGGACCAGGACGTGGAGGTGGGGGCGCCCGCGCAGGCGGCACCGCACGGCCAGGCGGGCACGGCGGACAGCGCGGACAGCGCGGACGGGGAGGGTGGCGCGGACGGGGATCCGGAGCGGCCGGTCGTCGTGCTGACGGTCCGTGAGTCCAAGGGGCTGGAGTTCGACGCGGTCATCGTGGTCGAGCCCGAGCGCATTCTGGCCGAGTCGCCGCGGGGCGCCGGTGACCTGTACGTCGCGCTGACCCGGCCGACGAACCAGCTCGGGGTCGTGCACGTCGGCGAGCCGCCGGCGGTGCTGAGCCGGCTGCGACCGCGCGAGGCGACCGGTGGCGTTCCGGCGGCCGGTCCGGCGGCATCCGGTCGCTGAGGCGCCTCGCGCCGCGGCGCGAGGCGCGGCGGGCTGCGGCGGCGACCGTCGGGTCGCCGGGCGGAGGTCGGTCCGTCCCCGGGACGGGGCACACAGCCCCGTCCCGGGGACGGAATGGAGGTTTCAAGATCGAATTTAGTAGCGAACGGTCGTCAACAGCGTTGACTATCTTGTGTCGGGGGTGCACCAGCCGGTAGTCGAACGATCAGCCCACCGCCGGTCACCCGCCCCGCGCGGTAGACGCGAGCAGCCGATGCCACCGGTCAGGCTCGAGGTTCAGCCACCGGTCGACATCCTCGCGCCACCAGATCCGGGTCCCGTTCCAGGCGGACGTCCGGTTCACGACCCCCGCGGCCGCGGGGGCCGCCGGATCACTGCGCAGCCGGTGATCGACAGCCTGCCGGGTGACGCCCAGCGCCCGGGCGATGTCACCAGACCCGACGAGCAGAGGGAGCTCATCCACCCCGCCGACGCTAACCGCAAAAAGGACGGACGGGATGCCCCGCCGCCCCGGTAGGTGGGGCAGCGCACCCCATCACAGGACCAACGGATGACATACGGGAGCACTCGACCCCTGCGTACGGTGCCACCCGGCCTACGGAGCGGTGCGCTGACGACTCCGTCACGGCGCACCGCGCGGCGGGGAGAACGGTCAGGCGGCCGATCAGGCGGCGCGCTTCGCCGCGATCCGCTCGCTGTCGGGCCAGCGCACGTCGTGGGCCCAGCCGAGGCGCTCGAACACCGCGATCAGCCCGGCGCTGAGGTCGATCTGGCCGCGCAGCACACCGTGCCGCGCGCTGGTGGGGTCCGCGTGGTGCAGGTTGTGCCACGCCTCCCCGAACGACGGGACGGCCAGCCACCACACGTTGCCCGAGTGGTCCCGGGTGGCGAACGGCGTGGCGCCCAGGACATGGCAGATCGAGTTGATCGAGAAGGTCACGTGGTGCAACAGGAAGACCCGGACCAGCGACGCCCAGAAGAACGCGGTGAGCGCGCCCGTCCACGACCCCGCCCACAGGCCGCCGACCAGCGGCGGGAGAAGCATCGACACGGCGACGAGCCAGCCGAAGCGGTCCGAGATCCGCCGGATGTCCCGGTCGGCGAGCAGGTCCGGGCAGTACCGCTGGGCATTGGTCCGCCGCGGCGCGAACAGCCACCCGACGTGCGCGTGCAGCAGACCGCGCGCCAACGACCGGGTGCCGGGCCCGAAACGCCACGGGGAGTGCGGGTCGCCGTCACGGTCGGAGAAGCGGTGGTGGCGCCGGTGCGCGGCCACCCAGTCGACGGGGCTCATCTCGATCGCCATGCTGCCGGCGAGAGCGAGCGCGATCCGCAGGCCCCGGCGCGCCTTGAACGCGCCGTGGGTGAAGTGCCGGTGGTAGCCGACGGTGATCCCGAGACCGCCGACGACGTACATCACCGCGCCGATGACGACGTCGTGCCAGCTCAGACCCCAGCCCCAGGCGAACGGGACGGCGAGGGCGACCGCCAGCAGCGGCCCACCCAGGAAGAGCGCGAGCAGGATCTGCTCGGCGCGGGACTTCGGCCGCGGATCCAGCTCGGGCGCGGCGCCCGCCGCCCGCGGCGACGCGGCGACGGCACCCACGGCGACCGTGCCCATGGCAACGGCGGCGCCCGCGGCGCTCTCCTCCGCGGCGGCCGCGCCCACGGCGGCCTTGGCCGAGGTCCACCTGCCCGCGGTGCTCACCGGCGGTGGGCACGCCGCCGCCGGGCCCGCCGGCGTGGGCGGCCGCACCGCGACGGCCGTCGCGACCGGCCGGGCCGACTCCACCGGCACGGCGGCGACGGCTGGCGGGGCCGGCTCCACCGGCACGGCCGGCAGTGATGCCCGGGACGTGGCTGTGGCCGGACCGACAGTCAGTAGCACGGGCGGACTCACGCCCGTACGGTCATGGGACATATGGACCCTCTCCAGGTGGCCGGCGACGACACCGCCGACTCTGCTGCGAATCATCGTCCTGGTCAGTGGAGGTGGCGCCCCGGCCTAGGGGGGTCTGACCCCACCCGTACCCGCGGGGGGTGAGCCGCGCCGGCGCCGGCCGGCCCTCGGCGAGGGTGCCCGGCGGGCGCCGGCGGACAGGTACTCGGCCCCGCCCGGCAAGGGCGGGGATACCCACGCCGCCGCGGGTCGATGCGCCGCCGCGCCCCGGCCGGTGGCGGTTCACCCGGCGCGGTTCACCCGGGTTCACCCGGCGCGGCCGACGAGCCTGCGCGCCACGGACCGGACGGCGCGCGCCGCCACGGGGCGGCCCGTCGCCCGCGCCCGCCGTCCGTGGGGCACGATCGAGAGCACCATGACGCCGCACACCTCCACGCCCGAGAACACCTCACCCGACCTCGCCCCCGGCGGCAGCGCGCCCGGCGTCACACCCGGCAGCGCGCCGGGCCCGGCCGCCGGCTCGCCGTCGCTGGTCGACCGCCTGCCGGCCGGTCCCGAACCCGACGCGGACGCCCTGTTCGACGCGTTCGGCGCCTGGGTGACCGACCAGGGCCTGGAACTGTATCCGGCGCAGACCGAGGCGCTGATCGAGGTGGTGAGCGGAGCGCACGTCATCCTGGCGACACCGACCGGCAGCGGGAAGAGCCTGGTGGCCACCGGCGCCCACTTCGCCGCGCTCGGCTGGGGCCGGCGCACCTTCTACTCCGCGCCCATCAAGGCCCTGGTGTCGGAGAAGTTCTTCGCGCTGTGCGCGGTGTTCGGCCCGGCGCGGGTCGGCATGATGACCGGTGACGCCTCGGTCAACGAGAGCGCGCCGATCATCTGCTGCACCGCCGAGATCCTGGCGAACATCGCGCTGCGTGACGGTGCCACGGCCGACGTCGGCCAGGTCGTCATGGACGAGTTCCACTACTACGCCGACCCGGACCGGGGCTGGGCCTGGCAGGTGCCGCTCATCGAGCTGCCCGACACGCAGTTCCTGCTCATGTCGGCGACGCTGGGCGACGTCACCCGGTTCGAGGAGGACCTGACCCGGCGCACCGGGCGGCCCACGGCGGTGGTGCGCTCGGCGCAGCGGCCCGTCCCGCTGTTCCACCGGTATGTGACCACCCCGCTGCACGAGACGATCGAGGAGCTGCTCGAGACCCGCCAGGCGCCGGTCTACGTCGTGCACTTCACCCAGGCCTCCGCGCTGGAACGGGCCCAGGCGCTGATGAGCGTGAACGTCTCCACCCGGGCGGAGAAGGACGCCATCGCGGAGATGATCGGCGGCTTCCGGTTCACCGCCGGGTTCGGGAAGACGCTGTCCCGTCTGGTCCGGCACGGGATCGGCGTCCACCACGCGGGGATGCTGCCGAAGTACCGCCGGCTGGTCGAGCTGCTCGCGCAGGCCGGCCTGCTCAAGGTCATCTGCGGCACCGACACGCTCGGGGTGGGCATCAACGTCCCGATCCGCACCGTGGTGTTCACCGCGCTGTCGAAGTACGACGGCACCCGCACCCGGATCCTGACCGCGCGGGAGTTCCACCAGATCGCCGGGCGGGCCGGGCGGGCCGGCTACGACACCGTCGGCAACGTCGTCGTGCAGGCCCCCGAGCACGTCGTGGAGAACGAGAAGGCGCTGGCGAAGGCCGGGGACGACCCGAAGAAACGGCGCAAGGTCGTGCGCCGCAAGCCCCCCGAGGGCTTCGTCTCCTGGGGCGTGCCGACCTTCGAGCGCCTCGTCGCCGCCGAACCCGAGCCGCTGACGTCGCACCTCGCCGTCAGCCACTCGATGCTGCTCAACGTGGTCAACCGGCCGGGGGACGCGTTCAGCGCGATGCGCCACCTGCTCACCGACAACCACGAGTCGCCGGCCGCGCAGCGCCGGCTCATCCGCCGCGCGATCGCGATCTACCGGGCGCTGCTCGCCGCCGGGGTGGTGGAGAAGCTCGACACGCCGGACGAGACCGGGCGCACCGTGCGGCTCACCGTCGACCTGCAGCTCGACTTCGCACTCAACCAGCCGCTGTCCCCGTTCGCGCTGGCCGCGATCGACCTGCTCGACCGCGAGTCCCCCGACTATCCGCTGGACGTCCTGAGCCTGCTCGAGTCGACGCTGGACAACCCGCGGCAGGTGCTGTCCGCGCAGCAGTTCCGCGCCCGCGGGGAGGCGGTGGCGGCGATGAAGGCCGAGGGCGTCGACTACGACCGGCGGATGGAGCTGCTCGACGAGGTCACCTGGCCCAAGCCACTCGACGAGCTGCTGCACGCCGCGCTCGCCACCTACCGGCGCGGCCACCCCTGGGTCGACGACTACGAGCTGTCGCCCAAGTCGGTCGCCCGGGACATGTACGAGCGGGCGATGACCTTCGCCGAGTACGTCGACTTCTACGGCCTGGCCCGCTCGGAGGGGCTGCTGCTGCGCTACCTGGCCGACGCGTTCAAGGCGCTGCGCCAGACGGTGCCCGAGGACGCGCGCACCGAGGAGCTCACCGACCTCACCGAGTGGCTGGGCGAGCTGGTCCGCCAGGTCGACTCCAGCCTGCTCGACGAGTGGGAGGCGCTGCGCGACCCCGCTCCCGAGAGCCACGCCCCGCCGAGCGGGCTGGTCGAGCGGACCTCGGCGGTCACCGCGAACACCCGCGCGTTCCGGGTGCTGGTGCGCAACGCGTTGTTCCGCCGGGTCGAGCTGGCCGCGCTGCGCCGCTACGACCTGCTCGGCGAGCTCGACGCGGCCGTGGGCTTCGACGCGCAGGCCTGGCGCGACGCCCTGGAGCCGTACTTCGACACGCACGCCGAGATCGGCACGGGGCCGAACGCCCGCGGCCCCGGGCTGCTCATCGTGGAGACCGCCGCGGACCGCTGGACGCTGCGCCAGATCTTCGACGACCCGGCCGGGGACCACGACTGGGGAATCAGCGCCGAGGTGGACCTCGCCGCCTCCGACGAGGCCGGCATCGCCATCCTGCGGGTGACGGCCGTCGACCAGCTCTGAGCGGCTTTCCCGCGGTCCGCTTTCCGGCGGTCGGTCGGGCGGCGGGCGCGGCGGCGAACCGCCAATGGCACCGAGGTGTTCATACGCGCTCCGGGCGGTGCGCAACCRGCACCATCGGTCCAGCCCTCCCGCGTAGGTCCTGGAAATGCCGCAGGTGCGGTGCGGCGCGATGCGGTAACGGACGGACATGACGGCCGCCGCGGCCGGCCCGCGGCCTTTCCCGTAGCGGCCCGCGCCCGGCCGGGCCGGGCATCGCGCACCGGCGTCCACCCACGACCAGGGGTGACGGCGGCGACTGTGGACACGAGCCCGAAAGACGCCACCGGCCTGGTATTTACCCAACCCCAGCGGCAGACATTCTCATAAACTAACCACCGGATACACAACTGACACCATGCTGGGAATCGGCGAAGAACACCGGACGACGGATCCCGTCGATCCATGTCAACGGAGAACGAACGGTCGATCATCGCACCCCACGCGCCGCCGTGGCACGCCGGCGCGCTCCCCGCGGCGCCGCGCGGCGGTGCGCGGCGGCGGGATCCACGCGCCGCACACGGGGATCCGGCGGCGGTGGCGGGCCCACGCGACCGGGCCACCCCCATACACCTTCGCCGGATCCCAACCCTCACTGCGCGCGTTCGGCACCACAGTGCACAATGCGCTGATTGCCGGGACGAAGATCCCCTTGCTAGTCTCATTTCCCAGCAAGGCGTTTTGTCTGCCGTAAAGGACCGGGCGACCCGGCGACACTCCCCGCCGACCCGGCACCGCATCCGGCGCCGCACGACCTCCGTTTCCGCGACTGACCTCGTCTCACGCCGGCTTAGGCCCGGGAAATAAGTGGCGGGCCGGTGGCACCTTTGCTGAATTTTTCTGTTTTGTTTCGTTCTTAGTCCGCGAGACCCCCGGACGAGAGGAAGACGATGACATCGGGCACTTCCGATGACTGCTCGGTCGAGGCTTTGCTGCCTCGAGCCGTCACCCGGCTGCGCGCCCGTACCGGCGCCGATCTGGCCTATGGCGGATCGGTCGACCCCCGCTCGCGCTACCTGACCATCAGCGCGCTCGACGGGAACCGCACCAACGCGCTGCGCGGCATGTCGCTGCCGCCGGGCCACGGCGTGGGCGGGCGGGTCGTCGCGCTGGGACGGCCCGTCGTGATCGACGCCGGCACCCGCCCGCGCTACACCGAGGACCAGCGTGACTGGGCCGTCCTCGGCGAGGACATCTCCTCGGTGGTGGCCGTGCCGGTACGCACCGGCGGAACCGTCCACGCGGTGCTGTACTGCGGCGTGCGGGCCGACAACCCCGTCCCGCCGGCCGCCGTGGAGACCGCGCTCAGCGTCGCCCGCCGATTCGAGGCGTTCCTGGCCGAACGCACGATGACTGCGCGCGCCGACGCCGGCCCGACCCCGGGCGGCCCGGCGGGCGCGTCCCGGCTGCGGGTGCTGTGCCGGGTCGACGCCGAGCTGGAGGAGCTCAGCTACCAGGCCGGCGACCCGGCCCTGCGGGAACGGATCGTCGCGGTGCGCGACCTGCTCGAGGACCTCTTCCCCGACACCGCGCCGCCGACGCGGGCCCAGCCCTTCGGGCTGTCCCCCCGCGAGCTCGACGTCCTGCGGCTCGTCGCGGAGGGCATGTCCAACGCGGAGACCGCGCGCCGGCTCGCCGTCAGCCCCGAGACGGTGAAGGCGTACCTGCGCAGCATCATGAACAAACTGGGGGTGCACAACCGCACCGCGGCCGTGAACGTCGCGCGCCGTTCCAGCCTTTTGCCGTGAGGCCGGCGCGACGGCGCGCCACCAGAACCGCCGACGGGCGGTGACCCCCCGAGATTCTCGGGGCGGTCACCGCCCGTCGACTTCGTCCGAGTCGTTCACCCGGCCGGCGGTGCACCCCACCGAAAGTGCTTCCCACCGACCACGCACCCGGCGAGCAGGGCGCCCGACCGGCGTTTCGCCCGCGGCCGGCCGGTGGGAAACATTCCGTTCACGCCCATCGGGAAATGCATTCCAGTCCTGGTGCCCGTAACCCACGGGCCACGAGCGGAACCGGCCGCGGGACGAATCTCACCGGCGCCGCGTCGGCCCGGGGCAGAATCGCCGCGCGCCGGGCGCCGGCGCCGGTCGGGTGGCCGCGGCGCCGGGCGCCGGCAGCGGGAGCGGGCCGGTGGACGCCGGGCCCGACGCGCCGCTCTGATCCCCCGCGGGCGGCTGTTCCGCCCCAGGTGGCGGCGCCGCGCCCGGGCCGCCCGACCGCGGCCGCGCCCCGGGCCGCTGCCCTGTCCCACCGGGCGCGGCGGGACGCTCGTCCCAACCGGAACCCTCCGGCCGGCCCGCGTTGTMAGCCGGAATACCCCCGTGCGGTTGAACCCCGTACCGCGGCCGGGGGCACCTCGCCAGATGCGGCGGTGTTCTGCCGTTGTTGTGCCCTTCGAACTTCTCCTCCACGACGAACTCCCCCTCCTCCGGATACCGACTGGCGCGAGTCACGACGTCATCGCGGTACTCACGCCAACGGCGTGAACATTAAAGAGGGATTCGCGCCTTTGGTACCCCTCTACGGGGGTATCGCCCAATCTTTGCTACTTCTACGTTGAACTCATGTCATTTCCCGTCGAAGTCACGCGGCGGTTCAGGGGCTCGACGGGGCGCCCCGCCAACCACCGGTCACCCGCCCACCCGGGCGCCGTGGCCGGGCCGGCAGAACCGCTCGAGCCGCACCCGCCGGCCCGCACGACGCCACCGCGGCCCGGCACCGTCCACCCCGCCGCGCCACCGCCACCGCCACCGGAGCAGGGGCCACGCCGGCGCCGCTGGCGCGGTCGCGCCGGGCGCTCGCCCGAGCCGCGGGCCGCACAGCCGCGAGCCGCCGCATCGGCCGCTGCCGAGCCGCGAGCCGCGGCACCACAGCGGCCGGGCGGGCCGGGCCGTCCCGGGCAGCCGGGTGGGCCTGGGGGTTCGGCGGGCGCACCGGCCGGCGGGCGCGGCGGGTTGTTCGCCCTCCTCGCCCGGATCGCGATCACCCGGCCGGGGCGCGTACTGGCCGTCACCGGGCTGCTCGTGCTGCTCCTGCTGCCCTGGGCCGCCGGGGTGTTCGACCGGCTCGCCACCGGCGGCTTCTACGCCCCCGGCGACTCCGCCACCCGCGCCGAGGCGATGCTCGACGCCGAGTTCCCCGGCGCCCCGCCCAACGTCGCGATCATGATCACCGCACCCGGGGACATCGACGGCCCGACCGCCCGCCGGCTGGGCGAGAACCTCACCAAGGAACTTCACCGCGAGCCGGGCGTCAGCGGCGTCACGTCCTACTGGTCGACGGAGTCCCAGCGCGGGCTGCTGCGCTCCCAGGACGGGCGCAGCGCGCTCGTCCTGCTGCGGCTCACCGGCACCGAGGACGCGATCGCGCGCCACGTGGCCGCCCTGCATGACAGATACGCCCACGACGGGCCCGGCGTCACCGTGCGCCTCGGCGGCGCGCCCGCGGTCATGCTGGACGTCACCGAACAGAGCCGCGCGGACCTCAAGCGCGCCGAGCTGATCACCGCGCCGCTGGTGCTCGGTGTCCTGCTGTATGCGTTCGGCGGAACGGCCGCGGCGCTGCTGCCCATCGTCGTCGGCGGCAGCGCGGTCATCGCCAGCCTCGCCTCGCTGCGGCTGCTCTCCGAGGTCACCCACATTTCGGTGTTCTCGCTGAATCTGACCACCGCGCTCGGTTTCGCCCTCGCCGTGGACTACTGCCTGTTCATCCTGCGGCGTTTCCGCGAGGAGCGGGAGAATGGCCTGGACCGGCCCGCCGCCCTGCACACCAGCCTGCGCACCGCCGGCCGCACGGTGCTTTTCTCCGGTCTGACGGTGGCGCTCTCCCTGACGGGCGCGCTGCTGTTCCCGCTGCCCTACCTGCAGTCGTACGCCTACGCGGGCATCGCGGTGGTGGTGACCTCCGAACTCGCGGCCCTGCTGGTGCTGCCGGCGGCGATCATGCTGCTGGGCGAGCGGGTGGAACGTGGACGTCGCCGCCGGGCCGGGGCGCCTGCGCCCGCCGGCACCGGGGTTGGTGGCGACCGCGAGCCCGGTGCGGTGTGGGGGGCGATCGCCCGCCGGGTGATGGCCCATCCGCTGCTGTTCGGCGGCGCGGCGGTCGCCCTGATGGTGGTGATGGCGCTGCCGCTGGGCAACCTGCGGGTCGCCCTCGCCGACGACACCGTCCTGCCGACCAGCGCGGACTCGCACATCGTCAACGACGCCATGCGTGAGGACTTCACCGTCTGCCTGCCCTGCCAGATCCCGGTCGTCGCGGCCGGGGTGGACGCCCGCGAGCCGCAGGTCGCCGCGCGCCTGGGCGGCTACGCGGCGCGGCTGTCCCGGGTGCCCGGCGTCGCGCGGGTGGACACTGTGGCCGGCAGCTTCACCGACGGCCGTCTCATCGCCCCACCGCCACCGGACGGCGGGGCGTTCGTCGGCGTGCACGGCGGCACCTGGCTCTCCCTGTGGCCGACCGAGCCCGACCCGCTCTCGGCGGGCACCCAGCGCACCGTCGACCTCGTCCGCGCCATCCCGGCGCCCTACCCGGTCGAGATCGGTGGCCTGGCCCCGCACCTGGTCGAGACCCGGGACACGGTGATGCGCGGCCTGCCCGGCGCCATCACCGTGGTGATCATAGCGACGTTCGTGCTGCTGTTCCTGTTCACCGGCAGCATCCTGCTGCCGGTGAAGGCGCTGCTGCTCAACGCGCTCAACCTGGCCGCGGTCATGGGCACGATGGTGCTCGTCTTCCAGGAGGGGCACCTCCAGCCCCTGGTCGGGCACTTCCAGGTCTCGGGCACCGTCGAGCTGACCAGCCCGGTGCTGATGTTCTGCGTCGCCTTCGGGCTCAGCATGGACTACGAGATCTTCCTGCTCGCCCGCATCCGCGAGGAGCACCAGCGCGGGGCGGGCAACCGGCGCGCGGTCACCCGTGGCCTGGCCGCGACCGGCCCGCTGCTGACCTGCGCCGCACTCGCCCTGATCGTCGTGATGATCGGCGTCGCGACGTCCCAGATCAGCATCATCAAGATGATCGGGGTCGGCCTGGCGCTGGCCGTGCTCCTGGACGTGACGGTCGTGCGCGCCGTGCTGGTGCCGGCCTTCATGGCCCTCGCCGGCCGGTACAACTGGTGGGCGCCCAGGCCGCTGCGGCTGCTGCACGAGCGGTTCGGCCTGCGCGAGGGCGGCGACGCGTTCGGCGAGGCGCTCACCGCCGCGGCGCTCACTCCCGCGGCCCCGCCGGCCACCACCGCGCCGGCCACCGGTCCGTCGGCGACCACCACTCGGGCCACGTCCCGGCCAGCCGGCAGCCCGCCGGCCGGCGCCGGGCCGGGCACGGCGAGCACCCGGCCGACCGCCGTCGCCCGCTCGTGGGCGCCCGCGGCGGCGGCCCGCCCGGTAGGCGGTCACGAGTCGGAACCCGGCCCGCAGGGCACCGCCGGTGGCGCGGGGGCGCCGCGCCGGCGTCCCGGGCTCGGCATCTCCGAGCCGGCCCACCCGGCCCCGCCGAAGGTCCTCTTCTCCGCGAGCACCTACGGCCGGGCCGAGGACGGCCTGTACGACCCCGACGACCAGGCCGACCACCAGTCCCCCGTCGGGAGCCGCGGCGGCCCTGCGGTCGGCCACGGCGGCGCCGACACCCGGGCGGACGGCACGCTGGCGGACAGCGCACGGCCGGACGGCGATGCCGCGCGTGCCCCGGCGGAGGCCGACCCGGACGAACCGGCACGAGACACCCATGTGCCCACCCTCGGCGAGCGGGAGACCACGGAGGGCTGCTGGTCGGCGGACGCCTGGTTCTCTCCGCACGGCGACGCGCCGGGCGAACCGCCACACGAGAGCTGACCGCCAGCCGCCTGACCAGCACCCCTGACGGTGGGCTGCGGCACACCCCCTGGTGGTGGGGGTACCCGATGCAGTATCCCGGACTGACGGCACGCTCTCCCGGAGCGGCCCGTCAGCGCGACGTTCCGGCCACCGCGCGAAGGCGCCGCGGGCCGGGACGCCGCGGCGCCGGGGCCGGGACGTGCCGCGCCGACCGACCCAGAAGGTGGATCATGCGACCAGTGACCGTGAACGAGCCGGCGATCCTCGCCCCGACCGAGGGCACGGTCCTGGACCTGCTGGACCTCGAGGAGATCGACCGCGACCTGTTCCGGGTCCGCATGGTGTTCGACGACGTGTACGCGCTCTACGGCGGCCAGGTCGCCGCCCAGGCCCTGCTCGCCGCGGGCCGCACCGTGCCCGAGGGGCGGGTGCCGCATTCGCTGCACGGCTACTACCTGCGTCTGGGGGACGCGTCCCGGCCCACCATCTTCCGGGTCGACCGCGACCGCGACGGCCGCTCGTTCTCGGCCCGCCGGGTGGTCGCCGTGCAGGGCGGCGAGGTCATCTTCAACATGTCGGCGTCGTTCCACGTGCCGGAGAAGGGCACGGACATCGACGCCGAGCCGATGCCGGCGGCGGGCCCCCCGGAGACGATGATCGACTACGTGTTCCCGCGGCTGTTCTCCTTCGAGGGCCGCACCGAGAAGCCGGTCGAGCCCGGCGAGGACTTCCCGACCCGCTGCTGGGCGCGGTGCACCGCGGCGCTGCCGGACGACCCGCTGACCCACGCGGTCATCCTGACCTACCTCTCCGACAGCATGGCCGGCCTCGCCCCGTTCCACACGTCCACGGCCCGCTCCGGGTCAAGCCTGGACCACGCGGTCTGGTTCCACCGGCCGATCCGGCTCGACGAGTGGGTGCTGATGGACCACGTCCCGCGTACGATCGCCGGCGGCCGCGGCTGGTACACCGGCACCATCCACACCCGTGACGGCCGGCTCGGCGCGAGCCTGACCCAGGAGGCCCTCTTCCGCGCACCCCGGGAGCGTTCCCGCCGGTAGCCGCGGCGCGGCGCGGCACCGCCACGACCGCCGACAACGCGGGACAACCAGACATACCGGACCGAGATGTCCGCCTGCCTGCTCCGGGTAGGGCTCCTGCCACGGGAGTTGGGAAATCAGACCACCGGCCGTGCCCGGACGTTCGTGTCCGGGTCGCGAAATGGTCATGTGCGGCTGCGAGCGTGCGGACCGTCCTTGTGAAGGAGGGTCTTCATGGCAGTCAACCGCCGTCAGGTGGTCGTGGGAACCGGCGCGGCCGGCCTGGGCTTCACCCTGTCGGGTGCGGTGAGCTCGGTGTTCGCCGGCACCGCGTCCGCCGCAACACCGAAGAAGTTCACCGGGTACGGCGAGCTGGTCCCGGATCCGAAGGGCCTGGTCGATCTTCCCCCCGGCTTCCGGTACACCGTGCTGTCCCGAGCCGGGGTCGACTCCCTGACCGGCGGGGGTGCGGTACCCGGCGCGCCCGACGGGACGTACGCGTTCCCGCTCGGCCCGGGCCGCAGCGTTCTCGTCCGCAACCACGAGCTCTCCCCCGGAGGCACGGACCTCGTCCCGCAGCGGCCGGGCATCACCTACGACCCGGCCGCCCCGGGCGGGACGACGACCGTCACCGTCGCCGGTGACCGGCTGCTGTCGGCCGTGCCCAGCCTGGCCGGCACCATCCGCAACTGCGCCGGTGGCAACACCCCGTGGCGCACCTGGCTGTCCTGCGAGGAGACCGAGGACACCCCGGCGACCGACCCCGCGCTCACCAAGCGGCACGGGTACGTCTTCGAGGTCGACCCGTTCGGTCGGCTGCGTGACCGCGAGGCGGTGCCGCTGACCGCGCTCGGCCGGTTCGCGCACGAGGCCGTCGCGGTCGACCCCCAGTCGGGCTGCCTCTACCTGACCGAGGACGCGTCCAAGCCGTACGGCCTGATCTACCGCTTCCTGCCCCGCCGGCCGCTCGGCGGGCCCGGCAGCCTGCGGGCCGGCGGCAAGCTGCAGGCGCTGCAGGTCCCCGGTGTCCCGGACCTGTCCGCCATCAGCGAGCTGCACACCACGGTGCAGCTGTCCTGGGTCGACGTCCCCGACCCGGACGCCGCCACGGTGTCGACCCGCAAGCAGTTCGCCGCCGGCCAGGTCACCCAGGTCCCGAAGGGCGAGGGCATCTTCTGGTCCGGGCGTTCCGCCTACGTGGTCTCCAGCTACGCCAGGACCGCGGACGGCGCCGCCCGTGACCACGCCGGCCAGGTCTGGAAGCTCGACCCGAAGAAGGGCACCCTCGAGCTGGTGCTGCTGATCGAGCCGGGCGGCCGGTTCGACGGCCCCGACAACATCACCGTGTCGCCCAACGGCGGCATCGTGCTGTGCGAGGACGGCGACGGCGAGCAGTACCTGATCGCGCCGTCGGCCGAGGGTGTCCCTTACCCGCTGGCCCGCAACGCCGCCGGCGAGAGCGAGTGGGCCGGCGCCACGTTCTCCGCGGACGGCCGCTGGCTCTACGCCAACATCCAGAGCGACGGCCTCACGGTGGCGATCACCGGCCCGTGGTGGCGCGGCTGAGCCGTCCGCCTCGCGACCGCGAGAACGCGAGCGCGAACGACCCCGGGACGTCGAACGCGGCGTCCTGACGCACCGGTGCGCTGACCGGTGCGCCGGCTACCCGGCCGCGATCGGCCGGGTAGCCGGACCGGGGACCCAGCTGCCGGCCGCCATGACCCGCGTGACCCGCAGATCGGCGTCGAGCACGACGAGGTCGGCGTCCAGCCCGGGGGCGATCGACCCGCAGCGGTGGGCGAGGCCCAGCACCCGGGCGGGGTTCGTCGCCGCGGCGGCGACCGCCACCTCGAGCGCAAGCCCGGCCGCGACGGCGCGGCGCACCGCCAGGTCCATCGTCAGGGTGCTGCCGGCGAGCGCGCCGGTGGCGGCCAGGCGGGCCTGCCCGTCCCGGACCCGGACCGGGTGGCCGCCGAGCAGGTAGTCGCCGTCGCCGACACCCGCCGCGTCGACCGCGTCGGTGACCAGCACCAGGCGCGCCGGCTCGGCGGCGACCAGGCGCAGCAGCGCCGGGTGCACGTGCACACCGTCGTTGATCAGTTCGCAGGCCACACCGGCGTCGAGCGCCGCCCCGGCCGGGCCGGGCTCGCGGTGATGCAGCGGGCGCATGCCGTTGAACAGGTGGGTGGCGAGCGTCATGCCAGCCGCGAAACCGGAGGCGGCCTCGTCGTAGGTGGCGTCCGTGTGGCCGGCGGCGGCGATCACCCCCGCCGCGAGCGCGGCCTCGGTCACCGCGCCGGCCCCGGGCAGCTCCGGGGCGAGGGTGATCACCCGCAGCGTGCCCGCGCCCGCCGCGACGAGCTCGGCGAACACCCCGCGGTCAGGCGCGCGCAGATGCTCGCCCGGCTGGGCGCCACGGCGCGCGGGCGCGAGGAACGGCCCCTCCAGATGCGCGCCGACCACATGGCCGTCCGGCCCCGGCCCGGCCGCGGTGAGCGCCGCCACCCAGGACAACTGCTCGGCCAGGCGCTCCACCGGCGCCGCCACCAGCGAGACCAGCGTGCGGGTCGTGCCGTGCGCCCGGTGGAAGGCCACCGCCGCGGCCAGATCGGCCGGTGACGCCGTGACGTCGTGCCCGCCCCCGCCGTGGACGTGCAGGTCGACGAACCCGGGCACCAGCCAGGACCCGGCCAGGTCGACGATGTCCGCGCCGCCCGCCCCCGCGCCGCCCGCCTCCCCACCGACAGGCCCGGCCGTGGGGCCGGCCTCGGGGCCGACCTCGGTGATCAGGCCGTTCTCGACGCGCACCCGGCCGGGGTCGAGGACACTGTGCGGCGTCACCACCCGGGCGCCGGCCAGCAGGATCATCCCAACCTCCCCCTCGAGCCTCCTCCCGCGGGCCCGGCGTGCCCCGTGGCGGTGCGCGGGTGTGGCGGCACGCTCACCGTAGCGGCACCGCGCTGCGGGCCGGACGGGCGCCATGCCGACGTAACGGACAGATCGCGCGTCCTGAGTTGAAGAAGCCCGGCGCTGGGCGTCCACTCGAAACACGGACTTCTCGCCCGGCGTGCCGCACGGCCCGGTCCCGCTGACCGGCCGCGCACGCCCGGCGGGACGTCACCGGACGACCGCCGACGGGAGCTGAATGCCGGACGGACGGGAAGCGACACCGGGCGGGGCCCGCGGCCGCGCCGAGCCGGACGGGCTGCCCGCGCGTCCGGTGTCCCGCGGCGCGTTCCGCGCGATGGCCGCCATCGGGCTGGCCTTCGTCGTGCTGGCCGCGGCCGTCGCGATGGCGCTGCCCGAGCACATCGGCAAACAGGCGGCGCAGGCCGCGGTGACGGCTGCCGCGCTCACCTCCGCGATCTGCTGCCTCGTCACCGCGCGACGGGTGCCCCGGCACGAGCGCCGGTGGCGGCGGTTCGAGGCGGCGGCGATCACGTCAAGCTTCGTGGCGGGAGTGGCCGTCTCGATGGTGGCCAGCGGGGAGACCGTCCCCGATCTCGCCGCGACCGGGGCCGCGCCGCTGCTCGGCTATGCCCTGGGCCTGGCCGGGCTGCTGACCTTCCCCACCGAGCGGGCCCGCGCCATCCCGATCAGCACGAACAAACGTGGCGGGATGGCCTGGTACCTCGAGGCCGTCCTCGATGGGCTGCTCGTCGTCGGATCGCTGCTGCTGCTCGTCTACGCGATCCTGGTCGTCCCGCTCGTGCGGTCGACACAGATCAACCAGGCGTCGCTGGCGTTCGGGGTGGCCGGCGGGGCGGGCAAGCTCATCCTGCTCTCCGCCGTCATCTTCATCCTGATCTTCCGACGGCCGACGGGCTCGGGATCGCTCAGCCTGCTCAGCGCGAGCCTGCTCCTGTTCGCCGTGACCGACGGCGCCGCGCTGAACGCCTACGCGAAGGCCACCGACGGCCCGGACGCGGTCGTGCTGGTCGGCTTCGCCGGCGGCAGCGTGCTGACCGCGCTGGCCGCCGCCGCCTCCCACGACGGCATGATCATCCGGACGAGGCGCAGCCCGCGCGGGGTCTGGGCCCGCGTCGCCGTGCCCTACCTGCCCCTCGGCTGCGTCGGCGCCCTGCTCGCGGCCCAGATCATCACGCACGCCGACATCCCGGTCGCGCAGATCATCGGCATGCTCGCGCTGATGCTGCTCGCGCTCGCCCGCCAGCTCGTGACCACGATCGACAACACGCTGCTGCTGGCCCGCTACGAGGACAGCCGGGCCCGGCTGCACCACCAGGCCTTCCACGACCCGCTGACCGGCCTGGCGAACCGCACGCTTTTCTTTCGCCGGCTGCGCGCGGCCATCGACCGGCACGAGCGCACCGGCCACCCGGTGGCGCTGCTGTTCTGCGACCTGGACGACTTCAAGGTCGTCAACGACAACCTCGGCCACGCCGCCGGCGACCGGGTCCTGCGCACGGCGGCCCACCGGCTGGCCCAGGCGGCGGGCCCGACCGACACGGTGGCCCGCCTCGGCGGCGACGAGTTCGCCGTCCTGCTCGACACCCGGGCCGCGGACCAGGCGGGCGGGCGCACCGAGGAGCTGCGCGCGGCCGGCGACCGGATCCGCGCGGCGCTGCGGATCGCCGTGGCCATCGAGGACCGCCGGCACCTGGTGCGCGCCAGCCTCGGCCTGGTGATCGTGGGCACGGAGGCGGGACCGGTCTGCCCCGACGAAGTGCTCCAGCACGCCGACCACGCCATGTACGCGGCGAAACGGCTGGGGAAGGGCAGCCTCGTCGTCTACTCCCCGGAGATCGACGACTCCCGGCAGGCCGGGATGGCCGGCTGAGCGGCAGGCTCAGCCGGCGGGTGCCGCCCGGAGCGTCAGTTCTCCACCCACCCGTACTTGCGGGCGACGTCGGCGAGCTGGCGGCGGATGTGCAGGATCTGCGCGCCGGTCAGCGACGGCTCGGTCTGCAGCAGGACCTCGGTGACCTCCTGCGTGAACTCCTCGGCCGGCAGGACGTCGCACAGCCCGTCGCCGCCGTCGTCGTGGCGGGAGACCACCGGCGCTGGGGCGGTCGTGACGGCCGCCGGCCCGACGACCGAGCCCGCCGCCGGGCCCCGCAGGATCCGGGCCGCCGACGCCTTCCGGCCGCGGTCGCTCTCCTCGACCTCGAACTCCATGACCACGCCCGGCACTACCAGACTCTTCTCGACGAGGAGATCGTTCGCGTGCAGGAAGACATCCTCGCCGCCGTCGCTGGGCGCAAGGAACCCGTAGCCGCGCACATGATCAAAACGAAGTACTTTTCCCGTACTCACAACTCACCCACAGCCCCTGAGAAACCCCATGATCTGGCCCACTGCCGACCGCACCCGCCAGTCACCCCAGACGGAACCGTGGCAGTCGCCAGTCATCTTAGGCAGCTCGCGTCGCCGTGACCCAGGTTTTCGCCGCGCCGGCTTGCCTGGCCGCCGCGGCCGGGTCACACTGCGACCCAGTGGCCACGCCCACACCCCGCGCCGCCCGCTCCCACCCGGCGACACGCGTGGTGATTGGGGAGGGGGAGCATGTTCGGTCGCCGCAGGACCACCGTGGACGAGCATCCATCCGACCACGCGGCGCGCGGGCCGGCACCTGCCGCCCTGGACGGCCCCGGCCCGTACGACGTCTCCGAGCTCGCCTGGCCCGGCGGGGCAGGCGAGGCGGCGCACGAGGCGCCGGCCGACCCGCCCGACGACGAGGCCGGTTCCCGCTCCGGCTCCGGCGACGCCGTCCCGGGTGTCGGAGCTGTAGCCGGTGGGGTGGGGCGGCACGCGCCCGAGATTCTCGACCTCGGCGCGCTGCGCGTCGCGGTGCCGCCGGGAGTGACCGCGCGGATCGCCCGCGGCACGCGGACCGGGCCGGGCACCGACCTCGTCCTGACGGCCGCCGGGCTCACCGTGCGGGTGACCGTGTTCGCCGCGCCGACCAGCGGGCGACTGTGGGCCGGAGTACGCGCCGAGCTGGCCGCCAGCCACCCGGAGTCGGAGGTCCGCGACGGCCCCCACGGCCCGGAGCTGCTGCTCCCGGGCTGCCGGGTCGTCGGAGTCGACGGCCCGCGCTGGTTCCTGCGGGCGGTCGTGACCCCGGTCGACGCCGACGGGGCCGACGGGATCCTGCGCGGCCTCGTCGTCGTACGCGGCCCCGGCGCCATGCCGGCGGGCACGGCCCTGCCGCTGCTGCCGGTCGGGCCGGCCGGCAGCCGCCCGAACGCCGGAGCCCTCGACGACCTGTGGACCGACGAGCCGCTGACGGCCGGCACCGGAACCCTCGAGGGTCGCCGCGCCGTGCACGAGTACGCGGCGGCCTTCACCGGCGACCTCAGCCGCAACCTGTCGACCTGGGGCTGAAGCCCCACCGGGCTGTGGGGCATGATGCAGCCGGGGGTGGGCCGTGCCATGCCCGTCTCCCCCGTCTCCCGACCCGACTCGACCTTGATGGCGGCGGTGTGCGCACCGAGCAGGACCTGGCCTACGCGACGCTGTCCGACGCACAGCGTCTCGATCTGTACCTGCCCACGGGCGGCGGCGACCCGCTTCCGGTCGTCGTCGCGATCCACGGCGGCGGGTTCGCCGTCGGCGACAAGCAGGACATGGCCCGCACCGCGCACGCGCTCGCCGACGCGGGCTACGCGGTGGCCAGCGTCAACTACCGGCTCTCCGGTGAGGCGGCGTTCCCGGCGGCGGTCGCCGACGTCCGGGCCGCGGTGCGCTGGCTGCAGGCGAACGCGCACCGCCTCGGGCTGGATCCGGCCCGGATCGGGGTGATCGGCGAGTCGGCCGGCGGCTACCTCGCCGCCATGCTCGGCGCCGCCGGCGACGACCCGCTGTCCGAGGACGTCGACCTGGGTCCTCCCGTGGGCCTGGCCCCTGTCGTGGACCTCAGCCCCGCCGGAGCGCGGCCGTCCAGCGCGGTGCGGGCGGTGGTCGACCTGTACGGCCCGGTGGACTTCTCGACCATGGACGCCCAGCTGCGCGCGAATCCGCGCTGCCCGGCCCGGGCCGCCTCGCACGACCGCGCGGACTCCCCCGAGTCGCGTTTCCTCGGCGCGCAGATCACCGCCGCGCCGGAGCTGGTGCGTCTGGCCAGCCCGCTGTCCCACCTGCGCCGTGACCGCCCRCCGCCGCCGTTCCTGATCGAGCACGGCGACACCGACTGCACCGTCCCCTACCAGCAGTCGCAGCAGCTCGCGGACGGCCTGTACGCCGCCGGCGGGTCGGTCGAGCTCACCCTGCTGCGGGGGGTGGGCCACGGCGGGGCCTTCCCGCTCGCCGAGCGCCTGGCGGGCATCATCCGGTTCCTGGACCGCGCTCTGGACCGCGCCCCGCGCTGATCTTGGCCGCTACTGACGGGGTCGCTGCTGACGGGGTCTCAGGGACGGAAGCTGTCGGGGTCGGCGGCGGCCCAGTCGGCCGCCCACGAACGCGGCGCCTCGGCGAGCAGCTCACCGGGTTCGAGCCACTCGTACAGCTCGGCGTAGCTGCGGGTGTCGGTGTGGGTGATGCGGCGCATGAGCATCCCCGGGTGGAGCTGCTCGGGCCCGGTGCAGCCGAGCGAGGCCATCACCTGCACCGCCTGGGCGACGGTCGCCGCCTGGTAGCGGCGGACCCGTTCGCTCTTGTCGGTGACGTCGAGGGCGCGGGCGCGGCGCGGGTCCTGGGTGGCGACCCCCACCGGGCAGGTGTTGGTGTGGCAGCGCTGGGCCTGGATGCAGCCGACCGCCATCATCATCGCCCGGGCCGCGTTCGTGTAGTCCGCGCCCTGCGCGAGCCGCTTGACGACGTCCACCCCGCTGGCGACCTTGCCGGCGGCCCCGATCCGGACCCGGTCCCGCAGGCCCACCCCGACCAGCGCGTTGTGCACGGTGATCAGGCCCTCCGTCAGCGGGGTGCCCACATGATCCTCGTACTCCAGCGGTGCGGCGCCGGTGCCGCCCTCCGAACCGTCCACCACGATGAAGTCCGGGGTGATCCCCTCCTCCACCATCGCCCGGCAGATCGCGAGCAGCTCGCGGCGCGACCCGACGCACAGTTTGAACCCGGCCGGTTTGCCGCCGGCGAGCTCGCGCATCCGCCCGACGAACAGGACGAGCTCGCGCGGGGTGGCGAAGACCCGGTGGAACGACGGGCTGATGCACGCGACCCCCTCGGGGACCCCGCGGGCCCGGGCGATCGACGCGGTGACCTTCGCCGCCGGCAGCACGCCGCCGAGGCCGGGCTTGGCGCCCTGACTCAGCTTGAGCTCGACCATCCGCACCGTGGGCAGCGCGGCGACGTCCTTGAAGCGGGCCGGGTCGAAGTCACCGTCGGGGGTGCGGGTACCGAAGTAGCCGCTGCCGATCTCCCAGACCAGGTCGGCGCCGTGGCGCAGGTGGTACTCGGTGAGCCCGCCCTCGCCGGTGTCGTGCGCGAAGCCGCCGGCCGCGGCGCCACGGTTCATCGCCAGCACCGCGTTGGCCGACAGCGACCCGAAGCTCATCGCCGAGACGTTGAGCAGCGCCATGTCGTAGGGCTGGGTGCAGTCCGGCCCGCCGACGCGCACCCGCGGCGGCGCGGAGCCGGGGGCGACCGGCACGGGCGCCGTGGAGTGCGGGAGGTACTCGTAGCCGACCTCGTTGACGTCGCGCTCGGTACCGAAGGCCTGGTCCCCATGGGTGCCCTTGGCCCGCTGGTAGATCATCGTCCGGGTGGCACGGTCGAACGGGCGGCCGTCGTAGTTGCGCTCGACGAAGTACTGCTGGATCTCCGGGCGGACGGTCTCGAGCAGGAACCGGGCATGCCCGAGCACCGGGTGGTAGCGCAGGATGGCGTGCTGGCGCTGGACGACGTCGTGCACGGCCACGGCCAGCAGCGCGCCGGCCACCGCGGCGGCGGCCCACCAGCCGGCCGCGGCCAGCAGCGCCCCGCCGACCGCCACTGCCGTCAGCACGGCCAGGACCAGCACGGTGACGAGCGGCAGCATGGCGATCGCGTCCTTCCCCGCCCCGATGCGTCGGGTCACGGCAGCTGTTCGCACCGCCCCGATCGGCCCGGACCGGGATCCGAGGCGGGTCCGGATCCGACCGTATCCCGCGCTTCGTCCCGGTGGCGCCACCGCCGCCGTCCCAAGATCAGCTTGGACGTCCACACACGGCCGCACGATCCGGGTCCGGATCGTGCGACCGGCCGGCGGCTGTCAGCTGTAGCGGAGGTTGTCAGCTCTGCTGGAGCTGCGCGCGCGGTCGGCCCGTCTCACGCGGGGCCGCGGCAGCCGGGATGGGCACATCCCGCGCCCCCCGGCCGGGGATGAACAGGCCGATCAGTACGGCGGCCGCCGCCGCGCCCGCGCCGAGCGCGAACACCGCGTGGAAGCCCGCCAGCGACGGAACCTCCCGGCCGTCGAACGTGATGGTCATGTTGGCCAGCATCACCCCGACGATGGCAGCCGACGAGGAGGTGCCCAGCGAGCGCATCAGGGTGTTCAGACCGTTGGCCGCCGCGGTCTCGGTCGCCGGCACCGCGGCCATGATCAGCGACGGCATCGACGCGTAGGCCAGCGCCACCCCGACCCCGCCGATCACCGCGAGGAGCACGACCTGCCAGACCGAGTGCATCACGAACAGGCCGATCAGGTAGCTGACCCCGATGATCGCGGAACCGAGCACCAGCGTCGTCTTCGGCCCCCACATCGCCGACACCCGGGCGGTGAGCGGCGAGGCGAGCATCATGACCACCCCGAACGGGGCGAAGCACAGCCCGGCGACGACCATCGACTTGCCCAGCCCGTAGCCGGTGCCCGCGGACAGCTGCAGGAACTGCGGGATGACCAGCCCCATCCCGTACATCGCGAAGCCGACGACGACCGAGGTCAGGTTGGTCATCAGCACCTGGCGGCGGGCACTGACCCGCAGGTCGACCACCGGGGAGGCGTGGCGCAGCTCCCACGGGCCCCACAGGGCCAGCACCGCGAGCGCGGCGAGCACCGTCCCCAGGGTGGTGGTGGACGTCCAGCCCCAGGTGCTGCCCTTGGAGATCGCCAGCAGCAGGCAGGTGATCCCGGCGCCGAGCCCGAGCGCCCCGACGACGTCGAAGCGGCCGCGGACGTCGCGCACCGGCGACTCGGGGACGACCCGCCACAGCATGGCGAGCACCAGCACGCTCAGGACGGTGGCCGTCCAGAAGAGCACGTGCCAGCTGAAGTTCTGAGCGATCAGCGCCGAGGTCGGGACACCCAGCGCGCCGCCGATGCCGAGCGAGGAGCTCATCAGCCCGAGCGCGGAGCCGAGCCGCTCGGGCGGCAGCTCGTCGCGCATGAGGCTGATCCCGAGCGGGATCAGCCCGGTGGCCAGCCCCTGCAGCCCGCGGCCGACAACCATCTGTGGCAACGACGTGCTCAGCGCGCAGACCAGCGAGYCGGCGCCGAGCAGCCCCACGCTGCCGAGCATGATCCGGCGCTTGCCGTACATGTCACCGAGCCGCCCGGCGACGGGCGTCGCGACGGCACCGGCCAGCAAGGTGATCGTGACGACCCAGGTCGTGTTGGACGCCGAGGAGTCCAACAGGTGCGGGAGCTGCGGAATGATCGGCACGACCAGGGTGTGCATGAACGACGCCACGATGCCCGCCACGGCCAGCGCCGCGGTCAACAGGCTCGGGCGCGGCGCGGTCGGTCCCATCGGTGCCGTCGACGCCGGGCCCGCCCCCGGTTCGGCCGGGTCCGTGCGAGCTCGCGCCATGGCGGTACTCCGATTCGACGAAGGTGGTGCGGGCTCGACGCCGGGACAGACTGCCAGGCCGAACGCCAGCTCAGGCGTTTCCTATATGCATGCTACACACAATATGGTTTATACACATCCTGTCGTCACACCGTTAGACTGGGAGAAAGGTCACGGTCCGCCGCCACTGGTGCGCGGACGTCCAGCGGAGGCCCGGGTGCACGACAGTCTGCGCGACCTGGAGCGGGAGCTGATGCTGCTCGCCAGGCACCACATCGCGCCCAACGCCGCGAGGCGCGGGCGAACGCGTCACCTCGACCGCTCCGCCTATCTCCTCCTCAGCCGCCTCGAGGCCCAGGGCCCGATGACCATCGGCCAGCTCGCCGAGGCCTTCTCCCTCGACGTCTCCACGGTCAACCGCCAGACCGCCGCGGTCCTCCAGGCCGGCCTGGCCGAGCGCATCCCCGACCCCGACGGCGGCCTCGCCCGCAAGCTGAGCATCACCCCCGAGGGAGCCCGCCGCGTCGCCGACGACCGCGCCTTCGTCATCGGCGAGCTGAGCGGCCTGGTCTCCACCTGGTCGGAGGACGAGTTACGCCTGTTCGCCAGCATGCTCGAGCGCTTCAACGCAAGCATCGAAGCCAAGGACGGCCAGCGCCCCTGGCCACGCTCCGCTTCCGTCCCCGGCCGCTGACCGCAGGGGCGCGCCGGCGGCGGCACCCCCTCGAAACACCAGCACCGCGCGGCGCGCCGCGCCGTGGCAGCGCCTGGTCCGCCGCCACCGCCGCACCGGCGAGTACGCCTTCTACCGCTCCCACGCGCCAGGCCCGGTCCCGCTGTCCGCGCTGGTCAGGGTCGCTGGACGCCGCTGGGTCGGCGAAGAAACGATCCAGACCTGTCTCGCGATGCTCGCCCATGCTTTCCTCGCCCGGCTGTTCACCGCTCTCGTCGTCCAGACGACCGAGACTGTTGCCCACGTCCTGCACTGGTCACAGTGGCGGCGCTGCCATCAAGCCACCGCCCGCGCCAGCCACTACCGACGACGACGGGTTCTCCGGGAGGTAGGCGCAGTGTCGCGGCCTCGTCCGGGGTGGGCATTGCGTCTGATCGTCGGGCTTCCAGGTTCGGCCGGAGGCGACGCGGTCAGCGGCGAACGCGACCAGGTCGGTGTCCCGCCACTTCGCCCTGTCGTACCGGCCAGGTCCTGACCTTCCTGGACGAACCCAATCCCGTGGCTGCCCCAGGCCGGCCCCGGCTGTCGCGGGACCGGGGTGGGCGGAAGGCTCGGGTTGGCTCGGGCGAGCCGCGGGGCGGGACCGAACGTCCGTCCGGCCGGGACCTTCGTCGTTGCTCCGGCGACAAACGATTCGGGCCTGGCGGGTTCCGTACCGACCAGACTCGAGATGCGCAGGCCTGACGGCACCATCGACCGTCCAACTGTCACCGACAGTGTGCGCCCACGACCCCCAGCCGCCCTTGGCCGCCACGGGGGGTTGTGCCGTCCGGCGACTGCGCGGCCGCCCGAACAGGCGAATGCATCGGACCATGGAGGACGACACGGTGAGCGAAGACAGCACGGCTGGTACGACTCCGCTGCACCTGCGCGGCCGCGACGCGGTCATCGCCGCCTCCACCGACGCACGGTGGCGCGACGGGGCCCCGCCGGACTACCGCTTCTCCCGCGAGGTGATGCCCGGGGAGCGCACCGTCCACCACACGCCCGGCTCCCTCGCCGACGTCGTCGAGCAGCTCGTGCAGGTGTTCGAGATGGAGCTCTCCTACAAGAGCGACCCCGCCCAGTGGGTCAGCATGGTCAGCGACCGGATCCGGGTCAGCATGAACGGAGGACCGGCGGCGGACAGCGCCGAGCTCGCCGAGCGGGGCAGCTACAACGTCCTGATCGGCGAGAACCCCTACTACTCGGCCGCCGCGGAGACCTTCGAGTCCTCCCATGAGACCTTCCACCGGGCGTTCCCGGGCGGGTTCTTCTGGGAGGTCCTCGAGGTGTACTCACCGCCGCCCGTGATCGCCTTCAAGTGGCGGCACTGGGGTACCTTCGACGGCCCCTACCAGGGGCACCAGCCGACCGGGGAGCGGATGGAGCTGTTCGGCGTCACGGTCGCCCGCTGCGCGCCGGACCTGCGCCTACTCGCGGTGGAGAACTTCTACGACAACACCACGTTCCTGGGACGTCTCGCCGGTGCCGACGGACCGGGGACGGGCGGTCACCCGGGAAGCGCCTGACAAGCCCGTTTCGCAACGAGATCGACGACGGTGGGTCCGTCCCGGGCCGGGCGTCGGGTGCCCTGCGAAGTGCCGCGACCGGCTGTGGTTCGTGGTGGCCGCGGGCGTGTGGTGGGCGCGTGAGCGGGGACTCCGGTGGTGGCCGACGCGAGAAGTATTCATGTCGGCCCAGCCGTTATGCACGGCGGGGGGAACCGCGGCGGTTCAGTGAGAGCCTGGACTCACTGGACGGCCACGCATCGCCCGGCGGCGGAGCCTGCCGTGCATAACAGCTCGTTTCCGCGTGATCCGCGGCTGCCGCAGGATCCCTCGTGGGGTTGGACGATCGGCCCCGGGCAGTTGGGGCGGGGAGTGGAACGAGCCGTAAGGGACGAGAATGTTCGCGCCGGACCGATCCGCGAGGTCCGCGGCGACGAACCCCGGTCGAGTCATTGGTGACGACGCGATGGGGAGTCATGGAAGCCGACCAGATCCAGGCGGCGGCGCTGCGCGCCCTGCCCGGTACCGGGGACGGCGTTTGCGGGCCGACCCCGGAGACGCTACTGGCCCGCACGGGCCGCGGGGACACCGACGCGTTCGGTGCCCTCTACGACCAGCTCGCCGCACGCGTGTACGGACTCGTGCGCCGGGTCGTGCGCGACCCGGCGCAGGCCGAGGAGGTCACCCAGGAGGTCTTCGTCGGGGTGTGGCAGGAGGCGCCGCGGTTCGACCCCGCCCGCGGCAGTGTCACCGGGTGGGTCTCGACGATGGCGCACCGCCGCGCGGTCGACCGGGTCCGCTCCGTCGAGGCCCAGCGGGCGCGGGACGTCCGGGTCGCGGCCCGGTCCACCGCGCGGCCGCACGACCAGGTCGCCGAGCAGGTCGAGACCAGGCTGGAGCACGAGCGGATCCGCGGCTGCCTGGGCGACCTGACGGCCACCCAGCGCGAGTCGATCACACTCGCCTACTACTCCGGTTACACCTACCGCGAAGTCGCCGAACTGCTCGAACTACCCGTCGGCACGGTCAAGACCCGGATGCGTGACGGGCTGAGCCGGCTGTCGGACTGCATGGGGGGCCGGTCTTGACCGCCAACGCACACTCTCTCGTCGCTGCCCGGGCGCTCGACGCCGTCGACCAGGCCGACGCCGCGCTCGTCGACGCCCACCTGGAGCAGTGCGAGTTCTGCGCCGACGAGCTCGTCCGCCTCTCGGCGGCTACGGAGCATCTCGCGGCGATCGCCGCCGAGCAGCCACCGCCGGGCCTGCGGGCGGACATCCTCGCCGTGATCGGGATGACGCCGCAGTTCCGCCCGCGCGTTCCCACGGACCGGGCCGCGCCACCCACCGGCCGACCTGATCAGACCGGTCAGCACGACGGATCCGCCCGGCTCGGCCAGGCCGGGCTCGGTCGTGCTCGGCCCACCCCCGGTCTGCCCGGGCGGGGTCGGCAGGGCGGCCCCGGCGGGCGGCGCCGACGTCCGGGCGCACGTCACGCGCTGGTCGGGGTCGCCGCCGCCGCCGTCCTCGCGGCGGGAGCCGCCCTGGGGACCGTCACCATCAACCAGCGGGCCGAGCTCGCCGACACACGCGCCCAGGTCACCGACGCCCAGGCCCTCGCGGCCTCCGCGCTCACCGTGGCCGACTCTGCACCGGTCGCCGGGGGCGGCCAGCTGACCATGGCGAACGCCGGCAACCTGGCGGTCGTCTCCGCGCGCGACCTGCCGCCGCTCGATGCCGGGAAGGTCTACCAGCTGTGGCTGCTCGGGCCGGCGGGAGCGCGCTCCGCCGGGCTGACGGCCGGTAACTCCAGGTCCGCCGACTGGGTCGTCGGCAACGTGGGCGACGCGGAGAAGGTCGCGCTCACCGTCGAACCCGCCGGCGGGTCAGCGCAGCCCACCACGGATCCCGTCGGCGCCGTCGCGCTCAAGGCCCATCAGAGCGCTGGACGCAAACAGGGCTAGTGTCCCGTTCCGGAGATCTGCGATCTCATGGGACCTGCGGTGTCATGGAGGTATGGCAGGTAAGCCGAGTCTGCCGCTCGTGCTCACCGGGGCCGAGCGGCGGACCCTTCAGGGGTGGGCCAGCCGGCGCAGGACTGCGCAGGGCCTGGCCCAGCGGGCGCGCATCGTGTTGATGTGCGCGGATGACAGGACCAACAAGTCCGTGGCCGCCGAACTGGGAATCAGCCGGGACACGGTGGGCAGGTGGCGGAACCGGTTCGTCCGGCAC